>CAZWGA010000003.1:0-202941 GCA_964633285.1 uncultured Solibacteraceae bacterium | reverse complement strand
CCCGAAACACGAGCAAAAAAAAGTTGGCCGGGACCCCATCGATAAATTCTGGGGCAGGGAACCAAGGCTTTTGAAAGGGAATATCCCAGAATCTGAAATCTAAAATTTTGGGATCTCCACTTTCAAATGCCTTGGTTCCCTGCCGCAGAGTTTATTCGTAACGCAGGGCCTCGATAGGATCCATGCGAGATGCTTTGACTGCCGGCCAGATCCCGCTGAGTAATCCCACCATCATCAGAATGCTACTGGCCACACCGGCGACGTCGAGTGACAAAAACAACTGAATGTCGGTTTGCTTCGTGGGGTCGTCCATCATATCGGCGAGGAATGGTCTTGAACCGATCGCATGCACAAGCCCATACGAAAGAAGAATTCCCAGCAGGCCACCCATAAAAGTGATTGCGATGGCTTCAAGCATGAACTGCAGGAGGATATGCCGGCGCCGGGCGCCGATTGCCTTGCGCACTCCGATTTCCCGGGTTCGTTCCGTGACCGAAACCAGCATGATGTTCATCACACCGATTCCGCCGATGGTCAGCGTGAGTGTTCCGATGATGGTAAGAACAACCTTCAAACCCTCCGTAATCCCCCCGATCACCTTCAGGCTTTCAACAGTGTCATTCATTCGGACGGCGCGTTCATCAGTTCCATTGAATCCTTTCCTGTTACCCAGGATTTCGCGTACTTGTTTTGTCGCCTGCGGGTGGAAGACAGGATTCAGTGACTGCCACACGATGTCATTCACGTACTGGGTGTTCCAGAACTGGCTCGCAACCGTATAAGGAATGAATCCGCAATATTTGTCGGGGCCCCACCCATAGCTCGACATTTGCACTTTGTTCGTGCCGACGCCGATAACTTCAAAAGGAACATCCCGAACTCGAATCGTCTCTCCCACTGCCGGACTATTGCCGAACAACCGATTCGCGATCTCATAGCCAAGAAAGATCACACGCCGGCGTTTTTCAATATCTTCAGCATCGAGAAATCTTCCGGCGAGTACGATCTCAGATCGCATGATCGCGTAATCCGGATTGACCGCGCGAATACCTACCGTTGTCTGTCGTAGTGCAGATGAAAGCGGGAGTCCGTTCATATATTCCGGGCTCGCATATTTCACGAGCGGCGACTCAAGAATGCTTTCGACGTCTTCCTGCTTCAGGAAAACCGGTTTACCTGCGCGTTCGCCACCGGCCTGTTTGCTCGTCTGGCCGCCGTACATGATGACAACACCATCTGAGAAGGCGCCGCGAAAACCGTAAAGGATCGCGCGATTGAAACCGTTACCGTAGGCCATGAGCAGCACGACAGTAACAATGCCCCATGCAATGCCGAGCATGGTCATCGCAGCGCGGAATCGATGGTTGATCAAAGCGGTGATCGCCTGGAGCAGAACCTGTTTCAGGATCATTTTCTACATCTCAAAACGTAGCGCTTCGACGGGTTCAAGTTCCGCGGCGCGCCGCGCCGGATACGTAGCCGCAGCAACGCCGATCACAATCAGCGTCACAATGGAAAATGCGGCCGTTCGCCAGGTCACAATCATTCCTGAAAAACGCGCCGGCAATGGCAGCAGGTTGATCAGCGCGGCCGTACCCAGGGCTACGCTGAGACCAATGATTCCGCTGATCAGCGTCAGCGCCAGTCCTTCACCAAAGAATTGCCACTGGATATTCTTCGGGGTCGCTCCGAGCGCCTTGCGCACTCCGATTTCTTTTGTGCGTTCTTTTACGGCAATCAGCATGATGTTCATGACGCCGATTCCGCCCAGCACCAGCGTAATGATGCTGACCGACGTGAAAAACTCGTCCATTCCGACAATGACGTTGTGCATCAAAACGGATTCGAGCCCGGTATTCCAAATCGATATGGCTTCGTTGTCCCGGCGGTCAAAGTTGTGGCGGTTCCCGATTATGGAGCGCACTTCATCTTCCAACGGGCCGCCTTTCGTAAAATCAATTTTTCCGCGGCTGGCCATCGAGCGGACCAGATCATCGGCCACGGACTCATAAGGGGCGGCGATAATCGCCGACACCGAATCCGGGGAATTCATGCTTCCGGGTATCGGAAAGTCCTTCCTCATCGTCTCGTATGGGACAAACAGACGCTCGTTATCGGCGCCGGTGTAGTTGGAGTCCTGATCCTTCTTCCGGACCTTTCCGATAATCGTGTACGGAATGCCATTCAGCGTGAGCTGAGCGCCGATGGGATCGCGATCCGCAAACAATTGCCGCGCCGCTTCGTATCCGATAACGATCACGCGGCGGCATTCATCGTTGTCGGACTGGTTCAACAGCCGTCCGCGATCCACCTCGATCGTCCGGATCGTCTGATAGACGGGCCAGACGCCGCTCATTTGCAGAGTTGCCGCATTGAACGCGCTCTTTACCGTTACGCCGCCGCGCATGATTTCAGGAGTGATGTGTTCAAGATACTTCGAATGATTTTGCAGCGCGCGAACGTCGGCGAATTCCAGACGGACAATCCGGCCAGCGCGCTCGCCGCCGGCCTGTGTGCTCGTGCGTCCGTTGCGGATGATAAGAATGTTCGAACCGAGTTCACGCAGAACCCTGCTGTTGCCGCGCTGAAAGCCTTCTCCCAACGCTGAAAGAATCACAATGGAGATCACTCCCCACACAATTCCAAACATGGTGAGGAGACTTCGCACCTTGTTCGCCTTCAGGTTCTGCCAAACTTGAGAAAGAATGATCATGACTCACTGCAGAATGACTTTTTGTCCTTCTTTGACACCCTGAATAACTTCCGTCCGGGTGCCATTACTGAACCCGACTTTGATTTGTTTTTTCTCGCGGCCTTTGGGCATCGCCGTATTCGGCACCTCAATCGACGCGGCTCGTTGAGCGTCATAGATCACCGCTTTCTCGGGGACGAGAAGAGTGCTTTTGTGTTCATCCAGGACGATCTCCGCGTTGGCAGACATGTTGGCTCGAAGTTCTCCTGAAGCATTGTCGATGGAGACCCGCACTTCGAAACTGACGACATTGTCTTTCTCAACTCCAAGCGGCGAAATCTGCGTCACACGTCCATCGAACTGACGCTCCTTGAATGTCTCCACTTTGATTCGCGCAGGCTGCTGCAAGCGAACCAGGCCGATATCCGCTTCGTCGACTTTGCCGCGGACAAACACTTCTCGAATATCTCCAAGAACCATCACGAGTGTCGCACCTGCGCCGAGATTCAGTATCGAAGACACAGGACTGCCGATTTCAACATCGCGCGAAAGAACCATTCCCTTGATGGGTGATCGAATCGTCGCGTTATCCAGCTCTTCCTGAGCGCGCTCGACCGTTGCTTGTGCCTGCGCGATCGCTGCCTGCGCCTGCGACACGCGAGCCTGAGTCACAGATAACTGTGACTGCGCGGCACGCTGCCGATTTTCGGCAAGGTCCACAGCGCGTTGTGCGTCATCAAACGTCTGTTGTGGGATGAGGCCGTCTTTAAACAATCGCTGTGCGCGTTCGAGATTCCTTCTTGCAAAGGCAACATCCACACCTTCAGCTTCGATCTTGTTTTTATCAAGCTCGGCTCGGGCTGCTTTTTCATTGGCCTCCGAACCCAGCAGCGCGGCGCGTGCTTCGCGCAGACGCGCTGTAAGGTTTTCCTTGTCGAGTTCGACCAGAACCTGCCCTTCATTCACGAGATCGCCGGCTTGAACTTTGATCTCCTGGATAATGCCGTTCGCCTTGGACTTGATCTCCACTTTGGCAATCGGTTCGATTCGGCCGATGGCAACAACAGACCGGGCAATATCCCCACGTTCGGCCGTCGCCAGACGCGACGGATCGACATCCGTTGTCGGCCTCGATAGAACCGTGACGGCATAGACGCCCGCGCCCGCTATAGCAATAAGTAGAAAAAGGAATGTGACTACAAGTTTTCTTGAACGTTTACGAGCCATAGATTCCGCTCCAAGGGGTGACAACTTCGATTCTCGACCCTCACCCGGCGCTGGGCGCCGGCCTGTCCGTTGAGGGAGAGGTACCAATCCAACTTACGGAATTGCGGACAAATGGGTTCCCAGAATCTGATGAACCGCAAATATTTCCGACAAACCGCCATGCTACACTTTCGGCCTTATGAATGAGGACCTTTACCAGGCGCTGAAGACTCGCGTCCAGGGCGAAGTGCGTTTCGACAGGGCGTCGCGGCTCATGTACAGCACCGATGCCAGCATTTATGAAATTGAACCGATGGGTGTGGTGATCCCCCGAACGCACGAGGATGTTTTCGCCACGATGGAAGTTGCGCGCGAATTCAAAGTCCCAATCTTACCGCGCGGCGCGGGAACCAGCCTGGCGGGACAAACGGTGGGTGATGCGGTTGTGATCGACATGTCGAAAAACCTCAATCGCGTCCTCGAAGTAAACACCGAAGAACGATGGGCGATGGTCGAACCTGGAGTCGTTCAGGAACAACTCAATCTTCACCTTCGGCCGATGGGCTACCTCTTCGGGCCCGATACCTCCACTGCGAACCGCGCCACAATCGGCGGCATGATGGGAAACAACTCCGCAGGATCGCATTCGATCCTTTACGGAAAGACAATCGATCACGTTCTCGAAATGGATGTCGTTCTCGCGTCGGGTGAAGGCCGAACGTTTCGTGAAATGAAATTTGAAGAAGCGGTGGCGCGTGGGGGCCTCGAAGGGCGGATTGCCGACATTGTTCACGCCCATCGCGATGAAATCGATCGGCGATATCCGAAGATCATGCGCCGGGTCAGCGGATACAACCTTGATGAATTTGTTCGCAACGGAAAATTCAACCTTGTCAAAATGATGGTCGGTTCCGAAGGCAGTCTCGCTGCGGTCCATCAGGCTAAGGTACGAATCGAGCCGCGTCCGCCTGCGACAGCGCTGTGCGTGGTCCATTTCGCTGATATTGTGGATTCCATTCGCGCAAGCGAGATCATCCTGCCTTTCAATCCGGCCGCCATCGAACTGATCGATGACCTGATCATCGGCCTCGGCCGGAATTCGCTCGAGATTTCGCGTCTCATGGGATTCATCGAAGGCCAACCCGCGGCAGTCCTTCTTGTCGAGTTTTACGGTGAAAACGACGCGGAACTCCGGTCGAAACTCGACGCCATGGAAGCGGCATTGAAGAAAGAAAAATCCGGATACGCTTACGTTCGCGCTTTCGACGCTGCCGAACAAACCAGCATCTGGAAAGTGCGAAAGGCCGGTCTCGGCTTGCTTCTGGGCATGAAGGGCGAGCGCAAGCCCATCGCATTCGTCGAAGATTGCGCCGTCGAACCTTCAAAGCTGCCGGACTTTTTCGTGAGATTCCGCGAGGTCATTCACAAATACAACACAAGCGCCGGTTACTATGGCCACGCCAGCGTGGGATGTCTGCACATTCGTCCACTGATTAATACAAAGGATGCCCGCGAAATCCAGGTCATGAAAGACATGACCGATGAAATCGCCGATCTGGTGGTCGAGTTCGGCGGTGGTATGAGCGGCGAGCACGGCGATGGACTGGCCCGCAGCCACCTGAACGAAAAACTCTTTGGGCCGCAGCTTTATAAAGCGTTTCGCGATGTGAAGGCCGCGTTCGATCCCGAGCATCGTATGAATCCAGGGAAAATTGTCGATGCGCCTCCCATGACGGAAAACCTTCGTTACGGCACGAAATACAACACCATCACGATCAACACACACTACGATTTTTCCCGCGAAGGCGGATTCGCTACAGCCGTCGAGCTATGTAATGGCGCCGGCGTTTGCCGAAAGAAGAATGAAGGCACGATGTGCCCGTCTTACATGGTGACTCTTGAAGACAAACACTCCACGCGAGGCCGCGCGAATTTGATGCGTGAGATTCTTTCGGGAAAACTTCCGCCCGATGAATTTACCGGGAAGGATCTTTACGACACACTCGATCTGTGCCTCGAATGCAAAGGATGCAAGGCTGAATGTCCATCCAATGTGGATCTCGCAAAACTGAAGTACGAGTTTCTGGCCCACTATAACGAAAAGAACGGCACACCGCTGCGCTCCAGGATGTTCGCGAATATTCACTCTTCGAGCAGACTGGCCTCAATCTGGCCGGGAATGGCCAACTCGATGTTGACGAATTCTCTCGTCCGCCGGGCTCTCGACCGTTTTGTGGGAATTGATGCCCGGCGAAAGCTGCCCTTGTTCGCATCGCACACTTTCGAATCGTGGTTTGCAAAGCGATCCATATCCGAAGTCCGCAGTGAAAAAAGCGTCTCCGGGAAGGTCGTTCTCTTTCATGACACATTCATCAATTTCAACTATCCCGATATCGGCAAAGCCACCGTTCAGCTTCTTGAAGCCGCAGGCTACGAAGTACAAATCGCGGAACAACGCAAATGCTGCGGGCGGCCTATGATTTCAAAAGGTCTTGCGGAAGCCGCTCGAGAGAACGCCGATTTCAACATCCGGTACCTGCATTCGTTCGTCGAAGAGGATTATTCCATTGTGGGTTGCGAGCCAAGCTGCATTCTCACATTCCGCGATGAATATCCGGATCTGGTAAAGGGTCATAACGCATCGGATGTAGCGAACGCGTCGTTCCTGCTCGAAGAATTCATCGTGAAGGAAAAACAGGCCGGCCGATGGAAGCTCGATTTCAAGAAACAATCAACAAAAGCGCTCTTGCACGGCCATTGTCACGAGAAAGCGTTGATAGGCTCGCGTTATCTGAAGGAAGCGCTTGCGCTCGCGTATCCGGTCCAGGAAATCGATTCAGGGTGTTGCGGTATGGCGGGATCGTTCGGCTATGAAAAGGAACACTACGATACTTCGATTGCCATCGGGCGGCGCCGGCTCTTTCCCGCAGTAGAAAGCAATCCGGATGCGATCGTGGTTGCTCCGGGAATCTCATGCCGGCAGCAAGTGGAACACGCTACCGGCCGGCTGCCCTTGCATCCGGCTGAGGCATTGGTTCGCGCCTTATAACTCGACAGGCACGCGGTTGTAAGAGCCGCGGCCAAAGACTCGCTTCACGATATTCCAAAACTTGTTGAAGATGCCCGTCTCGCCTTTCATCAATTTCGCAGCGATGTTCACGCATTCGTCGCAGATGTACACGCGCGGGCCTGCCACAAGCTTGGCCACCTGATCCTCGGTCTTGCTGCAGAATGAACACTTCAGCATTTCACGCCACCTCGGCTTATCATTCTAGGCTAAGCTGAATTCAAACTTCACGAATGAATCTCATCACAGCCATCGACGAACTCAAACACACCGCAAAAGAAATGAAGCTGCCGGATTTGCGCCGTTTCATTTCGAACTTGAAGCCGGAACGTTCCGAAGTGGAGCCTTACGCGCAATTCACGGAAAACCGCTATGCGCGAAATCTTGTCTACAAAACCGCCGACTTCGAGTGTCTTGTTCTTTGCTGGCGGCCGGGCCAACGCAGTCCCATTCACGATCACGGAGCTTCGATCTGCACCGTTTACACCGTATCCGGCATTCTGTCCGCGGATAACTACAGGAAGACGGCAAACGGGCACATTCGCGCGGACTATGGTGAGGATTTCAAACCGGGAAGCGTTTTGAGCATCGAGACAACAGAAATCCATCAGGTTTCAAATCTTCAAGATTCCGAAAATCTCGTTTCCCTCCATTTCTATCTGGGCCCGCTCGAAAACAGCTACCTGTATTCCGTACAGCAGCCCGTCTACCAGCTTTATCAGCGTTCGTACACTCGAGTGTTCACGCTTGCGGACGGAATCTGAGACTCAGTCTTTTTCCTGAAACGGAATTTCCAGACTCACCATTGTTCCTTGTCCGGATGGCTGAAGATTGAAACTGAAATCCTGACCATAAAGTTTTGTGAGGCGTGCGCGGGTATTTGCGAGCCCGATACCTGGGGTTTGACGGCTGGATTCTGCGGGCGGCTCACCGTCGTCGATGACCGTGATCGAGAGGCGACCGTTGTTGCGGCGGGCCGCGATGCGGATTGTGCCGCCGGATGCCTTTTTCCCGATCCCGTGACGGATGGCATTCTCAACGAGAGGCTGCAGGATCATGTTGGGAACTTCGGCCTGCAGCGTGTTAAAAGGAGCGTCGCGCTCCACTTGCAATCGTTCCTCGAATCTCACCTTTTCGATCTTGACGTACTCCATTAGAAAATCGAGTTCCTCGCGCAGCGTGACCGTTTCCGTTGCGACGTGATCCAGCGAAAATCGAAGAAGATTACCGAGACGCGAAATCATGCCTTGCGCTTCGTGCGTATTCAGGGGAATCAGGTTGTAAATCGTGTTCAACGTGTTGAACAAAAAATGCGGCTGAAGCTGCATCTTGAGGATCTGCAGTTCCGCGCTGGCCAGACGTGCTTCCAGTCTCGTTTCATTGAGCGCGCGTTCGCGCGCCTGCCGGGCGTACTGCCAAAGGTGAAAGCCCAGCACAACGCCGAAAAATCCCCAGGAATTCTCGACAACAAAACTGCGCGCAATCGTAATGAACTTGAATCCATACGTCCATTTCACCCCGGGCGGCGTGGGCATGTTCAAGACGAAAGGAACAACAAAGGGGCGCAGGGCGGCATGAAGGGCAACGAAGCCGGGAAACAGAAGAAGGTACAAGACAGAACGGCGTTTCCAGTCCGTGAGACGAATCGGAACGCGATCGAAAATCCATATGAAGGGTAATAGCAGCACTCCCTTCAGGAGGTTGTTTCCCATGGCGAGCTGTAACACGAGCGAAAGGGGAAATTTGGCCCGGTCTTCGTCTGTATTGACGAACATTTGAAACGACGAGAGCATGCCGAAAAACGTCCAGACCATCAGCATGACTGCGATGACCATTGCAATATTCAGCCACGAAGATTGTCGGTGGACGTTTTTGCTTCTCACTGGATTTTCGATTCGAACTTTAATCGGCCGAAAGCAGCAACGGCAGGCGGTCTCGATAACTGCGCGTCAGCGTCAGTTCTTTTCCGCTCGTCATGACCACGGCGTACTCCCCCGTGAACCACGGGCGAAGTTCTTTGATGCGCTTTCGATTGACGATCGCCGAGCGATGGATTCGCACAAAGCCTGTGTGCCCCAGACGATCTTCGAGAGCATTCATTGTTTCACGTGTTCGATATTCCTGTTCGCCGGCATGCAGGAGAACGTAATTGCCCGCAGCTTCCAGATAATCGATGGATTCCAGATCCACAAAAACGATCCGGCCGGACGATTTGATGGGAAGCCGCCGTTTAGCCTGACTCGCTAATGTTTCCACGAGACTCGTGAGCCGGGGGGATCTTCGGTTCTCGGTAAGCCGCAATTCCCGCTTTGCCCATCGCAGCGCTGCGAAGAAACGATCCTCTTCGAAAGGTTTGAGAAGATAGTCGACGGCATGAACTTCGAAGGCTTGAAGTGTGTATCGATCATAAGCCGTCACGAAAACAACGACCGGCATGTTCTCGGGACCGATCCTGCTGATCACGCCAAACGCATCGAGTTCGGGAATCTGGATATCCAGAAAGACGATATCGGGTTGGAGTTCTCGAATCGAAGACACAGCCGTGGCACCATCTCGTGCAATCCCTGCGATTTCGATTTCAGGATCGCGTTCGAGCAGCGCCTTGACGGCGTCCGCCGCCAGACGTTCATCTTCCACAATGAGGACGCGGGTCCGATTCATATGCGTAGCCTAATACAATAAAGACACGGACTGCGCCCATTCCGTCCCGGAAAAAAGTACTTTCAACCCTCCGGCTCGCTATCCTGCGTCGTTTTATTCGTCCGTGTGTTCCGTTTCGACTTTCAGCTTTTTCTTGCAGCTTTCGCAAACCCAGCGGTGCTTTCCATCGATGAAGGCGTGGTAGTGGATTCCCTGGCCGTCGTCTTCAGTGCAGACGTCGCATTTCATGATGGAATTCTTACCACAACGCGGGGACAAGAAACATGGAGAAAAGTGTCCCTTTATTGCTTCGCCGCCGGTTCGAGCCGCTGCGCGGCGGCGCCGAGAATCACCAGGTCGACGCGCCGGTTTGCCGCTCGGCCTTCTGCGGTGGCATTCGATGCAACGGGCCGGTACTCTCCATAGCCGACAGCGGAAAGCCGATCCGGCGGAACGCCGTTCTTCGTCAGCAGGTACTCCAGCAGAAATGTCGCGCGTGCCGTGGATAGTTCCCAGTTGGAAGGGAACTGGGCCGTATGGATTGGTGTGTTGTCCGTGTGGCCTTCGACACGGAAGCTGTTCGGAACCGCTTTCAGCGTTGCCGCGATTTTATCGATGATGGGCAGCGCCTCGGAATGAATGACCGCCGAACCGGGATCAAAGAAGCCGGCCTCATTCAGGCTTACGGTCAAACCTCGCGAATCTTCGTTCAGACGAATAGTCCCATTCGCGAGTTGTTCTTCGATCTTCTTTTCGATCTGTGCGCGGACCTTGGTCATTTCTTTACCGTCGGCTCCACCGGTTCCGTTTCCAGGCTTGCTGGCTGCGATGATCTGACTCGCATCGAACTGTGAATGCGTGTTTCCGACAAGGTTATTCGTGTCGGAAGGAACGCCGCCCGTGTCGTACAAAGGAACGAGTTTGCCGGTGGGGGGAAATATTGCGAGATCCTTGAATGCCACATCGATCGCGCGAGCGATCTGACCGGCTTTCTTCTGGTCGGAGTTCGAGGCCGCGAACATCACGACAAAGAAAGCAAACAGCAGCGTGATGAAGTCGGCATACGATACCAGCCAGCGTTCATGGTTGACGTGTTCCGGATGTTTCTTCTTCCGAGCCATTACGCCGCCTTTTTCTTGTCTTTTCCACCGGTCTGTTGCTCGCGAAGCTTCTGAAACTCTTCGTTAAGGAACGACGTCAGCTTGCTTTCAATGACTCTCGGGTTCTGACCTTCCAGAATTCCCAGCGTTCCTTCGAGCATCATTTCTTTAACAATCATTTTTTCCCGATGTTTGAACTTCAGTTTGCCGGCGGCCGGAAGCAGGAAAATGTTCGCGGCGGCGACTCCGTAGATGGTCGCGACGAAA
Source organism: uncultured Solibacteraceae bacterium (assembly GCA_964633285.1). GTDB lineage: Bacteria > Acidobacteriota > Terriglobia > 20CM-2-55-15 > 20CM-2-55-15 > 20CM-2-55-15. The sequence goes on along the minus strand of CAZWGA010000003.1, from coordinate 191,969 downwards.
GCGACGGCAATACCTTTTCCGACTTCATCGATGTTGTCGAGGTGCTGCATAACCTGAATCAAGCCCAGAACGGCTCCAATGATTCCGATGGTTGGAGCAAATCCGCCGGCCGCTTCGTAGACCTTCGCGGAATGTTCGCCGCGCTCTTCCATGTATTGAAGTTCGACTTCCATCGTCTCGCGCAGTTCTTTAGGCTCGGTGCCGTCCACGGCCATCATGATGGACTTCTTGAAGAACTCGTCTTTGACGCCGTCCGCGTCTTTTTCCAGTGAAATGATGCCTTCTCGGCGGGCTTTGTTGGTAAACCGGATAATGTCGTCGATGATCGATGCGGGACTCGCGCTGTCATCTTTAATGACATTCAACAAATCCGCTGCTGCCTGTTTCACGACGGCAATCGGAAACCCAATCATGGTGGCTCCGAGTGTTCCTCCGAACACGATCATTGCCGCCGTGGGCTGCAGAATCTGCAGAACCGATCCACCTTCAATGGCCTGGCCTGCAAGAATTCCAGCTAGAGCGATAACGATGCCCAGGATTGTTCCTAAGTCCATGACAGAACCTCAGGGCGTTTGGAAATGGAGCGTTTGTATTCGATGACTTTACGGACGATGTCGTCGCGCGTCTCATCAACGATTATTTTCTCTCCCGTTGTGAGCGACATCACGGCATGGGGACTGAATTCAATCGATACAATAAGTTCGCAATTGACAACGATTTCCTCGCCATTGATTTTCTTTACGACGATCATGCAGGCTGTTGCACCTCCACGCGGCTATCATCGGCAACGGCAATGATTTCCTTTAGACCAAACCCGCCGGCAGGCAACGTCTCCGCAATTTCACGCACGTACAGATATTCGTTAAGTGAATCGACGGTAAAGTTCAATTCGGGACGATTCAAGACCGGCTCAGGATTCAAAAACTCGCAATTCAGGGCCCCGGGATTTTCCTTTGCGTACAGCGTCACATGTTCGCGATGCCGGGCCGCGCTCGAAACGGAATCGAGGTACAGCAATCCCTTCCAACTCAGAGCTTCACCCGTAGTACCGATCGGCAGGTTGGCCTCGATGGCATAGTCCGCGCCGCGCTGAGCGATGGCAGCGACCACGCGGTCAATACTTTCGGGATCCGTAAAGGGATTGTCGCCGGTTACGCGAACAATAATATCCGCCTGACATGCGCGCGCCGCCGAAACATACCGGCCGAGCACGTCGGTTTCACTTCCGCGAAAATTGGCGATACCGCTTCGCTCGCATTCTTCGACAATCACGTTGTCGCGAGGATTGGTTGTCGTCGCTACAATCACCGAGTCCACCGATCGGGCCTCGGCAATCCTTTCGCTCAGGTAGACAAACAGCGGGCGCCCTCCGATTTTCATCATTACTTTTCCGGGCAACCGCGTTGAGCCCATGCGGACTTGAATAATTGCAACCGTCCTTGGTTTTTTCATGAAAACAGCCTTTGAACCGCGTTTTTGAGTTCGGAAACGGTAAAAGGTTTAGAGAGAAATTGCGCAGAACAGGCCTTTGCAAAATCACCCGTCTCCTGGCGCGCAACGTCGCCGGAGAGAAGAAGAATTCGAATGTTGGGCCTGTTCTTCCGCGTCCACTCCACCAGGTCGTAACCACTGACACCGGGCATGTGCAAATCGCAAATCAGAACATCGAAATCTCTATTCTTGAGAGCTTCGATCGCAAGCTCGCCACGGGTCATCGCATGAGTATTGTGAGTGTCCGCGAGAACACTCTCGATCAACTCGGTGATGTGGTCTTCGTCATCAACAACGAGAACAGAGATGGCATCTCCCTCGGGGAGAGGCCGCTGCAAAGCTGCGGGCGAGGGTCGTGCGGGATCGGCGACCTTGCGGCGGTCTCCGGGCAAGTCGATCGTAAATGTGGCGCCGCCGAATTCATTCCCCGCTGCCCACATATCACCGCCCATTTTGTTTACGATTTCGCGGGAAAGGCTGAGGCCAAATCCTGTCCCGGTCTCCTTGGTTGTGAAGAATGGTTCGAAGATCCGTTCGATGTTTCCTTCTGAAATACCGGGACCATTGTCCGCAATCGTAATGAGAACTCGATGATGGATGACCGCGGTCGAAACCCGGACGCGCCCCGATGGAAGGGCGCTCGAAATAGCCTGAATCGCATTCGTCAACAAATTGAGGACAACCTGCGTCAGTTCACCAGCGCGTCCAAACACCTTTGGTGATTCATCCGCAAGATTCAACTCGATGTCGATTCGATTCAACCGGAGTTGATAAGCGGCCAGCTCCACTGTCCGCCGGATCGAATCGTTGATATCGATCTGTTCGGTTCCGCCGTTATCCGCTCGGGCAAGCCGCAACACATTCTGAATAATCCGAACACTGCGCTCGGCCTCCGAATGAATCTTGGCGAGCCGGGATGGATCGGCGTGTCCTTCCTGCAGCAGCAGTTCGGAAAAACCGAGAATGGTTGTCAGCGGATTGTTCAGTTCGTGCACGATTCCCGCAAGGAGATTGCCGGCGGCCGACATCTTTTCTGATTGCACCAAACGGGCGCGTTCCGAATTCAGTACCGTAGTTTCCATTGAGATTGATCCTAGTTCACGTATGCAGCTCGAGTTTTCGCCAACATCCGGGCCTTGCCCGGACGCCGTATCTTCAGTTCTTCTTCACAGGCGAAGATGCTTTCTTCAAAGCTCATCATGGCAAGTCCATCCTGAAACTTTCCGATTTGCGGAGGCAGTGGGATGCCGGCTGCAAGACGCACCAGCCAGGATGTGAAATCCGCTCCTGAAGCAATCGTGAGCGGGATACCGCCGGAGAAGCGCGGATTCACCTCGATGAGGCTCACGTCGTTTCCGTCCCATTTGCACTGAATGTTTGCCGCGCCGACGATCTCGAGCCGTTCCGCAATTTCCTTGGCGAAAGCAATGATCTCGGCATGTTTGCGTGTGATGCCCTTATCGCTCACTCCCGCGCGAATCACGAGACGCTCGCGGGGAACGATGGAAATAACGCGGCCGTTGAAGTCGGACAGGACGTCCACCGTAAATTCGGTGCCGTTAAGCTGATCCTGAACGATCGCATCCGGAACGTAATCCAGAAAGAGCCGAAGCTGGTCTTCATTGGAAACGGCGAATACATTCACGCTTCCGCGTCCGAAGCGGGGCTTGACGTAAAGCGGATATTCCAATTCTGCGAAATGGAGGTCTTTCGCAAGCCGTGTCACAGGCGCTTTGATGCCGTGCCGGACGCAGAACTGAAACGTTTCGTACTTGTCGTTGCAGATGTTGCTGGTTTCCTCGCTCGACACCGACACCGCAATGCCGGCGCGTTCGAATTGAGGAAGTGCTCTGCCGAATATCGGCAATTCATCGTCGATGGTCGGAATCACAAGCTTCACATCTTCCGCATCGCAGATACTTTCGATAATCGGAATGTAATGCCGGTCATTCGTCAGCGGCACAATGTGGTGCTTGTGTCCAAAATACAAAGCGGGCGACAAGGGATTCATGTCGGTTGTTATCACACGGCCCCTGCCGAATTTTTCGACGGCATTCCGGAACGACCGGACCAGGGGAACGCGGCGGGAAGCGGCTGTGATGAGGACGTTCAAAGGTTTCATTGAATGGACTCCCACTGTACCGGGGCGTTCGCTTCAATCGGCAGCAACGCCTGCTTTCCCACGACGGCACCGACGAATTCCGGAGAAATCCCGACCGCCGGACGCAGCGCGTACAACATGTCGGCATTGATGGTTTCGCCCGGCGCAATCGGCCGCGCGGCGTAGAGGGCACGCCGCGACGCCGTTTTGTTCAAACTCTCGCTCTCTGAGGCAAACTTGCCGCGCTCTCCAAGGAGCGTGCCGATCGTGCGCAGCTCCTCGATATGGGTCTTGAGGACTTTCGCATCCATCGATACGGCCTGGTCCGGCGAATCACCCCGTGTTTCGATTTTGAAGTGGCGCTCGATGACCTGCGCTCCCAGAGAAGCCGCCACAATGGAGCCAAGCGTTCCCACACTGTGATCGGAAAATCCAACCGGTACGCCGAATCGATCGCGCAAAAACTGTACGGACTTGAGATTCAGTTCATCCAGTCCGGCCGGATACGAAGAAACACAATGGAGCAGGACGACTTGATCGTTGGATTGTGTGTGCATCCAGTCGATCGCTTTTTCGATTTCTTCGGCCGTGCTCATGCCGGTCGAAAGCAGTACAGGCTTGCCCTTACGGCTGACATGTTCGATCAGGGGCCGGTGCGTGATATCTCCTGAGGCAATCTTGAAAGCACTCACGCCAAGCTCATTTAGGAAATCGGCGCTTTCTTCATCGAAGGGCGTGGACAGAAACTCGATGCCCAACCTCTGTGCTTCTTTATGCAAAGCGCGAAACGTATCGAAGGGCAACTCCAGTTTTCGAAACAGCTCCTGCAGATTCGGCTGATCCTTCGTGTGCGCAAGATTGGCGGGCTGCGTCGATGCCAGCCGGTCGGCGCGAAACGTCTGGAACTTCACGGCATCGGCGCCGGCCCACTTTGCCGCCCGGACGAGCGCGAGAGCTCGTTCCTTGTTTCCGCCATGATTGATGCCTGCTTCCGCAATAACGTAAATGCGGTTGGAGTCTTCCTTCAGCAGGCCGTAAAGGTTTTCGCTGGGCTCGTAAGCCATAACTGCCTCCTTACAATTTCAACAACTCGTGACAATCCCTTGCCATCGACGAGCATTCGGCCAACGTCGCTGAGACGCTGAACTAATGGCCGGTTTTCGATCATTTCAATTACAAGACGAAAGAGCGCATCGGGTGACAGCCGGTCCATAAGACCGGCGCTTAAAACAGCTCCGCGCTCCTGGAACGCATCGGCGGTTCGCAATTGAAGCCGGTCGAAAGCGACCGCAATTGTCGGCACACCGGATGCCAGCAAATCGTAGAGAGTGACGCCGGACCCGGAAATCGCAAACCGGCACGATGCAATCGCCCGCGAGAATTCCCGGTCCGAACTAATGAATTGGTTTGCTTCTCCCTCTGGGAGGGGCCCGAGACCCTCACCCAGCGCTCCGCTCTGGCCTCTCCCGGACGGAGAGGCAAAGCCCCGCGTGATGACAGGTTTCAGACCGACTGTGGAAAGATTTCGGGCCAGCTTTTCTGCAAAAATCGCGGTTGAGCCACCACCCAAAGTGATCAACACCGTGTTCTCCGCGGAAGCACCGCGCACAACGGTTTCGCGCGTGATCATGTATTGAGGGCCCAGAAACAACGACCGATCTTCATCCACGGCAAACGGAAAGAGCCGCGTCACGCTGCCGTCGATCGCGACGTTCGAACGGCACTGCGCCAGGCCGAGATCGTGAATACTGATGTGACGGGCACTCTGGCGGCGGATGGCGGCGGTTATTCCGTGCGCTTCTCTTAAATCGGTGATGACAAGTTGCGGAAACGAACCGAACTCGGATGCCGACACTCGAACATCGGATTTGGGATTGTTGCTGCGAAGGAACGCCGCACACTCTTCCGACATGGCGTAGAAAGTGATTTTGACCTCCGGCCCCAACGCCCGCGCCAGCCGCAGACACCGGACTGCGTGACCATAACCGAGCGCCGGACCGGCATCCACGACGATGCCCGCAGACAAGCCGGATTCTGAATTCCAGGATTTGAAATTGTTAGTTGATCCGCTCACTGGTCCTCTCAACCAACTTCAGCCAGGATTCAAGAATTGGAGTCAGCTCATACTCGAGAACATCGCAAACGGATACCCAGTAGCCGTTCTCCTGCGCGGAGATCAACTGCGTCAAAGCCTGTTCCAGCGCAAAACAGTATTTCTCGCGGGAAGGTTCGGTATCGGATTCCTCCGCCCAACCCAGATCTTCCGAAAAAATGGCGACGAAAACCCGGACGGACTCGAGAAGATTCCCGAGTTCCGTGTACGCTTGCTGGGTCTGCTTATTTTCGAGCAACGAAACGATTTCACTTGTTGCCGCAAGGCAACGGTTCAACTCGTCCGTCAATTCAGCCATCGATTCGCGTACAACGGTGTCAAAATTCCCACTCTCAACTTCGATCTTTCCGATCGCTTCAATATTCTGTTTGCACTGGTCCGGCTCGCGATAATTCAGGCTTTCCGTCTCTCCAAGGTAGACGCGAGTGATGCACTGGCCCGCAGCGAGGTAGTCGGTTTCAAGCCAATCCAGCAGGTCTCCCCACGTTGTTACACCGGTTGGAATATCGATGCGGTTTTGGTTGATGTTCACATCCATGTGCTCAATCGTCCTTTCAGAGATTCAACCTCGTTCCTCAGGAACGGTGTGGCATCCAATGCCGTCAAGACGCGCGTAGCAGCACTTACGTTGCCTTTTTGCAGATAGTCGTGAGTTTTCTGCAATAGCGCGAGTGGCCCCGCCATCCGGCCGTGCGCCGGCCTGACGGGCATCGCGTTGAGGATCGTTGTCCACTCGGCCGCAATCGAAGACCATTGGTATTCTCGAAACGCCCTTGTGCGCGCCGCATTAGAGAAGTCTTCCAGACGAGTTCGATTCGACAACAGTTGATCCACCGTTCGCACAAATTCAGTTTGATAGTTCTGAGACTTAGGGTCGCCCGCCAGGCAGATACCCGTCTGCCCGTGCACCACAGTTTCGTTGAGCGCGGCTTTTGCGCTTGTCACCACGACGCATCCGGAGGCCTGGGCCTCAATGGCTGCAATACACGAAGTTTCCTCGAACGTGTTGGGATAAAGAAAAAGACCCGTCCGGCTGAGATGCTCGAGTAATACCGGTTGCGAAACACTTCCGTGCCAGGCCGCACCGCGCTGTTTGGCGGCATCGTAAAGAGCGCCGAAGGCCCGGCGGTCATCTTCGGAATTCCACCCGTACACTTTCATGCTGCTGAACACATCCAGCGCCAGGCCGGTGGCACGCTTTCGCAGTTCCGGAAACATCTTCAGCAGGATTTCGAGTCCGCGGAAGGGCGTGCTGCTGTAGGCGGCGCGCATCCAGTCTTTCGCGGCACCGGAGCGTACAAGATCGGGAGAGAAACCATTGCGAGTGGCGATAACTTTGTCGGGACGCAGGTTGAACGCTTCGATGAACGTTTTCCGATGCCATCCGCTGACGCAGAAAATGAGATCGATGTTTTCCTGGAGCGAAGGATGGCTGAAGTCAGCAAGGGCGGGCTGGTCAAAGGAGTCGCCCGTCCAATAGATGGTGCGAGGGGCAACGCGGCCCAAAAGAAATGGATCGAACGACCGAAACGAAATGACGGCGTCCCACGGAGCGGTTCGATAGTCGGTGAAGAATCGATGGTAGTGACGGTATTCGACCCTCGCCGGGCTCTGCGAAGCAACTGGTGAAGGCCCCGTATTCGCATAAACCGTTAATTCGTGGCCTTCCTTCGCAAGTTCACGTGCCATGAAAACGATGCTGCTTTCGCTTCCACCGAGAGGACCGCGGAACGGGCTGCCGTCGTCAAACTCGATACCGTGGTTGTAGATTGCCAGTTTCATGACACTTTCAGCATCTGAGCGGCTAGTGCCGCGGCGGATCGAAAGCGCTCCGCTTTGGCGTGCTGGCCTTTGCGCTCGTAGATTTGCGCGAGATTAAAACGCGGATCAATGAGAGATCGATCCCGCTTCAGAGCCGATTCGAGATGATGCTCCGCGCGGTCGAGGTCATTCATTTGAAGATAGGCGGCGCCGATCAGGGACTGTGCGACGGCATCTTCCGCATTACCATTTGCGAGAAGGTCGAGCGCCGATTGAGGCCGATTATTGCCGACGTGAATCTTCGCAAGCGTCAGTCGGGCGCCGCGCAACTCCGGATCGCGCTGAAGAACAGACTCGAGGAAACCGGCAGCTTCAGCAGAACGGTCTGTCGAATCCAAAAGGGTCGCGAGTTCAAGAGCCGCTGTGTTGAAATCCGGATCGAGGCGCAGCGCGTTCCGGTAATAGCGCTCCGCTTCAGCCACATCATTCATCTTTCGCAGTGCGAGACCGCAATTGAACGTGGCCACCGGATTGTTTGCTCTCATGCGAAGACAAATCCGGTATTCGTCGAGGGCATTGGCCGGACGATTGAAGGAGAGCTGAACGTTTCCGAGCTCCAGGTGAACATCGAATGTATCGAGGCCGGCCTGCAGAGCCTGATTCAATAATTCGAACGCGCGATCCCTTTGGCCACGGTGCTTCTCCGAAATCGCCCAGTACAATAGTGCGACAGGTTGCTTGACGAGAGTGAACGCCTTTTCAAAGCACGGACCGGCTTCCTGGTGACTGTTTAATTCCTGATACTGAATGCCAAGATCGAACCAGGCTTTTCCGTTTGCAGGTTCGTCTTCAACCTTCTTGAGTCCGAGTTGAAGGTAGAAACGTTGTTTGGAAGCAACGCGCTCCTGCCCGCGCACTTTGCCGTAGTGATGCATGACAACGGGAATGTTTTCGAACCGCAAATGCGGCGGCAAATGATGGGGATCGACGATCTCGTGAACGACCCCGCGGAAACGAATATCGTGTGAATTCCGGAAAAATCGAATGAGCGGATTGTCGACGTAGCCGGGATAACCGCGGCCTTCTTCGTAATCGCCGCTGTTTCCAGTCCAGCCGAAGACCTGATTGCCGAAAACATAATTGCGTTGGATCAGATTGTAGCCGTCGGCACTCGTGCTCGTGGCAGCAGTAAGAAGAGGAAGCTCGCGGGCGGCGATACGTTCATCGGCGTCAAGGACAAGAATCCAGGGATGTCGGGCTTCCGCCAATGTCAGATTGCGCGCTTCGGCAAAGCTGTCAGTCCATTGAAAACGCAGAATTTTAGGATTGAATGGACGAGCGAGATCTACCGTCCGATCAGTGCTGCCGGTGTCGGCAATAATGATTTCATCGACTATGGATTTGACACTCTCGATGGCGCCGACAATCCAATCTTCTTCATTCTTAACGATCATGCAGAGCGAGATGCTCATAGCGCGGAAGGAAAAGCAGGTCATGTACCAACGCTCTTCTGCTCCAAAAATGAAATCGATCCTGCTAGGCAATTTTTGCCTAATGTAGGAAACGATGTTCCCCGATAAGGTGGGTGTTGGTTCAAGGTGAACCATCTGACCAGGACGGAAATTTTGAAAGTGCGCTGATATAGGACGTCAGCCAAACAAATTCACGGAGGATCAAGAAAATGAGTTTTTCAGTAGTAACCAATATTTCAGGCTTGAAAGCGCAGGCGACGTTGTCCGGCACGCAGATGGGCCTTGAACGGACCCTGGGCCGATTGACGTCGGGATTACGCATCAACAGTGCGGCAGACGACGCAGCCGGTTTGGCAATTGCGAACCGCGACAGACTGGACAAATCCGGTTTGGACATGGGCGTTCGCAGCGCCAACGATGCGATCAGCACTCTGCAGGGCGAAGACGGCGCCATGAACAACATTTCATCGCTGCTCGATCGCGCTCTGACGCTGGCATCTCAGGCGGCTTCAGACACATTTACCGGATCGCGTTCCACGTTGGACAACGAGTTCCAGACGGTTCTTTCGGAAATCACGCGAAACGCGTCGGCTGCAGCTCTCGAAACGGGGAACACCAACCTGAACGGCCGGTCGGTTTTTGTGGGTAACACTCAGACAGCAACGTCGGCCAGCGTGACGTATGTATCGTTCGCGTTGACAACGGCCGTCGATTCGACGGGTCTTGGAATCAGCACTCAGAACATCACGAGCCAGGCCAATGCTGCCGCAGCGATCACTGCGATTCAGAACGCCGTGGGATCGCTCGGTACAGTTCAAGGCAGACTGGGCGCCGCGATGAACCGGCTGCAGTTTGCGATCAACCAGGCTCAAACGATGGCAGTCAGCGTTGCCGCATCCGAATCTCGTATTCGCGATGCCAATATCGCTGAAGAAGCGGCGTCGTTGACCAAATTCAACATCCTGACACAAAGCGGTCTTGCTGCTCTTGCACAGTCCAACTCCTCCGCCACGGCTGTGCTGACCCTCCTCCGCTAGTAAGGGGTCAGAAGGAGCTTTACAGCACCCAGTCCCTCTCTTTTGAGAAGCGGGGAGGGATTGGGTTTTTTTTCAGGGACCCGCGAACTAACGCACTTTGAGAGCTGCGGCACGGCGTCGAACCTGGGGCTTGGACGGAGCCGGCACTAACTGCTCCATCACCGAGTAACTGGCGTTGGTCAGGATGACTTGTCTTCCTACCATCTTTTTATAGTTGATAAGAAGCGGCGCCTGCAGATTCGCGGTACTTTGTTCGATGTTGTCTCCAATTATGGATATGACAAGAGCCAGACGTTCTTTCTTGTCTTGGATATCCAAGGAGCCCCATAAATCTTCGGGGACAGTGTTGTTGTAGTTCTTCACAATCGTCCGTGGATCGAGAACGAGAAAGCCAACGGTGCGCTGGTCCACACAATGAAGAACGCGAAACGGTAACAATGTATCGTTCTCCATCAAGAGGAACCGTTTGCAAGCCGGGAAACCGATGAGACCTTCTTCAAACAGAATCGTATCTTCGGCCCGGAATTGCGGAAGCCCTGGCTCGTTCTGTCCGTCTTTGGACGACTCGGCCATTTCGAGCATACAAAAAACCTCCCGCCGCGGTTATGCACGGGGGATACCGCGAGGTTGGCAGGGTTAACTCATTGACTTCATAAGGAAGGGAGTTTAAGCCAGACAGGAAACCGACACGACCCACGTCAACAGAACGTCACCAACAAAGCTCAGATTATTTCCTAAAGTACCACTCCGGCCCGCCGATGAAGGTGGTGTGCGCGTATTGATCGCGCCGCCAGCGCGGAGGCTGGCAATTCCAGGACGGGAATTAGACAACAAAAACGTCTGCCAGGAGACGACATGATGTCGGCTCTCAGCTTTCACGGAGGATACTTTAATGAGCTTCTCAGTAGTTACCAATTTGGCCAGCTTGCGTGCGCAAACGGAATTGAACGGCACGCAGATTGGTCTCGAACGAACCCTTGGACGATTAACATCCGGACTGCGTATCAACAGCTCTGCTGACGATGCGGCCGGCCTTGCTATTGCCAATCGTCATCGACTTGATAACGCAGGACTGCAAAGCGGAATTCGCGCTGCCAATGACGCGATCAGCAGACTGCAAATCGAAGATGGCGGTCTCGGCAACATTTCAATGTTGCTGGACCGGGCGGTGACTCTTGCCGCACAGTCGGCGTCCGGCACTTTCTCAGGATCGAGAACCACTCTCGACAACGAGTTCCAGTCGGTACTCGCAGAAATCTCACGCAACGCAGTGGCCGCGGGATTGGAAACCGGCAATACCAATCTTAATGCGAGATCGGTCTTCGTGGGCAATACCCAGACAGCCACGTCCGTGTCGGCAAGCTACGTCTCGTTTGCTCTGACCAACGCGGTGGATTCGGAGGGATTGGGCCTCAGCACCATGAACATCACGAACACTACAAACGCCGCAGCGGCGATCACGGCGATTCAAAATGCCGTGGCTGCCCTGGGAACGGTTCAAGGCCGCGTCGGCGCAGCCATGAACCGGTTGCAGTTTGCAGTGACACAGGCACAGACCATGTCTGTGAGCTTGTCCGCTTCGGAGTCGCGTATTCGCGACGCAAACATGGCGGAAGAAGTTGCCACCATGACGAAGTACAACATCCTTACTCAAAGCGGTCTCGCTGCGTTGGGCCAGGCCAATCAGGCCTCAGCCGCAGTGTTGAGTCTGCTGCGATAAAGGCTGTTTGATTCGTCGAATTCTCGTCCTGAGGAGGGGCAATGGCAGCCCCTCCCGTTTCCTGGACAGGATTTTGTGCCCAGCAGATGTGTAGCAGTTCGCCTTTGATACGGATTCTTTCGAGGTAAGTAATGGCCGGAATCACTTTTTCAGGTTTCAATGGGTTCGACTTCAACCAGATCATCGATGCGACGATCCAGGCGGAAAGCGTGCCCTTGCAGAACCTGCAGAAGCAGCAATCAACGATTCAAGCAAGGAACTCGGCGCTGGGTTCGCTCAACGATCTGGTTACGAAGCTTGAAGATCCAGTGACGACGCTGGGCAGCGATTCGATTTTCTCGAATGTTACCGCAACGCCGAGCGACGCCACCGTTGTTACAGCTTCTGTAGGATCCGGAGCAACCACCGGTCAATACGCGATCACCGTCACCCAGCTCGCCAAGGCCCAGGTCACCGCATCGACAAACGGATACAGCACGAAAGATGCGACGGCCGCGGATGGTGGCTCCATTTCATTCACCATCGGCAGCACCACGACTCAAGCCATCTCGATCTCAAGCGCAACATCATTGACATCGCTCAAGGACGCCATCAACAACCAGAACTCCGGTGTCATTGCATCGATCGTTCATGATGGAACCAATTACAAGCTTGTGATTTCGAGCCGCGACACAGGCTCGAGCAATTCCTTCACGATCAACAATAGTCTTACGAACAGTGGAGGAACCGCCGTCGCATTCGCAGCCGGCCAGAGTCCCACGTCGGGAAACAGCCAGAATGCGCAGGACGCAAAGTTGAAGTTGAATGGCGTCGACATTACGAGTTCTTCGAATACGCTCACGGAAGCGATTCCGGGAATCTCGGTGCAACTCGTAAAAGAAGGAAGTTCGACTATCGACGTTACGGCGGATTTCGGCGCGCTGAAAGAAACGATCCAAACGCTGATCACCCAGTACAACAAACTTCACGACTTCGCAAACGCTCAGCGAAAACTCGACAGCATCACGGGACAACCCATGCCCCTCGGGAACGATACCGTGATCCGGCAATTGATGTCGGACATCCGGAATGTGCTCCTGGGGTCCAATTCCAACGGCGGCCGCTACCACTATCTGGCGGAGATCGGTATCGAGCTTACTCAAACGGGCGAATTAAAACTCGATTCCACAAAGTACGATGCCGCGGTCACGTCTTTCGCATCAGACGTGCAGCAACTTTTTCAGGGCACAACCAGCAACGGAGTCTTCGACGATCTGAAGACCAAATTGAACAACCTCGATGGAAGCACCGGTCTGATCAAAACGGCCCGGGACAACATCGATCGAACTCTTAAGGGCCTGCGCGATCAAATCGCCGCGCAACAGTTACGGTTGCAGTTGCGTCAGGAAGAACTCAAGAAGGAATACGCAGCGGCAGATGAAGCCATGTCCAAGCTCAATTCAATGACCAGTCAGCTCCAGGGACTGGGTTCGAGACTTTTCTAACATGAGTTATCCAACAAACGGATCTTCAGTCTACCGGGAGATCCTGGTCAATACGGCGAGTCCGGTCGGTTTGACGGTGATGCTTTACGAAGGCGCTGTGAAATTCCTTCGCCAGGCCATCGACGATATGAGCCGAAAAGACTACGCCGGCAAAAGCAAGTCCATCGATCGTGCAATGGCGATCGTTCAGTATCTGCAGGGCACACTCGATATCAACAAGGGCCAGAAGATCGCAAGCGACCTCGACAATCTTTACAGCTACGTTTCCACGCGCATCTTCGAAGGTTCCGCCAAGCTCGATGTCTCTGCGCTCGAGGAAGCCATTCACCTCCTGGAAACCCTGCTTTCGGCCTGGAACGAAATCGCCCGGAATGAACAGAAGAATTCAGCAAGCGTGACCGATCTGCTGGCCGGCCAGGCCACAAATCAACGCTTTCAACTACACGCTTAACCTTGATTTAAGGAGACACCGTGAACGCGACAGAAATTTTAAACGCCTTGGAAAGTGAAAGAGAACTGTTGAGGGAGTTTCATGAATTGTCCGAGCAGCAATTATTGCTGCTGGAAAATGAAGACCTCGATGCCATCAATCATTTGCTTGATCAGCGCGCAGACCTGATGCTCGAACTTCAGGCAGTGGAATCGACCTTGAAAACCTGGGTCGATCAAATCAAGAACGATCCGCAGATCTCTTCCGAAATCCTAGCGCAACTCCGTTGTGTTAATGACGAGATCGTGCAGCTTGCAAGCCAGGTTGTGGATATCGATGAACAAACACACTGGCGTCTGGATCTCATCAAGGAAAGAGCCGGCTCCGGACTGCGGTCACTCAACAACGGATCCCGCGCGCTTCGTGGTTACGGAAGCTCGACGGGTATTGGGCCCTCGCTGAGTTGTCTGGGTTAGGAAATTCTGCAGCAGGGAACAACCGCATTTGAGAGTGGAGATCCCAATATTTGAGATCTCAGATTTTGGGATCTCTACTCTCAAAAATGCGGTGGTTCTCTGCCGCAGAATTTATTCGGATTTCACGCCGGGATTCAAGACTTTCGTCAACGCTTCGAGCGTTTCCTTATCTGGAATCTGCGATTTTACGGCGGTGACGTTTTCCTGTTTGATGGCTTCGTAGATTTCGTAGCGATAAATGGAGATGTGGGTCGGAGCTTTGATGCCCAGGCGGACGTTATCGCGGCCAATCCGAAGGACCTGAATCTCAATCTCATTCCCGATGATGAGCTTTTCGTCCTTCTTCCGGGTCACTACCAGCATGATTGGCCTCCGCTTCTTCGTCTCGGCTGAACAAAAGTCTGCCGTGCATCATAATCGAGAGGCACAAAGCCCAGCAAGTGCTGTTGTTAGGCTTGAGGGCTTTTTGACCGGAATTCTTCAGATCAAAGGTTGCCGGACCGATAGAGTAGCTTCGGTGAGAATAACCTGACGTCCGATCATTTTCTTATAGTTAATAAGGATCGGAGCCTGAAAATTCCCTGTGCTTTCCGTAGGCGTTGTCCCAATGATGCAAATCGCGAGAGCGAGTTTTGCCGCCGGATCATCAAGACCCAGAGACTCCCACTCCCGTTCCGGAATCAATCGATAGTAATCCTTATCGACGATCGCGGGATCAATCACCAGGAATCCCAGATCCGGATTGTCCAGAGATTTCAGGAGGCGGAACGGCGCGATGTTATCTCCTTCCAGCACCACAAAGTTTTTGCAATCGGAGAATCCGATCAATCCTTCTTCAAAACGAATGACGGATTCTTCAGTGGTGAAGATCGATTCAACTCGCTGTTCGGCTAATGCTGTTGTATTCATAAGGGTCCTTCCTTACTTGAGGTAATCCAAAATACTGATATTCGAAATCCTTGCGCCTACTGCCGTCGCCGCCTGCAAGGCTGTTTGGCTCTGGCTGAATTCGGTAAGCGCTTGCGACAGATCCGCATCCTGAAGGCGTGACAAATCCGCAGTTCTGGCGAGATCGTCGTTTTTCAAATCGGTTTCCGCGGTTTGAGCCATATTCAAGAGCGCGCCGACCCGGCTTCGTGTGGAAGACAACGTACTTGAAAACTGATCCAACGTCGTGATGCTGGCGCGAATTGCCGCCTTGTCACCGCTGTTCAGTGCGGTCACGAGATCATTCATGGCGGTGAACAAGGATCCCGCAAAAACATCCGAGCCTGGAATTTGCGTCTGCAACGTCGCATTCCGGCCGATTTGCAGGTTGACCGCATTGGAGTCGCCCTGGTACGTAATCGTTCCGTCACTCTGCGTGACAAAAGGAGTCGTCTGCGTATTACTGCCCGCAAAAATGAACTGGCCCTGCGATGTCGTATTTGCGGAGAGCACAATCTGGCTGATCAGGCCGGAAACCTCGGGCGCATAAGACGAGGTGACTACCGCATCGCTGGTCGCCAACTCGGCAAGGCTTAACATGCGCTCCGTCAACTGCTCGATCGTGCCCAGAGCCGAGTCCGAAGCCTGAAGCCGTGTTCGCCCGGTTGACACGTTTTCCAGAAACTGATGAATCTCTCCCTTGTCCACATTGATGCTGACAATGTCGGCCGCAGCAACCGGATCCTCGGAAGGACGATTGAATTTTCGGCCGGACGAAATCTGGCTTTGCGCGCTTTGCATGCGTTCGGCAATTGCCTGAATATCGCTGAGCAGATCTCTGTAGCCGCTGTCAGAAGTCACTCTCATCGTGCACCCATTCCAAGAACCGTCTGAAGAAGCTCATCGATCGTTGTCACCAGTCTCGCGGAAGCCTGATACGACCGTTGAAATTGCATCATCTGAACTGTTTCTTCATCGATGGAAACACCACTCACCGCATCCCGCCGATTCTGGAGCTGTTGAAGCATGGCCTGATGCGTTTTGCCACTGGTATTTGCCGTCGCTGTATCGTTGCCGATGGAAAAAATGAGGTTTCGATATTGATCGACGATCGACACACCGGATGAGGCCGGAACGTTCATCGAATTGCCGATCTCGATCGCAATTTCGTTGTCGACTCCAGTCGAGGAGCGGCTGGCCGCGATCTTTCGAGTACTCGAGGAAATATCCGAGCTCAGCGCAAGAGAGTAGGCAGCACCCGAAACTCCAGCAGGAGGAGCAAAGAACGGCACCCCGGTGTTTCCGTCGAGATCGTATCCCGTTTCGTGAATCGTGTTCACCTGTTGCGCAATGTCGAATGCAAGTTGATCGAAAGCCTGCTGGTATTGCGGAATGAATTGATCACGGACGGCAAGATGAGCCGCTAATTGGCCGCCCGAAATTTCGGACGTGATGTCGTCGTTTCCGGATTGAATCGTTAAAAAGCCTGTCGTTGCCGAAGGCGCCACAGTCAACGGCATCGATGTGGAATCGAAGACCAGCGGCCGGCCGCTGCCGATCGAAAGCTGATAAGATCCCTTCGAATCGAATTCATGAACTTCGACGATCCGGGAAAGCTGCTGAACCAGGTTTTCCCGCTGATCGCGCAGCTCGTTGGCAGGATGCTGTGTCTCCTGATTGTTGATTTCCGCCGTCAACGCCGCAATGCGTGTGGCGAGACTGTTGATCTCATTCACGTCCTGATCGACGGAGTCATTCAGCCTGTGCTGCGCCGTTCGAAGCTGATCATCGTGGGAATGAAAGTAATCGATCAT
Organism: uncultured Solibacteraceae bacterium; assembly: GCA_964633285.1. GTDB lineage: Bacteria > Acidobacteriota > Terriglobia > 20CM-2-55-15 > 20CM-2-55-15 > 20CM-2-55-15. Next base: position 175,143 of record CAZWGA010000003.1, on the reverse strand, counting down.
GGCGCCGGCGTTTTCTTTCACCACCTGACGCAGTGTCAGATCGGAAGGATTGGTACTCAGCGCGTGAAAACTCGTATAGAAGTTGGTCAACAGCGGAATCAGGCCGGTGTTGCCGGAATCGTTGAAAGACGTTTCAATGTCCCCGAGAGCCAGGCCGGTGGAATCGCTTTCCGACTTTTGTGATGTTTCCTGCCAGAGACGCAACGTGATCAAACGGTCTCTGAGCGCCTCGCTCCCGTTAACCTCTACGCCTCCGCCTGTGGCCAAAGGTTCGTTCGGCCCCGGTAGCTCCTGAAAAATTGTTCGCTGGCGGGTATAACCTGGAGTGTTCGCGTTGCCGATATTATTCGAAGCGACGGAAAGCGCGAACTGGTTCGCTTCCAGTGACTGTAATGCGGTGTTCAGCGCGGTGCCGAGGCTTACCATATGATGAATTCAGCGTCGCTACGCCTCGATGGAAATCCTTCCCGGTCTGGCGGCGGCAGTCGCGCCGGCTGCCGTATAAACGCCGCGGTTTGAAACAAACCATGGAGTCGTCGACACCAGATTCCGGAGGAGTTGAGTGTTTAAGGTGATGAGTTGAGAAAGGGCAAGGAGACGCTCGATGTCGGCGACGCTGCCGGGGGTCCGGGTCTCGGCCAGCAATCGTATCTGTGCGGCAACGTTATCGTCATAGGCCGAAGCGTCGATTTCAACCAGAGCTTTATGCTTGGCGTTTTCCAACCGAAGTAGTTCACGAACAAGCCCGTCCATGGTCCTTCTCTCCTGTTCCGCCCCTGTCCCTCCGGGATGGGGCAGGGCGAGGGCCGTGTACCGGCGCCCCACTTATTTCTGATTTGCCTCGATCAGCTTCCGGGCAATGTCTTCACCGGATACCTGATACGTCCCGGCACTCAAAGCGTCTCGAACAGCGTTGAAACGTTCGGCCCGCGACTGCTCGATGGTATTCGCGAGCTGATTCAGTTCCTGTGCTTTGCTCGACAGGGCTAGAGAGTCTGATCCGCCGCTGGTCTGCCGATCCTTTTCCGTGTTTTGAACCAACTCGGGCGCGATCGAAGACTGTGATCGCTCAACGCCCTGGTTGCTGATACTGACTCGGTCAATGCTCATTTAGACTCTCCCTCCATCCAACTTATATCGGCTGGGGGTTATCAAAACTTTACTTCAAAGTGAACATGCGGCCCGGTTGCTCGTCCCGTGGATCCAACTTCGGCTATGGGCTCGCCGCGTGAGACCCAATCACCCACGTGAACCAGATTCGAACGATTGTGTGCGTACAACATTTTCCGGCCGTCCTCCGATTGCACGACGACCGCATTTCCGTAACTGCCCTTCAGACCGCTTTCGATCACACGGCCTTCGGACATGGACTTGATTACTGTTCCTTCGGGGGCTGCAATGTCTGTTCCCGCGTGATATCGCTTTTCACCATTGATGGGATCACGCCTCCAACCTTCCGGCGAGCTCACAACCCCACTGACCGGAAGCGTTGACTCGCCCACTTCCTCCTGCTGCAGTCTGTCAGTGCCGGCTTCTGGGCGTGCATCGACCGACCCTGCCTTAAGCGCACGATCCAGTTGATGTTCCAACGGACTGTTGATCTGCGCTGACATCGCTCCGGCAATCTGCTCTCTCAGCATTCCTCGATAGATATCGGAGCTTGCGCTGTTTCCGAAGAGCCCGTCTTCCGCATCAACGCTGTCTTCCATGGCCTTGAGCATAACTTCCATGAACATCCCCTGAACCTTCGTTGCCAGGTCTTTGGGGTTTGCTTCCGCCGGGACCGTTCGTCCCATGTTCACATCGGGAATCATATGATCTCGAGTTCTGCCTGCAGCGCTCCTGCTGCTTTCAATGCCTCCAAAATCGCAATCGTGTCGCGGGGCGTAACGCCCAACGCATTCAGCGCTCGAATCAGGTCTTCAACCGTTGCGCCCTGACCCAGCGTTACGAAGTTACTTTTCTGTTCCTGAGCCGTTACCTTTTGCTCCGGCACCACCGTTGTCTGGCCCTGACCCAGCGGTTGCGGCTGTGAAACCGAGAATTGAGTCTCGATCGAGATGCTCAGGTTCCCGTGAGCTATAGATGCCGGCGCTATCGTCACGTCGCTTCCAATGATGACGGTGCCGGTCCGTTCGTTCACAACCACTTTCGCCTTTGAATCCACCTCAACGGTCACTGCTTCGACCGCCGACATAAACTCAATCGGCCTTTGCCGATAGTCCGCCGGAACAGCAAGACGGATCGATCGACCGTCCTCCGGAATTGCAATCGACCGGCCAAAACTGTTGTTGAGGGCATCCGTCGCACGCTTGACCGTTGTAAAGTCGGCGTGATCCAGGACTAGCTCCAAGCTTTCAACTGTTTGCGGCAAACCGGAGACAACCACACGCTCCACGCTGGCACCGTTGGGAACTCGCCCGACTGTCGGATGATTGACAGTCACACCCGTCGTGGCATTGCCTGCGCTGAATCCACCCAGCACCAAAGCACCCTGTGCCAATGCGTAAACATTGCCATCCGTGCCAATTAGCGGTGTTTGCAAAAGAATGCCACCTTGCAGACTCGTCGCATCTCCAATTGACGAAACCGTGACATCTATACGGGAGCCCGGCTTCTCGAACGCTCCAAGATCGGTGGTCACCATGACGGCGGCGATGTTCTCGACCCGAATCGCCGGATTGTTCACGCTCAGGCCAAACCTCTCCAGCATGTTGATCAGTGTTTGCTGAGTGAAGAACGTCTGGCGTTTGTCTCCGGTTTTATTGAGACCGATCACCAGCCCGTATCCGATGAGCGGATTACTCCGCACACCTGAAAAATGCGCGATGTCTTTAATACGGGAACCAGCTTGCAGGGCCGGCATGGTCCAGAGAGAAAAAAGGAGCAACAAAAAAGCACAAACCTTCTTGTGCTTCTTGTGGCCTAGAACGGTGTGATCCATTGTATTAACCTGAAAAGAAATCCTGGTTTGTTGGCGTCGCTGACAATCCCTTTGCCGTCGAACACCACTTCCATGTCTGCGATTGCCGTCGACAGCACAACGTTGGAAGGCGTGATATCACGGGGGCGAACCAGTCCGCGGATGCGGAGAACCTGACGTTCTCGATTGATCGTCACCACCTTCACACCTTCAATCGCAAGATCGCCGTTCGGCAGCACCTGTGTAACCTTTGCAGAAACGAAGGCCTGCAATTGTCCGGTTCGAGATGTCGAACCCTGGCCCGCGAAATTCAATGCCGACGATCCGGCGAGAATGCTCGCGAAATCCAGCGCCTGCGTTCCCTTTTCGAGACCGGCGACATTGGGAGCTTTGATCGCAACATCGCCTTCCTTCTTCGTGGTGGTGTTTGCGGAATTTGATGCGGTTGAACTTTCGTTAACCTGAATTGTGAGAATGTCGTTGACGGTATGAGCTCTGAAATCACGAAAAAGAAAAAGATTGGATGCCGAGTCCGAATAAAGTGATCCGCTCGGAACCTGCATGAGGAATGCGAATAATACGGCTGCGTATGTCATCTATTTCACCTGAGAGTTTCCAGAATTCGTGGACCGACGATGCGAGCCGTCGTCGAGCCCGCACCCGACATGTGTTCCACCGGAATCGTTTCGCCTAACTTGCCCGAAGCTTTCGCCCGCATGGTCGCGGCAATCGTCACGCCTCCGGATGTTGCTTTGACAGTTACGGAATCGCCCTTGCGCACATAGAGGGGCGTATAAAAAAGGTCGCTGGTCAAAACCTGGCCGCGTTCAAGGTCACGCTTCGCCAGCAAACCCTCAATTTGATCGAGAACGTCGCCACGCACAGGCGAAAGCTTTCGCTCGATATCCGCCAGTTGAACTTCGGAATTTGCCGCGACTTTGTTCTTCAAAACAGGCTGTTCGGCTTCGATCCGCACATGCGTTCTGACGAAGACAGTCTTGAAGAAGGACGCGCCTCGAACATCCACGCGGACAAAAACGGGAGTGGAAGGGTCAAAGCGCGCGGGAAGGCTCGCCTGAATCTCCACAGAACCCGTTCCGATTTGTGTTGGTGGAACTTCGATGCCGGTGATTTCAACATTCGCATTGCTGAACTTCTTCATGAACGCCGCAAGGACGGCTCGTGATACCTGATCCTGATCCAACGCCGAAGCTTTGCGATGAACCAGAATGGCTTCAGGCAACTGGAGATCGTTCGTAGTCAGACCTGCAGCGCTCAGCTTGTTGATGATTTCGTATTGCGGGATTCTCCGCGCCGATCCGGGATTGGGTGCGTAACCCAGCGAGACGGAACTCCGCGGATCCGCAGCGGGAAAGGGAATCAGCGCACCGAGGACAATCGTGTCCGAGTCGATCGTGATCTCGGCGGGCGCCGTCAAAGTGGCCGCGGGCATTGTGCCTGCGGGCGTGAGCAGAGTCAAAACGAGAATCGTGATTAACACATTACCTCGAAAGGTTGTTGATTTGAGACAGCATGTCATCCGCAACCCGTACAGCTCGTGAGTTCACTTCGTATGCGCGCTGGGCGACGATCATGTTGACCATTTCCTCGACAACGTTGACATTCGATTGCTCAAGAAATCCCTGGTTGATCCGGCCAAGTCCGTTTTCCCCCGGATTCGCCGTTGTGGCTGTTCCCGATGCGCTTGTCGGAAGAAACAAATTGCCGCCGACTCCATTCAGACCGGACGGATTCCGGAAACTCGCAATCTGAATTGTTCCTACCTGCTGAGCGGCTGCCTGTCCGGCGGTCGTCACCGAAACGGTGCCGTCACTGCCGATTACAATTTCCTGCGCTTCCGCGGGAATCGTGATCTGTGGTTCAAGCGGATTCCCATCAGCGGTCACAAGCGCGCCTTCAGCGTTCAAATGGAATGAGCCGTCGCGTGTGTACGCGGTTTCGCCGTTCGGCATTCGAACCTGAAAGAAACCTTTTCCTTCGATGACGAGGTCAAACGGATTTCCCGTCTGGCGAAAGTCTCCCTGCCGGTAAATACGATCCGTTGCTACCGGCCGCGTTCCGAGACCAAGCTGCAGTCCAACCGGATATTCGGTCGATGAAGACGAAGCCGTGCCTGCCGGGCGAACGTTCTGGTAGAGCAGATCCTGAAACTCGGCTCTGCCCTGTTTGAAACCTGTCGTGTTGACGTTCGCGATGTTGTTCGCGATGGTATCGATGTTGATCTGCTGCGCCTGCATTCCGGTCGCTGCGGTATATAAAGCTCTTAACATTCATTCTCCTTTTTGCAATTCCAGGGACTTGCCTAACTCAGCTTTCCCAATTCCTGAATCAACTTGCTGTTCATGTCGGTCATCAGCGTCTTGAGTGTTCGTTGTACCGCCTCAAATTCGCGATACGCGGCCATCAAATGAACCATCTCGGTTACAGCGTTGACGTTCGATCTCTCGAGATATCCACCTTTAACCTGCGGATCGGATACAGTCTGCACACCGCCTGCGGGACCGTTCCATGCGAAGCGGTAAAAACCTTCTTTCTGCAATTTGCTCAGATCCGAGAAATTCACGACCTTCAAAGTTGCAACTTCATTCCCGTCCACTGTCACCACGCCGCCATCCTGGATCTCAACCTTGCCTTCGCCGATCGAAACAGGTGATCCGGAAGTGGACAACACCTTCATGTTGTCTTTGGTGATCAGTTCACCGGCCTTGTTCACCCCGAAATTGCCGGCGCGCGTGTACCGCTGCCCGTTGGGAGTATCGATTACAAAAAAGCCCGGCCCGTTGATGGCAAAGTCCAGTTCATTGCCGGTTGTGACGAGATCTCCGACATTCAGGTCGACGCGCGAGGCAGCATCGAATCCGGTTTCGTTCTGGAGAATGAATCCAAAGTCGCGTTTAAAGCCGGTGGTGTTCGCGTTGGCAAGATTGTTGGTAATGATGTCCACCATCTTGACTCGCGCTTCAAGCGCGGAATATGCATCAATGAACGCGTTACTCATACCTGTCCTTCATTCCTTTAGCGTCGGGCCCACCGGCCAGATCCTTTCGGTACGCCGCTTTGTGGCCTCTTAACACCTGGCCGGTCCCCCCACGCTCTGATCCCCACGCCGTAGTGCAACCTGACCGCCGAAAACAACTTCAAGACCGCTAAAGTCCTCACGACGTCTGCCGATAGGTAAGAATGGACCCATCCGGAAATTCCTGCCGATTCTGCAAACGAGCCATTCCGAGGAGGACCTCGACTTCGCCCTCATTCAAACCGCACGTTCGCGCGATGCCGCCTGAAGTGAATCCCTTTTTGGCCATGACCACGACCTGGTTTCGCAGATCGAAACTGATAGCTCCGGTCTGAACAGGAGCCGGCGACGCCGCGGGGGCGGCTGTCTTCGACAATTGCGAAAACTGATTCATGTGTTCGTGCGCCTGTTCCACCAGATTTGCGTGCCGGGAATCCGCGTTCTGCCAATCGATCTTCAGCAGACGGAGGGCTCTGGACGCAGTTCGGAACTTCGCGTAGACAAACGTCAGAATCACGAGCGTCAGCCCACCATAAAGCGCGAGCAGCGTGTAGAGCAGACTCGGGCTATGTGTTGAGAGATTTGAAACGTTCGCCAGCATTTGTGATCTCCGTTACGCGTATTCCGTAATATCCGTCCACGCTGACAACCTCGCCGCGGGCCAGAGTACGGTTGTTAACAATCAATTCCACCGGATGGTCGATACCGGAATTCAGCTCAATCACAGAGCCGGCGCCCAGTTTCACGACTTCTTCCAGCATCATTTCGGTTTCACCAAACCGGATTGAAACCGGCAACTGCACATCCATGAGAAGGGCCAGATTTCCGCTATTCTCGTTATCCATTGACGAGTTCCTCTTTTCTGGAGCGAATTGGACTTGTAACGGCAAAAGCTCGCCGATTGCCGTCTGTTACCTGCGCCAGGGCCAAAAACTTTTCCCGGCCGGCAAGCTTGATCGTGAGCGGCCATTCCTCCCGCTGATCAAGAACGATGGTGTCGCCGACCTGCAATGAAAGCAGCGATTCCATTGCAAACGGCGTTGAAGCTGTTTCAATGCTCACATTGATAGGAATGTTGCGCAGCATGTAGACCAGAGTCGAGCTGTGCATCGTTTCCTTCCTGCTTTGCTTTTGATCGAAGACATTGATCATCGGCTCGAGCACCAGCGTCGGTATGGCGAAATTCATCTTGCCGACGGTGTCTCCAATGCGAGTCTCAAACACGAGTTGGATAACCATCTCATTGGGCGTTGTGACCTGAACCATGTGCGAATACGTTTCTGTCGCCGTTACAGAGAAATCGATTGCATAAACGGGACGCCAGATCTTTTTGAGGTTTTCAACAATGAGTTTCAGGACGTTGTTGATGATGCTCTGCTCGATTTCGGTCATGGGCCGGTTGCGCGTCATTGGGCTGCCCTCGCCGCCAAGCAACCGGTCGATCATGGGGAACGCGAGCGCCGGGCTTAACTCGAAACCCGCAGTTCCTTCAAGAGGTGACAGGGAAAGAGCCGAATAACACGTAGGCTCGGAGAGCGTCGCAAGAAAATCACCGTAATTGATCTGACTGACGTCGAGGAGCGCAATTTCGACAAAAGACCGGAAATACGCCGACAACGAAGATGAGAGGTTCCGTGCAAATCGATCGTGCAGCGAATGCAGCGAGCGAATCTGATTCTTGGAAATGCGGTCCGGTCGTTTGAAATTAAAGCGGTCGACTTTCTTTTCCTGATTCATTTTGTCGTTATCCTGCAGCCGCAGCTTTCAGCAGCGCCTCGGCATTCGGCGCCAGTTTTTCGAGTTTTCCACGCAGCCGTAACGTGGCTTTGGTATGGAGTTGCGACACGCGGGATTCATTGACTCCGAGAAGAGTTCCAATTTCCTTCATGGTGAATTCTTCGTAGTAGTAAAGCGAAAGAACCAGACGCTCCTTTTCCGGCAACTGATCGATGGCTTCCGCCAGCAGCTTTGTCAATTCGTTCGATTCAAATTTCGCGTAAGGATCGTTGTCGCCGTTATCGGGGTAATAACTGATGTAGGTCTCGCCTTCTTCGCTGTTGGCAATGCTTTCGAACGATCCGATGTTCAAGCCCTGAAGCTGATCGATAAGGGCGTGAAATTTGTCGAGATCTTCACCAAGCGCTTCAGACACCTCTTCGTCGGTTGCCGGCCGGCCCAGTTTCTGGCTGAATTCGGCATAGATCTTTTCCAGATCCTTGCTCTTCTTGCGCAGCGAGCGCGGCGCCCAGTCGAGTATGCGAAGGGAGTCGAGGATGGCGCCGCGAATCCGGACTTCGGCATAGGTTTTGAACTTTACATTGCGTTCGGGATCGAATTTGTCGATCGCATCGAGCAGCCCGATGACACCCGCATTGATCAAATCCCGCATTTCAATATTGGATGGCAGCTTCAGGGCTATACGATGCGCAATGTGCTTGATCAACGGTAATGTCTCGTTGATCAGTTTTTCTCTCTCTGCGCTGGTCATATCGCGGGCTCCGGAGATAGAACAAATCGCGCCAGATCTTCGGCGCTGGGGACCAAAAGGTCTTCGGGCACTCGCTGCCCGTTCGTCAAATAAGAAAGTGCAAGATCGTTTCGATGAAGATCGCCTGCGATCGTTCCTTTCGCATCGGTTTCATCGATCTTGGTGAAAATCACACTGTTCGGGGAAAAGCGCTGAAAGCGAATGACGATCTTCGTGATGTCTTCCGATCGCGTCGTCGCGCTCAGCACAAGATGGACTTTTGCGCCTGCGGTCGAGGTCACGGCTTCGAGCTTCGCAAGCCGCGCAAGGTCGGACGGGCTGGATCCGGCTGTATCGATAAGCACAAGATCGTACTCATCCAGGCTGTCGACCAGATCCTTGAGAGCCGCGACATCCGCGCATCCATACGTCGGAATGCCGAGAAGCTGGCCGAACCGGCTCAGTTGTTCCTGGCCGCCGATGCGTGAAATGTCCGTCGAAATCATGGCGACTTTCTTTCGCATGCGGATCGAGGCATGGCCGGCAATTTTGGCGATCGTTGTGGTTTTCCCAACCCCTGTCGGCCCGACGAAGGCGCTGACGACTCGCGTCTTGGCATAAAGTTCGGCCGGTGGAGCAATGATGATCTGGTCGGCCATCAATCGACGGATTCTGTCGCGAAGTTCCGACGGCGCAGGCTTGCCTCGTGAGGCCGTCGCAACAAGATGGTCCGCGAAATCGTGATCGATTCCCTGATTGACCAATTCAGCAAACATGCCGCTTCCACTTTCCGAACTCGAAGGAATGGCTTTGCTGATCGATCGAAGCGATTTGTTTAACGCTGCGATTTCGCCGATCAGTTCTTCCATGCGTGGATCGCGGCGCGGCAGAACAGGTTCGAGAGCCGGAGCCACCGCGACGGCAGCGGAGGATGCGGGGCGCTGCGCGCTCGCCTCTCCGTCCGCGAGAGGCCGCTGCGAAGCAGCGGGTGAGGGTTCAGCATTTCCAGCCAGGGTTGTAAGTTTCTCTTCCGATGCCGCAGTAATTTGCCAACCTGGTTTCTTGAACAGGCGATATCGAGGACGCACCTTCACCGATTTTGTGCTGAGTATCAAAGCGTCGCTTCCGAGATCCCGCTTGATGTCCTCGAGACCCTGCTGCAGGGATTGAGTCGTGTAGGTTTTGACCTTCATTGTTCTGCAACTCCAATTGAAACGATTTGAACGTTCGGCGGAATGTCATTGGGTGATATGACGGCGAGCTGCGGCATGAATCGTTCGATCAATTTCCGCATGTGGAATCGCAAGCCGCTGGAACACAGCAATGTCCACTGCGATGCCATTGTTCTCTGGCAGACATCCGTGAGCGATTTAATAAGGCGTTCGAACGTCGCCGCATCCAGAGCGAGATAGGTACCGGATTCGCTCTTGACCATCGCATCGTTCAACTTCGTTTCCCATTGCGGCGCCAGCGTAATAACCGGAAGTTCACCCTGCTCATTCACCAATGACCTGCTAATCGATCGATTGAGCGCGGCTCTCGTCATTTCCGTCAGAGTGATGTGATCCTTGGTCTGAGTGCCGTAATCCGCGAGCGTTTCAAAAATCGTGATGAGGTCGCGTATGGAAACTCTTTCCCGAAGCAGGTTCTGTAGAACCTTCTGAACGTCGCCCAGCGACAGTGTCTTGGGAACGAGCTCTTCGATGAGCTTCGGATGTGTTTCAGCGACGTAATCGATAAGAGCCTTTACTTCCTGGCGGCCGACGAGTTCGTACGCGTGGCGCTTGATGGTTTCCGTCAGATGCGTGGCCAGCACGGTTGCAGGATCAACCACTGTGTAATTCATCAACTGCGCGCGCTCGCGATTGTCCTTGGTGATCCAGAACGCCGGCAGGCCGAATGTCGGTTCCTCGGTGGGAAGGCCTTCGATCTTTGCCGTGACATTGCCTGGATTGATCGCTAGGAACTTGTCGATCATGAGTTCACCGCGCGCGATTTCAATACCCTTGAGCAGGATGGAATACTGGCGTGGGCTGAGTTTCAGGTTATCCGTGATATTCACCGGCGGTACGATGACACCGATGTCCTGCGCCATTTGCTTCCGGATCGATCGAATGCGATTGAGGAAGTCTCCACCCTGTTGAACGTCGACGATGCCGATGAGTCCATAACCGATTTCGATCGCGAGGCTGTCGATCTTCAGGAACGTCGTTGCCTTGTCGGTAGCCGATCCTTCCTTGGCCTTGTCTGCCGGCGCAGGCGCACGTTCGCGTTCCTTTGCCGCCTTCGCGAGAGTGAACGCGATGAAACCAAGGGTGGTGGCGAGAAAGAAAAACGAAAACTTTGGAAAACCCGGAATAAGGCCGAGACCCGCGATGATTCCCGACCCGAAGTAGACCGGCTTCGCATTCGAGAAAAGCTGCATCGATACTTCCTGGCCCATGCTGACGTCGGAAGCCGACCGGGTTGTAACCAAACCGCCTGCGATGGAGATCAGCAGCGACGGGATGGCTGTAACAAGGCCATCACCGATCGTCAACACGGTGAAGGTCGTGAGCGCGGTAACCACCGGCATGTCGAACTGGAATACCCCGATGAACAATCCACCGATAATGTTGATCAGCGTGATCAGAATGGATGCCATGGCGTCACGCTGCGTGAAGCGAATGGCGCCATCCATGGCGCCGTAGAATTCGGCTTCCCTGCCGATCTCCACCCGTCGCTCGCGGGCTTCCTGCTGATCGATGATTCCGGCATTGAGGTCCGCATCGATTGCGAGCTGTTTGCCCGGCAACGCGTCCAACGTGAAACGCGCCGTAACTTCGGAAATGCGGACCGCGCCGTGATTGATCACGACGTACTGAATCACGATCAAAACGAGAAAAATGACGATACCGACGGCATAGTTGCCGCCGACAACAAATTGGCCGAACCCCCGAATCACATCGCCCGCCGCGGACATGCCCTGGCTTCCATTGAGAAGGATGAGCCGGGTCGAAGCGATATTGAGCGACAGCCGAAACAGGGTGGTCATCAACAGAATCGATGGGAACGATGAGAACTGAATCGGATTGAGCAAATAAACGGAAGACAGAAGGATGACTACAGACAACGCAATGTTTGTCGATATAAGGACATCGAGAATAAATGTCGGTAACGGAATGATGACGGCGATCAGAATAACGACGATCGCGATCGGCATTGCAAGTTGCGACTTCATGACGGCCCCGACAATGCAAACAAGGTACCAATAGGCAATAACTACCTATCAGGATCGTTTGCGAATCTTGTAAACGTATGCGAGCACTTCAGCAACAGCCTTATACAGGCTCATCGGAATCTCTTGTTCGATCTCGACACTTCGATACAAAGCACGCGCCAGAGGCACGTTTTCGACGGTGGGGATGTCATGTTCCCGACCGAGTTCCTTGATTCTCTGCGCCAGCCAGTTCCGGCCCTTTGCTATCACGCGCGGAGCCGCCATTCGTTCCGGCTTGTATTCCAGAGCTACTGCGTAGTGAGTCGGATTTGTGACAATCACGTCGGCGTCCTTCACGCGCGACATCATGCGGCGGCGAGCGGTTTCGCGCTGAATTGTGCGGATTTTGCCCTTGATCGCCGGATTTCCTTCAAGGGCCTTCATGTCTTCCTTCACTTCAGCTTTCGTCTGCTTGATGCTTTGTTCAAAACGCCATCGCTGAATAAAGAAATCCGCAACTGCCAAAATTCCGACGGCCCCCGTGATGTAAAGAGTGGTACGCAGTGTGAGGGACTTCAAAATACCGTTCGACGATTCCACCGATCGCGCAGGAAGAGTGATCAGCTCCGCCCAATTTGCCGAAAATGTCTTCCACACAATCAGCGAGATCACACCGGTAAGCGTGATCAGCTTCAGCCATTGAATCCATGAGAGCTGCGTCTTCAGCCGCCCGAGACCCTGTATCGGATTCAGGCGATCCCACTTGAACGTGGCGGCTTCCGGAGCGAAGACCGGCAGACCTTGCAGGACATTTCCGGCCAGGGCCGCAGCAACGGCTGCGATAAATATGGGCGCGGCCGCAGCGAGGAAATAGATTCCGGCCTGACGGATCACGTGAACGATGATTTCGGGATTCTGGACGGTTGATATGTTCTGAAGCGTGTTAGTAAAAAAAGCCCTGAATCCGGCAGGTGACTGGAGGCAGTAGTAGGCGGTTGCGAGACAGGCTGCCAGTGTCATTGCAGACGTGAGTTCCTGGGAATACGCAAACTGCCCCTGTGCCCGGGCTTTTTGCCGCCGGCGGGAAGTCGCTTTCTCTGTGCGTTCGCCGTTCTGGGCCGCCATGCGTCATTTCCTCAAGACCATCATCTGCAAAGCGGGGCCGATCGCCCGAGGTACGAAAGCGAGAGAAGCTCCCAATACAACGATGCCGACAATGATCTTCAACGGCGCGGTCACAACCATCGTGTTGATCTGCGGTTGAATGCGTGAAATGAATCCGACAGTGACTTCGAGAAGAAATGTGGCGAGAAAAACCGGAAGCGCGATTTTCCAACCGATGATGAAAATTTCTTTCGAAGCTTCGATCAGCGCTCCAATCCATTGCGACGCCGCGACGGATGTCCCGACGGGAAAAACCTTATAGCTGTCGGCCAAAGCCCGAAGCATGAAATGATGCTGGTCCGCCGCCAGCAGGAGAACGTAGCCCAGAATCGTGAAGTATCCCGACATCAACGTCGATCGGTTCTGCGTCTGAGGATCGATAGCCTGCACCGCGGAAAAACCCAGGTGGTATCCCACAAGTTGTCCTCCGAAGTGAAGGCCCGCAAATGCGATTCGAATTCCCATCGAGAGCAACAGGCCAATCAGGAATTCCGCAGGAATGGTCAGCGCGGGATTGGTGTAGGCCTGCGGATTGAAAGGAGTCACGGCCGCGATTCCCAGGGCGATGGAAAAAACGAGCAGAATCCTCAGATACTGGGTCAGCCCCGGATGTCCCCATATCGGCGCAAACAAAAGCGCAGCGCCCACACGCACAGCGATGATGACGATGTGGAGAATGTAGAGATAAGAAATGGAAAGCGAAAGGGGAATCACCGTGTGTATGAATTGAATGAAGAGAACAGCATGTGGGTGTAGGACACCATCGTTCCCATCATCCACGGAAAAACGACCAGAAAAATCACGAACGTCATGACAATGCGCGGAACAAATGCCAGTGCCGTGTCATGAATCGACGTCACGATCTGTATCACACTGATGATCACCCCCACGATCAAGCCCGCGCCCAGCATCGGCGCACTCACCATGAGCACGGTTTCCAGCGTCTGCTTCGCAAGGCGAAGGATGAGTTCCTCAGACATAACTTTTTACCAATGAAGAAATGACGAGATTCCAACCGTCCACCATGATGAAGAGAAGCACTTTGAACGGAAGTGAGACCATGACCGGAGGCAATTGCATCATTCCCATCGAAAGCAAGACTGACGAGACCACCATGTCGATCACCAGGAACGGCAGAAAGAGTACAAATCCAATCTGAAAGGCAGTTTTGATTTCAGAAATCATGAAAGCCGGCATCACCGCGCGCATCGGCAAATCGTCTGGAGTTTTCGGCTTCGGGCCACCGGACATCTCGACAAAGAGCTGCAAATCCTTCTCACGTGTGCTTCGAAGCATGAATTGCTTGAGAGGTGTTGTACCCCGCTCAATGGCCTGGTCCTGATCGATCTCACCCTTCGACCAGGGCTGATACGCGTTGTTGTACATGCTGGTCAGCGTCGGGTTCATGATGAAGAACGAAAGAAACAGTGCGAGCCCGATGAGAATCTGATTCGACGGAGCTTCCTGCGTCCCCAGGGCCTGCCGCAGGAAGTGAAAAACGATAATGATTCGTGTGAATGACGACAGGGAAATAATGACGGCAGGCAGAAATGTCAGCAGCGTCAACAAAACCAGGATTTGCACCGGGAGTGTCATTTGTACCTGGCCGGAGCCGCCGCTCATATCCACTCTCACCGATGAAGCCGCTGCCGGAGCCGCCGCAGCGGCGAACGCCGTTGTGGACAGGAAACACAAAAACACGAAGGACACCAGGCCACATAGAAAGGCCGCGCTCAAAACTCTTGCGGCGGTCTTGCTTTGCGGCTTCGTATCCTTTGTTTCTTTGTATTTCCTCATACATCCGTACCGAGTTTATTCAGAATGGAGATTTGCTCTCGCGTGACGCCGATCAGCAATTCTTCACCACGAATCTTGACAACCATGATCCGGCAACGGTCTCCGAGGTGAAGCTGTTCAATGACTGAGAGATCGCGGGGACCCGCCATGGACGGCACGTACTTCTTCAGCAACTGCAGCACAAGAATCAATCCGCCCAGTATCAGGATCAGTGAACCAACAGCTTGAAGAGCGATCATGCGCCGAGACCCATCTGCCGGGGCATTTCGAGAATCCTTACGCTTGCCGCCTGCTCCACCATCAGGACTTCTCCTTGCGCAATCTGGACTCCGTTGACGCAAACATCGAAAGGATCGCCCGCGGGCTTTTTAAGCTCGATGACGGCACCGGGAGACAGCTTTAACAACTCGCGAACGCTGATGCGCATGCGGCCGACCTCAATGGCGATACGCATTGGAATATCGCGGACCATTTCGAGTTCCCGCAGCAGAGCATCCGTGCGCAGAACAATAGCGTCTGGTTTGTCGCTCATAACTGGATCACAAACTCTGTGAACATCACGTCGACAAGCTTCGGGTCGCGGAAATACGGCGTGATTTTTTCCTGGAGCTCATGGCGAAGGGCTGCCTTGCCGGCTTCGTTAGTGAGATCGTGCGAACTCTTGGCGGTCAGGCACTGGAGAATGACATCGCGCAGCTTGATCTGAAGGGTAGTGTTGTCCGCCAGTTCTTTCAACTTGGTCTTGTTATCCAGCATCAGCGTGACTTTGATTCGAAGGTAACGTGAAGCTTCAGAATCAGCGAGGTTCACGACAAAAGGTTCGAGCGGTAAAACGCCTCCCTTTTCGATCAACTCGGCAGCTTTTGTCGCTTCATCTTTTTCCGGCGCCGGGGGCTTCTCGGCCGCCGCTTTGACCGAGTTCAGCGTTCTGCTGATCAGGATCCATGACACCACACCGCCGGAAGCACTGGATCCAATCGCCAGCAAGACGATGAGCAACAGTTTCATAATTGGCGACGATCCTCCTTTAGCGGGAGCTTTCGGCTGTTCTTCAGTAGCTGTTTCTTCGGGCACGGTTTGCCTCCTCCGTTTCAGGGCGTGGAAAATGCACGCAGTTTGCCTTTTGCGGGAAACATAAATTGAATGACTTACGAACCTGGCGGGTCAGCCGTTTGACACGTACGTCGCGTTTTGCTGACTTACGATATCTCAGCCGAATAAGTGGTCGATCATTTCGCGGATGACCTGCCGAATTTCGAGCGACTTTTCTTCAATTAACTTTGCCCGTTGTTCGGCTTTGGGACTGAGTTTTTCGAGCTGCATCAATTCCGCGCTGGCAAGGATCATTCCAACGCGGTTGTTCAAATCGTGCAGCCACTTTCTCACCTTTTCCTCGTCCATAGGCGACTAATCTAACATGAAGACGAGAGGCGTCAATGTGCCGCAACATAAGCCTCAACGGGGAATCTGAATTTGAAAGCCATGCCTTGCTGGTGATGGACTTCGACATCGGCACGCAGTTGTTTGGCAAGCGTGTAGACGAGATGCAGTCCCAGAGTCGTGGCGTTTTTCGGTTCTTTTCCAGGAAGGCCGACTCCATCATCTTCGACCAGCAGCTCGAGTTTTTGATCGGAAGATCGCCGAAAACCCACATACACCGATCCGGTTCGGCCGGGAAAGGCATGTTTCAATGAATTCGTTACGAGTTCATTAATGATAAGTCCACACGGAATCGCTTTATCGATCCCAAGACGAATTCCATTGGCATCCAATCTGGTTGAAATACCGCGTTCAGCCGCATTCTGGCTGTGGCAAAGATTAGCCATCAGAGTTCGGACGTATTGACCGAGATCCACGTGCGACGGATTCTCCACTTGATATAGGTTTTCGTGGACCAGCGCGATCGACTGAACGCGGTTTTGACAATCTGCCAGCGCGCGAACGGCGGAAGGTTCCGAGAGCTGGCCGGACTGAAGACTAAGCAGGCTCGATATCACCTGAAGGTTGTTTTTGACGCGGTGGTGAATCTCCTTCAACAGGATTTCCTTTTCCTTCAGGGACAATCTCATTCGCCGCTCTGCTTCTTTTTGTTCAGTAATATCGCGAGCGATCTGTGAAATACCGACCACACCTCCCGCAGGATCGATGATTGGCGAAATCGTGACCGACACGGGAATCTCTCTCCCGTCCTTGTGCGAACGAACCAGTTCGACACGGGCCACCTGACGGTCCAGATTGATTTGCGAAAGGATCTCTTCTTCTTTTCTGATGGCATTGCCGGGAATCAACAGAGCCATCGGCTTTCCAATGATTTCTTCCGGAGCGTAGCCGAAAAGCCGCGCTGCGCCACGGTTCCAGCTCGTCACAATTCCTTTAAGGGATTGGCCGATGATCGCGTCGCTCGAGGAATCCACTATTGTGGCGAGCCATCGATTTGCTTCTTCGAGTTCTGCGACTCGGGACACACGTTCCACGACTCCCGGCAGTTCATCCCAGAATGTGTGTGTTTTCTTGATGTAGTCGGCGACACCGCGATGGATGGCTTCTTCAGCGATTCGCTCGCTTCCCATTGCGGTCACGATGATGACTGGAATTCGGGGGATGTGTGACTGTGCCGCCTCGAGAACCGACCAGGGAGTTCCATCGGGCAACTGATAATCCAGCAAAACGGCTCGGAAGGACCCATGTTGCAACAGGGCGACCGCCTCTTTTGCGGTGTTGACCGTACACACACCCGCTCCCGATCTCGAAAGCGCGCGGCTTTCAAGCTCTGCTGTAGCTTCGTCGTCTTCAACAATCAGAACAGGGTTTTCGATCGCGATGCTCGACATTTACAGCGCCCTCAACTCGGCCTTTGTCTCGGATGGCATGCTGACGACGGATATGAACAAACCCAACCGGTTGATTGCATCGATGAAGGCCGTGGTTTCGACCGGCTTCGTCACGTAGACATTGCAGCCGAGTTCGTAGCATCGGTTCACTTCGCGCGGATCGTCCGTCGTCGTCAGCATGATGACCGGAACTTTTCGAGTTTCCGGATTTGCCTTGATCTGCCGCAGCACTTCGCCACCATCGAGACCCGGCATGTTGATATCGAGCAAAACAAGAACCTCGCCCTTACGGTCCGTATGAGAACCGCGACAGAAGACATAATCCAGAGCTTCGACTCCATGCGTTACGGCGACGATCGGATTGTTGATTCCGGCTCGCCGCAGATTTCGCTTTACGAGTTCGATATGTCCCTCGTCGTCATCCACAACCAGAACACTTACTTTGTGAGTTTCCTTCATGACGCTTTCCTCTGTTCATGAACCGCACCGGGGAGAGTTACGTGAAATTCCGTACCTCTTCCCTCCTGGCTCTCGGCCCAGACTTTGCCTCCATGGCGCTCGACAACACGCTTGACGATTGCGAGACCCATGCCCTCTCCGGATGCCAGCTTCGGATGGAAACGCTGAAAGACCTGAAAGAGACGGTGGCTTGCGCTTGCGGGAATTCCGGCTCCATTGTCGCGGACCCAGTAGTGAACCATTCCGTTCTTGCGCTCGCCACCGACCTCAATCATGCCGGGACGGCCAGGATCAAGATATTTGAGAGCGTTCCCAATCAGGTTCGAGAACACCTGATCGATCGCCGTCGGATCTCCAACAGCCGGCGGCAAGGACTGGACTGAAACGACCGCGCCGGTGGATTTGATGGCGTCTCTCATGGAATCCAGAGTTGCACCCACCACTGCTTCAGTGTCGACTTCCTCGGACCGGTACTCCTGACGTCCCGATCGCGATAATCGCAAAAGCGCATCGATCAACCTCTGGAACTTTGTAGTGCTGGCGCTGATGTATCGCAGTGCTCCGGGGATGCCTTCGTTCAGGATCGATTGAACTTCATCTTCAACTTTTTCCGGCAGAGCCGCCGATTCCAGGAACTGCTTCAGTTGAGCGCATTCTCGTTCGAGTTCTTTCGAGAATCCCTGGAGGTTCACGAGTGGCGCGCGAAGGTCATGCGAGACCGTGTAAACAAAAGCTTCAACCTCTTCACTTTTTTCGGCGAGTTCGGTCGTCCGGCGGCTCAATCGTTCGTTGAGCTTCATCAATTCGGTGTTGGCCTGAGCCAACTCCGATGTGCGTTCAAGAACGCGATCTTCAAGTTCCTCCCGCGCAATGATCGAACGCCTGCGTGCCTGTTCGCGCTCGGCAGTAACCGCGCCGAGGAGAAGCGCAGTGACTCCGGTAACGCCAACAAACAAGTCGAGCGTGATGAGACGCACGTCGAGCGTGCCGGAAGAAAACGGGCCGACTCTCTGCATCGCTCCCCATGCTGCGATTGCGGCTACGATCGATGATGCCGTAACCGCTTCACGCTGGCTAAAACGCAGCGCCGCCCAGATCAGAAAGGGAAAGACGTAATACGCCATTTTGTTATTCCCGAAGAAAACCAACCAGCTCACGGCACTAAGGGAAATAAACAAAGCGGCGCATTCGACGAGTCTCCACCCTTTCCATGTAACGCCGCGGTGCTTCGCCCACGTCAGGAAGAATGGCGTAGCGGTCAAAATGCCGGCTGCGTTTACGAGCCAATAGAGCAACCACAGCGAAGGGTTGAAGGGTTGACGAATCATGCCGGCGAGGGCAGGAATAATCACCCTGAATGCCGCATTGATCGTCGCGGTGGAGAGTGCGACCGCGATCAATCCCATAACGTTCTTCGTTCGATTAAGAAGTTCATCAAAACCGATAAAACGATTCAGAACGTAGGCGCCGGCAAACGCCGCCAGCGTGTCGCCCGCGGCGATACTGCCCGCCACGAAAATCGGTTGTCTGGACACCACATGTGATGCGAAGGAAGCGATCAACACTCCAGGCCAGGCCCGGTACCCGAACAAGAGAAAAGCCGCAAGGGCAATCCCCGCCGGCGGCCAGACGGCTGTAACCGACCGTGTCGTAAACGACAGGGATAAGCCAAAAACCGCAGCGGTAAAATACACAATCACTACAGTCGCCAGCATCGGCACATACCGGAGGCGGTAATGTTTCATCATTTCGTCGGTATACGTCATATCCACAAACTCGATTCAGCGCGGATGCCGGCCGAAGGCTTCGTGTACATCTCGAAGAAGCGCTTCAGCGGTTGGAGAAATAGTTTCTGCCTTGGGCAGATAGATTGTGAAAACGGTTCCATGGCCAGGGTGGCTCTCGACATCGATCCAACCTCCGTGCTGTTTAACGATGCTGCGCACCGTGGCCAAACCCAAACCCGTTCCCTTACCGTTTGGCTTTGTCGTGAAAAACGGCTCGAAGATTCGCGCGAGAGTTTTCTGATCCATTCCTGTACCGGTATCGCGAACTTTGAGCACTGAATAATGACCGGGCCGCAGACCTCGAGTTCCGGGCGCCGGGTCAGTGTGAAGACGAATAGAGCTTGTTTCGATCGTCAATGTTCCCCCTCCTTCCATGGCATCGCGTGCATTCACGGCCAGGTTCATCACCAACTGTTCGATTTGCATGGGATCCACTTTCACCTGAACGGTCTTGGGATCCAGACAGATTTCCAGCTTGATGTCTTCCGGTATGAGCCGCTGGAATATCGGCCGGAATTTCGTCAGCACTTCGTTGAGGTTGGTCAATGTCATTTCGAGCATTCGCTTTCGGCTGAAGGACAGCAGATATCGCGTGAGATCGGCTGCGCGTTGCGCGCAGGATTGAATCATGTTGAGTTTCGTCCGAAGTGGATCCGCTATATTCAGCGATTCCTGCATCAATTCCGTGTAGCCCAGAATCGGCATCAGGAGATTATTGAAATCGTGCGCAATCGCGTTTACAAACTGCCCGACGGTTTCATTCTTCTGCGACTGGCGGAGTTGTTCTTCAAGCCGCATTCGTTCGGCTTCCGCTTGCCGTTGCACTTCCTTCAGGCGAGTCTCGGCTTCGTGCCGGCATAACGCCGTTTCGATGCCGACGCGGAGTGTTCGAACGTCAAACGGTTTCACGACATATCCGTAAGGTTCCGTCTGTTTCGCGCGCTGCACAGTCGAGAGATCGGTATGAGAAGTGAGATAAATGACGGGTATGTTGAAACGCTCTCGAATTGCGTCCGCAGCCGCAACGCCGTCCATTGGACCCGCAAGGACAATGTCCATCAGGACGAGTTCAGGTTGAACCTCTGCAACCTTATCGAGCGCCTCTTCCGCTGAAGGAACCGAGCCACGAACCCGGTAGCCGAGCGCCCTGAGGCTTCGCTCGATGTCGGCAGCGACGATGCCTTCATCCTCCACGATGAGGATGCCGCGGGGAAATTCCACGATCCCCAGCGACTTTGCCGGTTTATTTTTGCGAATCGATACCTCTGATGCTCCGCTCTCTTTCTGGATGCATGCTGCGTTGCCGTGCATGATTTCGCGTTCACCCGTCAGT
The DNA here is from genome assembly GCA_964633285.1 of uncultured Solibacteraceae bacterium. Lineage (GTDB taxonomy): Bacteria > Acidobacteriota > Terriglobia > 20CM-2-55-15 > 20CM-2-55-15 > 20CM-2-55-15. The sequence continues at coordinate 154,146 of CAZWGA010000003.1, read as the reverse complement.
GGGTGTTGACCTCCATTCTCTTTGTCCAGGTCATCAATGACTGAACTTTGAATTGCCGTTGCCGGCCGTAAAAGTTTCATACTGTCGCCAATCGATTTGTTCGTCGCGCGTCTTTCTGCAACTGGAGCAAATCATGTTCTTCATCTCGGTCTTGAACTCATCGAATGTCTCGCGCATTTCCCGGATCAGACGCTCCTGCCGAACCTCCATCTGGTGGCGATACATCGCCATCTCGATCGTCAGGCAAAGCTGCCTTTCGCTGAAGGGTTTCAGCACGTAACCCAGAGACTCTGTCGCCTTGGCGCGCTGGATGATTTTCGATCCGCTGTAAGCGCTCAGATAAACGACCGGTACGGACATTTCGTTGCGAATGTCTTCTGCCACCTGAATTCCGTCCTTTTCATCTCCCAGGTTGATGTCCATCAGAATCAGATCCGGCAAAAACTCCTTCGCTTTTTCGAAGGCTTCTTCACCCGAGCACGCCCAGCCGACAACTTCGCATCCGGCGCCGGTCAGACACCTTTCAAGATCACTGGCAACAATGCCGTCGTCTTCAACGACAAGAATTCGATGTCGATCCACAACCCACCCTTTTACCTGAACCTCGTGTTAAACACTGCAAGCGCTTCTCGTCTGTAGCGGCCAGGGCCGGGCTGAACCGAGTTGGCCGCTGATTCGCTCTTGAGAGTGTTGCCCTGATCCGTTTCAGCCCTGTTTCCGCCGAAGCGCATCTTGTCGCGCTTTTTGGCGTAAAGAACCTTGTCCGCCCGCGACATGAGATCTTCGAGCGAGAGCCCGTCGCCGGCCTCGGACCGGCAAACGCCGACGCTGAACGACAGAACGTACTTTCCGCCACAGCGCTCGTTATCCTTTTTCAGTTCCTCTTCGAGGCGATCCATGATTGCTTTTTCATTCCCGCAAACACTCGTCGCCAATGCAACGAACTCATCTCCTCCCAAACGCGCGAGGACATCGGAAGACCGGAAGGAATTCTTCAAGATCTCGGCGGTTCGGACGATGGCCCGATCGCCTTCGCTGTGGCCAAAGTTGTCGTTGATTTGCTTGAGGGAATCCACATCGATACAAAACACATCGACGTCTGCGCCGTTGCGCGCCGCAAGGCGGAGCATTGTTCGGGCGACTTGCGTGAGGCCGCGCCTGTTATAGAGTCCGGTGAGATCATCCATGAGCGACAGCGCCTGGAGCTCCGCCTCATGGCGGCGGCGTTCGCTCGTATCGCGGAGGATTAGAACGGCTCCGGTTATCGCTCCTTCGGAATCCATGATGGGCGAGGCCGTTTCTTCGATACACGTCTGACCGCCATCTCTGGATTCGAGGACGACATGCGCCTCAGCGTTTGCCGGCCTGCCTGATCGAATAGCCTTGAGCGCGGAACTTTCCACGGGATGGTGAGAGTCCTCGTCCAGAGCGCGAACGACGTCTGCGATGGGTTTCGAAACGGCGTCTTTCCCTTTGTATCCGGTAAAAATTTCGGCAACCGGATTCATGAACGTGATGCATCCGTTGCGATCGGTGACGATCACGGCATCGCCAATACCCTTGAGTATCGCGTCGAGCCATTCCTGATGTTCTCGAAGGCTTTGTTCCAGTGTGGCCTTATGCAGAGCGGTTTCGACGGCAGCGCGGAGGCTTCTGTCGTCGAATGGCTTTAGCAGGTAACCGTGCGGCCCTGTCAACTTTGCGCGAGCGACTGTGGGGCCATCGCCATGGGCGGTAAGGTAGATGACCGGGGTATCGGAACGCTCCCGGATTTCCATCGCGGTTTCGATTCCATCGAGCTTGCCTGACAGCGTGATATCCATCAGCACAAGGTCCGGGTGATAGTTTTGAAGTGTTTCCAGAGCTTCTTCGCCCGACGAAACTGCAGTGACTGCGGGAAAACCCAGCCGGTGAAGACATTTCACAATGTCAGCCGCCACAATGCCTTCGTCCTCAACTACCATGAGTTGAGGACTTTTCGTTGCGCCGGAATCTTTGACACGTGCCGGAACAGGGTTTTGCATAGCCTCTCTAATCGTCCGAAGGCCTTAATCGAATGATCGGGTGGGACACGATTCTAATGCGGGGAAACGGAGCAGGCTGGTGTAGGGAATTTCCCGACAGGTGCCGGTCCAGATAGCTAGCTGCCCTCCCTCTCGCACCACTGAACAGCGTGGCGAATGAGTTCACGGTAGCTTCGCACGGCCACTTTCTCTTTGATGCGAGCCAGATGCGTTTCGACGGTTTTCACGCTGAGGTTCAGTCTGGAGGCAATTTCACGAGGACCGAGACCGTCGCCAACCCAGCGAAACACCTCAAGTTCACGATCGCTCAGGCGCTCCACCGGTGACTTCGTCACAGCATTAGCGCTTTGAACAATGCCCCTCACGATTTGCAAGCCTGCGGCATCGCTGAGATAAACCCCACCGGTCAGAACGCGCCGGAGAGCCAGCAGGAAATTCTCCGTTGCAGCCTGCTTCATGATGTAGCCGTTCGCGCCTGCGCGGAGGGCGCGTTCGGCGTATATCGACTCGTCGTGCATCGAGAGCACCAGGATCGCCATTGAAGGATGGCTGCCGCGAATGCTTTTCGTGAGTTCCAGACCGTCCGAGCCTTTCAAGGAGATATCGACGATGACGGCATCGGGCAGTTGATGATTGATCCATTGATTTGCAGTCACGGCATCCTCGGCTTCGCCGCAGACTTCCATGTCATGCTGCTGATTGATCAACTGAGCCAGGCCTTGCCGGACAATCGGGTGGTCGTCTACAAAAAAGATCTTTGCCTTCTTCTGCGGTTCCATGGTTCGTCAGCTTCCTTCGCCTTCAACCACAAACCAGCAGGTCACGATGGTTCCGTGGATATCGGATGTGACATCCAGAGTTCCGCCGATCTCCTGGGCGCGGTGATGCATAATCTGCAGTCCGTTCTTCGAGGCTTCATCGAGATCTGCCGGTAGACCCCGGCCGTCATCGGCAATCGTCAACAGGCCCTGAGCGCCGCTTCGCAACAGCCGGATATCGATCCGCGATGGTTTGGCGTGTTTCAACGCGTTGTTCACGCTTTCCTGAGCAATCCTGTAAAGATGGTTCGCAACAAAGGGCGGCGTAACGCGAGTGTCACCCTGAGAGAGCAGTTTGCAGATCACATTGGATTGATTCGTCACCTGCTCGGCCATCGCATTCAACGCAGACCACAACCCAAGCGGCTCGGAATCGACGGGCATCAAACCACGCGCCACACGTCTCGTAAGGAGTATTGCTTCGTTGACGAGCGACGTGATGCGGGCGGCTTCCGCCGCCTGCGGCTGACCATCGAGGTTGTGCTCCAGAGCCTTGCACAGAATGGCAACGCCGGTCAGATGCTGTCCAAGACCATCGTGTAAATCCTCGCCCATACGGCGGCGCTCGATTTCACTGCCTTCCGAAATTGCCCGCTCACATCTTTGGGCCTCGAGCTGTCGCATGGCCATGTCCGCACGATGTTTGTACAGAGCTATCTCAAACGCGGCGCGGAGATCGTGTTCGCCAAATGGCTTCACCAGATAACCGTAGGGTTCGGCCTGCTTCGCGCGCTCCAGCGTTGTGGGATCCGAATACGCGGTAACGAAGATTATCGGGACATCGATTCGCGATCGGACCTGTGCGGCGGCGGCAATCCCATCGATCCGGCCGCCAAGGGAAATATCCATGAAAACGATATCCGGTTTCGCTTTGGTGATTCCCCCAATTGCCTCTTCACCCGAAGAAGCCGTACCGCAGCACTCATAGTAGTCCCCGCTTTTCTGCTGCAGAAGAAACAGGATGTCGGGTTCATCCTCGACAATGAACGCGCGCGGCAGCGGCATCTTCATTTTCCTCTTATCGGCTACTGTCTCAGATTTACTGTTTCCTGCATGATCTGATCGGTAACCGTAATGATCCTCGCGCTCGCCTGATAACCGCGCTGGAACGTAATGATCTTGGTCAGCTCGGATGCCAGATCCACATTCGATTGTTCAAGCGCGCCGCTCGTTAAACGGCCCCGGCCGCCTTCTCCCGGAGTGCCGAAGAAGCTGGACCCGGAAGCCGTGGATTCCGCGTAGAAGCCGCCTCCCTGAGGAACAAGGCCATCGGCGTTGGCAAATTGAGCGAGCATGATCTGAGCAACATCGACAATCTTGCCGTTGCTGAAAACAGCCGAGAGCGTGCCGTCGGAACCAATCGACAGATTGCTCAACGATCCGGCGGGCATGCCATTCTGGCTGTTGCCGGTCACTTCACTCGGACTGGCAAAACCGCTGATGCCTTCGCTCGTCGTACCCGTATTCAGAAGTTTCCAGGTAATCGCGCTGCTCAAAACACCACCATCCGCCATTGCCGGCAGAACAGTGCCTGATGGAGGAATGGTGAGATTTCCCAGCGCGGGCAGGCTTGCCGGATCGGCTCCGAGGTAAGCTGAAGTTAATTTTCCAGCGTTATCAAACACAAGTGCTCCGGCTGCCGGCGCGCCGGTCACAACGTTGCCGGAAATCAGACTGATCTTCTGCGTGTTGGTTGAAGCAACACCGGCAACTTCATTATTCGGAATGGTGATGTCAAATCGCCACCTCGTGACCGGAGTGGCTCCTCCGCTGATTTCTTTCTTGAACGAGAGTGTCGCAACGTGTGGCTTTCCGACTGAATCGTAGACCTGAACCGATGTGTTGAATTGCGCGCCATCGGCTGCGTTCGCATCGAGGTTCATTGCAAGCTCAAATTCAGAAGTGGAGATAGCGCCGTCAATGCCCGATGGAACCTTGATCGTATTGGGACCAAGATTCGTATCGATCAGCCCTGTTGCGGGGTTTCGGATATAACCCTGGATGGCAGCTCCGTTATCCGTTACGAGATTTCCATCGGCATCCAGATGCAGATTGCCGGCACGCGTGTAGAGTTGCTGCGTTCCATTTTTCGCAACAAGAAAACCCCTGCCTTGAATCGCAACATCCAGCGGATTATTCGTCGTCTGAATGCTTCCCTGAGCGAAAGACTGCCGAACTGAACCTACCTGCGCCCCAGCCCCGATCTGCGTTGTGTTGCCGGACTTTGCAGTTCCCGGTGTGCTGGTTATCTGGCCAAGGAGATCGGTAAATGTAATGTTGGATGCTTTAAACCCGACAGTATTCAGGTTGGCGAGATTGTTGCCCACCACGTTCAAACCTTGCGCGTTTGTTGACAGGCCGGACAATCCCGATGAAAAAGTGGTTAAACCCATGGTTACTCCTTTACTCCTTGAAATGGATTAGTGGCAGACGTTGCGGTTGATGACTGTGATGCCGTACTCGCCGTTTGAGGCGGCGGAGTCAAAGTCTTGGACATACCCGCCAGGATGCTGCGAATGTTGCTGAGCTCTTCCAGACTGCTGAACTGCGCGAGCTGCGAAACAAATTCCGTTCCGTCTTTGGGATCAAGCGGGTTTTGTCCTTTGAGCTGCGCGACAAGCAATTGCAGAAACTGCGACTGCTGCAGTTGAGATTTACCTGTGTCCGTTGATGACGAGGTTGTCGAGTTTGCGGATGTTGTCGGGACTGCTGCTGCCGCTGTCGTTGCGGCAGCCGTTGTTGCTGCGGCCTGCATTAATGAGCCTCCTTCATCCGGCGCACCTTTTCGATGGGTGACTTCCGGGATACTTCAATATTGGAAACTGGAACATCTTCCTGCTTGAGCGCGTGAACGAGAGATCCAACCGAGGATTGCAGTTCATGATGAAGCGCTTCACTCGCTGTATTCATCTGGAGCGTTACGTCCCCGCCTCGTTCTTCAATTCGGATCACAACCTGGGAATTCGAATCACCTACTTCCATGGCAACGGTTCGAACGACCTGTAAATGCGGCGTCACCGGAATCTCGACGGGCTGAGCGGGCCGGGCCTGCTCGACCTGATCCGGCGTACGCGTGGAATCTGCAAAGGGCATCACCGTCACGGAGTGCGTCTCCGATGCCGATCCGGATGCAGCGCTCGCTTTGCTGCGTTCGGGCAGCCTTACGTCGATTCCGGTTTTTGAAATGGCTGCGATTCGCGGCAGCAACTGCTGCTGAAGGTTCACGACGGGATCTGTCGTGATCATCGCTTGTTGAAGCCTCACGGACGTTTCCTGGGAATCGGCCGCCGGCTGTGTAGCGGTGCTCAACGGTTGAACGGTCTCATGCAGGACTGTGATTTCGAATTTTTTGACGTCCGACCAAACCTTGTCGGCTTCAGGGTCACGGACAAACGGCGCTGGATTTGACGCTAACGCCGGAGGTAACAACGATGCTTCCGCATCCAGCGCATTCAGTGGCGTATCGGTCCCAGTGGTTTGTTCCTGCTCCGGCTGAGGTGCCGCGTTGTTGATTGTGTTCACCACAACAAACGGCACGAAGGTGTCCGGGGAGATCGATATCTGCGACGCCGGGTGTTTTTCCGAGTCTGTAGTCGCGGGCTTTACGCCCGCGTTCGAATTCGCCGTTGCGGCCGCAGGTGTAAAACCAGAGACGAACGGCTCAGGGTCTGAATTCGGGAACGCGCCCGTCAACTCGGTTAACAGCGCGCTAAAGTTCTCTTCCGGCGTCGCCGATTCATTTGCCGATAGCGCGGGAGGCAGAGTACCTGCGGGAATCAGCGAAAAGATATCGAGTTCTGCCGGCAATGGCCCTGCGTTCAGTTCGATCAAGCTCTGTGAACCTCGCACCGGCTGATGCAATCCGTGATCCTCTTCGGAACGCCGTTGCTCGAGATGACATCATTTTGTTTTTCTGATGCTTAAGGGTGGGATGACGGACGGCATCAGCGTCTTTGAGTAGGCAAGTCCTGCCGCACGGTGCGATTTCAGCCGCTATCGATTCCGGACGAAGCGGCTGACTGAAGCATCGTCCTGGGCCTTCTGGTTCGCGACATCGTCTTCGTGCCGGCATTGATGCAATCGCCGCTGGCGAACCTTTTCGACCACCTTGTGTTCGCGCATCGCTTCAGTCCATTCGAGCCGGCGTTGTTCGAGGTTTGCATTTGCCTTTTCGAGCGACTGCTGAATCTGCTTGCGCTGATGCTGAAGCGCGTGAAGATACACTTCGTCCCGCTGAATGTCGCGAGCCGAAACATTTCTCAGATAAGCGATTCCCGATTGAGTGCTCTCGATGTTCCGCATGGTCTGTGATTCCCTGGCCTGGAGTTCATGTACCGCCGCCTCAGCGGCCTTGACCTCGGACTCCGCGACCGACACATACACCGCGCGGATTTCGCATAGACGCTCGAGGCGCTTGAGGCTGGCCTTGGGCTCGTCTTTCATGAAAGTTGAGCGAGTTCGATCAGACGCTGTTGAGTGACGCTGAGTTCGGATGGTTCTTCCGCGGGCTGTTTGAGAAACGAATGGATAATATCAACTCGATCGATTGAGGTGTCGATGCGTGCATTGGATCCCCGCTTGTACGCGCCGATATTGATGATGTCTTCAGACTTGCGATACGTGGCCATAAGATCCCGGATTTCAAATGCGGCCTTCTTCGTTTGTTCATCGACAAGTTGATTCATCAAACGGCTGTTGCTGGCGAGCACATCGACGCACGGATAGTGGCCGCGCGAAGCCAGCTCTCGATCAAGCACAATGTGTCCATCGAGAATCGAGCGGACGGAATCGGCGATCGGATCGTTCATATCATCGCCTTCGACGAGGACGGAGTAGAAACCGGTTATGCTGCCTTTCGCAAAGTTTCCGGAACGTTCGAGTAATTTCGGCAGCAGAGAAAACACGGAAGGCGTGTAGCCTTTCGCGGAAGGAGGCTCACCCGCGGCGAGGCCGACTTCGCGTTGAGCCATTGCAAAACGCGTCACTGAATCCATCATCAACATGACATTGTGTCCGCGATCCCGGAAGTATTCGGCCGCAGCCGTTGCGGCAAATGCCGCGCGAATGCGGACCAGGGCAGGTTGATCAGATGTGGAAACAATGACGACAGATCGTTTGAGGCCCTCTTCACCGAGATCATTTTCAATGAATTCCCGAACCTCGCGGCCTCGCTCACCGATCAGAGCGATGACGTTGATATCCGCGCTTGTGTATCTCGCGATCATCCCCAGCAGCGTGCTTTTTCCAACGCCGCTGCCCCCGAATATACCGATGCGTTGACCGACACCGCAGGTCAGTAGACCGTCGAGTACACGTACGCCCGTCTGGATGGGTTCACGAATGGGATCTCTCGAAAGAGGATTCGTGGGTTCCGAGTACAGATCCTGGCGTTCCATTGAAGCGGGCGTGGGCTTGTCATCGATGGGGCGGCCCAGGCCGTCGATCACGCGTCCCTGAAATTCTTCGCTCATACCGATGGATGCCGTCCGGCGCGAGGCATGCAGAATGTCACCCTGACGAATACCGTCGATCTTCCCCAGGGGCATCGAAATCACCCTGCCGTTTGTAAAACCCACAACTTCGACCGGAATGCGCCGGCCCTGATTCTCCAGCCAGCAGACACATCCCATCGTGACGTTCGGCCCGTGAGACTCGATCGTGTTTCCGACAACTTTTTCGACAATGCCGAATTCAATCATCGGATTAATGTCTGCGAGGCGAGTGTAGTAGGCAGTCAGATCCAGCGCTGAATGAGTTCTACTCATCGAACAAAACGCGGCTGATGGCATCCAATTGGCTCGCCACGCGGCCATCGAGATGGGTTTGTGCAGTATCGATCAGAAAATCACCCCGTTCGAGTGCGGCGTCTTCGTTGACCGCGACTGCGGGATTGACGTTGGCAACTGCCGCGCGGACGTTTTCAAAATCGGGGCGGCTGACGTGGAGAGTAATCGAGTGATGCCCGGAGACGCGCTTGAGCGCCACGACTGCCAGCGCGGCAACCAGATCTGAATCCAATGCCAGTTCTCGCTGGACAATCTTTTTCGAGATCTCAAGGGCCAGGCGCACCGTCTCAACTTCCATCGACTGGATCACCTGTTTGTGTTTCTCGGCAACCTGGGCGATGCTGTTTTCGTAGCGTTTCAGGGCGGTTTCCATCATCTTTTCGCCCATCTCTTTGCCGATACGTTCGCCTTCCAGGTAACCTCGTTCGAAAGCTTCTTTTTCGACCGACATCAAGTGATCTTCGGAGCTGCGCTGGGGAACGGCTCTTTCCGCTACTGTGCTGAGCTTCAGCTTTTTGATGCGGGCATCGCCTCGAACGATCCTACACGACATACTCGTCACCGGCGTTCGTAGCAATGAGGCCTTCCTCTTCCAGTTTCCTTACCGTTTCGATGATCTTTTGCTGCGCCGCATGAACGTCCTTACTCTTTATCGGACCCATGACGTCGATTTCTTCTTTCATCATTTCCGCGGCTCGGCCCGACATGTTGCGATAGAACTGTTGTTGCTGCTGCTCGTTCGCTCCCTTGAGCGCAACCGCCATAGTCTTCTTTTCGACGCGCTGCAGGATTTCCCGAATCGCAGCATCGTCGAGCGTCGCCAGATCCTCGAAGACAAACATCAATTGACGAATCGAATTTGCCATCTCCGGAGTTTCGTTCTCGATCTTCTCCAGTACGGTTTTGCTTCGCGGCCGTTCCATCCTGTTGAACACTTCGGCGACAGCGCGCACTCCGCCCGGGGATTGCTTTACTGAAATGGAGTTGCCAACCGGTTTAAGCTTTTCTTCGAGCACAGATGAAATTCCACGAATGACCCCGGGGGTCGAAATGTTATCCAGTTTCGCCATCCGCACTGCGACGTCCGCCTGAAGCTCCGGCGGCAATGAGGCAAGCAGTTCGGCCGAATTGGTTGCGGAAAGATTCGAAAGAATAACTGCGATTGTTTGCGGACTTTCGTTCTGGATGCATTTGGAAATCTGCAGCGGATTCATCCGGCTGACGGCTTCGAAAGCATTTGCGCCATCCGCAAGTCCGTCCATCAGGTGCTGGCCCGCCCCGCCAAGCGTCCGCTCGATGACCTTCCTGGCGTAGTCCACCCCGCCTTCAGAGACGATTCGATTCGCATTAAGAAGCTGGAATAACTCTTCGGCATACTTTTCTGCTTCACCCGCTGGAATCGCACCGACGGTTGAAATCAATCGCGAGATTTCGCCGATTTCCGTCTCGTTCAGGTGGCGCAATACTTCAGAAGCAATTTCTTCACCGAGCAGGATAAAAAGAGTGGCTGCGAGTTTTCCGTCTCCAGTCGGCATTTATTTTTTCTCACCTTTGAGCCAGACGCGTACGAGCCTGGCGACTGCTTCAGGGTTTTGCTGAGCGTATTCGGTCACACGTTTTCGAATCAGATCCATTTCAACCGGCGGTGCGGCGGGCTCGGGCCTGGACTCCACGATCTTCATATCGTCCAGATCCAGCGAATTGTCTCCGCTGAGCTGCGCTTCAAGTTGTCTTACCGTCATTGGAGGCAACGCCGATGGCAATTCCGGGAGCGCCAGGGCGGGCGCCGCCTGCGTGGAGGGGGCCAGACTCGTGAAAACACTCTTCTGCATGGGTCGCAGGAACAGCAGATACAAGATGATGAACACCACCGGAATCATGAGGTATCGAAGAACCGTCATGATCAGAGGGGCCTGTTTTTCCAACATGGTTGGAACTGCGACAAGTTCGGTTTCACTCTCAAAAGAGATGTTCTCAACTGTGAGTTGATCGCCACGAGTCGTATTAATGCCGATGGCGGCTGAGACAAGATCCCGATATTTCTTCATCTCGTCATCTTTCCGCGGTTCGGCCGAACCCGTCTGCTTTCCATTTTCTGCGGAGGGCTTCGGGTGATTGTCGATGATTACCGCAACCGACATTCGTTCGATTTTGCCGGCCGGATTCACCACATGGCGCACGGCCTTGCTGAGTTCGTAGTTGACAGTCTCCTTCTGCTTCAGAAGATTGTCCGGCGCCGCGTTTGCATTCTGATCGGCAGCCGGGACCGCTACCGCCGGAGCTGCAGGATTGCTCGGCGTTGAACCCCGCGGCGCAGGTACTCCACCCGAAGGAGCCTTTTCGCTTTTCGGCTGTCTCTCCTGCTGCTTTTCCTGACTTCGCACAACGCTGCCCTGCGGATCGAACTGCTCGAGAGTTTCGTCCACCTGCTGAAAATTCATGGTGAGCGAAACCTGCGGGCGGACTTTCCCCTGTCCCACGGCAGGTTCCAGAATTTGAACGATTTTGTTGGAGAGCTCGGTTTCCAGTTTCTGCCTCACATCCAATTGCTGTGCGGAAAGCCCGCTTTCGCCGCTGTCGTTACGCGAAAGGACTTTGCCTCGATAATCGATCAGAACAACTTTCTCGGGTGCAAGACCTTTTACCGATCCGGCGACGACATTCACGATGCCCTGCGAAGCCGATGCCGACAGATTTCTGCCGCTCTTCAATTTCAAGATGACGGACGCTTTGGTTTGTTCATCCGGCGTCTGAAAAAGGGATTCCTTCGCCAGCACAAGATGCACGCGCGCCGCTTCAACTTCAGACAAAGTCATGATGCTTCGCGCCAGTTCACCCTCGAGAGCGCGTTGATAATTGACCTGTTCCTGGAAGTTGGTTAAACCGAAGTTGGTTCTGTCGAAAATCTCGAACCCAATCCTTCCGCTTTCCGGAAGGCCCTGGCTTGCAAGCTGGATGCGTACTTCGGCGAGTTTATCCGACTGCACCTTGATAGTCCTTCCATCGGGTTCGAGCTGATATGCAACTTTGAGATCCTTCAACTTTTGAACCACACCCTGAGCTTCCTGCGGATCGACGTCCGCGTAGAGCGTTTGATACTCGATGCGGTTCATGAAATAGACCATCGCCCACAACAAAACCAGGACCATGGCGCCGCTGCCGGCAATGGCCAGTTTTTGCTGCAAACTATAGCGTTGAAAGAACGTTTTAATTTGATCGAAAGGATTTGTCGCGGCCATGAACGCTCACTAAACCTGCGCTTTCATTATTTCCTGATACGCCTGAATGATTTTGTTACGAACCTGCATCATGGTCTGAAAAGATAGATCGGCTTTTTCAAGCGAAATCATGACTGAATGCAGGTCTGCCTCATTTCCCAGAAACTTTTGAAGTTCGACTTCGGAATCTTTTTCCACGCTGTTGACTTGCTGGATAGCATCCTTCAAAAGGTTGCCGAAGGACGGACCGGCCGTGCTCGCTGGCTGCTGCTGTTTCCCCGATACCGCAGACGGCATCGTGCGTGCGATGTTGTTGTAAACGGTGAAGTCACTCATGGTTTATTTACCGAGATCGAGCGTGCGCGTGATCATGCTCTTGACAATGCCGATGACGGCAATGTTGGATTCATAGCTTCGCGAAGCCTCCACAAGGTTTGCCATTTCTTCCATGGAATTCACGTTCGGGTACGAAACGTATCCTTCGGCATCCGCATCAGGATGACCCGGTTCGTAACGCCGGTCGAACGGCCGCGCATCATCGATGATGTCTGAAACTTCAACCCCTTCGACGCCGCGATCCATAGCTGCTCCGAGGGACTCCTGAAATGATGTCGATTGGAAGACCACATCCTTGCGGCGATAAGGTCCGCCGTCGATAGTGCGTGTCGTTTGTGAATTGGCGAGATTGGCGGATGAAACCTCGACGCGCCTTCGCTGCGCCGTGAGTCCGCTGGCATTCACGTCCAATGTGGTGAGTAAGTTCATTAGACTTTGCCTCCTTCCGAGATGGCAGAACGAACGGTTCTCAGTTTCTGGCTCAGATACTGAACGAGCGTGACGTACTGATATCCATTTTTCGTGATTTCCGTCAGCTCGCGATCGAGATCCACATTATTGCCGTTCGGCTTCACCGGCGTGCCCACTTCATACATCCGGATATTGGAAGCGTCGTTGGCAGGCTTGATGTGCGAACCCGACGTCGCCGCCAATTGAATCGAAGCCAATTCCTGATCGAAGCTGTAGTCTCCGGCGCGATAACCTGGCGTGTCCATGTTCGCAATGTTCGAAGCAAGGGCCTGCTGCCGCTTCGAAGTCCACGTCAGCAGGTTTTCCAAAACGGGAAGCATTCGATCTTCAATCATACGGTTGCTGCCTCCTCGACGCGGTATTCACGCAGCTTGTTCCGCAGCGTTCGAAGCGAAATGCCGAGCAATTTTGCGGCGTGCGTGCGATTACCGTTCGTTTGTTCGAGAGTCGTCATGATCAGTTTGCGTTCCACTTCTCCAACCGACTGGCCTGCCTGAATGCCTTTGGACTCGGGGGTTTCAAAACTTTGATCAAAGAGATCCGCGGGCATCACTTTCAGTGAACCGCGCAATGCGAAGGAGCGATGAATCACATTCTCGAGTTCACGAACGTTTCCGGGCCAGCCGTATCGGCCGAGAAGTTCCAGTGTCTGCAGATCAATCTCAGATTCCGTTGATCCTCCGAACTTTTTAACAAAGTGCCGGGTCAGAACGGCAATGTCGTCTTTGCGGTCGCGGAGCGGAGGAATTCGCATGGGAACCACATTGAGCCGGAAAAACAGATCTTCCCGAAACTGACCGCGGGCGATCAGCTTTCTCAGATCTTTGTTCGTTGTTGCAATAACCCGCACTCGAATGGAAATCGGCCGACGGCCTCCAACACGATCCACTTCCTGTTCCTGAAGAACGCGCAACAATTTCGCCTGAAGCAGCGGCGCCATTTCACCGATTTCATCAAGCAGGATGGTTCCGTTTTGCGCCAGTTCGAATTTCCCAGGCTTAAACGTATTGGCGCCGGTGAAAGCGCCTTTCTCATATCCGAATAATTCCGATTCCAGGAGGTTTTCCGGAAGGGCCGCGCAATTCACGGCAACAAACGGTCCATTATGATTCGCGCTGTTTTTGTGTATCCAATGGGCAAGAAGCTCTTTGCCTGTTCCGCTTTCGGCCTGGATCAGGATGGTGGCATTTGTTTTTGCCGCCTGGACAGCCTGATCGAGCAGAGAAAGCATCACCGCGTTTTGTGTGATGATCTCGGCGGGCTCGACCGCAGAAGCGGGACGCGAGCTGAATCCGCCGGACAAATATTTGTTGAGGACTTCATCGAGCGCGTCGTGTGAAAAGGGCTTCAGCAGGAAGTCCGATGCGCCGGCCTTTATTGCATCCACCGCTGTTGGCACCGAACCGTGAGCGGAAAGGAGGATTACCGGAAGAGCAGGCTTGGTGCGGCGGACATGTTGCAACAATTCAAGACCGTCCATGCCCGGCATGCGCAGATCCGTGATGACTGCCTGAACACCCGCATTCTCCAACTTCGACGCGGCATCGATTCCATTTGAAGCAGTCTCAACCGTATGGCCTTTCGACCGAAGTGCTGCCTCAAGCGCCGACAGCATTTGAATATCATCATCAACTACAAGCAACCGGCTCACTCAGAACCTCCGTGTCCTGTGTGTAATGGGGAATCGAAATCATGAATCTCGTCCCATTTCGTGAAGAACTGACTGTTATTCTTCCGTTATGGCTCTCAACGATCCTCTTGACGATCGGGAGCCCAAGACCACACCCGTTACGATTGGTTGAAAACATGGGGTCGAAGATCCGGGAGGCACGTTCTTCCTGAATTCCAGGACCCGTATCCTCGACCACAATAGAAGTCTCGCGTCCTGCAACTTTCGCGCTAAGGCGAATGGTCCCGTCCGTGGGAGTCTCGCGAAGTGCGTTGAGAACAAGATTAAGCAACATCCTGTGTAGCAGCTCCTGATCGGCTACAGCGAAACAATCCGTGTGAGCTTCCGTCTCAATTCGAATTCGTTTCTGCTGCGCGACCGGCTGAAGAAATGCTCGAATCCCTTCGAGCAGCCGCTTCACCGAAATCCGTTCCGGCTTCGGCACGATAGGTCTGCCAAACTGAAGTACGTTGGTGACCGAGTGATTCAACAATCGAACACTCCGCACAATCTGCTCGGCATACTCGCCCTGAAGCATCGATGCATACAATTCGATGCTTCCAAGTGGATTCCTTATTTCATGCGCCAGTTCCATCGCCATCTCGCCCATCGCAGCAAGACGCTCCAATCGAATGCGCTCTTCCCTCTCCCGCTCAAGCTCCGTCTTGAGAGATTGAACCCGTCCCTGGAGTTCACGGTATGAACGCTCCAATGTTTCCGAAGCCGACTGAAACTTCGTAACCAGATCCTCTATCGTTACTGCATGACCACTCATCGGGCTCCCGTATACGCAGTCGAATTGCCATGAAGATGCAAGTAGGCAAACCAGTCACTTACGGCAATAGTTGCCCAGTAAAGAGGCGCGAAATGACGACTTCTTGACAGTCTAAGGGGTGGATTCTGCCGGATCCCTGACGCAAAAAAAAGCAGGCGATGTCAAAATTTCCAACGATGTCAATGTTTTGGACTATGTCGCAATTTTGGCAACGAGGCTGCCTAGTAAGGCCTCGATTTTTTGGAGTCGGGAATCGGTCAGGCTGGATCGGTCATTCATAAAGGCAAGCTTGGCACTGAGCCTCTTGTTCTCTTCCATGAGAAGGAGGTATTCGACGATCCGGTTGGCGACGATTTCGATTTCGACGAGCTTGAAGGGTTTGGTCAGGTAATCGAAAGCACCCGATCGAATCGCTTCGATAGCTGTTTCGATCGAGGAATAACCAGTCATAACAACCACATAAGTGTGGGGATGAGCTTTTTTTGCGGCTTTCAGAACTTCGAGGCCGCCGGGTCCGGGTGGCATGACAAGGTCGGTAAAAACAATATCAAAGTGTTCGCCGGATCGAAGCAGGGTCAGCGCTTCGCTTCCGTTACGAGCCGAAGTGACGCTGAAATGGCGTGATTCCAGGTGCTCGCAGAGTGTCAAACGCAAGTCACTGTCGTCATCGACCAGGAGTATTTTTGTTTTCTCGGGCAATGTCTCAATAATATCCACGATTTCGATGTTATCGGCAGAATCCTTGAAAACTTTACATTCTAAAAATATAATTCGCACTACTTTCCAGCCGGAGGCGCTATATGGAAATGGCCAAAGAACAAATCCTCATTGTTGACGACGAAGAGGAACTTCGCCGGGCCATTGTCGAGATTTTGACGGTTGATGGTTTTGACGTGGATGAGGCGGGTTCAGCCGAAGAGGCCGCAGAGAAGCTCTCACAGACGGCCTATGACGTCCTCATCACCGATCATAATTTGCCGGCCAAAACCGGCGTCGAGCTGCTCGAAGAAACTCTGGTCCGATATCCGGAGATTATCGGGATCGTCATTACGGGATACGGAACCATTGAAACCGCCGTCAACGCCATAAAGAAAGGTGCGTACAACTATCTGGCGAAGCCTTTTAAGCTCGTCGAACTTCCGATTATGGTTCGAAAAGGGCTGAGAGAACGGCATCTACGCTTCGAGAACCAATATCTTCGCAAACAACTCGATGAGAAATATGGCTTCAGCAACATTGTCGGCAGCGGCCGTGCGATGAAACGTATCTTCGAGCTCGTCGAAACGATCGCCGGCTTGAATAGTACTGTTCTGATTGATGGTGAGACCGGCACCGGAAAAGAACTGATTGCGAAAGCGATTCATTTCAACAGCCCGCGCAAAGATCAAAAGCTCGTGAGTATCAACTGCGGAGCCATTCCTGAAGCACTGCTGGAATCTGAACTATTCGGACACGTGAAAGGCGCTTTTACCGGAGCGGTCCAGACACGCATCGGGCGATTCGAACAGGCAAACGGCGGAACCATTTTCCTTGATGAAATCGGCAACATGCCGGTCTCACTGCAAGTCAAACTTCTGCGTGTTCTGCAGGAGCGGGAATTCGAACGCGTTGGAGGAAACAGCACGGTTAAAGTCGATGTACGGATCATTGCGGCAACCAGCTCGGACCTTCAGCAGATGGTCAAAGACGGAACGTTCCGTGAAGACTTGTACTATCGATTGAATGTGATTCCGATCAACCTTCCGCCACTTCGTGAACGGCGCGAGGATATTCCTCTATTGATTCAGCGATTCATCGAACATTTTTGCGAAACGCACAAGCTCGATCCAAAGTCGGTATCGCCACAGGTCATGAAGGCGCTGATGGCGTACGAATGGCCTGGTAACGTCCGGCAACTGGAAAACATCGTTGAACGTATGGTCGCTTTAACCGGGCCACGGCCTGCGATCCTTCCAGCAGATCTGCCTGGTGAAATTCAGAATCGGGAATCGTTGAACTTCGTTCCTTTGATTGAAATTCCGGAAGGCGGCATTAATTTTCAAAACGTTGTTACGGATATGGAGCGTGAGTTGATTGTGCAGAGCCTGCGCCGCACGAATGGCAATAAGAAGCTTGCCGCCAAACTACTCAATCTCAAACGAACCACGCTGATTGAGAAGATCAAACGGATCGGTCTCGTGGAACAGGCTGTAGCGTCGGCTTAAAGATCGATTTCAGAACTGCCGATAAGACGCGCATGGAGCGCGTCCTCATTGTCGATGATGAACCCGAGTGCCGATATGCACTCGCAGACCTTTTGGAATCAAAAGGTTTCGACGCAGATACCGCAGAGAATGCCGAAGCTGCACTGAAGCGAGTTCACCGCGATCCCTCAAGTTACGGTCTTGTTTATACCGACATGCTCATGCCGGGCGTAGGAGGACTGGAACTTGTCGCACTCCTCTCCAACCTCGATCCCACTATTGTCACCATTGTCATGACCGGACAGACCGATTCACGAAATGCCATCGCGGCAATGAGGTCCGGCGCTTTCGATTACCTCACCAAGCCGTACACTTTCGCAGAACTCGAGATGAGCCTGGCGCGTGCGATGGAACGCCGAAACATGTTGCTGCAGCACGAACACGAACGTGCCAGACTGACGCGGCTGGTCGAAGAGAACGAACGCGAAAGGCGAAAAATGTTCGTGTCTTCGGTTCGGGCACATGCCCGTTCGATCGAAGCCAAAGACGCATACACGGCGGGACACTGCGATCGAGTGGCCCGGTTTGCGGAATTGCTGGCGCGGCTGCGCGGGGGATTCGATGAAACATGGCTTTTCAACCTGAAAGTTGCATCGATCCTGCACGACATCGGCAAAATCGGCGTTCGCAGCGCAGTATTGTGCAAACCCGGAGCGCTCAATACTGACGAGACCGCCGAAATCCGGACTCATTCGGAGATCGGCGCGAACATCGTTCGAACCATCTACGGACTGAGCCTCGAGCGGGCCGTGCGGCATCACCACGAACGCTTCGACGGAACGGGTTATCCGGATCGCTTAAAGGGGGCCGACATACCACTGGAATCCCGCATCATCTTTATCGCGGATACCTTCGACGCCATGACGAGCGACAGACCATACCGGCGGGCTTTGAGTACGGAAGAAGGAATGAGGGAAATTCAACAACAAGCCGGATCCCAATTCGATCCGGCACTTGTCGATATAGCGGTCAAAGCGGCTTCGCATTTCGAAGCGGCTCGCATTGAAATGGCCCGCCAGCCCCGCGGAGATTATTTCATCCGGGTCTAGTTCGAGCTCTTTGCGCCCTGATTAACGTAATAACCCGTCCGATGACGGATTTGAGACCCCGTCTTCTTTACCTTTACCTCAACCTGGCGCCACGTGTTCTTGTCGTGCACCGCCGACGGGTAATAACTCAACGTATATTGCTGATGAAGCTCTTCCAGTAAGAGCTGCGCGATGGTGTTCAAAGCGAGTGTACGACCTGTAAACATCCTGAAGGCGCGACCGCCGCTGATTTCAGTCAACCGGTTCAACATGTAGTGATAGATGTGATATCGGGTTCGGCGGAGCACCAGCGGATCATCATCATCGTCATCAATACCGATGGCATAAACGAGCACTTCGGAACGTTTGAGAATCTCGACAACCTGTTCGGAGTTGATGTGGCTCTTCGTATCGAATCCATCCGTGACGAGAAGCATGATCTTCTTGTTGTGCTTCGCGGACTTCATTTCCTCCATGCCGGACTGAATCGCATCGTATGCAGCGGTTTCGCCCCCAGCCTTGATGTCCCGCAGGCTCTTCTGGATATCCGGCATGTTCGAAGTGAATTTGTGACGGACATCCACATCCGAATTGAAAGAAATGACAAACATCTCGTCCTGTGGCGATAGTGCCGCGGCTATTTCACGCACTGTTTGCAATGCCTGCTGCAGTTTGTGACGCATGCTTCCGCTGCAGTCCACCAACACCCCGACGCTGATCGGCACTCGAACATCGTGGGAGAAAAACGAAATCTTCTGCTCCTCGCCGTCTTCAAAAATCTGGAAATCATCCAGCTTGAGACCATCAAGGAGTTTGCCTTGTTCATCCTTGACGGTGGCCGTGACATTGACGAGTTCAACTTCAACATTCAACCGAAACCTTGGATCCTGAGCCGCGGCTGGATTCGGAGTCTGTTGTTGCGTGTTGGACTGAGAATTCGTCTGGGATTCCTGGGCTGCTGTAATGACGGCAACCGCTGACAAGACAAATAAGAATGAGACCATCCCGATCCAAATGAGTCTGCGTGCATTCATGATTGAATCCACCTTCCGGCTTATCGCCGGTTCTAGTTTTTTTTGAAGTGCCCTTGGCTAGCGGCCACATTTTATACCTGTGGCGCCGGAGAATCTCCAGTGAATTCAGCAGTGGGGCTTAGTGACCTTCGCGCACCAGATTCCGGTTCCAGTTCGGGATCTCGACTACAAGATTCCGGCTGCCGTCGGGAACACTCTGACAGCTCAACCTGCTGTTCGGGCTAAGTCCGGGCGCGAACGACAATTCGTCCTCCTCGGCTTCGCTCATCTCCGAAACGGTTTCGAGGCCTTCCCGGACCTTGCAGTGACACGTCGAACAGGCGCAGACACCACCGCAGGCATGATCGATTTCAATGCCGTGAGCGAGAGCAATATCGAGGATGCTGCCGGGCAGGCCTGTTCCACCGTATGGGATCTTTTCAGGATCCACCTCCACGGTCACGTTCATGGGTAGAAACGTAATCGTGAATTTCTGCGTTGCCGGCGCCGGCGCTTCCTGATTGACGTACGGGTTTGTGCCGCCCATAACTGTAATGTTAGCGAGAAAGGCCCGGTGAACGGACGGTTATTTCGCGGAGGAGAGTTGCTGCAGCACCGTCTCCATGGCAGGCCGATCGCTGGCTTCCCGGCCGATGTATTTCCAGACGATCTTTCCTTCTTTGTTCACAACGAACATCGAAGGGCGCGCAATTCCTTCGGTCGGATGGAGCACACCATATTGTTTGATGTAGTTCCGGTAAACGTCCGAAAGTATCGGATAACTCAGCTTCATTTCGGACGCGACTTTCTGGCCGTCGGCAGGTGAATCGGCGCTCAATGCAATCATCTCAGCGCCGAGTTCTCTGATCTTTCCGTAGTTTTTTTGCAGCTCACCGAGCTGCGCGCGGCAGAACCCTCAAGCCTGCGTCCGGTAAAAAACCACAAGGACGTTCTTCTTGCCTTTGAATGAATTCAGACTGACGGTCGTACCCTGAATCGAAAAGCCTGAGATGTTGGGCGCGATGGTCTGAACCTGAAAGGCCAGAAGCAAAGCAGCAATCAACGATTTCATGGACCTACTCTAGCACGTCTCCTTAGCTGGCCAGACGATGGATTGCTGCTGCGCGATCGAGATGCCTTGCCATATGGTTCAGGGAAATGTCCACCAAAGATGGATCGAAGTGTGAACCCGCGCAACGCCGGACTTCCGCAGCCGCTTTTTCGAACGATATGGCGCGATGATAGGGCCGGTCATAAATCATGGCGTCGACAGCATCCACAATTGCAAAACAGCGCGCACCGATCGGAATCGACTCGCCGACTAATCCGCGGGGATATCCGCTGCCGTCGTATTTTTCGTGATGCGTGTACACAATCAGCGCCGCACCGTTCAGGAAATCGAGCCGTTCCAGGAACTCTCTTCCGTATTCCGCATGGCACTTCATCGTTTTCCATTCCGAAGCACTCAAGGCGCCGGGTTTAAGCAGAATGTTGTCGGGAATTCGGAGCTTCCCGATATCGTGAAGAAACGCACCCTGCTCGATCTGCACGAGGGCTTCACCGGAAATACCCAGTTCCCTTGCAATTCCGGAGGTCAGTTCGGTCACTCGGCGGGAATGCCCGCTGGTGCTTTGATCGCGAAAGTCGAGAGCCAGGCCCAGAGCGTCAAGCGTGGCGGCATGTACCGAGCCAAGAGTCGCCAGGGCTTCGTTCAATTCCCGGGTTCGCTCTGCGACCAGGCCTTCAAGACGTATCTGGTATGCCTTGTTCGCCAGAACCAACGCGCGATGTTCAATGGCCCTGACGACAGCGGTCATCAATTGAGGCAGGCGCACGGGCTTCGAAAGATAATCGAGCGCTCCAAGCTTCATCATATTCACAGCAAGGCCCAGGTCCGCCTCGGCCGTCAGAAAGATAATTTCAACGGCGGGGTCGAGCGCTTTGAATTGCCGGCACAATTCATCTCCGGTCATCTGGGGCATTCGATAGTCGAGAATACAAAGACTCGGCCGAAACTCTTCAAATGCGGGAAGACTCTCGCGCGGATTGTTGAACCCGCGGACATCGTAGCCGCTTGAGCGAAGAAACTCGGACACGAATTGAACGATCCCCGTTTCGTCATCGACAACCAGAATTTTTTCCATTGTTGACCTTTCGAATTCAGCAGTCTGTTTCCGAAGCTAAGCCACTTGCAGCACTTCGTGCACTGTGCGCAGCAATTGTTCCGCGGTGTACGGCTTTGGCAGTGAGACACGGAACGGGAACGTCGAAGGTTGGTGGTTTCCGGCCAATCCGCTTGTTGAGATCACACGAATGCCTGAATTGAGCCGTTCCAAAGATCGAATCATTGCCGCGCCATTCATGACGGGCATGTCCATATCCGAGATGACCAGGCGAACGGCGGACGCATGTTTCGCGTATGTCGCTACACCGTCGGCTCCATCCTCAGCAACGAGAACGGCATAACCGTGTGTTTCCAGCGTCAGCTTTGCAATATCCCTTACGGCCGCTTCGTCATCCACGACGAGAATCGTTTCACCGTTTCCCACAGGAATTGCCTGAACTGCATCGGAAACCATCTGGCCGGCCTGGCCCGGTAATGCGGGGAAATAGATTCTGAAGGACGTACCGCGGCCCACTTCGCTGTAGACATTAATGAAACCCTGATGACTTTTGACAATGGCCGCAACCGTCGACAGTCCCAAACCTGTTCCCTTACCCACGTCTTTCGTCGTGAAAAACGGCTCAAAGATTTTTTCTTTAATGGCGGGAGGAATACCCATTCCGGTGTCCTGAACCTCGATAAGAACATGGGGGCCCGTCGCGCCTCCGGAATTCATTGCGGCATACGTTTCGTCCAGGACCACGTTCTTCGCGGTGATTGTCAGTTTTCCACCCTCCGCCATCGCGTCACGCGCATTGACTCCCAGATTCATGACGATTTGATGCAACTGAGTCACGTCTGCAGAGACAACCCAGAGATCACCGGGGAATTCGGCTTCAATCGCGATGGATTTCGGCATGGTCTGCACGAGTACCTTTTCCACCTCCTGAAGAACGTGGCGCGTCTGAATCGGCGCTCGCTCTCCCTGAACTCCACGTGCGAAGGTCAATATCTGGCGAATGAGATTCGCGCCGCGCGTCGTGCAACTGTCGAGCGTGTCGAGAGTCCGCACCATTGCCGGATCGGTTGCTTTCATGCGAAACAACTGAAGCGCCATCACGATAGGTGACAACACATTGTTGAGATCATGCGCGATCCCGCTGGCGAGCGTTCCGAGACTCTCCAGGCGCTGCGCGCGCAGCAGTTGGTTCTCGAGCTTCTTGTACTCGGTGACATCCGTCGTGACGGTTAAGAAGCCGTCAATCGCACCCTCGATGTCGTAAGTCGGAGCGGCAGACACGAGCACATGAACCGGAGCCCCATCCTTGCGATGACGATGGGTCTCAAGATTGGTGAAGGTTTGGCCGCTCAATACTTTCTCATTGAAGATTCGTGATGTCTCTTTTGTTTCCTCAGTGACAAACGGGACTTTGCCGCCTATGACTTCTTCTTCCGTCCAGCCGAAAATCTTTTCCGCGGCGGGATTCCATACGCGCACATTGCGCTGCGCATCCACAGCAATAATGGCGTGCGGTGAAGCGGAAAAAACAGACCGAAGGGTTTCATATGCGTGCCGAAGAGCTTCCTCCGTGCGCATCCGCACGGAAACTTCATTTCGAAGGGATTCATTGGCCCGCTGCCATTGTTCGGTACGGCTCCGAATCCGCTGTTCCAGTGTCGAATTCAACTCCTGCAATTCTTCCTGCAGTTTTTTGATTTGCGTGATATCTCTGACAACCGCATAGATCTCGCGACGAGACAAATCTGCAGTAGCGGTCCATCTCAGCCATTTGTATGAGCCGTCTTTGCAGCGGCAACGATTCAGCAGGGTGATGCCGGCTGAGCCTCGCGCCAACTGAGACGTTTCTTCAAAAGTCCTTTGGCGGTCGTCCGGATGGATGAAATCGAAAAAAGGCGCGGCGAGCAGTTCCTCTCGGGAGTATCCGAGCGTCAACTCCCAAGCGGGATTGATCGTCTGGAAATTACCCTCGAAATCAGCAATGACGAGAAGGTCGGAGGAGAGCGTGAAAAACCTGTCCAATTCCTGCATTCGCTTCATGTACGAGTTTTGAACCCCTTCCATTGGCGTTGTATCCGACTTATCGGCTACTTAGCTGGAATGGTTTAGATTTTTCGTCTTATATATTTATTTTGCTTTTGAGCGGATTTCGCGAGATCGCCTTATTGGCCTCCGGACGGGTCAGGATTCTGAACTGCCCCATTGGAATCTGGCCGAGCTCAAGTCCGCCGATTCGGATCCGAACCAGCTTCAAAACCGGATGACCCACCGCTTCAAACATGCGGCGAACCTGCCGGTTTTTCCCTTCGTTGATGGTGAGTTCGATCCAGGTGTATTTGTCGCTCGAGCGGATCTCGCGAATGATCGCAGGGCCGCTTCTTTCGTCTCTGCCGATATCCAAACCCGAGGCTAATTCGAAGTATTTAGCAGCAGCCACGACGCCCGCCACTTTCACGTAATAGGTTTTTGGAACTTTCGACTCGGGCTGAAGGAGAGTCTCTCCGTACTCCGTGTCATTGGTCAGGATCAAAAGGCCGGAAGTATCCATATCAAGACGGCCTACAGGAAAAACCCAGCGGTCCAGTTGCTTCAGATAATCGTAAACGGTCGGACGATTTCGGTTATCACCGAATGATGTCACGACGCCGGCCGGTTTATTGAGAGCGACGTAGATCTTCTTTTCCTCGCGAACACGAAGGCCATCCAGGTGGACAACGTCTTTGCCGCTCTCGACCCAGTGGTCCGGATTGCGCATCACCCGGCCGTTTACTTTCACGCGGCCATCAGCAATCCATTCGCGCGTCGTCGTACGCGAGGCAATGCCTGCCTTTGAAAGAACACGGTCGAGAGTCGCGCGCGGCTTCTTCATGGAATGAGGCCAATGACCGAAAGCATGTGACCCATTCTTTTGCCGTCCCGTCGGTACGAGTGGAAGAGATCTTCCCGGCACCGGGTACATAACGAAGAGACATCGATCTGTTCCTCGGGAACACCTTCACTCATAAGCTGACGGCGATTGGCTTCGGCAAGGCGGAGATGCGGCTTGCCCCAATCCTTCCGGTGCTCAAACATCGCATCATCGCCGACAGCCTTCACAACATCCGAACCAACCTCGTAACAGCACACACCGATGTGCGGACCAATCGATGCAACAAGGTCCCTGGGATCGATCGAGAAGTCCCTGCGAAGATTGGTGATCGTTTCACCTGCAATACCGGCAGCAGTCCCGCGCCAACCGGCATGAATCGCAGCGACAGCGCGAGCCTGAATATCCGCAACAAGGATCGGCGCACAATCGGCGGTTTGAATTCCTACGAGGACACCCTTGAGATCGGTGACTGCGGCATCGCCGTCGATGGGTTCGCTCGCTGAGGAAGTGCCTGTCATGCGCACGATTGTTCTCGAGTGGGTTTGTTTCAGTTTCAAAATGGGCCACCCCACTGCACCCATCGCCGCCAGAAACCTCGCACGATTTGTTTCAACAAGAGGATTCGGAGAAGAAGACATACCAAGACTGAAATCATTACGATCGCTGCGGCGCGTGGAAAACGCGTGAATAACGCGAGGAATCCGGCCAATTGCTTCGGAGCGAAGGAAGGTTATTTGATCCTGACGATTTACTTGTAACATTGAAACTCAATGATTACGGGCATTGGCATCGACGTCATTCAAAACGATCGGATCCGGAGTTCGATCGAACGCTTCGGGGACCGCTTTCTGAAACGAATATATACAGAAGGTGAGATTGAATACTGCAAGAAATGCGCTCAACCTGAGATTCACTATGCTGCGCGATTTGCCGCGAAGGAAGCGGCGTTCAAGGCCCTGGGCACAGGTTGGGCTGCCGGCGTGAAATGGAAGGATGTCGAAGTGAATCGGCTCCCTTCAGGGAAACCTGAACTCCATTTGCATGGTGAGGCGCTCGCACACGCAACATCCATGAATGCCGCGCGTTTTTACGTCTCGCTCACACACGACCAGCTTGTATCCTGCGCCGTTGTTATTCTCGAAGCGTGAAGTCCATCCTCTGTCAATCCGGTGATCGTCACTTTCAGCCATTCATTGACAGGAGCATCAACCGGTAACTCGACGCGGAGGAAGTTGGAACTCAGACCCGAGCCATCTTCCAGTGTCAGGACATCCAGCTCCCGCCCGATCATACTGCGCCGAAACTCTTCGTTCTTCCCTGAAATCAGATTGCGGAGGCTTTTCGCGCGGAAACGAGAAACATGTTCCGGAATCGGATTCTGAAGACCGGCAGCAACGGTTCCCGGCCGGGAGGAATACGGAAAAACATGAAGGTAGGTCAGTGGGGATTGCCGGATGAGGTTCAACGTATCGGAGAAATCTTCATCGGTTTCCCCGGGAAACCCGACCATCACGTCCGCGCCGATTGCAGCATCGGGAACGTGTGTGCGGATTCGCCGGGCGAGATCGGCGTAGTAATCCGCCGTATAGGGCCGGTACATCGCTCGCAGAATTCGTGTGGATCCGCTTTGAAGCGGTACGTGAAAGTGATGGGCCATTCGTGGATGTGTGGCGGCAAGCTCGATCAACTCAGGAACAACCTCAATGGGTTCAATCGAACTCAGGCGCAGCCGCTCGAGGCCAGGCACTTCAAGAGTGCGGCAAACCAATTCGTAGAAGCTTGTCGTCGAACGAAGATCGCGGCCATAGGAGCCCAGGTGAATTCCCGAGAAGACGATTTCCTTATAACTCCGGTCAACAAGAATGCGGACCTCCGCGAGCACCGATTCCAGATTGATACTGCGGCTGCGGCCGCGAACCGACGGAATGATGCAGAAGGAACAATTCGCATTACATCCGTCCTGAACTTTTACAACTGCCCGCGTTCTTCCGCTCGAACCAAAATGAGATGCTGGCTTCAGATCACGCTCCAGGAAAATATCGCTGCACAGAATCTCGGCGCGGCCGTGAGTGGAGAAGTCTTCCTCCAGAAGCTCGTTCGCCATCCGCCCTACAACAGGCTTGTGCGAATTGCCGATCACGTAGCGGACCTGCGGCAGATCCGCTAGCTCCTCCGGGGCGCGTTGGGCATAGCATCCGGTGACGATGATTTGAGAACCGGGATTTCGCGATGCAATACGGCGAATGGTTTGGCGCACATCACGGTCGGCTTCAGCAGTAACTGTGCAGGAATTCACAATGACGACTTTGGCCGTGTAGGGCGAATCCGCTGCAACGGCGGAGCCATCTATGAGTTCTTCGTGAATAGACGCACCCTCGGACTGAGATGCGCGGCAACCGAAGTTGGAAATGAAGAAACTGTTTTGCATTCCTGGAACGCGGGTTTTAACCCGCGTTCTCCTCCTGAACCTTTTTGCTTTTCTCAGCAATAGCCTTCTCGAGTTGCGTCTTGTATTCCACCAACCGCTGCGACAGCTTCTCGTCCGACAGCGCAAGCATTTGAACTGCAAAAATGCCGGCGTTCGTCGCGCCGGATTTGCCGACACCCATCGTGGCGACCGGCACGCCGGGCGGCATTTGGACAGTAGACAGTAATGAATCAAACCCAGACAGCGGCGAACTATCGATGGGAACACCGATCACGGGAAGCGTTGTCTCGGCGGCCGTAACGCCCGCAAGATGCGCTGAAGCGCCGGCGCCGGCAATGATGATCTTCAAACCGCGCTCACGCGCCGAGCGCACATAGTCGGCCGTTCGATGAGGCGAGCGATGGGCGCTGTATACGCCGATCTCATATCCAATTTCGAATTGCTTCAGAACTTTCACAGCCTCCTGCATGACAGGCAGGTCGGAATCGCTTCCCATAATGATGCCGACGAGAGGTTTCATTTTTGCTTCAACAATCCTTTCTGTCCGATATCTTTTCTATAATCTTTGCCATCGAATTCTATCATTTGAGCCGCGAAGTAAGCCCTGTCCAAAGCCTCTGCCAGCGTGGATCCGAGAGCCGTTACATTGAGCACGCGCCCTCCGGCCGTGTACACTTTTCCGTCTTCCCTGCGCGTTCCGGCATGGTAGACCTTCACGCCTTCGATGCGTTTCACTTCATCCAGCCCGGAGATCGGCTTTCCGTTTTCGATTTTTCCCGGGTACCCCGCGGCGACGAGCACGATGGACGCCGATGCGGACGGCCTCCATTCGAGCTTTCGCGCAGACAATCGATGCTCCGCCATATCGACGAAGACGTCCAGAAGGTCCGTCTTCAACCTCGGCAGAATGACCTGCGTCTCGGGATCACCGAATCGCGCGTTGTATTCAAGCAGCTTCGGCCCTTGAGCCGTGAGCATGAGTCCCGCATAGAGAATTCCGGAATAAGACTTCGCTGCTTGCAGCGTCGGCTTGATGATTCGATGCAGCACCGCGTCCTGCTGTTCGCGAGTCAGAATCGTGTCTACGGAATACGCACCCATTCCACCCGTGTTCGGCCCCCGGTCCTTATCAAAACGGCGTTTGTGATCCTGCGCAGCGACCATGGGCTGGAAATCGAGCGCATCCGCAAAAACGTGGAAGGATGCTTCCTCGCCTTCAAGAAATTCCTCAATGACCAGTTTTGAACCGGCATCGCCCAGAGTCTTCGATTCCATGAACAACCGGACCGTTTCACGCGCCTGATCCGGATTCTCCGCAATAACCACGCCTTTCCCCGCAGCCAATCCGTCGGCCTTGATCACTGCCGGATAATTCGATTTCTCGAGCGCCTTGTATGCTTCCTGCGGTGTAACGCATTCCTGAAAACCCGCCGTCGGTATCCCATTCGCTTTGAAGAATTGCTTGGCGTAACTCTTACTGGACTCCAACTGCGCCTGATGGGCGGTAGGCCCGATAATCGCGAGTCCCCGTTGTTGAAAGTCGTTGACGATTCCCTTGCTTAGTGGAACCTCGGGACCGACGAATGTCAGATCGATGCGTTTGCTTTGCGCAAACTCCGCAAGAGCGGAAATATCGTCGGCAGAGATCGCGACAATTTCCGCCTGTTCATGAATGCCGCCATTACCGGGAGCCGCATAGATCTTGGTGACCTTCGAGCTTTGAGCGAGCGCATCCACGATGGCGTGTTCCCGGCCACCTGAACCAACGACCAAAACTTTCATTTCTTAGTGTCGGGACCAACGGCCACGCCGGTGAACGCGGCGGAAAGTGGCGTGAGGACTTCGTTGAGAGCACCGCTCCGATAACCATCAACATCGAGCGCGACAAACCGGAACCCGATTTTCCTGAAGGCCCGGCTGAAACAGTCCAACATTTCCGGATTCAAAGCTCTCGTCATTTCGTCACGGGCAATTTCAATGCGGGCGAGATCGCCATGATGGCGGACTCGCATCTGACTAAATCCGAGCGAACGCAAGGCTTCTTCTCCCTGATCGATCATGCGCAACTTCTCAAGTGTCACGGGCGAACCATATGGAATGCGCGACGATAAACATGCGGACGCCGGTTGATCCCAGGTCGGCAGGTTTAGCCGCCGGGAGAAGTCCCGGATTTCCGCTTTGCCCAGACCCGCCTCAATCAGAGGACTTCGGATTTCCATCTCACGGCCGGCCTGGCGACCGGGACGGTAATCACCTGTATCGTCGAGGTTATTTCCGTCCACGACATAACGAAATCCGAGGCGCGAAGCGACTTCATTCAGGATCGTGTAAAGCTCGGTTTTGCAGAAGTAACAGCGGTTGGAGGGATTCTCGACATAATTCGTATCGTGCATTTCCCCCGATCGTACAAATTCATGACGGAAACCGAACCGTTCAACAAGCTCCACGGCGATTTTCCGTTGATGCGATGGATAACTCGGGCTTTCCGCAGTAATCGACAAGGCGCCCGAGCCCAGTTCCTGATGTGCAACAACAGCGAGATAAGAGCTGTCGACACCGCCGCTGAACGCCACAATGCACGACTTTATTTCGCGCAATAGGGCGCGCAGGCGATCTTCCTTTTCAAGCATTTCGGTATTGTAACAGATTCGTAAAACCCAATATTGACAAGGGTTTCAAGCCGGAAAGCGCTTGACAAACTCATGCTGAATCTGAAAAATCACCTTAATTATGCAAGCGACTCTGCTACTGAATGCTTCCTACGAGCCGCTGAGAATCATTTCGTGGAAGAAGGCACTGACTTTACTTTTTGCGGGAAAAGTTGAAGTCATCGAAGAATATGATCAACAGATTCATTCGATCACATTCGCGCTCAAGCTGCCTTCCATCATCCGTCTTCTGAAATATGTTCGCGTCAAGAACCACAATCGCGTGAAATTTTCCCGCGCGAACATCTATGCGCGCGACGATTACACGTGTCAGTACTGCGGCAAGAAGTTTCCTTCCGAAGATCTGACCTTCGATCACGTGGTGCCGGTCGCAACAGGTGGCCAGAAGCGCTGGGACAACATCGTGGCCGCCTGCTTCCGTTGCAACCACAAGAAAGGTGGCCGCACCCCGGAAGAAGCGGGCATGCACCTGGTCCGCCAGCCGACCGAGCCGCATTGGCTGCCGGCTTTCCATGTAACGTTCAGACTCAAATCAGCGCCGGAGAGCTGGCGCGATTATCTCTACTGGAACATCGAACTCGACATTTAAAGTAGTCTGGTGCAGTTCGAATTACTGGAACACACATCCGATATCGGTGTCCTTGCGCGTGGAGCGACTCGGGAAGAAGCGCTGATCGCGGCATCGCATGGCGTCGTCAGTATTCTTGCAGATCCCTCGGCATTCCGGCCGCTCGAAGAACGTACTTTGACGGCTGCGGGCATCGATACCGCTTCACAGATCGTCGACTGGCTGAATGAAATCCTGTTCTTTTTCGATACGGAGGGAATGGTTTTTGTCGAATTCAATATCGACTCCTGGACGAACACTGAAATCCGGGGCCGGGCGCGCGGCGAGCGTTTCAATATCGATCGGCATGAATTGAGAACGGGTGTGAAGGCCGCCACGTATCATCAATTCGAGAGCCGTCAAACGGAGGATGGCTGGGAGCTGCAGGTGTTTCTGGACGTGTAGCATGCAACTCGAGAGGATCGATCGTAACCGGTGGCTGATTCCACGAACCTGCAAGCCGGGCATGCTCACCGACACCCTGGTATTCGCCAACGAGCGATTACTCGACGCAATCCGGCGCGATCAATCCCTCGAACAGGCCGCCAACATTGCAATGCTCCCGGGGATCGTTGGCCGCGCGCTGGCCATGCCGGACATTCATCAGGGATACGGATTTCCAATCGGCGGTGTCGCTGCCGTTGACGCGGAACATGGAGTGGTTTCCCCCGGCGGCGTCGGATTTGACATCAATTGCGGCGTTCGTCTTCTCTCCAGCAACCTCACGTTGAACGAAGTCAAACCGAAACTTCGCGAGCTGGTGCACCAGTTATTTCGCGATGTGCCGTCGGGCACGGGCCAGTCGGGCCGTCTGAAGATCTCGGAAAACGATCTGAATCGAATCCTGGAGAAGGGGCCGAGATGGGCCATCGAAAACGATATGGGGTCGGAAGCCGATCTCGATCACACTGAAGAACGCGGCTGCATCGCCGGAGCCGATCCCGATGCGGTCAGTTCGCGCGCGAAACAACGCGGCAGACCTCAGATCGGCACGCTCGGCTCCGGCAATCATTTTCTCGAAGTTCAATATGTCGACGAAGTTTTCGATGAGACAACGGCGGCGCAATACAATCTGTCTCCCAACCGGATCGTTCTCCTGATTCACACCGGCTCGCGCGGTCTGGGGCATCAGGTATGCACCGACTATGTCGCGCAACTGGATGAAGCGATGCGCCGCTACGATCTGCGCGTTCCCGATCGCCAACTTGCGTGCGCGCCGGTCCATTCAGTTGAAGGACAACGTTACCTTCATGCGATGGCGGCGGCAGCCAACTTCGCCTGGACCAACCGTCAATGCATTGCGCACGCGGCTCGCGGGGCATTCAAGCGGGTTTTCGGGCAGGATACTCATTTGCCGGTCATCTACGATGTCGCTCACAACATCGCAAAACTCGAAACCCACAACGTGGATGGAAAGCCGAAACGAGTCATCGTTCATCGAAAGGGCGCGACTCGCGCATTTCCCAATCAGCCGGTCTTCATTCCAGGAAGCATGGGAACCGCGTCTTACTTCCTTCTCGGACAAGACGGTGCGATGCGTGAAACCTTCGGCTCGGCTTGTCATGGCGCCGGCCGGGTCATGAGCAGGGCTGCGGCAAAGAAGGGCGTAACGGCTAAGGAAATTCAGAAGGAATTGGAGTCCCGGGGTATCATAGTCGAATCGTTGACTCGCGAAGGGCTGACGGAGGAAAAACCGGAAGCCTACAAAGATATTGAGGCTGTAGTCGACGTCGTTCATAGTGCGGGTCTCGCATCGAGGGTCGCTCGCCTCCGGCCGATTGGGGTCATCAAGGGTTAGTTTTCCATGACTTTACAGGAAAAGATTCAGTCTCATCTTGCCGATGCCATGCGCAGCAAAGACCAATTGCGGCTCAGTGTTCTGCGGATGATGAAGACCGCTGTGAAGAATAAGGAAATCGACAAGATGAAGGCGCTCGATGAAAACGAAGTTATCGCCGTCTTGAATACTTTGGTCAAGCAACGAAAGGATTCCGTCGAGCAATTCAGGAATGGCGGACGCGAAGAGTTGGCGCAGAAAGAAGAAGCCGAGATCAAGATCATTGAAGATTACTTGCCCGCCGCCGCCTCAGAAGACGATATCCGTCAAGCCATCGGCGAAGCGATTCAGGAAACGGGCGCCACCTCCGTCAAAGATATGGGTAAGGTCATGAAAGCGGCTCTGGCACGGCTGGCGGGAAAGAGCGCGGATGGCAGCCGGGTCAGCCAGATGGTAAAGGAAAAACTGTCTCAATGATCGAAGCACCCAGATCAGAAATTGAAATGGCCCAGACTCCCGATGTTTCCCTGAACAGCCTCGTTGTCTTCGACAAGCCCGACGTCCGCATCGACGAATTCATTGCCTTTGAGACGGCTCCGGCAAGGAACAAAGGCGTGTTCAGGGAATGGACCGAGAGTCTCGTCTTTACGATCATCTTTGTTCTCGTATTCACCAGCTACATCGCGCAGGCCACACAAGTGCCGACCGAATCGATGAAGCCGACCATCCTTGTCGGCGACCATTTCTTTCTCGACAAGATCGCGTTCCCGGCCAATTATCCGGCGGCCATTCGGGCGTATTTGCCCCATCGCTCCATCCGCCGCGGCGACATCATCGCTTTCAAATCGCCGACCGACGGGAATATCCCGTTTGTTAAACGCGTCATCGGTCTGCCTGGCGATACGGTGGAAGTGCGCAGCAAGTCGGTTTACATCAACGGCAACAAGCTCGACGAACCCTACAAGATTCACGTCGACTCGACGGTTTACGGCTCCGATCAATGGACGCCGGAAGAGTTGAAAATCCGCGACAACTACGGTCCCGTCACAGTGCCGCCGAATAGCTACTTTGCGATGGGGGATAATCGCGATAACAGCAACGACAGCCGTTACTGGGGCTTTGTGACGTGGGATGAAATTATCGGAAAACCACTCTTCGTTTACTGGTCTTATGAAAGCGATCCCTATATTCCGGGAGAAAAAACCTTCCGGGAGTGGGCCGATGGATACCTGCTGATCGCCATGCACTTCTTCGACAAAACCCGCTGGTTCCGCATCGGAACAATGGTGGAATGAAACAAGACCGTCACTGTCAGGGAGGCGCCTAACACGATGCGCATCGCGAAAGCTGTGTTTCCTGCCGCAGGGCTCGGCACTCGCTTCCTTCCCGCAACCAAAGCCCAGCCGAAGGAAATGTTACCCCTCGTGGACAAGCCCCTCATTCAATACGTTATTGAAGAAGCGGTGGCATCAGGGATTCGAAACGTAACGATCATCACAGGACGCGGAAAGAACGCGATCGAAGATCATTTCGATGTTTCATACGAACTGGAGCGCGTACTCGAGGAGAGAGGCAAGGAAGAACTGCTCGCTCAAGTGCAGGAAATTTCGAACATGATCAATGTGTCTTATTTGCGCCAGAAGGAAGCCCTTGGCCTTGGCCATGCGATTCTGGTTTCACGCGACGCGATCGGACACGAACCATTTGCAGTCATGCTGGGAGACGACATTATCGATTCCGCCGTGCCCTGTTTGAAACAGATGATAGATCTTTTCGAAAAGCTCCAGGCATCGATCATCGCCGCTCAGGAAGTTCCTCATTCCGAAATTCAACACTACGGCGTCATTCGCGGCGTCGCCGTTGAAGGTTTCAACGGACGCGTGTTTCGGATTCAGGACGTCGTTGAAAAGCCTCCTGCGGATGAAGCGCCTTCCAATCTCGCCATCATCGGCCGTTACATATTGACGCCCGAAATCTTCAACATTCTGGAAAAAACACGAAGCGGCCGGGGAGGCGAAATTCAGCTTACCGACGGCATTCGTCTCCTCCTGGAACAACAACCCGTCTATGCCTACATGTTCGAGGGCACTCGCTACGATGCCGGCGATAAACTCGGCTTCCTCAAAGCTACCGTTGAATTCGCCCTGAAACGGACGGACCTTGGCCAGGACTTCCGCGATTACTTGAAATCACTCCGCCTTTAATTCGGTGTCAGAGAATTACGCCTGAAAATGCGAGCGCCCCGATTCGTGCGAACCGGGGCGTCCTATAGAATGGAAGGATTTAAAAAATCAGTGAGAATAAAAATAATATGCTGGGCTGTCGAAAAACGAACAGCGGATATGTTGATTGGGCTTTAGTTGGAAAGATCGTTTCATAAGAAAACTCGTTTGGCTCATCACCAAAACTAATAATTTTAACTGCCAGGCCGTCTCTGTCAAGATTTATCTCGCATGGGAACGCTTTTCGTTGTCGCCACACCGATTGGAAATCTCAGTGACATCAGCAAACGCGCGATCGAAATCCTGGGTAAAGCCGATCTGATTGCCTGCGAAGATACGCGGCAGACGATCAAACTTCTGAATCATTTCGGCATCCAGAAGCCGCTGACGAGCTATCACGAATTCAACGAAGAGAAGAAGGCCATCGAGCTCGCAGAAAAGCTCGCGGACGCCACCAGCATAGCGCTTGTTTCGGATGCGGGAACACCGGCGATCTCGGATCCCGGCTTCCGTCTCATTCGTCTTTGCCGGGAACGCGGAATTGCGGTTATGGCGATACCGGGACCGAATGCGGCGGTCGCGGCGCTTGCCGTTTCCGGTTTGCCTTCCAACGAATTCATGTTTGTGGGATTCCTGCCATCAAAGAAGAATGCGCGGCGGGAGAAACTGGCAACGCTGCTGAACCTGGCGTCCACGATGGTTCTTTATGAAGCGCCACATCGGATCGAGGCGATGCTGGAAGACATTGAGGGAGTCCTTGGTGATCGTGAAGTATGCGTCGCGCGCGAACTGACAAAGATTCACGAGGAATATTTGTTTGGGAAAGTATCTGAGGTCAGAAAACAGGTAAAAGCGTTAGGAGAATTTGTCGTTGTTGTTTCGGGCGCAAAGGAAAAGAAAGAATCACCGCCGGCGACTCGCGATGAAGCTTTGAAAAGACTCGGAATGACGCGCAACCAACTCTACGATTTGTTTTTCAGGAAATAAGGATTAGAGCAAAGTTTCGTCCAGCATGGGCGGGGCCGGTACTGCTTCGATAACGCGCGCGGGCAGCTCGATCGCGTCGCCATTCAGGAATTCCTGCAGCTTCTCCTTTGAACCAAAAAAATTGCTGACAAGAAACTCGAGGGCCTCATCGCGAACGGTGCCATAGGCGATTGCGGGTTCGTAGTAATGCGCTCGATGGAGCAACGTCCGATGCAGAAACCCTTTGTGGTAGAGGCGATCCATGATTGTCATGACGGTCGTGTAGGCAAGCTGGCGGCCGGGCCGGATCTCAATTTGAACGCTGCGGACAGTAATCGGAGGCCGGCGCCAGACGGCCTTCATGATGTCGAGTTCCAGAGGTGTCAGCATTCTTCCGATCTCAATATTTCAATCATTTCCCGCGCCATTTCCCTGCCGGGAGCGTAAGGCGGAATCAGGCGAATGCGGAAAGTCAGCTTACGGCGTGGAAATTGAATGGAAACCGTATCGCCTTCGCGGACTTCCTTGCCTGCCCCCGCCTCGTGCCCGTTCACTGTCACGCGGCCTGCGTCGCACGTTTCTTTCGCCAACGTACGGCGCAGGATCACACGACTCCACTTTAAGAAGAGGTCGAGACGCATGGGGTCCACTTAGCGATCAGTTCTTGTTTTCGGAAACTTTGGAATCCTTGGAAGGGGCATTGACATCCGTGTAGCCTTCGGCAATTTTCACGAAACCGTCTGTGCGCAGTTTCTGAAGATATTCTTTGATCTTGGGGTTCAGTGCCTGCTGCCAGAGCACATCGAACACTTCTTTTTGCGCCAGTTCAAATGGAAGGATTCCACCATTATGCTTGTCTTCCACTTTGATAATCATGAAGCCGCCGGCCAGGGCGATAACATCGGTCACCTGGCCTTTGTCCAGCTTTGCTACGGCATCCTTTAGTGGTTGAGCCAGGTCATCGACGCGGGAGCAAACGATATCCTGCGGACATTCGCCATTCACAAAAAACCCGAGATCGCCGCCATCGGGTGCTGTATTGGATTCCGAGTTCTTGGCTGCGGTATCACCAAAATCATCGCCCTTCTTAACGGCAGCCAGGGCATCCTCAATCTTCTTACGCTGGCTCTCGATTTCGGCGGGGCCCCTGTTTTCGGTGTATACGGAGATTTCCCGAAGGCGAATTCCTGCGGGCCTGTCGAAGTCCTTCACGTGAGCGTCGTAGAACTTGTGGATTTCTTCCTGCGTCACGACGACTTTGCGATAGACCTCGGACTGGTATACCTGCGAAATCAGATACCTTGTCTTGATGTTCTGTTTGAATTCATCAACGGTGTAGCCCTGCGCGACAATCGCTTTTTCTAGGGCTTCGAGCGAATCGAGGTGTTGTTCCTGCCGCAGTCTTTCCAGCGTCTTGATGAGCTCGAGATCGGCGCTCATTCCTGCATCCTTGGCGACCTGAAGAACGAGAGCTTCGTCGATCAGATCACTCAAGACCCTTTTGGAAACATCATTGAATGCCTGATCCAACTGCGCGCCCTTGAGACCGCGGCCCCGCGGAGGATCTTCGGAAAGCTCATTCTTGATCTGAGCTTTGCGGACTTCATACTCCGACTTCAAAATGATGTCGCTATTGACCCAGGCGATAATCTCCTCAATGGTTCGGTTTTGACCGAAAGCATTGCCTGCTATGAATAAGATGATGGCAGCCAATACGGCACTGCCGGTATAACGCATGTTCATTCTCCTGACCCGGGAAATTTTATCACGCTATCTCACGAAGGACATTTTCAATACTGCTGAACAGGTCGGCCCGCGAGGCGGCAGCCTGCAACCGCAGCGTGGCGGGCGGGGCGAAGCTAACGCCCATTCCACTCGAGACAAGCTCAACAATCCGTTCAGGATCGATCCGGGCGGTCTCGTGAAACTTAAGATCAATGCCATGGGAAGTCCTCTCGATTGCGGTTACGCCGCGCGCCCTTCCCAGAATTCGAAGACGCGCATATTCCAGAAGATTGCGGACAGGCAGCGGGAGCTCGCCAAATCGATCTTCGAGGTCCCGATAAAGATTGTCCACTTCGGATTCGTTGCGAGTTGAAGCGATCTGTTTGTAAATCCGCAAACGTTGGAGCTCCTCATCAACAAAATCGGACGGGATCTTCAAATCAAGCCGCAAGTTGATTGCTGTCTCGACTTCCGGCAGCACTTCGCCGGTGCGCAACTCTTCGATCGTTCTTTCCAGAAGCTGGCAATACAGGTCGAAGCCAATTGCTTCAATATGGCCATGCTGTTGACCGCCGAGCAGGTTTCCCGCCCCCCGCAATTCGAGGTCGAGAGCGGCTATTCGGAACCCCGCGCCCAATTCACTGAATTCGCGAATCGCTGCCAGGCGGCGCCGGGCAATCTGGGTCAAAGTTTCATCAGACGGAATCAAAAGGTAGGCGTAAGCACGGCGGTTGGACCGGCCGACCCGGCCGCGCAACTGATAAAGCTGAGATAGTCCATACCGGTCGGCACGGTTCACGATCAGAGTGTTTGCGAGTGGAATGTCGAGGCCATTTTCGATGATCGTGGTCGCCACCAGCACATCGAATTCGTGGTGCATGAAACGCGTCATCACCTGCTCGAGCTCTTTTTCGCCCATTTGACCGTGCGCTACGCCCACGCGGGCCTTCGGACTGATTTTCTGAATAAAACCCGCCAGGGAATAAATCGATTCAACCCGGTTGTGCACCACGTAAATCTGTCCGCCGCGATCCAGCTCAAAGTTGATGGCGTTTTCGATCACCTGAGACTTGAACTTCACAACCACCGTCTGAATAGCCAGCCGGTCCCGCGGCGCCGTTTCGATGACGGACATGTCGCGCAGCCCGCTCAATGCCATATTCAGCGTGCGGGGAATCGGTGTTGCAGTCATGGTCACGACGTCAACCTGTTTTCTGATGTGCTTCAAACGCTCTTTATGAGCGACTCCGAAGCGTTGTTCTTCATCGACAACCATCAAACCCAGATCGTGAAACTTGATATCTTTCGATAACAACCGGTGTGTACCGATGACAACGTCTACTTTCCCCGCCTCGATATCCGCGACGATCTGCTTCTGTTCCTTTGGTCCGACAAAACGGCTCAGCATGGCAATAGTCACAGGAAATGCGGCAAATCTTTCCTTGAAGGTTTCGTAATGCTGATAGCAGAGAACTGTGGTGGGAGTGAGCACCGCAACCTGTTTGCTTTCTCCCACTGCTTTAAACGCGGCACGCATGGCGACTTCTGTTTTGCCGTAACCGACATCGCCGCAAACGAGCCGATCCATGGGCATGGGTGACTCCATATCGCGCTTGATGTCGGCGATCGCCGTGAGTTGATCCGGCGTTTCGTCATACTGAAACGCTTCTTCGAATTCTTTTTGCCATTCCGTGTCGGGAGAAAACGCATAGCCACCCGCTACTTTCCGTTCGGCATAAAGCTTGAGCAACTCCTGAGCCATGTCGCGAATCGCCCGCTTCGCACGGGTTTTGCGCGCGATCCAGGTTGTGCCGCCGAGCTTGTCCAACTGCGGATGCGCGCCTTCGGTTGAAGAGTATTTCTGTATGAGGTCTAAACGTTCGAGAGGAACAAACAGACGGTCGCCACCCTGGTAAAGAAGCACCATGCACTCTTTCTCGTGAACAAGGGTGAGACCGTTGTAGGTTCCAATGCCGTGATCAATGTGGACGACGTAATCACCTGGCTTCAGATCCTGCAGATCCGAGAGAAAACTCGAAATCTTCTGGCGGCGGCGGTGCTGCTGGGGCAAATGCTCGGACTCATCGAAGATGTCCGTCTCGGCGTAAACTTCAAGACCTGCATCCGGAAGCCGCAATCCCGACGAAATCTTTCCAATGCCGACAATCGGCACGCTCCGATCTTCAGAGGCTCGTAGAGGCTGGTCGCCAAATTCCGATCGAAACGGGACGCCATACTCGTGGAGAATGTCGCGTAACCGCTCTGCCATTCCGACGGTGCTGCCGAGAAGCACGACCTGACGTCCATCACTGTGAGATTGCCTCACCGATTCCGCCATGTCTTTGATACGGCCATGGAACTTTTCGATCGGCTGGCCTTTCACAAAGAACGACGCGCCGGAAGCGCCGAGTTCCTCGAGGGCAAGATGACGGTTCTGTTCGGCAGCGGCACGAAGATCGTCTGGGGGAATGAAGAGCTCATTCGGAGGCAACGCAATCGCGCCGGCGGTTTGAGCCTGTTCAAAGCGCCCTTCGAGAACGGAAAAGAATTTTCGATAGCCTTCCTCAGAAACCTCCGGCTCGTCGAAGATCAAGACGGAGGAATCCGCGTAATCCAGCAACGTCGATTCGAGCGGCTGCACGATGGGCATGAGATACGATGCGCCCGGAAATAACTCTCCGTTGTCCGCAAACGTCAGTTTGTCATTCAGGTCCCTGAGTGTACTTTCCGTTTCCCATTTCTCTCTCGCCTTCCCGGCCCACGTCCTCAGCATCTCTCGACTGATAACGGCATCCTGCATCGGAAGAATATCGATGTGTTGAACCGGGCCGCGGGAACGCTGATCGTCAAGATCGAATTCTCGAATCGAATCCACGCTGTCGCCAAAAAATTCAATGCGGACTGGATTTCGCATAAGGGGTGAAAAAACATCGACAATTCCGCCCCGAAGCGAGAATTCACCCGGTGCACCGACGGGTTCCTGACGAAGATACCCGGCATTTTTGAGGTGCTCCACGAGAAGGTCCTGCGACAGGTCGTCGCCGGCCGCGACATGCACGCTATACGTATCGAAGTGTGCAGGCGCGACAAGACGCGCGGCCATCGACCGCACAGACGTGACGACGATATCGACGTGCTTTTTGCGCAGGCGCCATAGCGTGGTTGCCCGTGTCTGCTGGATGCCGGCGTGCGGTGTGAGGCCGGCATATGGATCGGTTTCCCAGGCCGGAAACGGTGCGACCCGCGACACGTCTTTACCATTCATCTCGCTGTGAAAGTACGCAATGTCCGTTGCAAGCGAATCCACCGCGCGATCGTGCGGTGTGACGACGACAAGAGGCCGTACCAGCGATTGCCACAGTCCCGCGATAAACAAGGCGCGCGCGCTTCCGGACAGACCCGAGACGACAATGTCCTTATCGCCGCGTAATGCATCAGCGGAAATGCGCCGAAAATCGGCCACATTCGAAATGCGGGCGATGATCTTATGAATTCGTTTTTCGAGCGTTTCCATAGCGGGAGATGACGCGCTGAATAATATCCGTCGTTGAATGGCCCGGGACCAGGGGCAGCAGCATCACCTGGCCACCCCAGCTTTCAACTTCCTTCTGACCGACGACGTTTCCCGTCCATTCTGCTCCCTTCACCAGAACGTCGGGCTGAATCTTGAGGATTGCCTCGAGGGGAGTGTCTTCGGCGAAAGCCGTGACGAAATCGACCATCTCGAGACTGTCGAGGAGCTCCGCGCGCTCTGCCTGCGGAACGATCGGACGGCTCGATTTCATGCGTGACACGGAATCATCCGTATTGATCGCCACAACCAGCGCATCGCCAAAAGACCGGCTCTTCCGAAGAATCTCAATGTGGCCGGAATGCAGGAGATCAAAACAACCATTAGTGAAAACAACCTTCCGGCCGCCGGCTTGAAGCTTGCGAACTTCGTCTGCAATGCGATCAAGAGACGAAATCATGGCTTTAAGGTCGAACCGCCCCCCAACATTTCAATCATGATAGCATCGCCGTGTGTCCCGCCTGTGGATCCAACTCGCAGCAGCCGTCCTGTTTGCGCTGGCCTGGATGCAGAGTTCGCGCCTCGAACCAAAACATGAATATGGCGTCTTCTCGATCGATCCGCCTACTCCGTTTATCCACTATTTGCCCGATGGCATCGTGCTTGGGCGTGTTCTTGTCGTTCACGGACTCGACGTCAGCAAAGAAACCATGCGGATCACCGCCGCAGGACTCGCGGATGGCGGGTTTGAGGTGTATGTCATCGACTTGCCCGGTCACGGTGACTCGAGCGAGAAATTCGCGGTCGCGGCTGCGGAAAAAGCCATAACGGATGTCGTGACATATCTGGGAACAGACACGATCGTGCTCGGGCATTCCCTTGGAGCAGGCCTTCTCCTCGACCTCTCCGCCAATCAACACTTCTCGACAATGGTGTTGTTGTCGCCGCCTCCAATGCCGATCCCGGACATTCATGCGGATCGCGTGCTGGTTGCAACCGGTAATATCGACATTCCGCGTATTCGCGCATTTGTGCCGATCGTCGCCGATATCGGAAATCCCAAAGTTGAATCGTGGCTGTTGCGATGGGGAGGACATTCAACTCCAATCTACAATCCGGAACACATCAGCCGCATTGTCGATTGGCTCGGCGGAAAAGGAAGCCAGAGCAAAACCGCGTTTCGCTTGTTTTGGATCCTGTTGATGTTCACGTCCGGTGCAGTCCTCGGCTGCGCGTTGATGCCTGCATCCGGAATGGAGTATGGACCATCGTCGTTGGCGATGACATCCGCCTTGATCCGCTACGTTGCTGCTTGTGGTCTCGCTGCGGTCATACTGAAGTTCCTGAATCCGGTCTCGTGGCTTCATTTGTTTGCCACGGACTATTTGATCGGTTTCATGCTGCTGACAGGAGTGATCCTGTTCGCCGTCGCGCCTCAATCCCTGGGTAGCCGGCTCTTCGCCGGCGGCTACGGCGTACTGTTGACGGCGCCGTTTGCAGCCGCATATACCGTCGTTATGTTCGGATTCATTGCCAGCGCGCATCTCGTCCATTTCTCTCTTTCAGACAATCGATGGTGGCGGTTCCCCTGCATCGCCGCAGCAAGCCTGCCTTTGTTTCTCGCCGATGAGTTCATGATCCGTAACCTCCAATCGCGGGTGAAATCGATGCTGACCGCGCTCATCACGCGTAACCTGCTTTTAGCTTTTCTTCTCGTCGGCGTGCTCATCCTGAATCGTGAAAACGCATTCCTGGTATTGCTGGCGCCGGTGATCACGCTTTTCTGGATTGCATTATGGTTCGCAACCGGAGTGGTTTATCGCAACACGCAGAGCCCGGTGGCCTCCGCGCTTTTTGCAGCTCTCGTTCAAGGCTGGGTATTCGCTGCTTTGTTTGTGACGATCTGAAGCTTGATCTCGACTCCCACAATCTCAGAGAATAAGCGGCAATGTTCACGATTGTTGTCATCTTGCTGGCCGTCATGCCGTGGCCGGCCCAACAAAAGCGCCCGGATTTGAACGGCGTCTGGCAGGGGCCGTACACACCCGACCTCAGCCGGGCTTTGCTTCCCGGAACGACGATCCCGTTCACTCCCTACGGGTCGGATCGATTCAAGAAGGTGGATCCCGCGAACAATCCCGACGGGTTTTGTCTACCGGTCGGACCCGCGCGCGGGTTTCAATCTCCGGCGCCGTTTCAGATTGTTCAGAACGACAATGTTCTCGCCTTTCTCTTCGAAAACCAGCGCATCTTCAGAATCATCTACATGGATGGCACGCGTCACCCCGACGACATCAATGAGTATCCCGAGTGGATGGGCCACTCCATCGGACGCTGGGATGGCCAGAAACTCGTTGTCGATACGGTAGGCATCAATGAACGAAGCTGGCTGGATACCACAGGTCACGAGCACAGCAATAAGCTGCACCTGACGGAGACTTTTGAAAAGACCGGAGAGGATAACATCCATTACACTGTGACTTTCGACGATCCGGTCTTCTTCAGCAAACCGTGGACTTCCGTGCGAGACTTCAAGCGGCAGAACACTCGCATCATGTCGTACTCGTGCGAGGAAAATGAGAAAGACCGGATCCACCTCCAACCGCAGGGGAAGAAGTAGTCCCCCAAAAAAAGCGCGGAATATATAAAAATATGTGGCGGTCTTACCGCGCATGTATGGTTAAATATGCATTCGTATGAATAATTATGCATACCGAATCTCGGTCGTTGGAGTGACCGGATACTCAGGCCAGGAGCTGGACCGATTACTGGCTTCACATCCGAATTTCCGGCTGGCGGGCCGATTTGCGTCAAAGGCTGATGAGAAGAGCGGGGCGGAAGCGTTCAGCTTTGAAAGACTGCGGGAGTTTTCGCCGGATGCCGTTGTTCTCGCAACCGAACACGAGCTTTCGATGCGTCTCGTGCCGGAACTCCTCGGCATGGGGTATCGGGTTGTCGATATGAGCGGCGCCTTCCGCTTGAAAGATCCCGGCCAGTACCTGGAATGGTATGGCTTCGAACACACGGCCGTGGATCTCTTGAAGGAAGCGGTGTACGGACTACCGGAGTTCTTTGCGGACTCGATACGGATAGCGCGGCTGGTCGCGAACCCCGGATGTTATGCAACGGCCGCCATTCTGCCGCTTCTGCCGCTTTACAAGGCCAACGTCATTGATCCGGCCTGTACGGTCGTGGTCGATGGGAAGTCCGGCGTATCGGGCGCGGGCCGGCATCCGAAGCTGGAGACGCTGTTCTGCGAGGTGAATGAAAACCTGAGCGCCTACGGCGTCTTGAAACATCGTCATACGCCGGAGATGGTCGCACAGCTTTGCGGCGCAACCCTGGACCGGTTTGTTTTCACGCCGCATTTGATACCGATCACACGGGGCATTCTGAACACGGTCACGCTGCGTCTGATCGATCGTGCTTCTGCACATTCGATCCTTTCGGAAACCCATGCTCACTCCCCGTTTGTTCGGGTGCTGCCGAATGGACAGGTCCCGAATGTGCAAAGCGTGAACAAAACGAATTTCTGCTCGATCGGTGTCGTGGCGAAAGGCGCGAACACCGTTATCGTGTCGGTCCTCGACAATCTTGTGAAAGGAGCTTCCGGCCAGGCCGTCCAAAACCTGAATCTCATGTTCGGGTGCGATCCGGGGGCAGGCCTCCTCGGATGACGACGGTTGTCAAGGTTGGTGGAGCGCTGCTGGAAAATCCTGCGGACGCGGTTGCCGGGATTCAGCGCGTCATGAAGGCGCGCACTGCGATCGTGCACGGCGGCGGAGTCCAGATCACACGAATGCTCGAACGCATGAATGTCAAATCCGTTTTTATTGAAGGCCTGCGGGTAACGGATGAACCCGCCCTGGCAGCAGTCGCCGCAGCGGTCCTTGGAGAAGTGCATACCACGCTGATGAAGGAGCTCCGCAGGAAGGGACTGCCTGTCGTGGGCATGTTTGGAATTGTTCGAGCTTCAAAGAAGCCCGGCCCGTGGGGAATGGTCGGAACAAATGTCCGGGCGGACGGCGCCGTTTTGAATGCGATGCTCGATGCCGGACAAATCCCGGTGATTCCAACATTCGCATTGGGCGACGACTCCCTGCTCAATGTAAACGGCGATGAGACGGCGGCGGCCGTAGGCATCGCGTTGAAGTGCGATGAATTGATATTCATGACGGATGTGGAAGGAGTCAAGGATGGTGAGGGCCGGGTCATCGAACGTTCCGCGAGACCGGATGAATTGCTGGCTGCGAGTTTTGTCAGCGGCGGTATGATTCCAAAACTGCGCGCCGTAAAAGCTGCGATGGATGAAGGAATCGGAACTGTGCGCGTGGGACGCACCGTATTCGGAGAAGCCCGATGACGATCCGGCCGGCTGAACATCAGGACATCGAAACTATCGTCAGGATGATCTCGAACTACGCGGCTCAAGGCCTGATGCTGCCGCGTTCGCATGCCGCGCTCACGGAGGCTTTGCCGAATTATCTTGTCGCGGATCACGACGGCAGCGTTATCGGCTGCGGCGGACTCGAACAATACTCCAGCAGCACGGCCGAGATTTTCGGCCTGGCGACTTCACCCGAAAACAAGCAGCGCGGAACAGGCAGCGCGCTTGTTCAAGCCCTTATCCAGAAAGCGCGCGCTGAGAAGATCACGCACGTTTTCGCGCTGACACTGGCT
The DNA here is from genome assembly GCA_964633285.1 of uncultured Solibacteraceae bacterium. Classification (GTDB taxonomy): domain Bacteria; phylum Acidobacteriota; class Terriglobia; order 20CM-2-55-15; family 20CM-2-55-15; genus 20CM-2-55-15. The sequence goes on along the minus strand of CAZWGA010000003.1, from coordinate 109,188 downwards.
CCCGCTTTCTTTCAGAAAATGGGTTTTCGCAATGTTCAGCATAGCGAACTGCCGATGAAAGTCTGGCGGGATTGCATCGCATGTCCTAAATACGGAAATTGCGACGAAACGGCCATGGTCCTCGACCTCAATTAGCTCTGGCGTGAGGTGATCGCCGTCGCCGTCCAAAAAACTCCGGAGAGGCCAATGGTGACGGGCACGATCATGACTGCACGAGTCATGCCTCCAATGTCCGCCAGCAGACCAATAATCGCCGGCGAGATTGCGTCCCCGAGCAAATGAATCGCGAAAATCGAAACGGCCATTGCCATCGCCCGGACACCGATCGGAACCACGTTAACGATGACCACATTCACGGGTCCTGTGCTGAGGAACAAAAAGAATTCAGCGACAAACAACCACACCAGATATGCCGGCGAAGAATCCACCGTCAGCGCGAGCCAGGTTGGAATAATTGCGGCAACACTCGACGCACCACAAATCCAGATCTGGCCGTTTTTCATTCGAAGAGCGAGAAAGTCGCCAATGTATCCACCGGCAAATGTCCCCGCAAGGCCTGCCAGCACTGTAACTCCACCGACGATGTAATTCGCCTGTGAGAGAGCAACGCCGCGCGCAAGCACAAGGTACTTGGGCATCCAGTAGGAGAGGCCGCCCAACGCAAATGTGTACGCGGTGTAGCCCGCGACAGTTCCCGCATAGGGACGATTTCGCAGGAGAGCGCCCAGAGTGGTCCAGAAGGGCTCGGGCGCGTTTACCGTTACTACGTTCTCGGAGATACCGCGAGGAGGATCCGCAGCCGTCAATGCCAGTAACGCGAGAGCGATTCCCGGCAACCCCACAACGTAGAATGCGGCGCGCCAGCCCAGCACGGGTTCGATGAACCCGCCGATAAGATACCCAACGGCAATACCAACGGGAAGCGCGACATAAAAAACAGCAAACACCCGGCCGCGCTGTCTGGGCGGAAAATAATCCGACAGGAGCGCAGGAGAGATCGTCGCATAACCCGCCTCTCCGACTCCGACGGATGCGCGCGCCATCATCATCTGTGCAAAACTCCGCGCCAGACCCGATGCGGCCGTCGCAAGACTCCATGCACCCACACCCGCGGCCATAAGGCGCGTGCGTGACATACGATCGCCGAGAGCGCCGAAAAACGGCGACGTGATGAAGTAGGCGATCAGAAAGGCGAATGCGAGGAGACCGGCCCTGAAATCGGTCAGTCGTAATTCCTCCTGCACCCGGGGCAATACGGCGGCGAGTATCGACCGATCGATGTAATTCAGGAAATTCAGAAGCGTGACAATGGCAAGCCCGTAATACGCGGTCCCGCGGCCGAGCGGCGACGATCCAGTCTCTTCCATCAACGGAGCGCGGGCGAATGGCCTTTGCGATTCACGATGTTTTCGGGTGACAGATAATCCGCGGGCAACTCGGAGAAGAACGGAGAAAACACGGTCAGATCGACTTCGTTAAGCTGCTTTTGATGATCTAAAGCCTCTCGAACTGCGCGCGCCACAATCTCATGCGCGCTTCGAAACGGCACGCCTTTCATGACGAGGAAGTCGGCAAGATCCGTCGCGCCCATAAACGAATCGGATGCAGCTTTCGCTGTCCGGTCGGTTTTCAGAACCACCGTGCGAACAGAGAGGCGCAACACACTGAGAGACAGGCGGACATTTTCGAATGCCTTCAGGAAAGCTTCCTTGTCTTCCTGAAGGTCCTTGTTGTAGCCGGTTGGAAGTCCCTTCATGAGCGCAAGAAAACCGGTCAACAGGCCCGTCGTCATCGCAGCCTTGGCGCGAATTAACTCAAAGCCGTCGGGATTCTTCTTCTGCGGCATGAGGCTGCTGCCGGTCGTCACCTTTTCCGAGAGTTCCAGAAACCCGAATTCCTCGGTGGAGTAGATGATCCAGTCTTCGGCCAGGCGGCTGGCGTGGGTCAGGAGCAACGCCGCATTGGAGAGGAACTCGATCACAAAATCGCGATCACATGTCGCGTCAAGACTGTTTGCTGAAATCCTGGCGAAGCCAAGCTCCTTCGCCACGGCTTCACGGTCGACGGCGAAATTGGAACCTGCCACAGCGCCCGATCCCAGCGGAAGAATATCAACGCGGCTCAGTGATTGTTCGAAGCGTTCGGCATCGCGGCCGAACATCTCCACGTAGGCGAGGCAGTAGTGGCTCCAGCGAATGGGCTGCGCGCGGCGCAGGTGCGTGTATGCCGGGATAATGACGTCCGAGTAACGTGTGCCGCTTTGGATGAGGGAAAGCTGAAGCGCTTCAAGATCGGCGAGAACCAGCCCGATAGCCTTGCGCACGAATAACCGGAAATCGGTGGCTACCTGATCATTCCGGCTGCGGCCCGTATGCAGCTTGCCTGCAGCAGGTCCGATCTTCGATGCAAGCGTGGCCTCGACAAACGTGTGAATGTCTTCATACGGAGTGGCTTTGACCTGTTCGGGCGTGTATTCAGAAAGGATCTGTTCGAGACCCTGATCGATCGCCTTCCATTCTTCCTGGTTCAACACGCCGCAACCCAACAATGAACGTGCATGAGCGCGGCTCGCGCGGATATCGACTTCAAGGAGGACGGCATCGATCCCGAGCGACCGGTTCATTTTTTCAAAAACCGGGTCGCTCTCTTCTTCAAACCGTCCTTGCCATAGTTTCATATTGATTCACCATCAGCCGGGACCGCACAGCGGCGGGCAAGCCGAGAAGATTAATGAAACCCTCGGCATCGCGATGATTGTAGCTGCCCGTATCGAAAGATGCGATGTCTTGCCGGTACAAGCTGAATGGCGATTTTCGGCTTTTCACAACCATGGTGCCCTTATAGAGGCTCATGGTGACGGAGCCCGTCACGACTTCTTGTGTCTTCGTGAAGAAGGCATCGAAAGCTTCCCTCAAAGGCGTGAACCACTGGCCTTCGTAAACCATCTGGGCGTAGGTAAGGCTAAGCAGGTCCTTGTGGTATCGAGTCTGACGGTCAAGCACCAGCGATTCAAGTTCCCGATGCGCTGCCATAATCAGCGTCCCGCCGGGAGTTTCGTAGACACCGCGCGACTTCATTCCGACGACACGATTCTCAACACAATCCGCGCGGCCAATGCCATTGGTTCCGGCAATTTCATTCAAATCTTCCAGAAGCTGCACGGGCCGGATCGTGTAACCGTTGAGACCAACGGGCACACCCTGCTGAAAGTCGATCGTGATCTCGCTTTCGCCTTCCGGACATGAACGCGAATCCAAAGTCAGCATGTAGAGGTCTTCGGGCGGCGCCTGCGACGGATCTTCGAGAATGCCGCCTTCGTGGCTCATGTGCCAGATGTTGCTGTCTCGGCTGTAAATCTTGTCGGCAGTTGCAGAGACCGGGATGTTTCGTTCTTTCGCGTAAGCAATCGCCTCGTGCCGGGAACGAATATCCCATTCGCGCCACGGCGCAATAATTTTCAACTGCGGCGCAAATGCTTTGTATGTGAGTTCGAAACGAACCTGATCATTTCCTTTGCCGGTGCAGCCATGCGCAACAGCATCGGCGCCTTCTTCAATAGCAACTTCGACTTGACGCTTCGCAAGCAGAGGCCTCGCGATCGAAGTTCCAAGGAGATAGTTGCCTTCGTAAACAGACCCGGATTTGACAAGAGGCCAGAGATACTCCGTTACGAATTCGTGTCGAAGATCCTCGACATAGCATTTGGAGGCGCCGCTTTTTTTCGCCTTGTCTTCGAGTCCGTGCAGTTCATCATCCTGGCCGATGTTTCCGGCCATCGCGATCACTTCACAGCCATAGTTGTCCTTGAGCCAGGGAATGATGATGGACGTGTCCAGGCCGCCCGAATACGCCAGTACGACCTTCTTCACTTTCTGCTTCATAATTGCTTCCTGTCTTTCTTAGCACTGGGCCCACCGGCCGGCTCCCGGAGGTACACCGCCTTTGGCGGCTTTTTTGACTGGCGGTCGGCCGGTTCCCCCATACCGAGGAACGTAACAAGAATGGCTTTTTCCACGGGCAGCCGGTTGGCGGCCTGCTGAAAAACGACGGAGTAATCGGATTCAATAACCGAATCGGTGACTTCCTGCCCGCGATGAGCCGGCAGGCAATGCATGAACAGGGTTTTCTTTCCGGTCTTTGCCATCAGATCTTCATTAATCTGATACGAACGAAAAATTTCAAGGCGTTCCTCAAGTTCATCTTCCTGCCCCATGCTGGCCCACACATCGGTGTAGATCGCGTCAGCGCCTTTAACGGCCGAAATTCTGGACGACCATTCGACTTGCTCGTCCTTTCCAGGACCGTAGTTCTCCGGGCAGACCGCCCGGAAGCGCAGGTCACACAACAAGCATGCTTGCCACAGCGACCTGGATACATTGTTCCAGTCGCCCACGTACACGAGTTCCTTCCCGGCGAAGCTCGGCCACGATTCGGTCAGCGTAAGAACATCGGCAAGAGCCTGGCACGGATGTTCGGAATCACTGAGCCCATTGATAACAGGAATGGAAGCGAACAACGCGAGGTCTTCAAGATCGCTATGTTTGAAAACACGCGCGACAATGGCGTCCACCCAGCAGGAGAGATTGCGGGCGAGATCCTGAATCGGTTCCCGTTCACCGAGCCGGCTTTCGGCGGGGCCAAGCATGACGGGCCAGCCGCCCAGTTGCCGTATGGCCACTTCAAAGGTCACACGCGTGCGCAATGATGGTTTCTCGAAAATCATCGCGATCGATTTACTCTGAAATGTATTTGCGAACATTCGCTTCGAACGCAGCTCTTTGGAGAGCGCCAGTAATCCAAAAAACTCCTGCCGGCTGAGCTGAGATACCGAAAGAAAATCCGTATGTGCCGCCACAACGGAAGAGGCTGAATAGTTATGCATATAGGTGCATAAGTATGCATGGCGTTCGGGAAGGAATCAATCATTTTGTTATAATCCCGGCGCCATGAAACGCCGACGGCACAATGCGATACTGGAACTCGTTCGTTCCGGCGAAATCACAAGCCAGGAAGACCTCATGCGTGGTTTGAAATCGCGGAATATCGATGTTTCCCAATCGACGTTATCCCGGGACATTCAGGAACTGCGATTGGCAAAATCCGGGGGGACTTACTCTGTCGTTGATGCCGAATCCGCGGCAAGGCCGTCGGAAGAATCGCTGCACAGGATCATCCGCGAATTCATGGTGAAGGTCGAAGTCGCACAGAACATTGTTGTCGTAAAAACGGGCCCGGGGCACGCTTCAACGGTGTCTCAGGCGCTCGATGATGCAGGCCTTCCCGAATGGGTTGGAAGCATTGCGGGCGAGAATACGGTTTTCGTGGTGGTGCGATCGGAGAAAGACGCGAGAAAACTGGAACGCCGGTTGAGGGAGTTGATGTAAAGAAGGCGGGTTTATGAGGGTCCCGGATTGCTGAAGAAACGGACTTCCGCACTGTCGGGGCAGATCTTGAGTAACTCAGAAATTGTTTTTCTGCTGATCGGATCCACAAAGTTTGATGCGATTTCAGCAACGGGTACCAGGATAAAACGGCGGGCGGCAAAAGCAGGATGTGGTATTGAAAGGCCCGATTCTCGAACGATTTCGTTTCCGTAAAAAATGATGTCGATATCGAGAGTTCGCGGGCCCTTGTTTCGATCGCGGGTCCGATCGTTCTCCTGCTCAACTCGCAGACAGACAGAGAGGAGATCCGCGGGTTCGAGGACCGTATTGGCCTCAACCGCTGTATTGAGAAACCAGGGTTGATCGAGCACTTCACGCGGTTCTGTCGAATAGACCGCGGCGCATCGGATGATCTCGATGCCATTTCGCGTGAGACCCTGGATGCCCGAGCGCAGATATTCCTCGCGATCTCCGAGATTGGAACCGAGAGCCAGATAAACACGCATGCCGGAAGTATGATGCAATCCACAGCACATGAAAACTCGCGTTAATCCAACACCTCTCAAGGATCTCGTCGTCATCGAGATCGATTACTTCCGCGATGAGCGCGGTTTCTTCATTGAGAGCTGGCATCAGCAAGACTTCGCTACGGCCGGTTTGACGGATCAATTCGTTCAGGATTCTCACTCCCGCTCATCACACCGCGTTCTTCGGGGAATGCACTACCAGGATATGCGGGCGCCAATGGCAAAACTCCTGCGGTGCACGGTAGGACGCATTTTTGATGTAGCGGTTGACCTTCGGGTCAGCTCACCAACATTTGGGAAATGGTTCAGTATTGAGTTGAGCGCACAAAACCAGCTCCAGCTCTACGTCCCCGTGGGTTTCGCACATGGCTTCGCCACACTGTCGGATGTTGGTGAAGTCCAGTACAAGCAGACCAGCTTCTATCAGCCCGCGACCGAAGGCGGAATTATCTGGAATGATCCCGACGTCGCCATCGACTGGCCTTTTCGTGATCCCATCCTTTCCAAACGCGATCAGAACCAACAATCACTCAAGGAATATCTGAAGAATCCGGCATTCCAGTAGAACACTTCCCAGTGACGGTCGAGTCTCGTTAACCCTACGGCACAGGTTGTCCAATGGACTTGCCGGATCCAAACCGGATTTTCGCATCTGAACCGGTGATGTAGATCGGCGCGCCATTTAGTCCGGTGGGTGTGGCGACAGCTAGATACTCGGTCCGGTCGGCCGTCACGTGGATTCCCGAAAATCTCCGAATTGTTTTGTGACGGTTTCGCAAAAGTGGTCAGCCGACGGGCCAGGCCGTACAATGGACCCGCCATATCAGCGCATTCACAGAGGAACAACCAGTTGGACCAGGCCGCCGAACCCAAAATTGAGGTCGCCTACGTTTTGTTCACCGACCTTGTCGGTTATTCGAAACTGCCTTTGGATAAACAAGTGTCACTTATCGGAGAGCTGCAGGCTCTGATCTCGGACACGGAACAGTTCAAAAAAGCTCGGGAACAAAAAGCCCTGCTCACGATGCATACGGGCGACGGGGGCGCTTTGGCATTTTTCAATGGGCCCGAGGCTCCTCTGCTCTGTGCGCTGGAACTGGCAGCCTCGCTGAAAAACCGGCCTCATCTGCAGCTCCGGATGGGTATTCACACAGGACCCGTTTACCGCGCCAAAGACATTCAGGGGATGGAGAACGCGGCCGGCGGAGGAATCAATTTCGCGCAACGCGTGATGGATTGCGGTGATGCCGGTCACATTCTTTTGTCCGATACTTTCGCGGGCATGTTGATGCAGCACAGCAAATGGGCCGAAAGCATCCACGAGCTTGGAGTGGCGGAGGTCAAGCATGGAGTCAAGCTGCGGCTTTATAACTTGTGCACCAGCGAAGTTGGAAACTCCGAACTTCCGAGCAAGCTGAAACTTTCACTCCAAAGCACCCGGGCTCAGGGATCAGCCGCAAGCGATAAAACGGAACCATCTTCGCTTCCGGCCGAGATTTACGCGAGGTACGACATTCAGCGACTGCTCGGACGGGGTGGCATGGGAGTTGTGTACGAAGCAACAGACCGCGAGACGGGCGCGAAGGTTGCATTGAAGATGTTGAAGACGGACATCGCTGAACAGACCTCGACGCTCGAACGCTTCAAGGACGAACTTCTGTTGGCGAGAAAAATCACGCACAAGAATGTTTGCCGTGTCTTCGACATGTCGCGATTCAACGGCGTTGCAGTTATTGCAATGGAGTTCGTGGATGGTGAGAGCCTGCGCTCACGCCTGAGTCGGACGGGTCAGTTATCCGTGGCTCAGTCATTGGAACTGGCCGCGCAAATCATGGATGGACTGGAAGAGGCGCATCGCGAAGGCATTATTCATCGAGATTTGAAGCCGGAGAACATCATGATCGCCCGCGACGGAACGGTGAAGATCATGGATTTCGGTTTGGCAAAAGCGGTCAATTCGGACGTTACAACCAGTGGTTCGCTATCCGGTACTCCTGCCTATATGTCTCCGGAGCAGGCTCTGGGGCAACCCGCAGAAGTCCGCAGCGATATTTATGCCCTGGGTTTGATTCTGTACGAAATGTTGTGCGGAAAACGTGCGTTCAGCGGTGAATCGGCTGTAGCCATCGCGATGAAGCAGGTGAATGAAACGCCGGTGGCACCGCGGCAACTTGTTCCCAACCTTTCTGCGGCGATCGACGCGGCGATTCTTCGCTGCCTGGAAAAAGATCGTACGCGGCGATTCGAATCGGTCCAGCAGTTGCGGGCAGCGTTGCTGTCGCCGTCGGCGGAAGCGCAAACAGCTTCTGCGGATTCGGTTGCAGCCGGATCGGCGAAGAAACCATCTGGGCCGATCCTCGTGGCCGTTATCGCTGCGGTTCTGGTGACGGCGGGAATACTCGGTGTACTGATGTTTCGATCGGGCAAGCCGCCGGTGGCGCCTGTTTCGGCAACCTCGGTGCAGACCCCGCCCGGCGGTCCATCAGCGAAACCGCAGAGTCCGGCGATTGAGCAACCATCATCCGGTCCGTCGATCGCGGTTCTGGATTTCACGAATCTCCAGAAGGACAGCCAATATGCAAATCTCGAGGTCGGAATTGCGGAAGCCTTCACGACTTCATTTGTCCGCAGCAAGCGGTTCCGAGTGGTCGAGCGCACACAATTGGAGAAAGTCCGGAATGAGCTGCAATTGAATCAAAGCGGGGCCGTGGATACGGCAACAGCGCAAAAGGTCGGAAAACTCATCGGCGCGCAATATCTTGTTCTTGGCAGTTTTCAGATATTGGGCGGAAAGATCCGAATCAATTCGCGGCTTCTTCGCGTGGAGACCGGAGTCATCGCCCAAACCGACGCGGAAACGGGCGCCGTTCAAGATGCTCTTTCTTTGCCCGACAATTTAGCGGGACGCTTTTTGTCTGAAATCAAATAGGAAGGAATCCCATGCGAGCATTTCGCTTTTTTTGCCTTTTCGGTTTGCTGTCTTTGCTTCTACAACCGGTTTCCGCCGCGGACAAATTCAGGCGCATTGCGGTCATGCCGTTCGAGAACACGACGCGTGACAAGACAGTGGACTGGCTTGGAGGCGGGATCGCGGAAACATTGACCACGGAACTTGGCCGCATTTCCGATTTCACACTCGTCGAACGCAACCGCCTCAACGATGCGCTCAAAGAAATCAAGCTCGGCCAATCCGCCGCAGTCGATGCGGCAACCGCGCAGCGCATGGGAAAGATTCTGGGGGCGGACTCCATCGTCGTCGGAAGTTTCCAGAAGGTCATGGAGGATGTGCGCGTTCAGGCTCGCATCATCGACGTGGAAACCGGCCAGGTTCGCGCTCCGGCACGGGTGGACGGCAAAGACATTTTGCAGGTACAGGTCGATATCGCGACAAAACTGGTTATGGAAATGAAAGGCTCCGTGGCCGAAGCCGAAAAAAAGAAGTTGGAATCCCTGCCATCCAAAAACGTCGATGCACTCCAGGCGTTGTCTGACGGCGCATATTTTCTACGCAGCGACCTCACCGAAGATGCTCTCAAAGAGTTCGAGCGCGCGATCATGCTCGATCCCAATTTCACTGAAGCCCACTACTACAAAGGCGTGGCGCTGGCAAAGCTCAAACGTTGGGATGATGCGATCACTGCGCTCAAGAGGACTTTGCCCCGAGTTCAAAACGAACAGCGCGTGAAATGGAGCTGGGACGCGCCGTTCGAATTGCAGGGTTCACAGAGAGGCCTGATCATCGGCAGGGACTCCACAGCCTGGAGAACGGATGGACCGATGTCTGACGAACAGTCCATGCGCGCCCGCCGGCAGCTTATCTACACGGAGCGGTCCGGAAAAAACACACTCTTGTATTTCCTGGATTTCGCCAGGCGGAATTCAACGCGTGTGGAAATTCCAGACGATAAGGTCCCTGTGGATCGCTTTCCCGTTAACGCAACGGACCGAATCGCCATTATTCCGGCGGCATCGCCGGACGCAGCGATGGCGGCAGGAAAAATCAGTCTTTACGGAGTCAGCCCGGATGGCGGCGTGCTATGGCACACGGAACTGGTTGGTGAAACTGGAAAGCGACCCCCCGCCTGGGATCTTCGCGGACAGACGCTATTCGAGTTTTTCTCTGATAGCCGGCGCATTGTCGCTGTCGATGCGGAAACGCTGCAGCCCCGGTGGGAACGAACGAATATAAGTTCCACAAATTTTGAAACCAAGGGCAACCTGGCTTTAGTCACTTCACCTTCAGACAAAAAGATTCACGCGATCCGCTTTTCCGACGGCCAGGATGCATGGACTGTCGATTACGCTTCGATATCCAGTGCTCACCTTGTTACAGACCAGGCTCTCGTTGTGTTCGAGCCGGAACGGCGTGTTTTCGCGATCGAGTTATCTACAGGCAAGGTTATCGCGGACATCGCTACTCCTCCGTTGATGAACAACAACCTTGCTACCGTCCCGTCGCTGATCGACGACAATGTGCTTTACTTCGCATCGAACGCAAATGAATTGCAAGCCATCGATTTAAACCCGGTTACACCCGCCAACCGGCGTTTGCGTTGGAAGACGCCGCTCCAAGTCAAGATTGGCAGCCTCCTCGTTCATGGAACGCAGGTTTATGCCAGCGGTGAAAACGGTGATTTCCTGATCATCGACAAGGCTGCCGGAAGTATTCGTACTTCAAAGAAAGTAGTGGACACGAACCTTTATTTGTCGGACGTGGACGATGAGGTCGTGCTCGCAAACACAAACGCGACGGTTTTCGCATTCGACCCGAAGACAGGAAACAAATTGTGGGACCATGCGAGTGTTGGCGGCGAGGTTCGCCATTTGAAAGGCGTGGTCCTGATCACTCCCGTCATTCGTCAGTTCGCCGCACTGGATGTCGTCACCGGAAACATCCTTTGGCAAAACACCGGAAACCCGGTGAACACCTGGGTCGATGGCGATTCTCTCTTTGTTCTCGAACAGGGCGGTGTGAAGGAATATGCATTCGACCGCACGGCGGCTCAGGGAATCACCAATAAAGAAGCCATGACAGAGCTGGCCAGCGTTCTTGTTTCAAAAGGCGACGTCGATGAAGCCTCGCGGTTCGCCGACAGAGTTGCAAAAGAATCCGATCCCAACTATCCGCCGCTGCGCTATGTGCAGGCGCGAATTCAACAAGCCCGCGGAAATGCCAATGCAGCGCTGCGCGAGCTTGTGATTTACACGAATCTCGCCGGGCGGCAATCGAAGGCCGGGCAGGATGTTGTCACCGAGCTGAAACAAAAGAACGGCCTCATCTGGCAGGCTGAGACCGGCGCCGGGATTTCTTCGATTTGCTGCGTCGATAACGGCAAAATTATCGGCCTCGGGGATTCCGGCGTGGCTGCTGTGGATGCTGCGAACGGCAAATTGCTGTGGCGGCAAAGAGCGGAGCGTCTCCTTGACGCGTTTGTCGACGACACTTCAAAGCGCGTCTTCTACGCGTACCGGGACGCCACCGATCCCAAAGTGGTACATGTTTATGTCATCGGGATCGACGGTGTTAACCGTAAGGAATTTATCCGCCTCACTACTCCATATGAAGCCGGACTTCTTAATCTCGCTCAGGCCGGCAATCGATTATTCGTTGCTACGGCCTGGAGAGAGCTCCAATCCGGAAAAATCACTCTCAGGATCACCGCTTTTACAGGAGACTCCGGGACTCGAGTCTGGGAACGAATCCACGAATACGGAGCTCAGGATGCAAATCAAATCCAGGTCACGTTGGGACTCTTCTATCCCCGCTCTAATTTCCTGGTGTACTCCCAGGGCCGGGATATGTGGGTTGTGCAGGGAGAGGACGGAGCGGTCTACGCGGAAGACCACGAGAACGCGCCCATACGTCCAAAGAGAATTTCAGTCCAGGGAACCGGCGTCGATCCGGATACGACTTTTTTCGCGGTGGGTGGCACAGAAGTTGTCGCTTACCGTCTTTCGACGAAACAAGTCATCAGCCGAGTCAAGATGCCGGCACAGGATGCACGCTTTGCTACGAATGCCGGCGCCGCGCGCGGTACAACGATTTTCGGTCTTGACGGTTCCTCGATCATCGCCGTGGACGTGGGAGCCGGCGTGGAAGAATCCAAGCGTCTGCAATGGCGCGCGATTCCCAAACAGGGTGAACGATATACCGGTTATTCCATACCGACGGCTCTGGAAAAAACCTCCTTTATCGCGCTGCGGCGCGATGACGCCCAAAACCTGACTTTTGTGGAAATCGATATAAATACCGGGAAGGTTCTCCGCGAGTTTCAACCCTTGTGGGCGCCGAACAACGTCCGCGTTGTCAACAACAGCCTCTACGTTTTCACACCCGACGGATTGGCATACTCGATGAAGTTGAATGAAAACTGATTCATGAACCCATAGGTCGGCGCGCCGCTAATAGCTACCCCGGCCGCTTCGACTTGTCCCGCGCCTGTTGGATGAGTTTCCGGTATGCAGCCACAGCCCGGTTATGAGCCGCCAGGGTTTCGGAAAACGTGTGACGAGCCTCGACGGTCCGCACGAAGAAAAGATAATTCGTGGAGGCCGGTTGGACAGCGGCCAGCAGTGAAGCGTATCCCGGGTTTGCGATCGGACCGGGAGGCAGACCTGCATTGACGTATGTGTTGTAGGGTGATTTGAATTGCAGGTCGGCCAGTGTCAGCGTCCCGCGATAGCGGTCCGCGAGCGAGAGCGCATAAATGATCGTCGGGTCACATTGAAGAAGAATGTGACGATTCAGCCGATTCAAATAGACCGATGCTACAAGGGGCCGCTCGTCCGCCTGTGCCGCCTCAGATTCAACAAGCGATGCGAGAATCACAGTGTCGTGCAGATTCAGCGGCCACTTGTCTGCGGGAACCGACTGTTGCACTCGAGAAATCATTTGTTGAAATCGGCTGACCATCGCAGCCACAGCCTGATGCGCGGTTGTGTGCGCAGGAAAAGAATAGGTCTCCGGAAAAAGATAGCCTTCCACGGACTTCGCTTCGGCATCGATATGCCGGACGAGATCGCCCGACGCCGTTGCAGCTTTTATGAAATCCGCTTCCGTGCCGAACCCTTGTTCCTGCCATTTCTGAGCTGTGAGCTGAACAGTCATGCCTTCCGGAACAGTGAACTTGCGAAGGTAGACAAGACCGTTAGCCAGTTTATCGACGACTTCCGGAATCGTCATTGGATGATCGAAGAGATACTCGCCCGCCTGAAGCTTGTGCCGCCGGCCGGTATAAAAGATGTAGGCCAGGGCCGCGTAGCGATTCTGGATCACGCGTTTGTCTCCCAGGAACTGAGTGATTTCCAGAGCCCCCAGACCATGGGGAATCTCAACGATCAAGCCCTCAGGCGCCGGGTTTCGCACCAGCAATTCGTGGCGGACGTAGAACGCGGCTCCAATGGATCCAATGAGAAGAAGTAAGAAGAGGATGATGAGCAGACGCTTCATGCGGGGCGAGAACGGCTATCCAGATAATTCTGCAGGATAATCATTGCGGCCATTGTATCGACGTGTTCCCGCCGACGGCGCCAGTTCATCCCCATTTCTTCGAGGTGTTGTTCGGCGGCAAAGCTTGTCAAACGTTCGTCCCAGAACACAACCGGTATATTCACGACTTTACGGAGTTCATCCGCAAAACGCGAAACCTTTTGGCTTTGACGGCTTTCTCGGCCATCCATATGTAAAGGCTGGCCCACAACAATTTCGTGGACTTCGTTTTCTTCCGCGAGCCGTCGAAGAATACCGATGTCGGACTCCACATTTTTTCGATGGATCGTGGGCCGGGCCTGGGCGGTCAAAAGAAGGGCATCACTCATGGCTACGCCGATCCTTTTGTCGCCGACATCCAAGCCCATAACTCGCATATTTTCATGATACAGCCCGGAGTTTGCCGGGCTATAATGAAACAACATCTACGCTTTGGAGGTTTCCCCTTTGAATTCGAAGAGTAAGTACGCGATTCTGCTGATCTCTTCGGTCCTCGTCATATACGCCATTATCGGCGGCATGCTTGGCCGCGTCAGCGCACAGAACGGATCCTATCAACAGTTATCTATCTTCATGGAAGTCCTCAGCCGCATCCAAAACGACTATGTCGACGAACCATCGATGAAGAATGCGGTCGACGGAGCGATCCGTGGATTGGTGGAAAACATTGATCCTTACGGAGGATACCTTACCTCCAAAGATCTGGCTTTCTACCGGAACTACGATCCTCTAAAGACTCCGGGCATCGGTGTCGTGCTGGCAAAACCGCCTCGTTTGGGCTATCCCGTCATCATTTCGGCAATCCCGGGCGGACCCGCTGCAAAAGCTGGATTGAATGCGGGCGATATCATCGAATCCATTGATGGCGTTACAACTCGAGAGATGAACCTCGTTCAGGTTCACGGAATGCTTTCCAATCCGGCAAACAAGCCTGCGGTATTATCGGTCATCAAAACCCGCAGAGCCGATCCGGAAGCCGTCAATGTACCTCGCGAAATTGTTCAGGCTCCGCCGGTAGAAGCGAAGATGCTGGAAAACAACATCGCTTACATCAAAGTTCCATTTCTGGCTCCGGGAAAGTCGGCAGAAGTCCGGAAGCAACTTGACGCGCTTCTGAAGAAAGGCGCAACGAACGTCATTCTTGATCTTCGGTACACAGCCGGCGGCGAAGAAAAAGAAGGTATCCGGGTGGCCAACTTGTTTATGGACTCCGGCATGATCGGATACATTCAAGGTCAGAAAACACCGAAGGAAACGTTTTCGGCCAACGCCCAGGATGCGATGACGAAAGCGCCGGTGGCCGTTCTCGTCAATCAGGCAACTGCGGGCGCTGCGGAAATCATTGCCGGTGCGATCGCGGACAATGCTCGAGGTCAGGTCGTAGGAGTGAAGACCTTCGGCTCGGGATCTGTTCAAAAACTCATTCCGCTGGATGACGGGAGCGCTCTCTTGATTTCAACTGCGAAATACTACACACCTCGCGGAAAAGAAATTCAGGAAGCGGAACCGCAGGATTCGGGAATCAAACCAACCGTGGAAATGCGACAGACGGAAGAGCTTCAGGATCCCGCGGACGATCAGGATATCCAGGCTCCCGCGAGAGAAATCTCCAAGGAAGAGGATCGTCAACTGAATAAGGCGATCGAAATCCTTAAAGATCCCAGCAAGATTACTGCTTCAAAGAAAGCTGCGTAGCCTAAGGCGGCGCGCGCACCGTGCTTGTACAACTGAACGGCGTCTCGAAGGCGTTTGGGTCACAGAATGTTCTTCGAGACGTCTCCTTCCAGATCAACCCTTCTGAAAAAATCGGTCTCATCGGACCTAATGGCGCGGGCAAAACCACGCTTTTGAAGATTATCAGCCGGGTGTATGAAGCCGATGCCGGTACGGTCACGCGCAGGTCGGGTCTGCAAATCGGCACGCTCGAGCAGATTCCCGATTTTCATGAAGGCACGTCCGTTCTCGACGAAGGCCTTCGCGCATTCAACGATCTGCAGGCCATGGAAGAGGAGATGCGGGGACTTGAACATGAGATCACAACAGGCGCAGCGCGGGAAATCATGGACCGGTACTCGCATCTTCAACACGAATTTGAACTGAAAGGTGGCTACAGTTATCGCGCACGCACCGAGGGCGCCTTGTTCGGAATGGGCTTTTCGAAAGAAGCGATGGAACGGCCCAGCCGGAATCTTTCAGGCGGTGAAAAGAATCGTCTGGCGCTCGCGAAACTGCTCCTGTCGAATATCGATCTTCTCCTGCTCGACGAACCGACGAACCACCTCGACATCCGATCCATCGAGTGGCTTGAGCGGTTCCTGAAAGAAACCAGCAAAACACTTGTCGTGGTTTCGCACGATCGCTTTTTCCTGGATCGGGTGGCCGGACGGATCATTGAGATCGACACAGGCGGAATTCAGGACTATCGCGGAAATTATTCGGATTACGTAAAGGAACGGGCTGAGCGGCGCGCACGGCAGGAAAAGGAATGGCTCCTTCAAAAAGAATGGATCGAAAAACAGGAAGAATATATTCGTCAAAATATCGCCGGACAAAAAACAAAACAGGCGCAGTCCCGGCGGAAGCTCCTGGCCCGCGTACAGCCACTGGAACGACCGCATGGAGTCAGCTCGAAAGTAAGATTTCGTTTCCTCCCTGCGGAAAAAGGCGGCCGCTACGTGCTCGCGGCGCGAAACCTGAGCGTCGGGTACCACGACACGGAAATCGTCAAGAACATCCTTTTTGAAGTTCAGCGGGGAGAACGCTGGGCAATCCTTGGAGGAAACGGATCGGGCAAAACAACACTGCTTCGTACTTTGATCGGTGCCCGCAGCCCGATTCAAGGGGATTTGGAATGGAACGAAGCTCTTGATGTCGGGTACTACGATCAGCAATTGCAGGATCTTGATCCCAAAGCTTCCGTATTGGATGAAATTCGAGACCTCGACACAACTGCAACAGACGGGGACCTGCGTTCGTATCTCGCTCAATTTCTTTTCAGCGGCGACGATTGCTTCAAGAAAGTTGCGCATTTAAGCGGAGGGGAGAAGTCACGGTTGATGCTGGCGCGCATTATCTATGCCTCGCCGCAACTCCTGGCGCTTGATGAACCGACCAACCATCTGGACATTGCCTCCAGAGAAGCTCTGGAAACAGCCCTTACAGAATTCCCGGGAACCATCCTGTTTGTGACACACGACCGGTATCTGGTGCAGAAAATTGCAAGTCACCTTTTGTATATCGAGGATGGGCGCGCGTATGTCTTCGATCGACTGAGTGCGTTTGAGGAATGGCTGGAAAAAGGGAAGAAGACAATCGACACGCTCCCGGCGCTTCGCGGCGGCCTTCCACAGAGGGAGAGGCGCGAAACGGGAGCGCTCTCAAAAAACAAACGGGATCAACTGGAAAAGGAGATCGCGCAGTTGGAATCGAGCATCGAGCGCGTAGAAGCTGAAATTGTGGAACTGGAGCTTTCTTTTCAAAATCCTTTGACGGGAACGGACTGGGAAACAACCCATCGCCGGTATGCCGATCTAAAAGTGCGCCTGGAAAAGCTTTATCAGGATCTTGCCGATCGCTGGGAATTACTGGGCTAGATGCGTTAGAATGTGGGGTTCGCACCCGCTTCAAATCGGCAACTATGCAGCGCATCATTGAAAGCATCAACGTCCGGGGCGCCCGCCAGCACAATCTCAAAAGTGTCGACGTCGCAATTCCGCGCAACAAGTTGACTGTCATCACGGGACTCAGCGGTTCGGGAAAATCGAGTCTTGCCTTCGACACCATCTATGCAGAAGGACAACGGCGATATGTGGAATCGCTCTCGGCGTATGCGCGACAGTTTCTGGACAGGCTCGAACCTCCAGACGTCGATTCCATAGAAGGACTCTCACCGGCAATATCGATTGAACAGAAAACGGCGACGCGGAGCCCACGATCGACGGTAGGCACGGTAACCGAAATCTATGACTACCTGCGATTGCTGTTTTCATCGATTGGAATTCCACATTGTTATCAATGCGGAAAGACGATTTCGAAGCAGACTCCCGACCAGATTGTGCGGCATCTGAAAGCGCTGCCGGACGGCGTGCGCGTCATGATTCTTGCCCCGATCGTTCGCGGGCGAAAGGGAGAGTTCAAAAAGCAGCTTCAGGCACTGGCGAAGACAGGGTTCGTTCGAGGGCGCATTGATGGTGTTCTACACAACCTCGATGAGCCGATCGAACTCGATAAAAAGAAGAATCATTCAATTGAGATCGTCGTCGATCGGCTGATGATCAAGAAAGGCATCGAGAAGAGGCTTGAGGCCTCCATCGAACAGGCCCTCAAACTGGCCAAAGGCATCGTCCTGGTAGCGATCGTGGAAGGTGAAGAGCGGCTTTATTCAGAGAAGATGGCATGCATTGACTGCGCGATCAGCATTCCCGCGGTTGAACCCCGCACATTTTCCTTCAACAGCGTTTATGGCGCCTGCGAGGTATGCAATGGTCTGGGAATGAAGTTCGATTTCGATCCGGTAAGGATTATGAGCGACCCGGCGCGGCCGCTGCTGAATGGAGGCCTTGCCATTACCAGTTGGTTCGACGAAGGTTTCGAGACTCAGATCCGGAAAATCGGGGATCAGTTGAATGCCGATCTAACTCTGCCCTTCGATCAATTACCGGCAAAGGTGCAGCATGCGATTTTTTATGGAGTCAAGGAGCGTGGAAAACGCATTGATGGAATCATCGACATCCTGAATCGCTTCTACGACCAGGAAGGACTGGCGTCCGATGAACTCGCCGACTTCATGGTCACCAAGCCGTGTGCAGCCTGCCGTGGAGCGCGACTGCGCCCCGAAAGCCTGGCCGTGAAAGTCGGTGAGTTCTCCATCGCCGAAATTGTGTCGCGGCCCGTTACGGACACACTAAAGTTTTTTTCTGAATTGAAACTCGGCGATCGGGAAGAGCTCATTGCCGGCCGGATTGTTCGAGAAATCCGGGACCGCCTGGAGTTTCTCGATGCTGTTGGATTGAATTATTTGAGCCTCGATCGCGCAGCGAACACCCTGTCCGGAGGCGAAAGCCAGCGCATCCGGCTGGCGACTCAGATCGGTTCAAAACTCCGCGGCGTTCTTTATGTGCTGGACGAGCCCTCCATCGGCCTCCATCACAAAGACAACGCCCGGCTCCTCTCAACTCTCGAAGAACTGCGCGATCTTGGAAATACCGTAATCGTTGTCGAACACGATGAAGAAACAATTCGCAGAGCGGACTACGTGATCGACCTAGGGCCGGGAGCAGGTACCGAAGGCGGCCACCTGGTCGCAGCGGGCGACCCTGACGCAATTGCGAAGACGGATGGAAGTCTGACGGGAAATTATCTGTCTGGCCGCAGCGAGATATCCGTTCCGCACAAACGGCGGGCGGCAAATGGAAAAGCGGTGGTCGTGCGCGGCGCTTCAGAGCACAATCTGCAACACGTGGATGTTTCGTTCCCGATTGGATTGATGACGGTCGTGACGGGCGTGTCCGGTTCAGGCAAGTCGACTCTCGTTAACGAAATCCTTTATAGAGCGCTGGCAAGGAATATCTATCGAGCGTTGGATGAACCCGGCGCACACAAATCCATCGAAGGTTTGGAGTTCATCGACAAGGTCATTGAAATCGATCAATCACCTATCGGAAGGACTCCTCGATCAAACGCCGCGACCTACACGGGCGTATTCACGCCGATCCGGGAACTCTTCGCCATGCTGCCGGAGTCGCGGGCGCGCGGGTACAAAGCCGGACGCTTCAGTTTTAACGTCAAGGGCGGACGGTGTGAAGCCTGCCAGGGTGACGGACTTCGAAAAATCGAGATGAGTTTCCTCCCTAACGTCTACGTCTCGTGTGAGGTTTGCCGCGGCAAACGCTACAACGGCGAAACTCTGTCCATCCAGTACAAGGGAATGTCCATCGCCGATCTTCTCAATGCTACGGTCGCCGATGCGTTACCGGTTTTGGGCAGCATTCCCCAGATTCAAACCCGGCTTCAAACCCTTGTTGACGTGGGCCTGGGTTACATTGGGCTTGGTCAATCCGCGACTACACTATCGGGTGGTGAAGCTCAGCGCATCAAACTCGCACGCGAACTCAGCCGCCGCGCCACAGGCAAAACACTGTACATCCTGGATGAACCGACAACGGGCCTGCATTTCGACGACGTCAAGAAGTTGCTCGATGTGTTGTGCCGTTTGACGGACCTTGGAAACACTGTAATTATTATTGAACATCATCTGGATGTGATTAAGACGGCCGATTGGGTCATCGATCTGGGACCCGAAGGCGGAATTCAGGGTGGCCGCATCATGGCAACGGGAACTCCGGAACAAGTCGCACGCTCAAGAAAATCATATACAGGTCAAGCGCTCGCGCAGGTGCTTTCCAAACGCTCCTCGTCCGCACTGACGCTGGACCGCAATTAATGACGTCACCACTGCCTGATTCCCTGCCGCCAATGGATGGGCCGGACTTGCCTGAGAATCCCTGGTCCCTGGTAGATCTGATCGTCTTTGCGATTTTTTTCGGTGTCACTCTGGCCGCTCTTCCGTTGGTTTGGCGCATCCTGCATCCCGCGGCAACACCATCGAGCCTGACGGCTGTTGATCAAATCGTCGCGCAGGGCGTAATGGATCTCATGCTTGTCGGGTTCATTGCGTTCCTGGTGAAAGCGATCCACGGAAAATCGTTTCGGGACACCATTCATTGGTATCGGAACCACCAGTTCAGCACGGGATTCCTGATTTCTTTAGGCGCGACACTTGCAATAACGGTTCTGATCGTTTCGAAATATTTTCCTCCGCGGGATACGCCCCTCGAAAAAGTTCTGACGACCCCGTCATCGATTTATCTGTTTGCGTTACTGGGTATCACGCTCGCTCCGCTGTCGGAGGAAATCATCATCCGTGGATTTGTGTTCAAAGTGTTGTCGGATGTTGGCGGGCCGGGAATCGCCGTAGTGTTATCGGCGGCCATTTTCGCCGCGCTTCATATTCCACAGTTATGGGGGAGTTGGGCAGGAATTGCGTTGATATTTCTCGTCGGCTATGTCCTGTCGTTTATTCGACGGCGGTCGAACTCCGTGATTCCGTCGGTTATTGTCCACACTTCTTACAACGCAATGATCTTCGGGCTGGCTGCCGTGGGTACTTTTGTTCAGAAAGGCGGCATCAGTTAACGTATCGTTCGTAGAGTGTGGTGCGCTGGCGAGCCGTGAATCCCGCATCCTTAATGACGCGGCGGAGTTCGGCATCATTCGCTCGATTCCTCGCCCCGGCCGCGCTGATCACATTCTCTTCGATCATGATGCTGCCCATATCGTTCACGCCGAACCGCAGGCCCACTTGCCCAACCTTCAAACCGACGGTGAGCCAGGAAACTTGTACGTTCGGAAAGTTGTCGAGGTAAATCCGGCTCAACGCCAGTAACCGCAGATACTCGGCGGCAGTCACTTCCGGTAGCGAACGCTGCGCCAATTCTGTGTGCTCGGGCTGGAATGTCCAGGGGATGAACGAGGTAAACCCGCCGGTTTCATCCTGCAAATCACGCAGACGCTGAAGGTGCCGGATACGATGATGGATCGTTTCGCCGACACCGATCATCATCGTCCCCGTTGTACGCAGGCCCAGACGATGCGCTTCGCGATGCACCATGAGCCATTCGCCGGTCTTGCATTTCAAAGGACTGATTGCTTCCCGGATTTCATCGTCGAGGATTTCACCACCGCCGCCCGGCATGGAATCAAGGCCCGCTGCCTTTAGACGCGTGAAGACTTCCGCGACAGAAATCTTCGAAACCCGGGCGATGTTCAGAATCTCTGGTGGCGAGAAGCAATGCCGGTGGATCTGGAATCGCTCACGAATTCCGGAAAGCAGCCGTTCATAATAATCAATCTTCAGGTCGGGATGAACCCCACCTTGCATCAAAATACCGGTTCCACCCAGAGCAATGGTCTCCTCGATCTTCTTGTAGATCACATGATCGGGCAAAACGTATGCCTCAGAGTCTCCCTTTACACGGTAGAAGGCGCAGAACGTACAAAACTCCCTGCAGACATTCGTATAGTTGATATTGCGGTCGATGATGTAACTGATGACATTGTCGGGATGCAGTCGCTGGCGGATTCGATCGGCACACGAACCGAGATCGAGAAGGTCTGCTTCTTCAAACAATCGTACCGCTTCTTCCGGGCCGACACGCTCTGCGGCGACGGCTCCTTCCAAAATGGATTCGATCGATCTCATACGAATCGCAGTCCTCCTGGCGATTTGATCGCCCCAACGCCGGCTGCTTTTTCGTAAAACAACTGGAGTCCTTCGAGGCACGCGGAATCCATGTAGTAGTACACATTCCTCTCGAGGTATTCCTGGATGAATTCCTTCTTGATATTCAAGGGTTCGCTGTACTTCTGTGCAATCGCAGGAATGTTGGCGACACCAAAATCCCGGGATTTTTTAAGGGTATCGACGAGAGTGTCGTCTTTAAAACCCTCGCGCACGGCCCAAAATGCAAAGACAAAGGGCAGCCCGGTGAGAAAGCGCCAGCGTTCAGCCAGATCAAACACCTGAAGCGGTTCGGATCCAAGTCTCACAAGGGGCTTTTGTGTTTCGATGTTCGGCCGCTCGTTGTCCTCCATGAATTTCAGCGCGTGATCGCCGATCAGCAGCGCGGCGTCACTCTGCGCCAGCATATTGCGGATGTTGGGTTCGGATGGCCGGAAATCGGGAACGGTATGGTAAAACTCTTTGAAGATAATTCTGGCCAGGGCAACAGAGGTTCTTGATCCGTTGTCGCACGCTACTGTTTTTACTTTCCAAAGCGGAACAACGCTTACAAGGATGACGCTTCTTACTCGATGCGTCGAAGCAACAGCGGGACCGGGAACGATCCGGCAACCTTTGATGCGTTGAAACTCAATCGAAGGAATGAGGCCTATGTCCACAGTTCCGCGGGATAACTGATCCGCACATTCCGCCGGTGTGCTCAACACCGGAGCGAACTCGTCCTTTTCTGAACCTTCCAGAATGCCCCAGGCGAGTGGGACCGCATTCAAGTATTTGACGATCGAAATCTTGTGTGCCACGCGGCAGATATTCTATTACGTGACGTCGAATTCGCGGAACATGTACTGATAGAACGGATCGTTGATGTAGACCTTGACCCAGTTCAACCCCACCACACATTTCTCGAACTGTTCGGAGAGTTTGCGATAGACGCGGTTTCCACGCGTGGAGTCGTCTATTTCCGCCACGATGGTGTAGGAACGGCGGCCGGTCATGGCGTAATAATCAGGACTGACGGTACGGCGGCCGCTTCGAAGGCACTCTGGGAAAAGTCCGAGATTGAACAAAGTGACATCGCCGACGTGTTTGTAATAATCGCGACGCATCGTCGAGGACATTTCATTTTCCGCTTGAGTACGCATATCGCAGAGATACTCGAGGCGGCGGCCGCTTTCGTCCTTAACCCGGTTCATGTTTTCAATCTGTACGAAATCGGTCAGCAGGTTCGTCACATACTGAATCGTGTCCGGATCGTGGAGGTTCAGTTGTCCCATCCCTCGTTCAGTCAATCGTTGAAAGAAAGTTCGAATTGGATGGCCGGCAGGAATTTCATGCCGTGTTTTTTCAATCATGCCTTGGTTCCTCTGGTAACATAGACGGCCTTCACATCGCGATGTTTACGAACACATGCAAATAGCCGTCGTTGGCGCCGGGCCTGCCGGGACCTGGGTTTCCATTCTGCTCGCTCAACGAGGGCATTCCGTTTCTCTCATCGACTCGCAGGTCCCGTGGGAAAAGCCTTGTGGCGGCGGTGTCACAACCAAGGCCTTAGCCGCATTTGGCATCTTCGAGTCTGAACTTCCGCGAAAGAACATTGATAAACTCACCATCTACTTTGGAGACAAGAACTCCGTCACTGTCAGTCCTCAGCAACCCATCGCAGTCGTTTCCCGACGCGAACTCGGCAAGTATCTGCTCGATTCCGCCGCAAATGCGGGCGTCTCGATCATCAAAAGCCGTGTAACCCAAATCGTACCCTCGGGAAGCCGGTGGCAGATTTCGGCGCGGGATACTGCATTGCAATCCGATTTCCTAATTGGCGCCGACGGCGCCACCAGCCTGGTCCGACGCACGGTCAGCGTGGGTTTGCAGCCGGAAGACCTGTCGGTGACTTTGGGATACTTCATCCCTGGTGACGTTCCCCCTCACATGAAGATCTACTTCGTTCCAGACTTCGAGGGTTATATCTGGTCGTTCCCTCGGCCCAATCACATTTCGTACGGACTCATCACCCGGAGTGATCCGGGCTGGACATCCCGCGCGAAGACTCTTCTTACGAATTTTATCGTTGCCGATCTCGGCGCGGACGTCCTGGAACAGGCCGAATTCTATAGTGCGCCTGTCCCCTGTTTGGGTCCCCGGTCATGGAAAAAAAATCAAATCGCGGGGGATCGCTGGGCGCTGGTGGGCGACGCGGCAGGGTTGGTGGATCCGATCACCGGTGAAGGCATCTATTACGCTTTCAGGTCGGCTGAGATTCTCGCAGACACAATCGATCAACCCGGCAAGTATAGCGCACGCATCACGTCGGAGTTGACTCGGGAACTCACCCGCGCTTCACGCATGTACAAGCGATTTTACCGGGGACACTTTCTGGCGGGTGATTTCCGCAAACGTACCGTACAGTTTTCAGGCCGCAGCCGAACATTGAAAACAATTCTGGGAAATCTGATTACGGGAAACCAAAGCTATCTGAGCCTGAAGAAGAAATTATTCTTCTCGATTCCTTCGGTCGGTCTTGATTTGATTCTGGGCCGGCCCTGAACGGCTCAATTTACCGTCGGAGGCACTTCCTCGTCGCTTTTGGCTTCCGGTTCAGTAAGTGTGGCTGCCGTCACCTTGTCGTCTTCATCAAGGTTGATCAACCGAACTCCTTGTGTCGCTCTGCCGACGGCACGGATATCCTGTGAACGGACACGAATGAGTTTTCCGTTTGCGGTCATCACAAGAACATCCGATTCTTCCTGAACGCGCATGATGGCGACAACCCTGCCGTTCTTCTCTGTGGTCTTTACGTTGATGATGCCTTTACCGCCCCGGCCCTGCGTCCGATATTCCTCAACATCGGTGCGTTTTCCGAATCCGCCTTCGGTTACCGAAAGGATTTTGTCGCTTTCCGCGCTCGAAGCAATCATGCTGACGACATAATCGCCTTCGTCCAGCCGAATACCGATCACACCGTACGCCTGACGGCCCATTTCACGGACATCTGCGTGCGCGAAGCGAATGGCCATGCCGTCATGTGTTCCGATGAAAACGGTTTCGCTGGCGGACACCAGTTCGGCGGCGATCAATTCATCATCATCAGGAACACCCATGGCAATGATGCCGCGCGCTGTTGGATTGCTAAAGGCATCGAGCGAAGTCTTCTTCACTTGTCCATTGCGCGTTGCCATGAGCACAAAGACATTCGGATCGAAATCCTTGACGGAAAGCAGGGCGCGCACTTTTTCTTCTGAAGAAAGATTTGCCAGGTTCACGATGGCTTTACCACGACCAGCGCTTCCGACGTCAGGAATCTCGTAAACCTTCAGCCAATACAACCTGCCACGATCTGTAAATACGAGGACATAACTGTGCGTGTTGGCAACAAAGACATTGGTGACAGGATCTTCATCCTTGGTCTTCATGCCTATCCGGCCCTTGCCGCCTCGACCCTGATTTCGATACACCGACAGCGGGGTCCGTTTCACGTACCCGCTGTGAGAAACAGTAATGACTACCTCTTCCTCGGCGATGAGATCTTCAAGACGGATCTCCGCTTCTTCATCGATGATCTCCGTACGCCGAACGTCGCCGTACTTTTTCTGGACATCGCGAAGCTCTTTGACGATCACCTGCCGGAGCTTCACCTCGCTGGCAAGAATTTCCTTGAGCTCCTCGATCTTCTCGCGCAGTTCCTTAAGCTCATCTTCGATCTTCTGCCGTTCCAGACTCGTCAGGCGTTGCAACTGCATTTCCAGAATGGCTTTCGCCTGGATCTCCGTGAATTCGAATGAAGCAATCAAGCCTTCGCGCGCCTCACCCGTGGTTTTTGCTGCGCGAATAAGCTTGATGATGGCGTCGATATGATCGAGCGCCTTCTTCAATCCTTCAAGAATATGGGCGCGGGCTTCTGCCTGCTTCAACTCATACTGCGTGCGGCGCCGAACCACGTCCACGCGATGTTCGATGAAAGACCGGAGAAGCTCGATCAGGGAAAGAACCTTCGGCTGCCCGTTGACAATCGCCAGGTTGATGACTCCGAACGTGGTTTGCATCGGGGTCAGCTTGTATAGATTGTTCAATATGACAAGGCCCTGTTCCCCGCGTTTCAGTTCGATGACGATACGCATCCCGTGCCGATCGCTCTCATCCCGGATGTCGCCAATGCCCTCCAGCCGTTTCTCATTCACGAGCTCGGCTATCTTTTCGATCAGGCGGGCTTTGTTGACCTGATAAGGAATCTCGGTCACCACGATGATGTCGCGGTCTTTTCCCTGCCGTTCAATCGTTGCGCGTGCGCGCATGGTCAACTGGCCTCGACCATCTTTGTACGCCTGGAGAATTCCCCCGCGGCCATGAATGATTCCCGCTGTTGGGAAATCCGGTCCAGGCACAATCGGAAGCAAATCCCTCAGCGTGGCCTGTGGATTGTTGATCAGATGAATCACCGCTTCGCAGACTTCGGTGAGGTTGTGCGGGGGCATGTTCGTCGCCATCCCGACTGCGATGCCGTTTGAACCATTGACCAGCAGATTCGGCACTTTGCTCGGAAGATATGAGGGCTCCTCGCGTTCTTCATCGTAATTGGGAACAAAGTCGACCGTTTCCTTGTCGATGTCTTCAAGCAGAGCCTCGGCGAATGGCGCCATTCGGGCTTCGGTGTAACGCATCGCGGCCGGCGGATCACCGTCGATCGAGCCGAAATTCCCCTGTCCGTCGACCATCGGATAGCGATACGAAAAATCCTGCGCCATGCGAACCAGCGCGTCGTATATGGGCCCATCACCATGCGGATGGTAGTTACCCATCACTTCGCCAACGATCTTCGCGCATTTTCGATAGGACCGATTGGAAGCAAGCCCCATATCGCGCATGCCAACGAGGATTCGGCGATGAACCGGCTTCAAACCATCGCGCACATCAGGCAGAGCGCGGCCGATGATGACGCTCATCGCGTAGTCGACATACGAACGCCGCATCTCATCTTCAATATTTACGGGTTCGAGATTGGCTGGTGGCGGATTCGGCGGGACGGGTGGTGTAGTTTCGTCAGCCATAGATTGTTTTCAGTTCTCTAGATGTCGAGATTCTTCACTTCGAGGGCGTTGTCTTCGATAAACTTCCGTCGCGGTTCGACGGCATCGCCCATGAGCACAGTGAAGATTCCATCGGTATCGACTGCGTCTTTGATCTGGACCTGAAGAAGCGTGCGCTTTTCGGGATCCATCGTTGTTTCCCACAGTTGCTCGGGGTTCATCTCACCCAGACCCTTGTATCGCTGTATCTGCAAATCTTTTTTTCCGAGCTCCATGATGTAATCGATCAGAGCCTGGCGATCTTTGAGAGTTTCAGGATTTGAAGCATCGGGCTTCGCTGTAAACGGCGGCTGATCCAGTTCACCGATGGCTTTATGCAATACAACCAATCGCTGGTACTCCGGACTCGATAGTTGCTGGTATCCGATCAATCGAGGGGACTGACTGCCTTGCCGGTACAGGACTCTCTGCACGCTGTGCTCTTCGTCCATGAGTATTTCTGCCGAGTAACCCAGCGATTCGACTTTCTGCGCGAGCGACTTCATCTTTTGCTGATCGCCGAGGAAACCCCGGCTGTCGGCGCCGATCGTAAGAAGGAAATCCGTAATCCGCGTATCGCGAAAATGCCGGTCGACACGCATGAAAACGACATTCAACTCGATCAGTTTTTCAAGAAAGCTGGTCAGGTCGCGGCCCTGGAGATCCTTTCCCCGGGCTTCGACGGTGAGATTCTCTGTTGCCTTTTTCAGAAGGAATCGAGACATCTGACGCTCATCCTTGATGTATTGCTCGTTCTTACCCTTCTTCACTTTGAAAAGCGGCGGCTGCGCAATAAAAATGTTGCCGTTTTCGATCAACTGTCCCATTTGACGATAGAAGAACGTGAGAAGCAGCGTTCGGATGTGAGAACCGTCCACGTCGGCATCCGTCATGATGATCACTTTGTGATAACGCAGTTTCGACGCATCGAAGTCGTCCTGACCAATGCTCGTACCAAGGGCGGTGATCATCGCGGCAATCTCCTGGTGTGTGAGCATTTTGTCGTAACGGGCCTTTTCCACGTTCAGGATCTTTCCTTTGATCGGAAGAATCGCCTGCGTGCGCCGATCACGGCCCTGCTTGGCCGAACCACCGGCCGAGTCGCCCTCTACGATGAAGATTTCTGAAAGCTCGGGTGAGCGCTCCTGACAATCCGCCAGCTTGCCAGGCAGCGACATGCTGTCCAACGCTCCCTTTCGGCGAACGAGTTCACGGGCACGCCTTGCCGCTTCGCGAGCTCGCGACGCTTCGATCGCCTTGCTCACAACTTTCTTTGCTACAGAGGGATTCTCGCCGAGATAGTCGCCCAGTCCGACATTCACCAGTGTCTCCACAATGCCCTTGACTTCGCTGTTGCCCAGCTTCGTTTTCGTCTGACCTTCAAACTGGGGATTCGGCAATTTCACGCTGATGACGGCCACCAGACCTTCGCGAACATCATCGCCGGACAGGCTTTCCTTCACTTCCTTGAAGAGATTATTGGCGACTCCATAGTTGTTCAGTGTTCGCGTCAAGGCGGACTTGAAACCGATCATGTGCGTTCCACCTTCGTGGGTGTTGATATTGTTGGCAAAAGTGAAAATCTGCTCTTGATAACCATCGTTGTACTGCATGGCAATCTGCAGATCAATGCCTTCACGCACCCCCTCGAAGTACACAACTTTGTCGTGGAGCGGAGTCTTGTTTTTGTTCAGATGTTCGACGAAGGAAATAATGCCGCCAGTGTAGTGGAACTCGTGTTTCTTTTCGTCGCGTTCGTCTTCGATTGTAATAAGCAGGCCACGATTGAGGAACGCCAGCTCTCGCAAACGTTGCGACAAGACATCGAAACTGAATTGTGTGATTTCAAAAATACTGTCATCCGGCTTGAAGCTGACCTTTGTTCCACGGCGATCGGTGTGCCCCGTCATCTCGAGCGGACCGGTCGGAACACCGCGCCTGTAGCTTTGTACGTACACTTTTCCACCGCGCCAGATTTCGAGGTTCAGCCACTCTGACAACGCGTTAACAACGGACACACCGACGCCGTGCAAGCCACCAGAAACTTTGTAGGCCGCGTTATCGAACTTTCCGCCGGCATGTAATTTCGTGAGCACAACTTCCGCAGCCGGCTTGCCTTCCTTGGGCATGATCTCGGTCGGAATACCTCGCCCGTTGTCGATAACGGTTACAGAATTGTCAATGTGGATAACCACATGAACTTCGGTACAAAATCCGGCTAGGGCTTCGTCAATTGAATTGTCGACAACTTCATAAACGAGATGGTGTAATCCATCCGTTCCGGTGGAGCCAATGTACATTGCAGGACGTTTTCGGACGGCCTCCAAACCCTCAAGCACCTTAATGTGCTCCGCACCATAATCCGCCTCGGGTCGTGGTGGTTGCTCTGCTCCGTCACCTGGATAGTCGACTCGTTCAGCCATTTATTTGGTCACCTGATTCATCCGAACGGATGTCTGGGAGAATTTTGTTTTTCCGTGGAATTTCTCAGAGAGAAGCTTGTAATTAGACCTCGCCCCGGCCAGAAAATTAAGAATCAGTTTAGCAAATTCCGGGCCAAATCCGGGAGGGAAACTTTCGATCCAACCGAATCGAAAACACCATTTATCTAGTAGCGACAAACATCATGATAGTCAATATATAGTATCCAAACCAAATCAACGGACATGCTTCAGATGCGCATTGGCATTACGACGTAACGATAGTTGTAGTCACTGGTTGGTTGGACCCTCAGTTGGGCGGCACTTTCACTGTCTTTGAATTCAAAACTCACTTCCGGTTCGTCGGCTGTAGTCAGAAAATCCAGCAAATATTGGTGATTGAAACCGACCTGCAGGTCTTCTTTGCTGTAACTGACTTCCAGGGTTTCATGAGCTTCACCCAAATCGGAATGGCTTGCCGTGATCTCCAGTGCATCCTTCGATAGCGCCAGTTTTACCGTTCGGGAGCGTTCATCCGAGAGGATCGCCGCGCGCTTGATTGCTCCAGCTATCTCTTCACGATTTATTGTGACTGTCCGATCGTTGTTTCGTGGAAGAACGGCTTCGTAGTTGGGAAACTGACCCGTCAGCATTCGGGAAATCAGGAGTCTCTTTCCCATATCGAAAAACAGATGATTATCGTCTCGAGAAAAACCGATGAACTCCGTGTCTGCGCTTTCGGAAATTATTCTCACGAGTTCACCCATCGCTTTCCGTGGAACAAGCACCTTGATTTCTTCACGTACATCATCAAGTGTTTCTGTTTTTTGGACATGCGCCAACCGGTGACCGTCTGTTGCCACCATCGTTACAGAACTGGGGCTTAATACGAGTAACGCCCCGCTCAGCGTATATTTTGAGTCCTCGGTGCTAATTGCGAAAATCGTGCGCGTAATTACTTTAGAAAGAACGCCCGCAGGAATTTTTGCTATTGCAGATTTCGCTTCGGGCAACGCAGGAAAGTCCTCCTGAGGCAACCCTGCGATTCTAAATCGGCTGGAACCGCAAGTTAGACTGACCCAGTTCGCTTCTCCCCGTTTGAACTTTATTTCCTTATCAGGTAATGCCCGGACAATTTCATACAAGCGTTTTGCAGGAAGAGTGATCGTTCCAGGCACTGTTATCTTGGAAACACAAACGGACTTCAATCCAATTTCGAGATCCGTTGCTGCGATTCCTAACTCACCACCGTCGGCGCGTACGAGAACGTTCGCGAGGATCGGGATGGTCGTCTTTCGTTCGACAACGCCTTGAATGAGAGTCAATTCTTGAAGTAAATCAAATTTTCTAACAGTAAATTCCATAGGTTTATTAGTAACCCCTATTCGTAATCACTTGAATAACTGCGCCGAAACGAACAATTCCATACGGACGTTCCGGTTAGAACAAGATCTACCTGTGAGTTGAGACGCATATTGATTGTGGACCAACTGTGGAATTATTAGCCCGGCGGTTTTCCACATGTGGTCCACATGGGTTTCAACATTTATTTAAATGAATCGAGAAATACCTGGACCTGTTTGTTGAGTTCGCGGTCGTGCTGGCGGAGTTCTTCGATTTTATTAACCGAATGCAAAACCGTAGTGTGATGCTTGTTGCCGAATTCACGACCGATCTGAGGCAATGATGCGCCGGTCAATTTCTTGCAGAGATACATGCAGATTTGACGCGGCATGGCGACGGACTTCGAATTGTTCTTCGATTTCAGTTCCTGGACGCGCATTTTGAAATGATCGGCTATGGTTTTCTGAATCATCTCAATGGTGACTGTTTTTTCATCCGGTCCAAAAATATCGTGGAGCGTTTCCTGTGCCATGGGCAGGGTGATTTCAGAACCTCGCAATGAACAAAACGCGATCAGTCGAACGAGGGCGCCCTCCAATTCACGAATATTGGATTTGATCTTGCTGGCGATATAAAGCGCCACAGTATCAGGAATCGAGATCTGCTGGCGTTCAGCTTTCTTTTTGATGATGGCGACTTTCGTTTCAAGGTCCGGCGGCTGAATATCTGCGATTAAGCCCCATTCAAAGCGGGAGTGCAGGCGCTCTTCGAGTGTTGGTATTTCACGAGGGGGGCAATCTGCAGAGATGATGATTTGCTTGTGGGTGTCGTAGAGAGCATTGAACGTATGGAAGAATTGCTCCTGCGTACGTTCTTTACCGGCGATGAACTGGATATCGTCGATAAGCAGCACATCGTTGTTGCGATACCGTTCGTTGAAGCTCAGCATCTTGTCGTATCGAATGGCGTTGATGACTTCGTTGGTGAACTTCTCGGTCGAGATGTAAGTCAGCCGTAGTTGTTTGTTCTGCAGTTTGATTTGCTGACCGATGGCATGCATAAGGTGTGTCTTGCCGAGACCCACGCCGCCATAGAGAAACAGCGGGTTGTAAGCTTTGGAGGGTTTTTCAGCAACTGCAAGAGCTGCCGCATGTGCAAACTGGTTTGAGGAACCAACAACAAAGGTATCAAATGTGTATTTTGGATTAAGCGTGTTGTCGATGGATTCGAAGTCCAGTTTTCCCTGTGCAACTCCAGTTGGTAGTTCTGCGGGCGCTTTCTCCGTAATGTAAATCACACTGATATCACCGATTCCAGCCAGCCGCGCGGCTTCAATGACGACGTCAATGTGATCGTTCAGCCAGTCCTGAAAATAGGCATTCGGAACCTGGACGTACAAGGCTTTATCGTCGTGCTTGATCAACTGTGTTGGCTTGAACCAGGTGTTGTAACTTTGCTGATTGATTTTCTTCTCTACAATGCCGAGAACTTGCTGCCATGCGTTCATAATAGTAGTCACACGTGAAGGGGCAGGATTTCCACAAACATTTCCACATATGTGGAAAACTCAGCCGATGATTGTTTTGGCATGCCTTAAAAGGCGTCCAATTGGTGTGAGAAACCGCGAAAGACTAGCACTTTCATTTCTGGTTTTCAACGACGATTCCAATGCTTTTTGGCGACGCTCTATGGTAAATTTTCAGTTTTCGAAGGAGCTCAGAAAATGCCGCAGAGGACGTTCCAACCCAATAATCGACGCCGTGCAAAAACCCACGGATTTCGGCAGCGAATGAAGACGCGCGGTGGCCGTCTCGTGTTGAAAGCCCGGAGAGATAAGGGCCGTAAGAGAGTGTCGGTTGAGCACTACTAGGTGACGGCCGATTCCGTCAGGACGAATAGATTTCCGAAAGATCTTCGACTGAGAAGCGCCGCCGAATTTCAGCGAGTGTACAAAACAGGGTCGAAGAAAGTTTCTCGGTGTTTTGTATTGTTTGCTCGACCGAACGGATTAGGCTTTAACCGTTTTGGTATGACCACTCCGCGCAAGCTTGGGAAAGCGCACGACCGAAACCGGATTCGACGAAGGATTCGAGAAATTCTGCGAACGGTAGATGCTCGAACGCCTTTGGGGTTCGACTTTGTCATTAATCCACGCCAACCGGCGAACAGCCGCGATTATCAGGACCTGCGCAAAGAATTGGCGGGCCTCTTAGAGGCTAAGGAATAATCTTTGTGACTGCGCGCACTTTGGGCATGAAGGCAATCAGGGTATATCAAATAGTGGTTTCGCCCTGGCTGCCGCGGGCCTGCCGTTTTACGCCTACATGTTCTGAATATGCGTATGAAGCCGTGGAGCAGCACGGCCTGTTTCGTGGCGGTGTGCGCACGTTTCGACGCCTTCTTCGCTGCCATCCTCTGCATCGCGGAGGGTTTGATCCTGTGACATAGAGAGTCTTCATTCTTCATGGAAAAACGGGTTCTTATTGCATTCATTCTTTCGTTTGGAGTGCTCTACGCATTTCGGTTTCTGTATTCACCTCCTGCCACGCCGGCGGAGTCAACGACTCCAAGGCCCGTATCCGCTCCCGTTCAACTTCCGTTGCCACCGAACCCGGCGCCACAGGAATCCGGCATACTGCCGGCCGCGGGAACGGACAGCACAATAATCGCCGAAAAGTCTGAAGACTTTGTTCTGGAAACACCCCTGTACGTCGCCACGTTGTCGAATAGAGGTGGTGTTCTAAAGGGTTTTCGCCTGAAGCATTATACCGATGGCGAGGGGAAGCCGTTGGAGTTGATTGATAGTCTGGCGGGCCAGAAAGTAGGCTGGCCGTTAGCGCTGATAACCGGCGACAAGAAAGCCGATGAGGAATTGGCGATGGCGCTGTTTGTCGCCAGACAGGACCACGATCGGGTCACACTCGAGTATTCGGGGAATGGTCTTCATGTTCAAAAAGTTCTGCAATCGGATCCCGACAACTACAAATTTTCCGTCCAAACGCGCGTTACGAAAGCGGGTAAAGACATTCCGCACTCAATAGTCTGGCAAGGCGGATTCGGCGATCCACTTACTCAGGACGCCGCGAAACGAAATGCGGTGTATCAGGTCGACGCAAACTTTAAGCGAATCAATCTGCGAAGCGTGAAAGATCCGCAGGATTTGAACAGTCTAAAAGCGGGCGTAGATGATCAATACTTCCTGGCGATGTTTTTAATCCCGGATGTCCCCACGGCCGTCAAGGTTCGCAAGCAGGAATATCCCGGCGCTGATCAAAAACCGGTTCCGACTCTTTTTGTATCGGCAGTAGCACCTCAGAACAAAGCCATACAAGTCTATATCGGACCTAAACAGAAAGACTGGCTGGGAAAAGCGGATCCGCAGTTGGCCGCCGCGTTGGACTATGGCTGGTGGGAATTCATTGCCAGGCCACTCGTCCTTCTGCTCTTGTGGATCCATAGCTACGTGGGTAATTTTGGGTGGTCCATCATTCTGCTCACTCTTGCCTTGAATCTGGTCCTTTTTCCGCTGCGTTTGAAACAACAAGTATCCATGCTCAAAATGCAAAAGATTCAGCCGCAGATGCGAAGACTTCAAGATCAATACAAAAAGCTGAAGTCGAACGATCCCAAACGCAATCAGGTCCAAACTGAAATGATGGGACTCTACAAGGAACACGGAGTCAATCCGATGGGTGGATGTTTGCCGCTGCTACTACAAATGCCGTTGTTGTTTGGCTTTTACAGTGCCCTCGCTTTTTCGATCGAATTACGCCGCGCGCCGTGGATTCTGTGGGTAAAGGACTTATCGCAACCTGATTATGTTTTCCACACAATTCCAGTACTCGCACTATTAATGACCGTGTCCATGTTTATCCAGCAGAAGATGACTCCTGCAGTGAACGCAGATCCCGCTCAGGCAAAAATGATGATGATTATGCCGCTCATGTTTACATTTATGTTCTGGTCTCAAAGCAGCGGGCTGGTTTTGTACTGGTTAACGGGAAGCGTTATCGGAATCGCCCAGCAGTTCTTTATCAATAAGTACTGGTCTCCACAGGCAGAATCAAAACTGGCCGGGAAACTTAAGCCGAAAGATACGGATACCAAATAATAAGTGTATGCGTGAAGGTATGAAGAAAATCGTCTCTACGGACGAGACGATTGTTGCCATTTCCACGCCGCAGGGTCGGGCCGGTATTGGTCTGATCAGAATGTCTGGCAAAAAGGCAACGCAAATCGCCCGGCGCTTATTTAGGCCGGCAAATAGATTAGATCATCGGAAAGCCGTCGTCGGAACCTGGCACGGACTTGACGGGAAAGAAATCGACGAAGTCGTTGTAACTGCATTTCATGCGCCGCATTCGTACACGGGAGAGGATGTCGTTGAAATCAGCGGTCACGGAAACCGTGTGACACTGCGGCAGGTGCTCGAATCCGCCTGCGCAACAGGGGCAAGGCCAGCTCAGGCCGGTGAGTTTACGTTGAGGGCGGTCGCCAACGGAAAAATGGATCTCGTGCAAGCGGAAGCCGTGCGGGATTTCATTGAAGCGCAAACGACGCAACAAGCCAGGATCGCCCTCAGGCAAATGACTGGCGCAGTTTCCCGCCGTGTGAAACCCATAAAGGAAAGGCTCGTCGATCTCGTGGCATTGCTCGAAGCCGGGATTGATTTTGCTGAAGACGATGTGGACATTCCACTGAATGATACTCTGGGCGACTCGGTACAGTCGCTAATGGTCGAGATCAAACTGTTGCAGGACACGTTCGGTTATGGACGGATTTTGACAGACGGTTTACAGGTTGTAATTGTCGGTAAACCAAACGTTGGTAAGTCGAGTTTGTTTAACCGTCTCGTTGCTTCCGACCGCGCGATCGTTACCGATGTTCCGGGCACAACTCGAGACGTGCTCACAGAAACAGTGAGCGTGGCAGGTGTTCCGTTGCGGTTTGCGGATACTGCTGGTGTGCGTCAAACCGGCGATCCCATCGAAAGCCTTGGAGTGAGCCGCACCCTGGAAGCTCTCTCCGACGCAGATTTGATATTGGTTGTTCTTGATGGTTCTTCCGCGCTGGATGACGACGATCATCGAATCCTTGAAAACACGAAGAGACTTAATCGGATAGTCATCGTCAACAAAAGGGACCTGCCGGTGGGAATGGATCCGGGAATTCTGAATGGGTCTCGCAAGGTTTTTGTGAGTGCGAGGACAGGCCAGGGCATGGATGAGCTCCACACCGCGCTGCAGGCAATTATTCTGGAGGACAAAACAGACGTATCGGATGATGTGATGTTGACAAATGATCGGCAGCATAATGCTGTGGCTGAGGCCTTCGATGCGTTGGCAACGGCTCGTGATGCGCTGGACAATCAAGTTCCACATGAAATGGTATTGTTGGACCTATACCGGGCGTTGTCCGCCCTTGGTGAGATGACCGGGGAAGTTGTTACTGAGGATATTCTCGATCGGATCTTTTCAACTTTCTGCATTGGGAAGTAAACGAATGTTTGACGAAAGCTATGACATCGTGGTCGTCGGGGCAGGTCATGCCGGCTGTGAAGCCGCGCATGCGGCTGCCAGGATGGGCCTGGATACTGCGTTGTACACGATGAACGCGGACCTGATTGCGCAAATGTCCTGCAATCCTGCTATCGGCGGTATCGCAAAGGGGCATCTGGTTCGAGAAATTGATGCCTTGGGAGGCGTGATGGGACTCGCTGCCGATGAGGCGGGAATCCAATTTCGATTGCTTAACACCAGCCGTGGTCCGGCTGTGTGGTCGCCACGGGCACAGGCAGACAAAGCCGCCTATCGGTACGTTATGCGCCGACTCCTGGAGCGAACGCCCAATTTATTCATAAAACAGGCGGAAGTCGTCGACATTCTCTTTGAGGGGCATCGAGCCTACGGTGTGGAATTGCTTGATGGCCGCAGGGTCTCAGCGAAATCGGTCATCCTGACGACGGGCACGTTTTTGAACGGCCTTATCCATATCGGAGAGAAACAGTTTGCTGCCGGTCGAAACGGTGAGCCGGCGTCCGTTGAGTTGGCGAATTCTGTGCGCAGACACGGTTTTGAATGGGGTCGCCTGAAAACAGGTACTCCGCCACGGTTGGATCGGCGGACGATCGATTTTTCCAAATTTGGCGAACAACTGGGCGACCCCCAGCCGACGCCTTTTTCGTTTCAAACAAGTCGTCCGCTGGAGAATAAGATCTGCTGCTACATCACTCACACTGACGAAAAGATCCATTCGATCATCCGCTCTAACATGCATCGATCACCGCTGTACAGTGGACAGATACAGGGTGTTGGACCGCGCTATTGTCCTTCGATTGAAGACAAGGTCGTCAAGTTTCAGGATAAGGATCGTCACCAGGTTGTGTTAGAACCCGAAGGTATCGACACGCATGAAATATATGTGAACGGAATGTCGACCAGTTTGCCAATTGATGTTCAACGCGCGATTCTAAGTAGTATGAAAGGGCTTGAATCTGCGCAAATGATCAGGCCTGGTTATGCCATCGAGTATGACTTCGTTCAGCCGACAGAACTACATCCGTGGTTGGAGACAAAGAAGGTCGACAGGTTGTTTTTTGCAGGTCAGATCAACGGAACCACCGGTTATGAAGAGGCTGCAGCACAAGGGCTGATGGCCGGCATCAATGCCGTCCTGAAAATTAAGGAAGAAGAGCCGCTCCTATTGCAGAGATCCGACGCTTATATCGGGATTATGGTTGATGACCTCGTGACTAAGGGGACCAACGAGCCTTACCGCATGTTTACGTCGCGTGCGGAATTCCGCTTGAATCTGCGTATCGATAACGCCGATAGCCGGCTTACGCCCATAGGCCGCCGCTTGGGCCTTGTCACCGACCAGCACTGGGAAGAGTTCAAAGATCGCAACGCACGAATTGGACGTCTGCGTGACTCTATTCGAAATAGTCGTGTCGACACAACCCATGCATACTTCATTAGGCGGAAAATGGATTTTCGAGATAAGCCCAGCCTGTCTGCATTGCTGCGACGGCCTGAGGTTCGACTGGACGACCTGATCAATGAAGAAGTAATCCTGTCTGAGCCATTGAAACGTGAAGACATTGTATCGGTTGAAACCGATATCAAGTACGAAGGGTATCTGAAGCAGCAGAAAAGAGAGATCGAAAAGCTGAAAAAGGCGGAATCCAAGAAGCTTCCGCTCGATCTGGACTATTCTGCGATGCCAGGCTTATCGCGTGAAATCGTCGAGAAATTAAGCCAAATCCGGCCGGGCACCATCGCACAGGCCAGTCGAATACCTGGAATTACTCCGGCATCAATTACGATTCTATTGTTTCATCTCGACCTGAAGAGAGAAACAAACAGGAAGCCGGAAAACGTAATTTAGTGATCTATCAGGAACTCCTCTCGTCTGAACTGCGGAATTTCCAAATCGGTTTATCCTCACGTCAGGAAGTTGCATTGGCGCGGTATTGTGAGGAGATCGTTCGGTGGAACGAAAAAATGAATTTGACGGGCCTTCATGGCCCACAACTGGTACGGCGGCTGATCGCAGAGCCCGTTTGGATTGGACAGCAACTTAAACTTCACGGAAGCTTACTTGATATTGGTTCCGGAAATGGCTCACCCGGGATTCCCATCCATATAGCTTGCGGCTGCCAGGAAACGCATCTCGTTGAAGTCCGTACTAAGAGAGCCGCATTTCTGCGCCACGTGATTTCAGTACTGAAGACACACAACATCATCGTTCACAAAGCGCGGTTCGAGGACATCGAGAGCTCGGCGGTAGACTGGATCACGCTACAAGGCGTTGCACTGAATCCTCAACTGATGCAAGCGATCAAAAGATTTGCTTCCGTAACGACAAATATAGTTTGGATTACTTCGTCTGACGTAGAGGCCCCTTACCATCCCGCCAAGAAACTAATCGTGCCATTGACGGGCACACAAGTTTTGTTGTTACGCCGGGACCTTTTCTGACCATATCGCAAGAGAAGCTGTTCCACGTGGAACACTTTGGAGATATTACCCATGGGAAGAATCATTGCGATAGCCAATCAAAAGGGCGGCGTTGGTAAGACCACTACAGCCATCAACCTCGGAGCGTCCCTCGCAGCGGCAGACATGCGGACCCTCCTTATCGATCTGGATCCGCAATCAAACGCTACGTCGGGACTAGGAATCCGTAAACATTCCTACGCACGATCCACCTATCATGTTTTAGTACACGGTGAGCCGCTGGGCTCAATAATTCACCAGACCGATCTTGAAGCACTTTTTGTTGCACCCGCGAGCCGGGAGTTGGTCGGTGCGACAGTCGAACTGGCCGGAGAGGAGGGTCGCGATCAGCGCCTCAAGACAGCGATCGCGGCGATATTAACCGAGTACGACTATGTCCTCATCGATTGTCCGCCCTCCTTGGACATTCTCACCGTAAACGCTCTGGTTGCGGCTGACAGTGTTCTGATTCCAATTCAATGTGAATATTTCGCGCTCGAAGGTGTTTCGGAATTGGTGGAAACACTGCGTCAGCTTCGTCGGTTGCGAAATCCCGGATTGGCTATCGAGGGCGTGCTGTTGACAATGTTTGATGATCGAACAAATCTCTCGCATCAAGTTATGGACGACCTGAGAAGTTTCTTCGGTCGTCAACTCTTCACCACGATTGTTCCACGCAATATCAAGCTGGGCGAAGCGCCAAGTCACGGACAACCGATATTGCTCTACGACATCAAATCCAAGGGCGCAGAAAGCTACATAAGACTCGCAAAGGAGGTTATCTATGGCACAGAGAAAGGCGCTTGGGAGGGGGTTGAGCGCGCTGTTGGGAACGCCGGATCTTGAAAGCGATCAAATCAGGGAGATCGATGTCGATCGCATCCTTCCCAACTCACATCAGCCACGCAAACATTTCGCGGAAGATGCTTTGAATGAATTGGCAAACTCCATCCGTGAGCACGGAGTGGTACAACCTGTCGTTGTGCGCCCCTTGGATGATGGGTTTTTTCAACTTATTGCAGGAGAAAGACGGTGGCGAGCGGCTCAAAGGGCCGGCCTGATGGGTATTCCCGCTGTCGTACGCGAAGCTGGCGAACATGCGGCACTCGAAATAGCACTTATCGAGAATCTTCAACGTGAAGATTTGAATCCGATGGAAGAAGCCCAAGCGTATGAACGTTTGATTGTTGATTTTGGATTAACGCAGGAAGATGTAGCGCGGCGGGTTGGTAAAAATCGGGCCACGATCTCGAATATGCTTCGGTTGTTGAAGCTTCCCGTAGAAGTGCAGCAATGGTTGCGTGAAAACCAACTCAGCACCGGGCACGCCAAAGCGCTCTTGTCTCTCTCGGATCTCAATGCGATACTCGATTCCGCCAGAAAGATCATTCAGGGAAATTATTCGGTACGTCAAGCAGAACTGCTGGTTTCGCGCTATTCGAAAAGTGTTATTGAAACGGATGACGCTTCGATTTCCAATGCAGTCGACCCAAATGTTCGGGCAGCGATTCACGCATTGGAGCAAGCGCTTGGAACGAAAGTAACTGTTCAGGAGAACAGTGGTAAGGGAAAAATCGAAATACATTTCTTTTCTTTTGAAGAAATGAATCGGTTATATGAGGGTTTGCTTCGAACCAAGTTTTGATTCAAGGCGAGCTCTCGGAAAAGGGAGCTCAACATGAAATTCCGCCTGAAAGCCTCAGAGCAAGTTTTGGGATTCCTGGATAAGGGGACCACTGTAACCGGTGAACTGGAGTTCGCCGGAATGCTCCGAATCGATGGCAATTTTCACGGATCCATTTCAACTACCGATACGTTGATAATTGGGGAACATGCGATTGTAAATGCGGATGTGAAAGTCGGGGAGATTGAGATTCACGGTCAAGTTTCAGGCACGATTGACGCCAAGCGCCGCGTCGAGATTTCTTCCACGGGCCGTGTTCGTGGTGAGATTCAAACGCCAGTACTCCTGGTGAATCCTGGGGGCATTGTAGATGGTCAGATTCGCATGGCTGATAATCATCCAGAAGGTACATTCAGTAGTCGCGGGCTTGGGCCGCAGCAGGGTCTTAGACAGGAAAGGCATGGATGAAGCTAACGGACTTTGCCAAATCCGCAGGTTGTGCTGGCAAGCTGGGTCCACGAGATTTGAATCTTGCACTGAAAACGGTACCACGCCAAAACATCCCGCAAGTCTTGGTGGGTTATGAGAATTCCGACGACGCGGGTGTATACCAGCTTACTCCGTCCATCACCATCGTTCAGACGGTAGATTTCTTTCCGCCCATTGTTGACGATCCTTACACCTATGGACAGATAGCCGCAGTCAATGCGCTGAGTGATGTCTACGCGATGGGTGGAGAACCAAGAACCGCGCTTTCCATTGTCGGCTTTCCTGCCAGGAATGTTGAGAATAGTCTTCTCGCAGACATCATGCGGGGGGGCTTGAACAAGCTTGAGGAAGCGGGTGTAGCACTTCTTGGTGGTCACTCGCTCCGTGATGATGAAATCAAGTTTGGCTACGCTGTCACGGGTATTGTCGAGGTAAAAAACATTAAAGAGAACCGCGGGGCGCAAATTGGTGATCGTGTCATCCTGACGAAACCGCTGGGAACCGGTCTCATTACAACCGCAATGAAACGAGGAAAAGCGTCATCTGGAGCTGTTCAAGCGGCAATAGCAAGCATGTTGCAACTCAATCGTACTGCGTCCGCGGTTGCCCTCAAGTTTCGCGTTGATACGATGACTGATGTCACTGGTTTTGGTTTAGCAGGTCACGCCACTGAAGTTGCGCGAGCGAGTCGCGTGTCTATTCACTTCGATCATCGAGCCATACCCGCACTGCCGGAAGCGCTGGAGTACAGCCATGCGGGATTTTGTGCGGGTGGACTCGACAACAATCGCGACTTCTTTCAGGACATGATCGATGTTTCGGAATCTGTAGCGCCGGATATTCGTAACCTTGTATTCGATCCGCAGACTTCGGGTGGGCTTCTCATTTTTGTTCGCGCAGAAGACGCTTCCGCGATGTTGGCCGATTTGCACTGTGCCGAAGTCCCTGCAGTTGAAATCGGGTTCGTAACTGAACGGAGTGAGCACCTGTTGACACTGAAGTAAGCGGGTGTTATTTTTCATCTCTTTTGTCAGACTAATGTCGTCTGTCTGACTCTTGTACGTTTCCCAAAAGAAGCAGATGGCCAAAACCAAGACGCGTTCGGTGTGTGCAATCAGTAGAGCGTTCGGCGTAAACAAATGTCTGTAGCCGCTAATCGATACGCAAAGGCGTTAATGGATGTTTTGTATCCGGACAACGCCGACTCCGGCCTTAAACAATTGCAAAGATTCAAGGCGCTTCTCGATGAACAGCCCAAGGCGCGGCTGTTTTTAGAAAACCCCACATTGGCCGCAGAGCGTCATCATCGTTTGCTGGAGGAACTCTCGGTTGTATTGGCATTCGATCGACGGATCTCAAACTTTATCGGTATCCTCGTTGATCGTAATCGCCTTTTGTTGCTGGAAGAGATCATCTCAACCTATCAGAAACTCCTGGATCAGCGTCTGGGTATCGTTCACGCACGTGTTACGGCGGCACAGGCGCTGGATGCGCCGGAGCAAGAGAAGATTGCCCAGCAACTGCAGCAGGCCACGGGGAAAAAAGTGCGTCTGGAATTCTTAATTGATCCCACACTTATCGGCGGTGTTGTCACGCAAGTCGGAAGCACGGTCTATGACGGGTCGGTTCGTCAGCGTTTGCAGTCGTTCAAGAAACTCCTAATCGAAGAATAGGCCGGGTCCATTTAAAGGAAAGAGCATGGAAATCAAAGCAGACGAAATTACAAAAATTATTCGCGAGCAGATCGAGGAGTATCGAACTGGTGTGGACATCAGTGAGATTGGCAGCGTCATTTCGGTCGGTGATGGCATTGCGCGTGTTTATGGACTCGAAAAAGTGATGGCTGGTGAACTGCTTGAGTTTCCTCATGGAGTCATGGGCCTTGCCTTGAACCTGGAAGAAAGCCAGGTAGGCGTCGTTCTGTTGGGCGACTACACGGAGATCCGCGAAGGGGATCAGGTTCGCCGGACCGGCCGCATCATGGAAGTACCGGTAGGAGAAGCGCTTGTGGGCCGTGTCGTAAATGCTCTCGCCCAGCCGATTGACGGAAAAGGCCCGATCGTGACGAAAGATCGTGCGGCCATTGAGCGCCTCGCACCGGGAGTCATTGATCGACAGCCAGTCAAGGAGCCATTGCAAACCGGATTGAAAGCGATCGATTCCATGATTCCGATCGGTCGCGGCCAGCGTGAACTGATCATCGGCGACCGTCAGACAGGGAAAACTGCCGTAGCGATCGACACCATCATTAATCAAAAAGGCCAAAACGTGATATGCGTTTACGTTGCCATAGGCCAGAAAAATTCTACAGTGGCTCAGGTTGTAAAGACACTGGAGGCCAACGGCGCGATGGAGTACAGCATTGTTGTGTCGGCTTCGGCCAGCGATCCGGCTCCGATGCAGTATCTCTCTCCATATGCGGGCTGTGCCATTGGCGAATACTTTCGCGATACGAAGCGCCACGCGCTCTGCATTTATGACGATCTTTCAAAACACGCGGCCGCGTATCGTGAAATCTCTTTGTTGCTGCGCCGTCCGCCCGGCCGCGAAGCATATCCTGGCGATGTGTTCTATCTCCATTCGCGTCTGCTTGAGCGTGCTGCCAAATTGAATGACGC
The DNA here is from genome assembly GCA_964633285.1 of uncultured Solibacteraceae bacterium. Classification (GTDB taxonomy): domain Bacteria; phylum Acidobacteriota; class Terriglobia; order 20CM-2-55-15; family 20CM-2-55-15; genus 20CM-2-55-15. Next base: position 65,937 of record CAZWGA010000003.1, on the reverse strand, counting down.
AAACGGCGCGGGCTCATTGACGGCTCTTCCGATCATTGAGACTCAGGCCGGCGATGTGTCCGCATACATTCCGACGAACGTCATTTCAATTACCGATGGTCAAATCTATCTCGAAACCGACTTATTTCACTCCGGTGTTCGGCCCGCCGTAAACACCGGCCTTTCGGTTTCTCGCGTGGGTGGAAATGCGCAGATCAAAGCGATGCGTCAAGTTGCCGGGTCGCTTCGGTTAAACATGGCGCAATTCCGGGCGCTCGCGGCGTTCGCACAGTTTGGTTCGGATCTCGATAAGGCAACGGTAGCGCAGTTGAATCAGGGGCAGCGCCTCACGGAAGTTCTTAAGCAGGACCAGTACGTTCCACTATCGGTAGAAAAGCAGGTCATCATTATTTTTGCGGGCACGAACGGATTGCTTGACGAGTTGGATGTCGCGGACTGCCGTCCGTTTGAACAATCGCTGTTCCAATTCCTTGATACGAGTCATGCCGGGTTGCTTCAAAAGATTCGTGAACGCAAGGCCATCGATGACGAAATCAAGGATGCTCTTCAAAAAGTCATCACGGAAGCGAAGACACGATTCAAGGGTCGAGCAGCGTAACTATGCCAAGCCTCCTGGACATACGCCGCCGAATTCGTTCCGTTAAGAATACACAGCAATTGACCAAGGCTATGAAGACGGTCTCGGCTGCGAAGCTGAGGCGCGCGCAAGATCGTGTGTTCAGTGCCCGCCCTTACGCCGAACAGTTGAAAAAAGTGCTGGGGAACTTGACCGCTCGTCTTGAAAACATTTCTCATCCACTATTAGCTGTCCGGCCGGAAGAACGAATCCTCCTTCTGGTGGTGACAGCTGATCGCGGATTATGCGGTGCCTTCAACTCCAACATCGTCCGCGCGGCGCAGGGATTCCTTCGAGATCATCAACAACAATCCGTGAGTCTGATGACCGCGGGCCGCAAAGGCCGCGACTTTTTCAAGCGCCGCGGGATTCCGATCCGAGCTGAATTTGTGAATATCTTTTCTCGATTGGATTATGGGCACGCGAAGGACATAACCGAACGCGTCGTAGAGGCTTACTCCAATGAGGAAGTTGATGCGGTCTATGCTGTCTATAACGAGTTCAAGTCCGTCATCCAGCAGCGGGTCGTTATTGAAAAGATGCTGCCGTTGAGCAATCGCGAACTGCAGCAGACTGAAGGCCAGTCGGACTACATTTTCGAGCAACCGCCTCAGGAATTGTTCAACCGGCTGCTGCCACGTTATGCTGAAATTCAGGTTTATCGTGCTCTTTTGGAGTCTGCGGCGTCAGAGCATGGAGCCCGAATGGCATCGATGGATACGGCGTCGAGAAATGCAGGAGAGATGATCGATATCCTGACACTCAACATGAATCGAATTCGCCAGGCGGCAATCACGCGAGAGATTATTGAGGTCGTCAGCGGAGCTGGAGCTTTATAAAAAAATGGCAAATAACTTTGGAAAAGTTTCACAAGTGATAGGCCCTGCCGTCGATGTGGAATTCGAGGAAGGCAAGCAGGCGCCTATCCATCAGGCATTGCATATTACCAGCAAGGGTTTTGATGTTCCCTTCCCGATCGATGTGATTGTCGAAGTGCAGCAACACCTGGGTGAAGGCCGCGTGCGTTGTGTCGCGCTTCAACCAACCGACGGAATGGTCCGGGGAATGCCGGCCGAAGACACCGGCGGACCCGTCTCGATTCCTGTTGGTAAGTCTACCCTGGGCCGGGTGATCAACGTCATCGGAGAGCCCGTCGATAAGATGGGTCCAATTGATGCCAAGCGCCGGGATCCGATTCATAAACCCGCCCCCAAGCTTGTCGAGCAGAACACCAACCTGGAGATGTTCGAAACCGGAATTAAAGTGATCGACTTAATTGAACCGTATTTAAAGGGCGGAAAAATCGGATTGTTCGGAGGCGCCGGAGTCGGCAAGACAGTCATCATCCAGGAATTAATCAACAACATTGCGACCAAGCACGGTGGCATCTCCGTGTTTGCAGGTGTTGGTGAACGCACTCGAGAAGGAAATGATCTGTGGCTTGAAATGAAAGAGTCCGGGGTTATCAGCAAAACCGCACTGATTTACGGTCAGATGACGGAGCCTCCAGGAGCTCGACTGCGTGTTGCTCTTACTGGACTCACGACTGCGGAATACTTCCGGGACGAAGAAGGTCAGGATGTGCTTCTTTTCGTCGATAACATTTTCCGGTTCACGCAGGCTGGATCTGAAGTGTCGGCATTGCTGGGCCGGATGCCTTCTGCTGTAGGCTATCAGCCAACGCTGGCGAGTGAAATGGGGGAATTGCAGGAGCGCATCACATCGACGACAAAGGGATCGATCACATCAGTGCAGGCCATATACGTTCCAGCCGACGACTACACCGATCCGGCACCCGCAACGGCGTTCGCGCACCTCGATGCAACTACAAATCTTTCCCGTCAGATTGTGGAAATTGGGATTTACCCGGCCGTGGACCCGCTCGCGTCGACGTCGCGTATTCTAGATCCACGTATCGTAGGAGCCGAACACTACAACGTAGCCCGCATGGTGAAGGCCGTCTTGCAGAAATATAAAGACCTGCAAGACATCATAGCGATTCTTGGTATCGACGAATTGTCCGAGGACGACAAACTTACAGTGGCGCGAGCCCGCAAAATCCAGAGATTCCTGTCCCAGCCATTTTTCGTTGCGCAACAATTTACGGGTCTGGAAGGGAAATATGTGAAGATCTCCGACACCATAAAAGGATTCAGAGAGATTGTCGAAGGAAAACACGACGATATTCCAGAGCAGGCCTTTTACATGGTGGGAACGATCGAAGAAGCACTCGCGAAAGCACAGAAAATCGGGGCTGCCAGTTAGATGGCCGACAACGTCATCACACTCACTATTGTTACGCCGGAGAAGGCAGTCGTGCGCGAGGATGTCGACGAACTGCAAATCCCGGGATCCGCTGGCTACTTCGGAGTGCTGCCAGGACATGCTCCACTGTTTTCGGAATTGAAGGTGGGCGAAGTCTCCTATCGTAAGGACGGTCGATGGTTTTATTTAGCCGTCGCGTGGGGATTTGTCGAAGTGCAATCCAATCAGGTCCGAATTCTGGCTGAAACTGCCGAACGCGCACACGAAATTGATCTGGACCGTGCAATGCGAGCCAAAGAGCGTGCGGAACAACGAATCGCGCGCGGCGGAGAAGACATCGATTACGGACGCGCACTTGTCGCGATGGAACGCGCCATGATTCGTATACAGGTCTGCCAAAAAATTGGACGGACTGCAGTCAACGCCTGATGCAGGGACAGATTCCCAAGCCTCGACTTGAATAGTCGGCCGGATGGGCGCTTACGAATAGGCCGTTACGTCCGAAGGCGCCAACCGTCACAAACCGATCCAGAGTCGCCTTCTCTCTACACCACGTATGCTTCTTATGAAGCAGGTGTTCCCCGGTTCCGACATAATGCAGGAAGACCATCAAGGCAATTTCGATCGCCGAGGGCAACTCGAAGCCCCGGCTTTCAAGACTACGCGCATAGTTAATCGGCTGCGAAACCGACTCGCGCAGGACAGCAGTCGTCAAAAAATGCCATCCGGCGGAACAATCTTCACGTGCGAATGTTTCCCCGAGGAACCAGGGATGGTCAAAGAAGAAAGGATCGCCGGGGCTCTTTTTTGAAAGATGTTCTTTCAAATTCATGATGTTAAGCCCTACATTGTTTCGAGGGATGGGAAAACGTATAGCGGACTCCATGGTTTCATCGACAGATGTAGTGCTCAAGGCCCGATGCTCGTCGGGAGAAAAGCAGTTCGGAATCCCGAGAATAGCGAACCGGCGTTCAACTTCGACTGAGGAAAGTGAAATCATATGTAACAGCCTGCCGGTGATGTGATAGCTTCGAGAACAGTAGGAAAATTTCCTACGCGACTGCTCCATAAAGCCGCGCACCCCGTTACTAGAAACAGTCTAACGAGTTCTTAATCAGAAAAAAGACATGTCTTCGTTAACGATCTCTTCAGCTTTTGCCACAGAAGACGTTCGGCGGACCGTACTGGACAACGGCCTGGTTGTACTGAACAAAGAAATACACACATCGCCGATTGTTACGGCAATGATTTGGTATCGAGTCGGGTCTCGAAACGAGGAACTTGGCCACACGGGCAAATCGCATTTTTTGGAACACATGTTGTTCAAAGGTACGGACCGATTTAAAAAAGGTGAAATCGACCTGATTACCCTAAAAAACGGCGGTGGAAACAACGCATTCACATCCCACGACTTCACCGCGTATTACTTCAGTTTTGCATCGGATCGATGGGATGTTGCTTTGGAAATCGAAGCCGATCGAATGGTGAATTGTTCGTTCTCCCCAGATGAATTCGATGCGGAAAAAAAGGTCGTGATTGAGGAACTCAAGACCGGCCTGGATTCACCCTGGGGTCTTTTGTTGCAGGAAGTCGAAGCAGGAGCGTTCAAAGTTCATCCGTACCGCAATCCTATTGTTGGCTGGCTGCAGGATGTCGAAAGAGCAACGGTCGAACAACAACAGGCGTATTACCGCCGATACTATCATCCGAATAATGCCGTTCTTGTTATTGCCGGAGACTTCGACACGGATTCAGTACTATCAAAAGTTACACGCGCATTCGGTTCGATTCCCGCCGGCCCGACTCCCGCTCCCATGGTTTTGCATGAGCCTTCACAACGCGGCGAACGGCGGATGCACGTTCGATGGCGGTCTAAGGTTCCACGGTTGGCGATTGCATATCATGCCCCTCAGATCGCTCACCCGGACAGCTATGCACTCCAGGTTCTAGGCGTAGTACTCACTGAAGGCAAAGCATCCCGGTTGTATCAACGCCTGGTCGAGCGTGAGCGTACTGTAACTTTTGTTTCGGCAGAATACGGCGAATCTAAGGACCCGACTTTGTTTCATATTCGAACTGAAGCGCGCGGAGAACATCCGATAGAACAAATTGAAGAGAGTATCTATGATGAACTGCATCGCATTTCTGCCGGTGAGGTAACAAGTCACGAATTGGATCGAGCCAAGCATCAAATCGAAGCGCACTTCATTCTGTCTCGCGAACGGACACTGGATCAGGCCCTTCTTCTCGGCCAAATCGAGACGCTGCATGGGCTCGAATACATCGACACGTATTTGCATCGCATCAACGGCGTCAACAAAGAGGATATTGCCGACGTCTGCGGCAGATACCTCACCGAGGATAATCGGACCGTCGGACTTCTGTTAAGCGATGGCTCCCAACCCGATGAGGAAGACGACAGTGAAGCCGAATGAGCTAGGTCTCCACCGTGCGTTTGATGTTCAAAGCCACATCTTACCCAATGGACTCAAGGTTCTGCTGGTGGAAAATCCCTCAATACCGACCATTTCGTTGAATGCGAGCGTGATGTCGGGCGCGAGATACGATCCGGAATCCAAGGCGGGTCTGGCAATAATGGTCAGCAGACTCCTCGATGAAGGGACGAAGAGTCGAACCTCGCTCGAGATTGCGGATGCCATTGAATCGGTTGGCGGCGCTATAGACGCGGATGGTTCGTTTGAACGCATTGTTGTTTCCTGCGGCGTTCTGAAAAAAGACATTGATCTCGGTCTTGAGCTGCTGGCGGACATCATGATGTTTCCAGTCTTTCCGGAAGAGTTTGTCACGAAGGAAAAAGAGCGGACTCTTTCAGAAATTGAAAGCGCGCAGGATCGTCCGCAGGTTGTAGCGGGCTGGGCCTTCAATGAACTCGTTTACCAGGATCATCCGCTGCATCGGCCGTCCCATGGATATCCACAAACAGTCGAGCGGATTACTCGAACCGATTTACTTGATTTTCACAATCGCCATTTCGTTCCCAACAATGTCATTTTCTCCGCCGTCGGCGACTTCCGAATCTCGGAACTTTTGCCGAAGATTGAACGAACATTCGGCGCCTGGGAATCGAGACCGGTCACACCTCTATCGCATCCATTGCCGGAGAGACAGGTCGAAAAGAGAGAGAAGTTTATTCGGATGCCGGCGCAACAGTTAAACATCTATCTCGGGCACCTTGGGGTTACCCGAAGGAATCCGGATTACTACGCACTTCAGGTACTGGATACGATTCTTGGTGGTGGCGCGGGCTTTACGGCAAGGATACCCCAGCGGCTGCGTGATGAGTTGGGTCTGGCGTACACTACCTTCGCCAGCATTACGATGACAGCCGGCCTCGATCCCGGCAGATTTATCGCATTTATCGGCACTTCCCCTGGGAACATGCAACTCGCCATTGAAGGTTTGCTGCAGGAAATCCGGAGAATTATCGAAGAACCCGTGACCAGCCAGGAGTTGCGGGACGCAAAGGACTATCTAACCGGCAGTTTTGTCTTCGCTTTCGAATCCAGTTCTCAGATTGCGCGCTTCCTTGTGCACGCGGAGGTCTACAACCTCGGTTTCGACTATGTCGAGAAATATCCGGAATATATTCGGGCTGTATCGATCGAGGACGTTTCTCGAGTGGCAAAAATGTATCTCAATAGCGAGAACTACACTCTAGTAGTGGTGGGTCCGGTGGCGGAGGATGGAAGCTTAATCAATGGGACTGCATAGGACGATTTTTTCAGAAAAGTACGGCGTAACGACTAGCGATTTGGAAACCTATTTATCGGAAGCTCTCTCGCGAGGTGGTGACTACGCAGATCTTTACTTCGAATACAGAATTAATCATTCCATCGTACTTGAAGAGCAAATCATCAAGAGTGCCACCAAAGGGGTAAACCTTGGTGTCGGCGTACGCGTCATTTCAGGCGAGAAAACGGGATACGCGCATTCAGATGATCTAAACCGGGAAAACGTTGTAAAAGCAGCCCGTACTGCGGCGTTCATTGCCAGCCGGTCGGCTGAAGGCGGCAAGGTTCAAATTCCAGCGCCGGTAAGTCAGGAACGCAATTTCTACGCGATTTCGATGGCACCGTCGGATTTTGAAATAGCCGACAAGATCGCTCCTTTATGGCAGGCGGATCAAGCCGCTCGCGCTTACGACCCACGTATCCGGCAGGTTCAGGCCAGCTACCTTGACGAAACGAAGCACGTTTTGATCGTTACATCCGAAGGCAAAGCGGTCTGGGATCTGCAACCATTGGTACGCCTCAATGTGCTCTGCATCGCCGAAGAGGACGGTAACCGCCAATCCGGATATCAGGGTGGCGGCGGCCGCAGAGCTCTCGATGCCTTTACAGGAGAACTGGATCCAGCCGCACTTGCTCGCGAAAGCGCACGCCAGGCCATTCTTCAGCTCCGCGCCGTTGATGCGCCGGCCGGAACGATGGAAGTTGTTCTCGGCCCGGGCTGGCCCGGCATTCTGTTGCACGAGGCAATCGGTCATGGTCTTGAGGCCGACTTCAATCGCAAGAAGACGTCAGCCTTCGCAGGATTAGTTGGACAGAAGGTGGCGTCGGAACTTTGCACCGTGGTTGACGACGGCACGATTCCCTTTCGACGGGGTTCGCTGAACATGGACGACGAAGGAAATCCAACGCACGAAACGGTTCTTATCGAGAATGGGATTCTGCAAGGTTATCTGCAGGATCATCTCAGTTCCAAGTTGATGAAGGCATCGGTTACGGGGAATGGCCGCCGGCAAAGTTACGATCACATTCCGATTCCCCGAATGACCAACACGTTCATGATGGCCGGAAATACTCAGCCTGAGGACATTATCAAGTCTGTCAAAAGAGGACTGTACGCGGTTCAGTTCGGCGGGGGGCAGGTAGACATTACGAGTGGAAAATTTGTTTTTTCGGCGAGCGAAGCGTATCTCATCGAGGATGGCCGCGCCACAGCTCCTGTGAAAGGCGCGACTTTGGTAGGCGATGGTCCCACTGTGCTGAGGCAGGTGACGGCGGTGGGCAACGACCTGAAATTCGACCAGGGAGTTGGAGTCTGTGGCAAGGATGGTCAGACGATTCCTGTGGGTGTCGGTCTTCCAACAATCAAAATCAAAGAGATCACGGTGGGTGGAACTGAGAAGTGAAGTTGCAGGATCATGCCCAGCGGGCCGTCGAGCGTGCCCGAAAAAGTGGAGCGTCCGCTGCGGACGTTATGATCCGCGAGGATAACACCTTTTCCGTTACGGTGCGGATGGGTGAAATCGAGACTCTGAAGGAGTCGATTTCGCGCAGTCTGATGATGCGTGTCTATGTCGGGAAGCGTACGGCATCTTCTCATACTTCGGATATCTCCCCGGAGCAGGTCGATCATTTAGCGGATGAAACTGTTGAAATGGCAAAGCTCACATCCGAAGATGAGAGCGGCGGTCTTCCGGAACAGTCGATCTTTCATGACCGGTTTCCAGATTTGAATTTGCTCGATCCTTCATGGGAAGACTTTACCCCTGAACAACGAATAGCCTTTGCAACCCGAGCTGAAAGCGCAGCCCTTGCATCCGACAAGTCGATTACAAACTCGGAAGGTGCTTCGTTTGAGTACGCCCGATCGCGTGTCGCTTTGGCAAACACGCAGGGATTCGTCGGGGAATATGAAGGCACAGGTGCGGCCCTGGCATGCGTACCGATCGCGGAAGCGAACGGAAGCATGCAGCGCGACCACTGGGTCTCTGCGGTCCGGCATCGCGGCCGGATGGAATCTCCCGAAGAAGTCGGTCGCAGAGCAGCAGAACGCGCGATGCGCCGCCTAGGAGCTCGCAAAATCTCAACCCGGCAGGTACCGGTTATTTTTGATCCTTTATCCGCTCGATCGCTGATGGGGCATATTTTTGAGGCTGTCTCCGGCAGTGCGATCTACCGTCGCAGTTCTTTCCTCGTGGATCACATTGGGAAAACAGTCGCTTCTCCGGAGGTATCGATTGTGGATGATGCGAGGATGATGGCCGGCCTTGGCTCCAGCCCCTTTGACGACGAAGGAGTATTAACGCAAACAACGCCGATAATAGAAGCCGGTGTTTTGAAGAATTACCTTCACAGCGCCTATACCGCTCGCAAGCTCAGTTCGCAGCCGACGGGCAATGGAAGCCGGGCGGCATCCGGAGTTGTAACGATCGGACCGACAAATTTCTTTCTCAAGAGCGGCTCATACTCTCCTGAAGAAATCATTCAGTCTGTAAAGACGGGTCTCTACGTTATCGAATTGATTGGTTTCGGAGTGAATACCGTTACAGGAGATTATTCACGTGGCGCCGTGGGAATCTGGATCGAGAACGGAAAACCAACGTATCCGGTACACGAGGTCACCATTGCAGGAACTCTGCCCGAGATGCTGAAAGGCATCGAAATGATCGGAAACGATGTCACATTCATAGGATCGGTTGCAGCGCCGACTCTAAAAATCAGAAATATGGTTGTCAGCGGAGAATGACATGGGCGAGGATCGTTCGACGATCATCATCTTCGCTTCTGTGATTGTTATCGTCGGTGTGGTGTTGCTATGGGCTCTTTTTCCGTCCGCGCAGGATAAAGCGGCGGCTGCGCCGCTGACCGAAGTAACGGACACGGCCGCCATTCAGAGTCGCGCCGAGTTACAGCATCTGAGTATCGCGACAAGCGAAAACTTTGCTCGGCAGAAGATCTATATCATCTCCGCATATCTGAAGAATTCGTCGGCCCAGCCACTAAGGATGGCCGAAGTGAAGATGGTGTTCACGGATTTTGACGGAAAACCTATTTTGAATTACGTGCAAAGAGTCCTCGCCCCGCAGCAAAAACCGATGGCGCCGGGAGAACAATTTCGATTCGAGGTTCGGCAGGAAAATCTGCCCAGGGGTTGGAATTATCGAGTTCCTGTGGCGGAGCTCACAAAAATCGGCTACTGACTCTATCGTCCATGTGCGAGGCGCTCGATCAGATACGCGGGTAAATCCGCTTCACGCATTCTGGCCTGAGTTCGCGCGACGTCGTATTCAGCGCGATAGAATTCCATCCGGCCATGGTTCTGGTCCCAAATTGCGAAACTGGCTCTCGGATCACCATCTCGTGGCTGCCCTACGGATCCGGGATTTACGAATAGCCTTTTTCCGGCTTCGCACTTCACCGCAATAAATTCATCAAACTCATACATGGTCGCCAGAGATGAATTGCCTGAAGCATCGGTTACGAAAACGACAGGAAAATGACTGTGACCGAAAAACGTAATCCACTTGTTTGTGAGCAGGAAGTTCTCATCGGCGTCGGCTTCAGTAAAGATGTAGTCATCCTCGTCCGTAACGGCGCCATGGACGAGCTGCGCCCCGTTGGCGATATCAACGGGTCCAACGGGCAACGAAGCGAGGTAGTCGCGATACGAATCCGGAAGGACGGATCGCGTCCAATAAACGGCTCGCCTCGCATGAGGATTGAACTGAGTCGCTTCATCAATCCCGGCAGCAACACGATCGTGATTTCCGCGTATGGTTACTGCGTTGAGGCCGCGAATTCCGTCGATTGCTTCGATCGGACTCGGGCCATAACCGACGATATCGCCACAGCATAGAACCGAGTCATAACCCGCTTGTTTTGCGCGCTGCATGCACGCTTCAAACGCTTCCAGGTTGGAATGGATGTCACTGAGGATCAGATAGCGCATGGTGTATGATTGTTGGCATGCGACTCCGAAAAATCCTGGAAGTCACCGTGGTCCTGGCGCTGCTGGCCGCGGTGGCCGCGGGCTTAGCTGTATTGAATGATCCCAAGGCCTCGCCAACGTGGACCATGATATCACGCTTCTTTGTGATGCTTGTCTTTGGCGGTTTCGGATTAGTGGTTGCCCGGGAGAGTCAGCTTCAAGGGTCGCTTTTTATCGGTTTCGAAGAGTGGAGTCTGACGATTCGTGATCTCGTCAATTACGGAGTGCTGCCGGGACTCGTGTTGGGTTTGATCAACTATTTCTTCTTCTTTACTTATCGATACAGCTCACTCGTGGTATGGCAGATTCGAGACATGAAAAGCATCTATGACTCGTTTATTTTTTCGCTCGACCACGGCATGTGGGAGGAAATTGTCTTCAGATTATTCATTCTGTCTTGTTTTCTGTTTTCATTCCGGCATCTGTATTCACGAATTGCCCCGCTCTGGCCGGGCGTTGTCGCCATCCTGCCGAAGGCGCTTGCAGTTGTTCTGTCGTCGCTTCTGTTCGCCATGGTTCACAACGTGTCCGGATTTACTGCAGGCTTTTTTGGGGGAATGCTTTTGGGCCTGATCTACATTCAGAGCGGCATCGAAAGCGTCATTGCCGCGCACTTCTGCGCGAATTTCTTATTCTTCAGCGCGTCTTACTTGTCATAACACGCGTCTGCAAAACGGGAGCTTCTCATGCTGCCTCGGACTCTGGGTGATTTGCGAGCGAGCGAGTTTGGAAAGGATCACTATCGTGTGCGCACGGTAAAGGATGAGATGCGTGCGAATTTAATTCGAAGGCTTCAATCCAAAGGCGAGATTTTTTCCGGAATTGTTGGTTACGAAGACACGGTGGTCCCGCAGGTCGTGAATGCTCTCCTGTCGCGCCACAACATGATCTTGCTTGGTCTTCGCGGTCAGGCGAAGAGCCGCATCCTGCGCGGTCTTGCCGAGTTTCTGGACGAAGTGATTCCCGTGATTCAGGATTGTGAGATCAACGACAATCCATTCTCGCCGATATGCCGGCGATGCCGCGATCTGATTCAGAGCATGGGAGAGGCAACGCCGATCGAATATCGCGGGCGGGATGAGCGTTACGTTGAAAAGCTTGCAACCCCGGATGTCACGATCGCGGATATCATCGGCGATATCGATCCGATCAAGGCTGCGAGGGGAGGCCATGCGATCGGCAGTGAACTGAGCGTTCATTATGGGCTTCTTCCGCGCGCGAATCGCGGCATTTTCGCAATCAACGAACTACCTGATCTGGCAGGAAAGATTCAGGTGGGCTTGTTCAACATCATGCAGGAAGGCGACGTTCAGATAAAGGGCTATCCGATTCGGCTGCCGCTTGATGTTGTTCTTGTTTTTTCCGCGAATCCTGAGGACTACACCGCTCGAGGCAAGATTGTAACGCCTCTTAAAGACCGCATCGGTTCCGAGATCAAGACACACTACCCGATCAGTCTTGATCATGGTGTAGCGATTACTCAACAAGAGGCGTGGATGGACCGCGGCAAAGAACAAAAGATACTCGTGCCGGAATTCATCAAGCAGATCGTTGAAGCCATCGCTTTCAAAGCGCGGTCCGATCAACGCGTCGACAAAAGATCCGGCGTGAGCCAGAGACTGCCGATATCCTGCCTTGAAAATGTACTGAGCAACGCTGAGCGGAGGGCGATCATTTCACGCGAAAATCCCGCTGTGCCGCGGGTGGCCGACATCTATGCGGCACTACCTGCGATTACGGGGAAAATCGAACTTGAATATGAAGGTGAATTGAAGGGCGCAGACACGATTGCGCGGGACCTCATCCGGCAGGCGGTTCAAATGGTCTTTCGCCACCACTATCCGACGGCCGATTTCAAGCAGGTCATCGATTGGTTTGAAATGGGAGGAAATCTGAAGCTTTCCGATGTTGATTCCGCGGCAGCGGTCCTGGCACAGATCAGCCGCGTGCAAGGATTGCTGGATAAAACCGGATCGCTCGGAGTGGTGCCGGACAGTCCGGCCGGTTTGCAAGCGGCAGCGGCTGAGATGATTCTTGAAGGACTGCACTCCGTCGATAAGATCAGCCGATCGGAGGAACGTGGATTTTCCGCATCGGAGAAAAAGCCTCCGCAGGAGCTTTATCGCGATTACACCATGGACCGGAATCGTTACAAGAAGCCGCTGAATTGAGCGATGGCCACTACGAAATATACAAAATGGATCCGGTCGCCTCTGGACGGTCTCAGCCTGGAAGACCTGATGGACCAGATGTCGGAGTTCCTTTTGCAGAGTGGTTTTCAGTACGGCTTTCAAGATGTAAGTAATCCCCACGACCTTGAAGCATTGCGGCAGGCTCTCATCGAAAAGCTGGTTGAAATGGGCAGGATTTCCCAGAGCCTGCTCGATCAATGGCTGGAAGATCGTAGCCAGGACGATGCGAAGCAACTCGATGAATTGCTCGACAAGTTGATTCGCCGATTGATGGAGGAAGGATGGATGCGGATGCAACAACGAGATCCTGCCCCGTCCGCGTTCGATGAAAACGCTGAAGGTGTAGAGGACCTCGCGTCGGGATCGGCCCGGTTCGAATTAACCGATAAGTCGATCGACTTTCTCGGATTTCGCCTGTTGCGGCATTTGCTTGGTTCGCTCGGCCGCAGCAGTTTCGGGCGCCACGAAACTGCGCACTTCGCGACCGGAGTCGAAGCGTATCAGGCGACGAAAGAGTATGAATTTGGCGACACGATCAATCTGGACATCAGCTCAACGCTCCTGCACGCCGTTGCGCGGGAAGGCTTGGGGGTTCCGCTCAATCTCGAATATGAGGATTTGATGGTCAGGCAGGCCGAGTATCAAAGTTCCTGCTCGACGGTGCTTCTCCTCGATACCAGCCATAGCATGATTCTTTACGGCGAAGACCGGTTCACCCCTGCGAAGCGTGTGGCGCTGGCGTTGTCCCATTTGATCCGGACTCAGTATCCCGGCGATTCGCTTCGTTTGGTACTGTTTCACGATTCAGCTGAAGAAGTCCCGCTGAAGCAACTGGCGCGCGTGGTGGTTGGTCCGTATCACACGAACACTTGTGAAGGGCTTCGTCTGGCGCGCCGGTTATTGATGGCTGAAAAAAAAGACATGCGACAGATCGTCATGATCACCGATGGGAAACCGTCGGCAATCACGCTTCCCACCGGCCGCATTTACAAAAACGCATTCGGTCTGGATCCCATGATTCTGGAAGAAACCTTCAAAGAAGTGGCCATATGCCGGAAATCCGGAATCCTGATCAACACATTCATGCTTGCCAGCGATTACTACCTCGTGGACTTCGTGAAGAAGGTGACGGAGATTTGCCGGGGAAAGGCCTATTTCACAACGACTGTCAACCTTGGCCAATACATCCTGATGGATTACCTTCGCAAGAAAGTAGAGACCATTCATTGACGCCAAAATAAAAAAGCCCCGCTGCTTGCGGGGCTTTCATTCAGAATGGCGCTTACTTCTTTTTCTTCGTCGCCTTTTTCTTTGCTGGAGCTTTCTTCTTTGTAGCCATTATCAATTCACCTCTTTTCCTTGCTCTCTTTACGACTATTGCCCACCTCTTCCGGGTAAGCTTCGTTGTTTAAAATATTTTTAAGACATGTCACCAGAAAATTCAAAGCAAAAATCACTTTTCCGTTCCTTTTTTATTGTGTCCTGGTTGAAACTATCTGGACCTTTTTGGAACAAAAGACATCAATCACTCGTACTGAGAACTCAATGATGACCACTAAGAAAAAACTCTTGATCGCCGGCGGGATCGTAATCGTGATCTCGGCGGCAGTAGGCTACAGCATTTTTGCGCGAAATCGAGGAGTTATTGCGGTTCAGGCGGGCAAAGTCGTGAGACAGGATCTGACTCAAACGGTATCCGCCAATGGGGAAATAAAACCAAAGAAGTATGTCAACGTCAGTTCCAACATGATGGGGCGCATTGTTCGAATGCCCGTCAAAGAGGGCGACCGTGTCCGTGACGGTGAACTGCTCGTTCAGTTGGAATCAATACAGAGCGAGGCGGATGTAAAAGCTGCGGAGGCCAGTCTGGATGCGGCTCAAGCTGAAGTCGAGGGGATGGCCGCGTCGATCCGCTCGGGGGAAGCTTCCATCACTTCCGCAAAGGCGGAGATCACGCGTTCAGAAGCGGATGCGGCCAGAGCCAGGCAGAACTTCGATCGAGCCGAACAGATGAGTAAGCAAGGGCTGATCGCGAAAGAGAACTACGATCGCGCCAAGGCCGATTACGACATTGCCATAGCTCAGTTGAATTCCGCGAAGGCGCGGTTGTCGCAAGCGGATGCGCAACTCGCGCAGGTTCTGAAGCAGCGGGACAGCACATCCATCCGCATCGCACAACAGCGCTCGCAACTCGTGCGTGCCCGGGATCAGTTTTCGAAGACGACCATCCGTTCGACGCTGGATGGAATCATCACATACCTGCCTGTGAACGAAGGTGAAATCGCAATTGTCGGCGTTCAGAATCAGCCCGGCACAATGCTGATGACCATCGCCGATATGTCGGTGATCACAGCTGAAGTTCGGGTTGATGAAACTGATATCGTTAACGTCAAGATCGGTCAGGAAGCGAAAATCAAAGTGGATGCGCTCGGCGACCGTGTACTCATGGGCCATGTGTCGGAAGTGGGCAACAGCGCGCTGACGAAAAACGGCACATCAGCAGCCTCAACTTCCAGCGGCCAGGAAGCAAAAGATTTCAAAGTTGTCGTGACGTTGGATGATCCGCCGCCGGAATTGAGGCCAGGGCTTTCATGCACGACGACGATTGTTACTGCCACCCGCCAGCAAGTATTAAGCGCGCCGATTCAGGCGTTGACGATTCGTGAATTCGATCCCGACGGGAAGACTCCGGTAACGCCTTCTGCCTCCGGTAGCGGAGTCGCCGTAGCCGCCCCTGCTGACGCAGGAAAAAATGGAGACGCAAACAAAAACGCGAGCAGCAACAAAAAGAAGATCGAAAAAGAAGGTGTGTTCGTCCTGAAAAACAACGTCGCTTTCTTTAACGCAGTGAAAACAGGTATTACCGGCACGACGGATATCGAACTTCTGGAAGGACTGACCGAGAACGATCAAATCGTGACGGGGCCTTATCAGGTTCTAAGGACACTTAAGGACAACACACGCATCAAGATTGAGAAAGCACCGTAATGGAAGACAAAGACGTTCTGATTCAAACCGACGATTTATGGAAGACCTATGAAATGGGCAGCACTGAGGTGCATGCCCTTCAGGGAGTTTCTTTTTCCATTCACCGAAACGAGTATGTGGCGATTATGGGACCTTCCGGTTCGGGGAAATCGACTTTGATGAATCTGATCGGATGTCTCGATACGCCGACAAAGGGGCGGTACCTTTTGAATGGAAGACTTGTAAGTGAGATGGATGACGATGAACTGGCGCACATTCGAAATAAAGAAATCGGTTTTGTCTTTCAAACATTCAATCTGCTCGCCCGCGCAACGGCACTGCACAATGTCGAACTTCCGTTGATCTATAGCGGCGTGCACGCGAAGGAACGCACCGATCGAGCAAAGAAATCACTCTCGTTGGTCGAACTCGGCGATCGAATGCATCACAAGCCGAACGAACTATCAGGAGGTCAGCGGCAGCGCGTGGCGATCGCACGGGCTCTCGTAAATAATCCTTCAATCATTCTTGCAGACGAGCCCACCGGGAATCTGGACTCACAGACCGGAGTCGAGATCATGAAGCTTTTCGATAAGCTTCACTCCGAAGGGAACACAATCATTCTGGTGACTCACGAACGCGACATCGCCGACTACGCACACCGCACGATCAGCATTCGCGACGGTAAAATCGCTTCCGACGAGCGAACAAAAAATGCGCCCGTGACTTCGATGGTGTGAGTTACGCCGCTGAAGAAGTTGAGGCGGAGCTTTCGCCGCAGGTTTTGCACTGAAACATCGGTCCCGGCACATACAGAACGCTGGAACACCAACTGCATTGGTGTAGGTGCATGATAGGTTCGTCGCAGGCAATCATGAATTGTCGCCCCTGGGTTAGTCCGCAGTGAAGGCATTTCGACGAAGAGTCCCTTCGCACCCACAATCGAACGCGTTCAAGAAGAGCTGCGACCACTAGTCCTCCTGGCACTCTTATCTGTGCAAATCTCGGGCCAAAAGAGTGGTAGTAACCTATCCCTCTATGCGCAGCCTGTCGATCAGGGATGCATCCGCGGCCGGAAATGCAAAGGAATCAAGCTCTGCGGCTTCGACCCACCGCAGATCTTGCACTTCGATTGATGCGGGTTCGCCTTCGATAAGAGCGCAATTGAAGAAGTGAAGGCGGACGGATCTCTCGGGATAGTGATGCTCAACGAGAAAAAACTCGTCATCGACCCGGATTTTTGTTCCGAGTTCCTCGAGAATTTCCCGCTCCAGCGCCGCTTCCAGAGTTTCTTCCGGTTCCACTTTTCCGCCAGGGAATTCCCAGAGTCGGGCGAGATGAACATCATCGGGCCGTTGCGTAATGAGGATTTTGCCGTCCCGTCTGATGATGGCGGCGACAACCTCAATCATGACGATGCATCGCGGAATCGCGCTTGGTATCGCGCATCGTAATGTAGACGATGCACGAAGCGGCGATCACCGATGTGAGGTAATAAGAGAACCACGCTTCGTGACCGATCTTTTTAAACCAAAGTGCGATCGATTCGGTTGTGCCGCCGAAAATCGATGCCGTAACCGCAAACGGAAGGCCCACACCGGTTGCCCGAACTTTTGTCGGAAATAATTCCGCCTTGACGACGGCGTTGATGGATGTGTAGCCCGCAACGATCATCCATGCGGCTGCGATGAGAAGAAAAGCGAATAACGCGCTCCTGGTGGACTGCAGAGTTCGGAGCAAGGGAATCGTAAAAACAGTTCCCATAACTCCAAACCAGACGAGCAGCGTTTTTCGTCCGATTCTGTCGGACAACGCTCCGTAGATGGGTTGAAGACACAAAGCAAAAACAAGAGTCGCGCCGCTCACCAGGGTCGTCTGGTTGTCGCTCAAGCCAACCGACAACTTGAGGAATTTCTGCATGTAGGTGGTGTACGTGTAGAACGCTATCGTTCCACCCATGGTGAGTCCGACTACCA
This sequence comes from uncultured Solibacteraceae bacterium, assembly GCA_964633285.1. Lineage (GTDB taxonomy): Bacteria > Acidobacteriota > Terriglobia > 20CM-2-55-15 > 20CM-2-55-15 > 20CM-2-55-15. The sequence continues at coordinate 48,184 of CAZWGA010000003.1, read as the reverse complement.
GGAACACCTCACGAGGATAATTGAACAACGCACGAAGGGAATTCTCACGGCGCGCGGGGTTGTGGGCTTCAATGAACGCTTCAGTCTCATGCAGATTGCGGCGCATCCCGAACGCAATCACGGCCAGCATGGCACCCACAATAAACGGGATTCTCCAGCCCCAGGCTCTGAGTTGTTCGGGAGTAAGAAACACCTGTTGCAGCAAAAGCAGAATCAGGATCGCGCAAAGCTGCCCACCGATCAGCGTCACATATTGAAAACTTGAATAGAAGCCGCGGTGCTTTTCATCCGCAACTTCGGTCAGGTAAGTGGCGCTTGCGCCATATTCCCCACCAAGACTCAAGCCCTGAATGATTCGTGCAAGACCAAGCAGGAATGGAGCGGCAGTTCCGATTGATGCGTAAGTGGGTGTGACGGCTATCATCAGAGATCCAAAACACATCAGCAGCACGGACAGCATCAATGCGTTCCGCCGCCCATGATGATCCGCAAGATGCCCGAACAGCCAGCCGCCAATGGGGCGGACGATGAACCCGATGGCAAACAAAATCGCCGCGTTCAGTTGTTGAACGACGGTATCATTTCCAGGAAAAAACGATGCAGCGAAATAGAGCGCAAACGCAGTGTAGACGTAGAAGTCGTACCATTCGACAAGGTTTCCAATCGATCCTACAAAGATGGCTTTGAGCCTGCGCCGAACGTCGCTGAAATGCAACGGAGCTTCTGGCGCGGGAATGGAAACCTTGGCCATTTATTCAGGATGTTTGTCGGTCGGTTTTCGGTAAGGCCGGAAATCGAGAAGGCATTCGTTGCGCCGGAGGAAATCCATAAAGCGGCGATACTCGCGCTCTTTCAGGCGGAATTTTGCGGCCAGCGTCTTGTAGGATCCGCGCGTCGACCTCAGACCAAGATCCACAAGAGCCAGGATTTTTTCGCGAGAAATGTCTCGCTTCTTATATCGCGTATGGACGGCTGACCAAAAATCTTTCCGACCCTCCGATAATTCATTGAACCATGCCTGAATCTCGTCCGCCGTAACGGTCGCCTGCACGTCGTCTTCGAGAGGGATTTCGGTAATGATGATGCCCTTTGAGGAATAGAAAGCGCGCTCGACTGCATTCTGAAGTTCGCGCACGTTGCCACGGAAGGTCTGTGTCGAAAGATGACGAAGCAGGCCGGCCGCAAAATACCGGTTGGTTTTGTTGAAGGTATTCAGTTTTTGAAGAAATGCGTGCACGAGCATCGGGATATCATCCTGTCGCATTCGCAGCGGAGGCAATTTGATCTGCAAAACCTTCAAGCGATACAGAAGATCTTTGCGAAAACGCCCGTCGTTGGCGAGAGCTTCGAGGCTCGTATTGCTCGCGACAATCAGGCGAACATCCACAGATCTCCCCTTGGTTTCGCCAAGGCGCCGGACTTCCCTCTCCTGAACGACGCGCAAAAGCTTGGCCTGCAATGCGGGAGTCGTGTTGGAAACTTCGTCGAGAAATAGAGTTCCCCCGTGAGCGGCCTCAAAAAGGCCAGACCTGTCGCTCAATGCGCCGGTGTAGGAACCTTTTTTTGCTCCAAACAATTCAGCTTCAATCAGTGTTTCCGGAATCGCGCCACAATCGACCGGGATGAAAGGCTGCTTCGATCGAGGACCGGCGGCATGAATCGCCTTCGCGACGAGCTCTTTACCCGTGCCACTCTCGCCTTCAATCAATACGGTTGCTGTGTTTCCGGCTGCGATTTGTATTTGTGAATAGACCGCTCGCATCGGCTTCGAGCCGCCGATGAGCCCGTGGAACTCGCTTAAGAGGATGGACTCCGACTCCATACCCTGGAGGCGCTCGAGCGCTCCAAGCGCACCGTTGGCGATATTGCCGAAGATCGTCAACAGTTCAACTTCGTCCTCTCTGAAAGGCAATCGATTCTGTCGACTCTCAACGTAGATGCCGCCTTCATAGACGGCAGACTTCAAGGGTATCCAGGCAATCGGTTCTTTGTCCGCCTTCCGGTCGCCAGGACCGAGATAAATCCGGTTTTGAGTTTTTGCGCCAATGGACCGGACTCGCTGGACCAGATTGTCGGTTGGGTTGATCCGAACGGCTCTCGTGATCACGGTTTTTCCATCGCTAAGAAGTATGAGAGCCGATCTGGACAAGGCTGACTTCAAGGCATTTTCGATTGCCGACGCGACCGCTTCAGGAGAGAGCGCGCCGGCGACCAGAACGCTCAATTGGTACGCCGCCCTGAAATACTTATCCCTGCCCGCAAGGTCACGGGAACTTCCGATCGACGACGAAGTCCTGGATACCGCCAGATTCGTTCGATCGAGAGCGTTCCTGGCTTCCCTCCGCCACGATTTCGCTAAATATCCCGCTCGAAACTCCTCCGGCACTTCCTCAGTAAGACGTTCTGTCGTTAAAACACTCCTTAGCAGATACTCCCTCGCGGTGTTCACTCTTCCAGATTCGAGATGCAGCATTCCTAAGTGAAACGCACTCTCCGCAATTGGTTCCGGAAGACCTATCTCTGATGCGCTTTCATAAGCCGCCAACAACCATCGCTGCTTTTCATTCTGCCTTTCCGCTTCAAGCCCACAAACCAGCCGGGCTCGCACTGCCAAAAGCCTGAAACTTTTTCTCTCAGCCAACTTGATGGCCCGCTTTGAATACTCCTGAGCCTTGATTTTGTCTCCAATCGAAGCGTAGGCAACAGCCAGCTCGATGAGAACGTTGCATTCCTGATACAAAGTTCCCATTCGATTGGATGTCTGTCCGGCTGCTTCAAGCTCGCTGGTTTTGTCTTTGTCTGCTGCGATGGAATATCGTGCAGTCAGAAGAGTTTCTTCGATCTCAATGAATGGCAACTTTGCGGCAGGCGACAAGCGCACTCTACTAAGTAATTTATTTACTCGGTCTGAAGCATTCATCTGAACAAAAAAGAGACACTCAATAAGCTGATATTGAACTTTGTCCAATTCGTAAACAGAGCCTAATGATTTCGTTGCCTCCCGGAGATACTCCGCGGCCCGCCGATATTCACCAACGTGGATGCAGTACAGTGCAGCGTCTGAGAACGGGCCAATTACCCCAGTACTCAGACTCTCTTCGGGTCGACCAATCCGTTGAATATGTTCAAGGGCTTTTCCAAACAGTTGAGCAGCTTCTGTCATCTCTCCAAGTTTTGTCTTGATCGAACCAATGTTTACAAGTGATTGGATTTCGATGCCGACCAGGCCTGTCCTCGACGCATTCTGAAGTGCCAGTAGCTGATACCTTAATGCTTTGCTCAATCCACCAATATTCTCAAAGCAGTAGGCTATATTGTTCAAGAGGCCCGCTTCGATAGGCAGATTCTTGCTTCCTTGAATGAAACCCAAATGTGCTTTAAAAAAAAACCCCAAGGCGTTCGCAAAATCTGTACTTTGCATCAGTAGCATTCCGTGCACGAAGTCAAGATTCCATCGTTCCCCAGGAACCTTTGTCGGAATCTGTTCGGCTTGTTGCAGTACTGAAGAAGCTGCCACAAGATCGCCAGCTTTGATCAGGGCGTCGCATAGAGTGAGATAGCGGTACCACAGTTGCGGCGAATCTGATGGCAAGCACTCAACGGAGAGCCGCATGAATCTCAGCCGTTGATCGAGTGATTTTCCATCAAATGTATGTGCCAATCGATAATATAGCCTCGATAAGAATTCTGGATCTTCATGTACGGATTGACGCGAGAGAAGCTCTTTGCATAGCGAGCGACCTCGGGCTGGCGTACCCGTTCTAACGTAGCACCATGAGAGTTTCAGTTTGTCGGTGTCAGAAAGAGGGCAGCTGATTCGATTCATGCACTTTTCTAGTTGCTCAAAATGGATCAGAGCCTGGGTGTAATTGTTCGAATCGAATGATTCAGTGGCGAGTTTTTCGTAGATTCTACCAGCGTCCTCGAAAAGTTCGGCTTCAAAGGCATAGAAAGCCAGATCCTCGGGATCATGATTCATTGTTTGTGCGGACTGAAAAGACCGCTTAGCCAACTCTAATTTCTTTTTTCTCGGGAGAGACTTGTAGATCGCGATTCCCAGATCCGGATATAAGAGGCGAATGCCGTCGGGCAATTGCTCGATGAAACCCAGGCTAGTGAATTTAGCTAGTTGATCCTGTACCGAACTAATACTTAGCGCGGCAACTCTTGAGAGCTCGCCCAGATCGAGTGGTTTCCTCGCAAGTGATAACGCGGCAAAGCAGTCCCGAGCGCTTTCATCTATGCGGGAAAGCATCCAATCCAGTGCGGCCTGCACAGGATTGGTGAGTTGTCCGAGAGATTTCGCCCGCGATTTCGCATACTCCTCAATAAAGAGGGGACTATTCCCTGCAAGGCGCAACACGACTTCTTGTTGCGTGAGATCATCTTGAAAGTAACTACATAAAAGGCGGGCCTCAGATGGATTTAGCGGCGAAACGTTGAGTCGAATAAAATCGTCGTTAAGACAAGTTCTAAGAAGATCAAGGAATTGCGCGCCGGGTTCCGGAGGCCGACAAGTGAGGATGAGAGTCATCGGCATCTCCGTAGCCCGGAGGACTAGTTGATTCAAAGCGCGCAGGGTGTCGTAGTCGATGGCTTGAATATCCTCAACTACAAGGAAAAGAGCAGTCCGAAGAGCAAACCAGCGAAGCAACGCAACTAGATCGCTAGCTGTCCGTTCTTTGGAATACTCCGCATTCACTTTTTGGGGCGGGGCCTCGTCAATGATATGTTGAGCAAGCGTTGACGGTAAACCCTCCAAGGACGCCGGGGAATACAACCGAAAGCGCCGAAAGAGACTCCTTATGCCTGTCTTAAGTGGCAAAAAGTCAACCGCTTCGGGCTGTGAACGACAGAAGATAAAACTTGCCGCTTCGAATGCGAATCGGTTGCGAAGTTCCTGAACCAACCTGGACTTTCCTATACCAGGAATTCCCTCTACAAGGAGCACCTTGAGAGTCGGTGTAGACCGCGGATTCAGCTTTCGGGGCATATCCTTCAAAAAGTCGTCTCGCCCTACGAAGGGGGCCCGCCTAGCAGTCATCGCGCGGGCATGAATGGCTGTTTTCAGGGCCGAGAAGGCAGCCGTTCGTTTTTGGGGATCTCTATGAAGAAGCAGAGATACTAATTCCAAAACCGATTGCGGGAGGGCGCTGGACCTCGTTAGTGGTTGAGGCGACGCCCACATGCATTTGGTTTTCAAATGAGTCAGGTCAATATCATCAAAGAGATCGCGACCTGTTAATACTTTGTGCAATACGGCTCCCACTGAATAGAGATCGCTCTCACGCGTTGCTTGTTTCCCCTGCAATACCTCCGGAGCTGAGAAGCGAATGTCATCTGCACGGTCTGCAATCCTAATAACGCAGACCTGCGGATCGGCCAGTCTTAGCGTGTCCTCATAACAGAAAATGTTAGTGGGCTTGATTGCACCATGAATTTGGAAGTGTGATTGTAGAAAATCAACTGCGGAAACCAGCCCAAGCATTGTTTTAAATGGATCGGCAGATAACAAGTTTGAAGGAGGGAAATATTCACGAACTAAGTACAATTCTTTTTTTGCGGTTAGTCCTACGTCAATTATCTCACTCAATTGATCATGCTTCACTCCCATGAACCATGAGAAATGGTTCACAAGGTTTTTATCATCGCGCGCGAATCTTGTTTTTGGAACAAGCTTGACGAGAACTTCTCTTTGTTCCAACAGAAGATCCTTTGCAACGAATGTTGTGGCTGTAGTGTCGTTGCGGAGAAGTCGCGAAACAGAGAATCTATCCGGAAAAAGGGTTGTCATTATGACCTCAGAGCGTTTTGCCAGTTGATCATAGTCCCGAACAAACAAAACGAACATTAGAAAGATGTGTGCAGGATCTCAGGGGTAGGTGCGCTAATACTGGTCGTTGACTGATCGAATTATAGGTCGCCTCGCGGCGCGTCGGAGTTCTCGATCTTCACGCATTCTAAACTCCGAAACCTCTAATAGGACTTCTAAGTCGGTACCGTCTTCGGGGAAAACAGCCAATCCAAGAGATACGGGAAGTGGTATTGCGGAGTCTCCCCTTACCATAAAGACAAAATGATCGAGATCATTTTGTATACGAGACTGCAACGCTTCGGCCTGTTCTCGATTCATTTTTGGACAGAGAGCTACGAATTCCTCGTTTGTGTATCGCACCAGAAAATCTGTTTCACGAAGTTCCTTAGCAAAATAGTTTGCTGAAGCACGAATTGATTGGTCGCCGCTTAAATATCCCCACCGGCGCCGAATCGTTTTGATGTCGTCCATGTAAATCGAAAAGAGCGTTAACGGATATTCGTATCTGCTCGCGTCGGCAGCAATTTGATCAAATATAAGGTAGAGTTGAAAGCCATTTGGCAAGTCCGTGAGTTCATCTGCTAATAAAGTATTCTCTTGGATTTTCCGGTTGCATTTTGCCAAGAGAATAGCTGTTTGGGATCCGATGATTTCCAATTGGCGGAATTCTTCTTCAGTGAACTTTACCGCAGTCGTCCTATATAGCGATATAGCGCCCAAAATCTCACCTTGGCGATTCAACGGCACAATTGCGGACGTCAGGAAGTCTGGCTTTGGCTCCACGCATTTCAGAAAATCCGGAAACGGTGGAAGGTTGCATAAAGGTTGTCTGTTCGCCGCTACCCAACCGCTCAACTTCTGCTCGAGTGGGAGAGTCAGGCCCCTTAGCTTGTCGCCAACAGTCCCTGCAGTGTATTCGCCAATGATCGTGCCGTTTACCAAGTCTGCTACGTAAAAAACCGCGGCATCGAAACGAATCAAGTTCTCAAGCTTACTCGACATAAAGGAAAAAATTTCCTTCGATGTCAGACATTGAAAGTCGGCGCGCGCAAACTCAAAAACGGAATAAAGCTCGCGCTGAACGTGCGGATTTGTTCTCAAAGCGTTGCTGTAAGCTAAGGTTGGCTGCACTTTCTCTAGCCTTCGGGCTCCTTCAGTTATTACTGCGTCTTTAATCCCCCAAACATCAGGTTTCCCAATAAGTACAGATTCACCTGCAACCTCGATTCGTTCCAAGTTGGCTGTAAAGATCTGAACCAAGCTTGGATCATAGGATCGGCCAGCTTCCCTCTTGAAGAATTCAACGATTTGTGTGCGCGGCATCGGCGTTCTATAAGGCCGATGGGTAGTTAGGGCGTCATAGCAATCGACGAGAGACAGGATTCTCGCATTCAGTGGTATTTGATCACCTGTTAAACCTTCAGGATACCCTTGCCCATCCCATCTTTCATGGTGAGACCGCACCATTGGGATTAGTGGATAAGGGAACTCGATACTACTGAGCATGTTTGCTCCAACGACAGGATGGATCTTCATCTTCTCAAATTCTGTTTCTGTCAAAACGGTTGGCTTATTGAGTATGTATTCGGGGATTGCAATTTTGCCTATGTCATGTAGTAATGCTCCCGCTTCAATAGCAAGGAGTTGGGTGCGGTCATTGATACCGACAAGCTTCGCAAGTTCCGATGCGTATGCTTGAACCCGTCTCGCGTGGCCGTGCGTATAACGATCTTTCGCGTCTACGGCACTTGCCAAGGCTTCTACAGTTTCGAGATACAACTTGTTCAATTGCTTAATGTGAGTCTGCGCTTGATCATATTTTTGACCGTAAAAGCTGTAAAGTTGATAAAAAACGACGGCGATTGGAACACACAACCAGAAGACAAGTGACCCCGCCCACTCGTAGAAAACAGTCACCAAACCAGCTGCTGCTGCAGAACCCGAAAAGTTTAGAAGAGATAAAGAGAGGCCTTCTCGCCACACCGACAAGAAGTTCTGACTCTTCCAAAAGGATACCGCCAATGAGAGGCTAATTGTGTTTGTCAGGAACCATGCCAATGCAATTGCAGTCAAACGTATTATCAGGTTCAACGGACCTTGATGGAAAAAAGCATCCACAGTGCGGGACAACCAAGACATTGTCCAAATAGAAATGGCACCGCAGGCAAGGTTAAAAACCCATCTGTGTAGCAGGACCTTTTCTCTGAATAGTCTGCCGTGCTTCTTAACCACCTCCGTTATGTGTAAACCGAGGATATCGAGTGAATACGTGATTAGTGCTGGGCCAGGCCCCCAATGCAACAACGCCAGAATCGTAAACACGTCGCCCATGGATATGACGGACGAGATTCTCGGAATGCGAATGCTAATCGTCGCAACAAAGATGGATAGTGTCGTAAGCAAGTACCATTGCGCGGGATACCTGTTTGCAGTGTTGAGGCAGAGGAAGGCACACGGAAATCCCAGAACGTATACTGACGTCAAATACAGTCTGCAATTCCGGGACTGTTCCTGCCAGCGCACAATCTAACGCTCCAATCCGTCGTATTACGCTCAGCTACCGTATTGGGGACAAAAAAAAGTGTTTTTCGTCCCTCCAAAGCGGCAAAGAAGGCAAACGGCTACATTGGAATTTGGGTTTGCCAGCCTTCGATTGTTACTCAAATCCAGATTACAGCAAATGTTTTGTTCATACTTCTCATTCTAAGATCCCCGTGGCAACCGCACTCGGTGCTGTCTTTTGTTCAAGTTCTTCGATCGTGATGATTTCGGTCAAAAGTGCAGAATTCTCGTTCATTGATCCCCCGGAAAATCTCAAATCGTTGTGCTTGTTTCATTGATATTTCGATGGACGAGGACTAGATCCAGATCACGGCGAATGTTGCTTTCATGTGAATCCTCCTGTTTGGAAAATTTGGGTTCAAAAAATAGAAAAGGGCTGCCGAGGCGTGTGCCTCTGGCAGCCCGACCGACATGATCCCTGAGCACTACTGACGTAGCCCCCGGACGTTAGTCTCGAAGCTTTGCGTCCCCGACTTTCGGCGGGTTTGCCTTTGTCAGCAGGTGCTCGGGTAGGAAACTGGCGAAAGTCACTTCTAACTTTTGAACCGCCAAGCGTCCTGCCTTTGGCAGCTCAACCGGCGTGACCTCTAATCGAGGAAGGTTTTAGCCTTGTAGCTTTGCGTCTCCGTCTTTCGAACGGATTTGCCCTGTACAAAGGGAAAATTTCGGAATTTTTCGTTCCCAGAGTAAAGATGCGCAAATCGCGATAAAAAATACACGGAAAGCGCGATTTCTTTGAAAAATGCATGCTCTTGTAGTAGGCGTCATTCTGTTGACAGTCCTTTCCTAAAGAGACATGCCAAAAGCAATCTATTTCTGAAAGTGTAAGGGGTTCAGTCTAGACACTAAGGAAGGAGATCCCAGAATTCCGTGCGTATCCAGCGGATCAGCCGGCGGCTTGCGATGTCTACGATTCGCCGATCACCCGAATAAATCTTGGCAACGCCCGTCATCTCAGGTTTCAACAGGGCATTTCCGTTTTCCAACTCACTACGAACAACAACCATCTGCTGACCATTCACAGTTTGGGCGACAGGAGCAATGAAATCGACTCGACCTTGAAGATCAACTCCCGGCAAGCTTCGGGCTTTCATCCAAACCACGTTGCCGGTCCGGACGTCCGCCATTTCTTTTTCAGGTACCGACATCTCAACAACAACGCGCGACACGTCCACGATGCGGCACAACTCTTCTCCCGGATCCAGGTGCTGATTCAATTTCCGCTCTACAAATGGCGTTGTCACAATTCCGTCGATGGGAGCTCGAATCTCTGTTTTCGACAACTCCTGGTCCAAAAGCGCTATCTCATTGGTGAGTTTCTGAACATCCGCTTCAACCTGCCGTATCTCTTCGGGCCGGCTGCCGGCCTTCATCAGTTTTAGTTCGCTTTCAGCCTCGGCCAGTTCCCGGGTTTTCAAGTCGGCTTCGCGATCGGATGACTCAGCTATCACTCGAATCGACGCCTGGATTTCTCCGATTTCTCTTTCTCGAACGTTCGCTGCAGTTTGGGCTTTATCCAGATCTGAACGAGGGGAAAGACCACTTTGAACGAGCTCTTTTGTGCGGTTCAGTGTCTGGAGATCAAGCTGCAGTTCCGAACGTTTCCGCTCAAGCGTCTGTTCAAGCTGGCTTCGTTGTTCCTGGTTGCGTCTCGCATTGGCAAGCTCGACGCGCTTTGTGTCTACCAGCTTCTGTTTCCGGTCCAACTCTTCCGGTCTCGCGCCCGCCCGGAGCAAAGCCAATTCACTTCGTTTGGATTCAAGCTCACCCATCAACTCAGAGATCTTTTGTTGTTTGTCAAAATCCCGCAATCGTGCCAGCACTTCGTTTTGCGAAACATGACTGCCCTCGTGCACGAGCATCTCAACAATAATTCCTTCCGTTTCAGTTCTGACGGCCATTTCTTTCCGCGCCAGAACCTTGAAGTCTGCGGAGATTTTCAATTCCATGTGCCCGACAAACGCAATCAATAGCGCTGCCAGAACAATGCCCGCGTTTCGATACTTACGAAGTGCGGCACGCGAAGCAAGCGCGCGCAGTCCGGCGATCGACTCCACCGCAGTTCGTCTGAGTGTGTAGGTTGAAAACATTGCAAAGCCGACCAATCCTGCGAATGCAAACCTGGTCGTGGCCCAAGTATACAAGGTCGAATAAACGTACAAGAGTAATGTCGTCGAGAAAAGGATCGAGGCCAGCCCGTATATCAACTGCGCCTTCTCTTCGTGCCACGGTTGCTTCGAGCTGTTCTTGCGGCGGACCCATCCCCAAAGTGAATTCATGGCCTTGGTTCGAAGATTGGGAATTTCCAGGTAATCACTCAAGATGTAATACCCGTCGAGTTTGATTAGTGGATTGAAATTCACCAATGTTTGCAGCCCGGCAAAAACAATGACGACTAATGCAACCTGATTGATGACCGTGTTCGTATCCGTTATCCGCCATAAGATCGTGCACACGCCCCATACCACCAACTGGAAGTAACCACCCGCGAAAGTAACCCACATCCGTTGCCGCTTGGATGGAAACATCCAGGAATCGCTGACATCGCAATAGAACGCCGGCTGGAAGTAGATGAGCATGAAACCGACTTCTCTTACTTTTCCTCCGAAGTGGCAACATGTCAGACCGTGCGAAAACTCATGCATCGTGATAACGGTGAACGTTACCAGCCAAAGAAAAAGAAGTCCGTGCAGGTTGAACAACGTTTGAACACCTCCGGCGAATTCATCCCGATGCAGCAGAGTAATGATCAACCCGGACAGAATCGAAAGACCGGCGAACAAGTGGAACGTCTTTGTAAAGGCCCAGGCGGTTCGCGGCAGGAGCCATTCAAAAATTTTTTCGGGATTGATGGACATCAGTTTCCAGTAAAGGAGGTTGCGTTCGCGAAGCCGGTGATTTTCAATATCGGCAAGCTTCTCGCGAACGGCGGCCGTGTCCAGGAGCCACTTCTCATCGAGCGATCGCAGAAAACCTTCAACGGTTGCGGGAGGAACTACTGTGCGCAGGCTTTCGGAGGCTTGGGAAACCAATGTCGAGAAAACAACAGGTTCATGCAGCAGATCCAAAATGAAGGATTGAGATTCGCTGAACCGGAAGTATCGGCCAGTTACAGGATCCTTAACGATGACGAACCGTTTACCTTGTTGTTGTTGAGGAGAATACTCGAGGTCTGCCCGGAGCTTGTAAGTCTGAGGCGGGTTTTGCTCCATCGATACTTTCGAAGACAACAAGGCCCTGCGACCAACATCAGCGCAGGGCCAGAGTTTTGCTTACGCCATTTTTTCGACGTTTTCGGCTTGGAAGCCCTTCGGTCCCTGGGTAATCGTGAACTCGACGCTGTCGCCTTCCTTCAGAGTCTTATATCCGTCACTCACAATAGCCGAATAGTGAACAAAGACATCTCCGCCAGAAGCCCTCTCGATAAAACCAAATCCCTTTTTATTGTTGAACCACTTTACCTTGCCTGTCTCTTTGCTGCTCATTACTTTCAGACTCCTTTTAACGTGAAAGCTGTTTCTGCCTAAACTTCGAGCCGCGAAAGAGACCAACCGGTTTTTCGGGGCAACCGCTTTGTGGGGTGTCAATTTCCCCAACTACAACAAGCCACAAAGTTTAAACCGTCGGGCATTATACCCAAAAAGGCTGGAGAGTCAACTTCCGCGAGGGTCCACAGATGCGATGCCCGAATTCCTCCGCTGGAACCCGCGTCAGCACAGGAACTGCGTCGATCGGAGGTTACAGAATCAACATGCAATCGCCGTAACTGTAGAATCGGTAGCGCATGTTGGCCGCATGGCGGTATGCCGTCAAAATGGATGTCGTCGATGCAAATGCCGAGACGAGCATAATCAGTGTAGATTTCGGCAAATGAAAATTGGTCAGGAGCCCGGAGATGGCTTTGAAACGGTAGCCAGGGAGTATGAATAAGTCGGTCTCGCCGGTTTCGCTGTGAAACCGTCCGTCGCGTTGAACCATATATTCCAGAGTTCGAGTTGTGGTTGTTCCAACGGCAATAATGCGCTTTCCCGAATCTCGAGCGGCATTCAACCGAGTTGCCGTTTCTTCCGTTACATGAAACCTTTCTTTCGGGAGAACATGCCGGCTGGGATCGTCGACTCGAACCGGCAGGAAGGTTCCTATGCCTACGTGAAGCGTGATCTTAAGAATTTCAATTCCATGTGACTGGAGTCGTTGAAACATTGAAGGAATGAAGTGTAGCCCGGCGGTTGGCGCCGCAACGGCGCCGGGCGCATCTGCAAAAAAAGTCTGGTATTCCGTCAGGTCGGAGCTCTTCACTTCGCGGGCGATATATGGAGGGAGCGGAACCTCACCGTGAGTTTCCAGAAACTCCATGACGTTGACGCCAGGGTCAAATCGAAGCAGCCGACTGCCATGTTCGCGTACTTCATCGAACGTAGCTTTCAGTTTTCCGCCGCCAAAAACGATGGCATCTCCACAACGAATTCGTTTTCCAGGCCGGCACAACACTTCCCACGTATTCCCTTCCAGACGAGTCGTCACGAGAACTTCGATCTCTCGCCCGCCCCCGGCGGCTCTTTCCAATCTTCCAAAGACTCTTGCGCGAATGACGCGCGTATCATTGACGACGAGAACATCGGAAGCCCGCAGAAACTCCGGAAGCTGCTGAAAAAGGGAATCCGTTGAGTACCCCGTTTCTCGATCGAGTACCATCATGCGTGACGAATCTCGCGGCCGAACGGGTTCGGTGGCAATCAACTCCGGTGGTAGTTCGTAATCGAATTCAGAAATGTGCATGGAGGTCCCAAAAACCATGGAGCACGGTCAGGTCGTCATCCGGAAACGCGGCACGGACCGCATTCGTCGCGGCCACCTGTGGGTGTACCGGAGTGATGTCCTGGACAGCAAAGCGGCCGCCCCCGGCGAAATTGTTACGGTCCGGGACGAACGCGGGGCATTTCTGGGTAAGGCCTTCTTTAGTTCAAAATCGCAAATCACTCTACGTCTCTTGACCCGGAATGAAGTTTCAGTTGATGAGTCGTTCTTTCGGAACCGCTTTGCGCAGGCGTCTCGACTGCGCGAGAGCGTTGGCAGCGATCCCAAAGTAAGCCGGCGCATCTATTCGGAAGGCGATCTGTTGCCAGGCCTTATTGTTGATCGATATGACGACCGCTTTGTTGTACAAAGCCTGATCCAGGCAACAGATTTGCTTCAACCCCTCGTCGTTCAGATCCTTACGGATTTGTATCGGCCCCGATCCATCCTTCTCAGAAATGATAGCAAGGTACGTCAGCTTGAGGGCCTCGAACTGCAACAGCAATTGATAGGTGAGCCGCTGCCGGAAATGATCGTCATCAACGAAGACGGGAAGGAAGTCGGCGTCTCTTTGTCTTCTGGCCAGAAAACCGGATCCTACCTGGATCAACAGGACAACCATCGGGCTGCCCGCCGATTCGCCAGAGGTCGAGTCCTGGATGCCTTCTGTTATGGCGGTGGCTTTGCACTTCAGGTCGCGGACGTTTCTGATGTTGTGGAAGCTGTTGATATTTCGGGTACCGCTGTTGAAATCGCCAGGAACAACGCCTCCCGAAATGGCCTTAATAATGTGGAGGTCATCGAAGCCAATGCATTCGACTTCCTGCGCGAACGGTATAAGGAAGGCGTTCGTTACGACACGATCATCCTGGATCCGCCCGCATTCGCCAAAAACAAGGAAAGTCTGGAGGGCGCTCTCCGTGGTTACAAAGAAATCAACAACCGGGCAATGCGATTGCTTCATCCCGGAGGCATCCTTATTACTTGTTCCTGTTCACATCATCTTAATGAAGGCCTCTTTGCGGAAATGCTGGCTGAGGCGGCGAGAGACGCGGGTTGCTGGATTCGAGTTCTGGAACGCCGGACCCAATCTGCGGATCATCCCATTCTGCTGACTGTGCCCGAGACCTTATATTTAAAATGCTACATTCTTGAGATCCTGTATTGACGCGTATACACTCAGATCTTATGATTGACAGCGACTCATATATAGGAGGCTAAGTAAATATGGCAGTTGTGAGATGGGATCCATTTCGAGATCTGAATCTGTTGCAAGACCGGATGAATCGGCTTTTTGAAGACGCCGGTAGCACTTGGCATACGGAAGAGCCCGCGGCTACAACGAGTTGGAGTCCGGCAGTGGATATCCTTGAAACTGCGAGCGAGATCATGGTGAAGGCGGAGCTTCCCGGCCTCGAGCGCAAGGATATTACGTTGAATCTGGAAAACAACGTGTTGACCCTGAAGGGGGAGCGCAAGTTCGAAAAGGAAACCAAAGAAGAGAATTTCCACAGGATTGAACGCTCTTACGGGCACTTCAGCCGTTCATTTTCCATCCCTGCAACTGTGGATGAAGAGAAGATAAATGCCGATTATAGGGACGGCGTGCTCAAAATCGTTCTTCCCAAGAAGGAACAAGTGAAGCCGAAGCAAATCCGAATATCGGAGTAATCCAATGATTCGTTTTGACAAACTGACGCTGAAGGGCCAGGAGGCCCTTCAGGCGGCTCAGTCACATGCACAGGAAAAAAATAATTCGCAGGTTGCCCCCGAGCATTTGCTCTGGGCATTGATCGAACAAAAGGACGGTGTGGTCCTGCCGATCCTTCAGAAGCTCGGAGTCAACATCCAGGCAATTGCCCGCGACCTTGCCGATGCAGTCGCCAGATTGCCGCGCGTTCAAGGTCAATCCGAGCTATACGTCAGTTCGAATCTGAATCGCGTCCTTGAAGACTCTTTCAAGGAGGCAGATCACTTTAAGGACGAATACGTCAGTACCGAACATCTCCTGATCGCGTTGAGTACTGCAAAAGGTGAGCCGGTTGCGCAATTGCTTCAGGCGAATGGCGTCACTAAGGACGCGATTCTCAGGGTGCTGGTGTCTATTCGCGGCACACAAAAAATTACCGATCCGAATCCTGAAGAAAAATATCAGGCGCTCCAGCGATATTCCCGTGATCTCACCGAGCTTGCCCGCAAAAGCAAGCTGGATCCGGTGATCGGCCGTGATGAAGAGATTCGCCGCGTCATTCAGATTCTTTCCCGGAGAACGAAAAACAACCCCGTGTTGATTGGTGAACCGGGAGTTGGAAAGACCGCAATTGTGGAAGGACTCGCTCAAAGAGTTGTAGCGGGCGACGTGCCGGAATCCCTCAAACGGAAAAAAATTGTAGCTCTCGATCTGGGGACCATGATTGCCGGCGCTAAGTTTCGCGGTGAATTCGAAGATCGGCTGAAGGCTGTCCTCAAAGAAATTGAGGAGTCCGGAAACATCATTCTGTTCATCGATGAACTGCATACCCTGGTAGGAGCCGGCGGCGCCGAGGGTGCGATGGATGCCTCGAATATGCTGAAGCCGGCGCTGGCGCGCGGCGATTTGCGATGCATCGGCGCAACGACTCTGAACGAATACCAAAAATATATCGAAAAGGATAAAGCCCTTGAGCGGCGTTTCCAAAAGACCTACGTTGGCGAACCCACAGTGGAAGACACCATTGCGATTCTTCGAGGTTTGAAGGAACGCTATGAAATCCATCACGGAGTAAAGATCAAGGATTCGTCGATCATTGCCGCCGCGATGCTTTCGCATCGTTACATTACAGATCGTTTTCTGCCCGATAAGGCAATTGACTTGATCGACGAAGCGGCCGCGAGCCTTCGCATGGAAATGGATTCACTTCCCGTTGATATCGAGACGGTCGAGCGGCAGGTCATCCAGCTTGAAATCGAACGGCAGGCTTTGAGTAAGGAAGAGGATCCAGGATCCCGTGACCGATTGTCGCTGATTGAGAAAGAACTGAGCGAACTACGAGAGGAGTCGACAGAAAAGAAGCTGCGCTGGAATCGGGAAAAGGAATTGATTCAATCGATCCGCTCCATCAAGGAGCAGGTCGATCAGGCGCATGTTGAAGAGCAGCAATCCGAGAGGCAAGGCAACTATGCTCGCGTTGCGGAAATCCGTTACGGCCGGATCCAGGAGTTGGAGCGCCGATTGAAGGAAGCAAATGGCCGGCTCGAACAGTTGCAACAGAATGAGCGAATGCTGAAAGAGCAGGTCGATGAGGAAGATGTGGCGAAGATCGTCGCGAAATGGACCGGCATTCCGTTGACGAAAATGCTGGAAAGCGAAATCCAGAAGCTCGTCCGAATGGAAGATCTATTGGCGAACCGCGTTGTCGGTCAGAGAGCGGCGCTGAAGGCTGTCTCGAATGCGATCCGGCGGTCGCGGGCGGGATTGCAGGATCGGAATCGTCCGATTGGCGTCTTCATGTTCCTTGGGCCGACAGGTGTTGGTAAAACAGAGACTGCGCGTGCGCTGGCGGAGTTCTTGTTTGACGACGATCACGCCATGGTGCGTATCGATATGTCCGAATACATGGAGAAACACTCCGTTGCCAGATTGATCGGTGCACCTCCGGGTTATGTCGGATATGAGGAGGGCGGCTACCTTACCGAAAGCGTTCGGCGCCGTCCGTATTCCGTGATACTGCTCGACGAAATCGAAAAAGCTCATCCGGATGTCTGGAACATCATGCTGCAGATTTTCGATGACGGCCGTTTGACCGACGGCAAAGGCCGCACCGTCGATTTCAAGAATTCAGTTGTGATCATGACGTCAAACGTTGGCGTTGGTTTGCCGGAAGCCAATCTTCGCGAGAAGTTGCGCGAACACTTCAAACCCGAGTTCTTGAATCGAATCGATGACATCATCATCTTTAAAGCTCTCGGAAAGGACGAGATTACGAAGATCATCGACATACAGCTTGAGAATCTGCGCAAGCATCTCGCCGATCGGCGAATCTCGCTGGAATTAACATCCACCGCGCGGGAGGCTCTATTCCGCGAGGGATACGATCCTTCGTTCGGTGCGCGGCCGTTGAAACGGGCTATTCAAAAACTGCTTGCGGATCCGCTTGCGTTAAAAATCCTCGAAGGCGACATTCAAGCCGGTGAGCATGTGACGGCTGATGTGGATCGCGGCGGCGAACTGACGTTTCAGATTGTACCTGCCGTCGCCTCTTGAACCCCTGATCCGACTTTCGATATGATTTGGCACTCGCCTGGCGCGAGTGCTAAATCCCTTATACCCTTACACAAAAAATGCATGAGGAGGAGATGAATCTATGGCTGCAAAAGAGCTGATATACCGTGAGGACGCTCGAGCCGCGATGCTTCGCGGGGTGGATGCCTTAGCCAATACTGTCAAAGTGACATTAGGTCCCAAGGGACGCAATGTCGTCCTGAGCCGCAAGTTTGGATCGCCGCTGGTGACGAAAGACGGCGTGACCGTCGCGAAAGATATCGAACTGAAGGATCGTTACGAGAACATGGGCGCGCAAATGGTGAAAGAAGTCGCGAGCAAAACAAGTGATCTTGCGGGTGACGGCACGACCACAGCGACCGTACTCGCGCAGGCCATCTATCGTGAAGGCATCAAGAATGTCGCGGCGGGCGCGAATCCGATGGACCTCAAACGAGGTATCGATCAGGCCGTTGAAGTCATAGTGGAGGAATTGAAGAAGATTTCAAAACCTGTGAAAAGCCACAAAGAACAGGAACAAGTAGCTGCGATCTCGGCCAACAACGATAAAAAAATCGGCGCATTGATCGCGGAAGCCATGGAGAAGGTTGGTAAAGACGGCGTCGTAACGGTTGAAGAAGCAAAATCCATGAAGACCGAACTCGAATTCGTGGAAGGGATGCAGTTCGATCGAGGCTATCTCTCGCCGTACTTCGTGACAAATCCCGATCGTATGGAAGCCGTCCTCGAAGATCCGTTCATTCTCATCCACGAGAAAAAGATTTCCGCGATGCGTGATCTTATCCCTGTTCTCGAGCAGGTCGCACGCGAGGGCAAGGCGCTGCTCATCATTGCCGAGGAAGTCGAGGGTGAGGCCCTTGCAACTCTTGTTGTGAATAAAATTCGTGGAACTTTGAAGGTTGCCGCCGTGAAAGCCCCGGCGTTCGGAGATCGCCGCAAAGCCATCATGGAGGATATTGCGATTGTTACCGGCGGCCGTGCCATTACGGAAGACCTTGGAATCAAGCTGGAAAATGTAAAGGTCGAGGACCTGGGCCGCGCGAAGAAGGTAGTGATCGACAAAGACAACACAACGATCATTCAGGGTGGAGGAAAACGCGGATCAATCGAAGGGCGTATCAAACAACTCCGCGTTCAGATAGAGGAAACGACTTCCGATTACGATCGCGAAAAACTTCAGGAACGCCTGGCCAAACTTGCCGGCGGTGTGGCCGTGATTCGTGTTGGTGCGGCGACCGAGACAGAGATGAAGGAGCTCAAAGCTCGCGTGGAAGACGCGCTGCATGCGACGAAAGCGGCAATCGAAGAAGGCGTCGTTCCTGGTGGTGGGACGGCATTGTTTCGCACGCAAAAGGCTCTGGACAAACTTTCGAAGTCCGTTGAAGGAGATATCCGAACCGGAACGCTGATTATCCGGCGAGTGGTTGAAGAACCGATGCGGATGATTGCGGAGAATGCCGGTCATGACGGAGCAATCATCGTCGAACAGATTCGTAACGAGAGCAATGCGTCCACCGGTTTCAACGCCGACGAAGAAAAGGTTGAAGATCTTGTGCAGGCGGGAGTCATCGATCCCACAAAAGTTGTTCGCGTGGCCATTCAGAATTCGTCGTCAATCGCCGGGCTGCTGCTGACGACCGAGGCTCTCATTTCGGAATTGCCGGAAAAGAAGAAAGCCGGTCCACCCATGGGTGGCGGTGGCGGATACGAGGACTTCGACTAACAACGGCAGGAACGCGGATTCATATCCGCGTTCCAGTTTGCATTTGATCTCTCCTCTTGTTCAAGAGAGCGACCGTCAATATTCCACCGATCATCGCGAATAAGGAGAACATCAACACATTCAGGAAAAAGGTTATGGTCACCGTGGCAACACTGATTTCGCCTGATGCGATGCGCAAAGCCCAGTCGCGGAGCGGTCCTTCAACGCCTGCCTGACGAAAATAGTCCTCAATCGTTTGCTGCTGGGAGGCAAGGTATCGCGATGAAATGATTTGTATCGGTATATGAACTAGCGTCGCGATGACCGCTCCGAACAAGCCACTCAGCACTCCCCCAAAAGCTCCGTCACCATATGTTATTCCTGTGGGCCGCTGTCTCGTCAGCAGGACACTGGTGATTGCGCCCCCAAGCAGAACCCACATGCAACAGAGACAGTTTCCAGCCTCAATGACAGGTATCGAAGACAATAATCCCAGAAGCATGCCTCCGGTGATTGCCGGTTGAACAAAGTCCAATTCTGGCAGCGGGCCCGGAGCTGAGAAGCCTGACTGAGGGGGAACTTGTGTTCCGCATTGCAGGCAGAATTTCGCGCCTTCCGGAAGGTTCGCGCCGCATTCTTTACATTGAATCACTGATTTCCTCGAGTCCTTGTTTGACGAAAGGCGCGGATGATAATCCAACCAGGACGCCCGTCAATGAGCGGAGCAACGCTGAATCGATCACAAACCGGGCAAGCAGGAATTCTCCAATCATGAGGAGAATGGATATTTTAAGCCATCGAAGATTTGTCCGGATTCCAAGCCAGAGCGCGGCCGTGAACGCGAAATAAATGGACGCACAACGGATGCAAACAGGAAGAGACTCACCAACGATGTGCCAGGATCGTGCAGGATTCTGATGACAGATTCGAGAGAAAAACAAATAGACAGACGATAAGCCCAGAACTGGCGCCGCAAGAATGCTCAGACACCAAACTGTCGTTCCAGCCAACAGCACAGCTTGAAGTGGTTTCTTCACGCGGAATCAAATGATCGTATCGGGTTCGATGCGAGTGTTCCCGTCCAGATAAGGTTTCAATGCCTCTGGAACCAGAATAGTGCCGTCCTTTTGTTGATAGTTTTCGGCGATTGCGATCCACGTTCTGCCGACAGCGAGACCGGAGCCATTCAACGTGTGAACAAATCGAACTTTTTCCCCTGCGCCTGGCCGATATCGAATATTGGCCCGTCGAGCCTGAAAATCGTCAAAGTTGCTGCATGACGATATTTCTCTGTAAGCATTCTGTCCGGGCAACCACACTTCGAGGTCATAACTTTTCGCGGCCGCGAAGCCCATATCGCCGGTGGAATGAATGACCACGCGGTACGCGATCCGTAAACGTTTCAGGATTTCTTCGGCATCACTGACCAGCGACTCGAGCTCTGCATCCGATTCTTCGGGCCGGCTGAACTTCACGAGTTCCACTTTATTGAACTGATGTTGGCGGAAAATCCCGCGCACATCCTTCCCGTAAGATCCCGCTTCGCTGCGAAAGCACGGTGTATACGCCGTGAATTTAACAGGCAACCGTCGCCCATCGATAATGTCGTCACGATAAATGTTAGTAACAGGAACTTCAGCGGTGGGGACGAGGTAATAATCCGTGTCGCGCACTTTGAATAGATCTTCCTCGAACTTCGGCAATTGGCTCGTTCCGAACAGGCTTTTGGAGTTCGCCATGAAGGGTGGCACAATTTCCCGATATCCGCGTTCCCGGGTCTGAATATCGAGCATGAAATTGATGAGCGCGCGTTCCATCCGTGCTCCGGCGCCTGCCAGCAGCGGAAACCGGGATCCTGTGATTTTCGTCGCTCGTTCCAGATCGAGTATCCCCAATGCGGGGCACAAGTCCCAATGTGCCTTGGGCTGAAAATCGAATTTTGGGATTTCTCCTACGCGGCGTACTTCCACATTTTGTTCGTCTGTCAGGCCGATGGGTACATCGGGATCCGGCAGGTTCGGGATCGTTGAAGCGAAACCGAATAGTTCGGCTTCGACAGTGTTGAGGGCGTCTTCTTTTTCCTTGATTTGCTGCGATACAACCTTCATTTCGTTACGTTTTTCAGTAACGTCCACCTTCTCTCGAATGAGTTTCGCAATGTCATCCGATGCAGTGTTCCGGCGCTGTCGAAGCTGATCGACTTCAGTAATGATGTTTTTACGCTCACCATCCAGCCGCCGAAACGTCTCAACGTCAAGCGTAAACCCCCTGTGCGCTAATCGTTGCTTGGCTGTTTCGATGTTTTCGCGCAAGTAGACAAGATCGAGCATCTATAAAAATCTCCTGGTGAAGTCGAATTTGCATTGTAGAGCAAAGCATCTCGAAGTGGCAAAAAGGCTTGTAATCCCTTGACTGTTAAACCACTAATGCTATGATGTTAGCTCGTTAATACTTGCAGATGCTTACCAGTCTCACTTGAGGTGTTCTATGAGCCGAAGAGGGATTCTGACCGCCCTCACTTCCCTATTGCTGCTAACGTCTTCCTGGTCCGCCGTGGCCCAGAAAAACGATCCCAAGAAAACGGAAACAAAGAAACAGGCCGCGAAGGCTGCTCAAAAATCCCGTGAACAGGAAACCGGCAGCCGCGCCCTTCGAAACTGGGTCAATGAGGATGTGCAATACATCATCAGCAACGAAGAACGCGCGGCGTGGAAGGCCCTCAAGACCGATGAAGAGCGCGAGCAATTCATCGAACAGTTCTGGCTCCGGCGGGATCCGAGCCCGGACACAATCGAAAACGAATACAAAGACGAACACTACGAGCGAATCGCTTACGCCAACGAGCGCTTTGCCTCAGGTATTCCAGGCTGGAAGACCGATCGCGGCCGTATCTACATCATGTACGGGAAGCCCGATGAAATTGAATCGCACCCATCGGGAGGCACATATGACCGGCCCATTGAAGAGGGCGGTGGTACGACGAGTACATTTCCGTTTGAGAAGTGGCGATATCGTTACATCGACGGCATCGGCAATGAAGTCATTTTGGAATTCGTGGACCCTTCAATGTCCGGCGAATATCGGCTGACGATCGATCCCAGCGAAAAAGACGCTCTGCTGCATGTGCCTGGAGCCGGCCTCACGTTTGACGAACAGTTTTACGGAATCGATAAGGCGGAACGCCTGAATCGTTCCGGAGCTTCTCTGGGTAATCCGTTGGGCAACACTTCTCGAACAAATCCCTTCGATCGGCTGCAACTTTACGCGGACATATTCAAGCCACCAGAGGTCAAGTTCAAAGATCTCGAAGCGATTGTAACGACTAAACTCTCTTATAATCTGCTCGCATTCAATTACCGTACAGACTTCATTCGCGTTACCGAAGAGAGCGTGTTGACGCCAGTCACGATTCTGCTGCAAAACAAAGACCTGGCATTTCAGGAACAACAGGGAATTCACAGAGCCACCGCGCATATTCACGGTGAAATTCACAGCGTCGCAGGCCGTCTTGCCCCCGGCGGCATATTTGAAGACACGGTTTCAGTGGATATTCCTGATGCTCTGTTCAAGCAGGAACTCGAAAATGCACGCGTCTATCAGAAGATCATTCCGATGCGTCCCGGCCTGTACAAGATCGACCTGGTCGTAAAGGACATCAACAGCGGAAACGTGGGTACGATTACTCAAAAACTGACAGTGCCGCGATTTCCCGACGAGAAACTTCAACTGAGTTCGCTCGTTCTGGCGGATCTCGTCGAGCCGTTGCCGCCAAGCCAGATCGGTTCCGGGTCGTTCATTTTCGGCAGCGACAAGGTTCGTCCCAGTGTCAAAAGCGAGTTCAGAAGAAACAAGGATCTGAACCTTTGGTTTCAGGTTTACAACTTGAAGCTGGACGAAGCGACAAAGAAACCCTCAGCAACCGTGGAATATGTCATCACAAGGAATGGTCAGCAGGTCAAGAGAGCAGTCGAGCAATCTTCGGAGTTGGCGAACGCAGCGGCACAGATGACATTGAAGAAATCGATCGCACTTGCGGACTTTGAACCAGGCGAATACTCAATTCAGGTAAAGGTCACCGACAACCTCTCGAAGGATGTGATTGCTTCGGCTGACAAATTTACCGTCCGTTAACTCAAACGGAGGAATGATGGAGAAAATGCGGCGGAGCTTTTCGGTGAAGGCAGCTCTTGGAATTGTCGTCTTTCTTCTTTTTCCGATATTTGCATCTGCAGCAAGCGACTTGGCATCGATAAGCGGACGAGTGCATGATTCAACCGGTTCTCCTGTTGCCGGCGCCCTGGTCATCGTTATTGCAGGCTCACCGATTCTTCCCGAGCGCATGGCGTTGACCGATAAGGAAGGCTCGTTCACAGTGATGAACCTTTTTGCCGGCCAATATTCGGTCAAAGTCTCAATGCCGCAGTTCCTGCCCGCCTTCAAACAAGGTATTCAACTGAACACCGGCAGCACTGCTGTCCTGACCGTTAATCTCCAGAACGCGATGGATGTTGTCCGGCGCGCCGTGTCGCGGGACAAATCGCAATCCGAGGATATCGTCTGGACGCTGCGAAGTTCCCGGTCAACGCAACCGGTGCTGCGGTTGACCGACAATCAGACAATCGCGGACAAACTCAAAATCGGGCCCGACTATTCCGGTTACTTCCAGGTTTATTCGAAGTCTGTTGAGACGTCCTCGGGGACCCAGGATGGCGTCGGATCACAGTTCTCCGTGACCATGCCCCTGGATTCAAATTCGCGCGTCACCGTACGTGGGCAATACAACGGTTCACCGATGCAGCCGCGTGGAGTGGGTGCAAGTTATGAATTCGTGCCGGCGAACCGGCACAAAACCACTGTTGGCATGAATGTCCGGCAGGGAGCGTTATTTGCCGACCCGTTGCAGTCCGACTCCCTCCGGGAAGTTCAACTTGAATATGGAGATGATTTTCAGTGGTCGGATCATGTTGTACTTAATTATGGCGCCGAAGCCGGTCGCGCGGGCGTTGTGACGGGGACCAGCTACCTTCGGCCGCGTTTAAGAGTTTCGTGGGTTCCGGATTCGCGGACGACTTTCAGTCTCAGTGCATCATCGCAAGCCCCCTCAGGGACCGATGATCCGATTCGCGGTAAAGACTACTTCGATCGTACCGTGTTTGTTCCCCCAGGTTTGGAACGTTATGCTCACTCGGAAGCGGGCTTAACGCGCGTGATTTCAGACAATCTGGAGTTCTCTGCCGCGGTCTTCCGCGATGGCATCGACACGGAAGCTCTCTTCATCAGTTCGCCGGATGGACGTCGCGGTGTCCTTGTTCTGGATACGAGCAATCTTCCTTCGCAGGGTGTGCGGGTTTTTATCAACCGCCAGTTCCACGGGTTTGAAGCAGGATTGGGTTATACGTCAGTCAATGGCCTCGGAATCGACAGCACCTCCAGTTTTGAGGAGATGAAAAATCAATTGACTCGCCGGCGGTTTCAAATGGTTGCTGCACGGTTCAAGGCAAAGCTGGATACGACTCAAACTGAAATCACAACGGTTTACCGATGGACCTCGGACTTTTCCGTATCCCGGCTGGATCCATATCAGCGGCTTCTGGAGTACAACGATCCGACGATGAGCGTTTCGATTGCCCAGAATCTACCAACCTGGCACATGTTTCCGGGCAAGGTTCAGGCGATCCTCGATGCCAGGAACCTTTTCGATCAGACCCTCGGCCCGCAGCGTACGCAGTTTGGTCAATATCCCCGGCTTGTAAAGGGTGGCATCAACATCAAGTTTTAAATTGCCGGGTTGAAGCCGTCCCAACTTTTGTACACTAATCCATAATTTCATATATAGTTTTTGCTGATATGGTTAAAGTTAGCGTTTTCATTACCGTTTTTTGGAAGAACGGTTGCTGAAATCCGCCTCATTGGGTAGGGCCGGAAAGTAATGGCACGAAAGATATTTTCATTCAAATATGTCGCGACGGTTTTGTTGACCGTGGGCCTGCTGATATTGGGAGGTCTGAACGCTCAGCAGAAGCGGCGGTACGTACCTCCTGATGATGGTGTGTCATGGATTCAGGGGCCGGCTGGTGTTCAGGCTCATCTGGTTGTACCTGACGGACCCGGAAGCAAAGCGGGTATTCAAACCGGCGATTTGTTGAAGGCCATTAACGGCGAAACGATTCGGAACGATCGCCATGTCACGCAGATTCTGTATGGACTTGTGGTCTGGTCCAAAGCCACCTACACCATTAACCGAAATGATAAGGAATTCACGACAACTCTGGTTGTCGCGCCTCCGCCAGAACGATTTCTACGTCATCAGGAATATCTGGAGTTCATCGGGCTGATCTATTTTCTGGTCGGCATTTTCGTTGTTTTGAAGCGCTCGCGCGCACCGCACGCATTGCATTTTTATTATGTGTGCCTGACGTCGTTTGTCTTTTATGCGTTTCACTTCACGGGAAAGTTGAATCCATTTGACTGGACGATTTTCTGGGCGGACCTTGGAGCAAGCCTGCTGCTTCCTCCCTTGTTTCTGCATTTCTGTTTCGAGTTTCCGCTTCGTCACAGATTGATCAAAGCGCGCCCAGGGTTGCGTTACGTCATTTACATTCCCGCCTCGATACTCTTTTTGTTACAGGTCGCGTTTGTTAACGGAGTTCTTTCCTTTGCTCCGTCGCCGATCGTCCTGCGGGACCTGCTCGATAACGTTGGTGATTTTCACTTTGGCCTCTACTTTATTCTCAGCGCAGTCGTTTTATTCGAGACGTACAGGACAGTTCGAACGCCCGAGCTCCGTCAGCAAATGAAGTGGGTAACGCGCGGCACTGCGCTGGCAGTGATTCCTTATTTTGTCTTGCAGTCTGTGCCGCGATTGTGGGGATTCATCCCGGAAGCGTACGTCGATTTTGCGGTTTTTCCGCTCATTCTGGTTCCCATTTCGTTTGGCTATGCCATTCATCGTTATCGTTTGATGGATGTGGATCTCATCTTTAAACGGGGTGTTACGTACACGCTGGCGACAGCGTGTGTGATTGGGTTGTATGCCACGCTTGTCGTGCTGGTTGGAGAGTTCCTGGGTTCGAACTTTGAACCGCTGAGCATGCTAGCGCGCCTGGTAGCGACCATCGTAGCGGCGCTCCTTTTCGCTCCAATCAAAGATCAGTTTCAGATATGGCTCGACCGGTTCTTTTACCGCGACAGGTATGACATCCGCCAGACTTTGATTGAATTTGGCCGGACGCTGGCATCGGAGATTCATCTGGACGACATGATGGATCGGATCGTGGATCGCCTTGGCCGGGCATTGCTGGTCCAGCGCGCCGCGGTTTTGCTCGAGGATCCATTTCAACCCGGCCGTTTTGTGCCGCAACGAGTCATCGGCACAACGATCCCGGCCGCCGCTGATTTTTCGTTTCTCACTTCTACTCCCGGGCGTCCGTATATCTTTTTCGAAAACGATTTTTGCGAGCTGAACTATTTCATACCCTGCCGGGTGAAGGATCGCATCATCGCCTACATCGCGTTGGGCCGCACACAGAACGGCGACTATCTCACAAGCGAAGATCTCGAATTAGTCCAGACGGTTTCCGATTACATCGGTATCGCGCTTGAGAACGCGCGGCTCTATCGGTCTCTCGAACAGAAGGCATCGGAATATCAGAGCCTCAAGGATTTCAGCGAGAACATCATTGAATCGATCAATGTGGGCGTCATGGTGGAGGACGTGGATGGATGCATCGTCGGCTGGAACAAAGCGCTCGAAGCATTAACAAGGCGGAGCCGCAGCGAGACGTTCGGAAAACGCACTGAAGAAATCATCCCATCGGAGTTCCTCCAGCGGCTGGTCGAGACGGGACACCTTTACAAACAAGCGTGGAACGGCTTGACGGTAAATTTCTCAGCGACATCGCTGATGGATAAGGCAGGCAATACCGAAGGAACACTGATTATCATCGATGACATTACAGCCCGGGTTCGTCTCGAAGATCAACTTGTTCAGACGGACAAGCTCACATCGATCGGCTTGCTTGCGGCAGGAGTTGCCCATGAGGTGAACACTCCGCTCGCCGTGATTTCCAGTTATTCCCAGATGTTGCGGAAGGAAATCAATATCGACGATTCGCGGTACAAACTTCTGGAGAAGATCACAAAGCAAACATTCCGGGCTTCAGAAATCGTCAACAGCCTGCTGAATTTTTCCCGTACGAATGCCACTGAGTTTACCGATGTTGATCTACACCAGATCATCAGCGAAACACTCTCCCTTCTCGATCATCAGCTCAAAAGTGCTCGTGTCCGTGTCGAACGCGAGCTCCGGGCCGAATCGCCAACCACCTTCGGAAATGCCGGCAAATTGCAGCAGGTGTTTCTGAACCTTTTCGTGAATGCGCGAGATGCCATGCCGGAAGGTGGGGAACTGCGGATCCTGACAGACACGGTCGATTCCAAGATTGAGATCATAGTGCAGGATACGGGCACCGGAATTGGGCGCGAGAACATCAAGAAAATTTACGACCCGTTCTTTACAACCAAGGCCGCCGGAAAAGGGACAGGACTCGGTCTGTCGATCAGTTACGGAATCATCCAGGAACATGGAGGCAGTGTTTCCGTCGAGAGCCGTCCGGGCGTTGGTACGTCGTTCAAATTAGAACTACCCCTGGTAAGGAAGCCAGTACATGTCTAAGCGAAAAGGAATCGTGCTCATCATCGATGATGAGGAAGAAATCCGGGAAAGCCTCGAGCTATTGCTCGAGTCTGAAGGCTTGTCCACGAACCTGGCCGCAACCGGCGAAGAAGGTTTGAAGAAAATTGAAGAGAATCTTTATGACGCGGTTCTGCTGGATCTCATGCTTCCGGGGAAGTCCGGATTGGAAGTACAGCAGGCGATCAGGACCATCGATCCAACTCTCCCGGTTGTGATCATCACTGCCATCGGCGCGCTCGAGACGGCGGTCACCGCCATTAAAGAAGGATCCTTCGATTACGTCACCAAACCGTGGAATAACGAAAAGCTGCTCGTCATTGTTGCGAATGCCATCAAACAACGTCACCTGATGAGCGAGAACCTCCAGTTGCGGCGCGCGCTCAAGGAGCGTTTCGGTTACAGCAACATTATCGGTAAGAGCGAAAAGATGTTGAAAGTGCTGGATCTGGTCACGCAAGTCGCGGCCAGCCGCAGCACGATTCTGATTCAGGGTGAAAGCGGAGCTGGAAAAGAGCTCATCGCCAAGGCGATTCATTTAAAGAGTCCGCGGGCGGACAAAGCTTTCGTCCCGGTGAACAGCGGCAGCATGCCGGTCGATCTTCTCGAGAGTATCCTGTTCGGTCATGTGCGCGGTGCTTTCACGAGCGCGGTTGCCGCGAAGAAGGGCTTATTTGAAGTTGCCGATCAGGGCACGATTTTCTTTGATGAAATCGGAACCATCAGCCTCGAAACGCAGGCCAAACTCCTCCGGGTCATTCAGGAGAAGGAGTTCATGCGCCTTGGCGGAATCGATACGCAAAAGGTTGATGCGCGTATCATCGCTGCGACCAATGTCGATCTGAAGAAGCTTGTTGATGAAGGCCGTTTCCGTGAAGACTTGTACTACCGTCTCAACGTGATCAATATTCAGCTCCCTCCACTGCGGGAGCGTAAAGAAGACATTCCCGGCCTGGTTGATTTCTTTACCAGGAAATACTGCGATGAAAATGTGAAGCCGCTCTACCGCGTCAGCGCGGAGGCGCTCAAAGTCCTGATGGACTATCACTGGCCTGGAAACGTGCGGGAACTGGAGAATGTTGTCGAGCGCGCGGTCGTGCTCTCGCAAGACGACATTATCGGCCGGGATTTGCTGCCCGAAGCCATTGTTTCTCCGTCCTTGAGATACGCCACGCTGTC
This sequence comes from uncultured Solibacteraceae bacterium, assembly GCA_964633285.1. Lineage (GTDB taxonomy): Bacteria > Acidobacteriota > Terriglobia > 20CM-2-55-15 > 20CM-2-55-15 > 20CM-2-55-15. Next base: position 19,176 of record CAZWGA010000003.1, on the reverse strand, counting down.
ATCGTTTCCTCTCTCCAAAGACACATCGTTGTTTGAGATCATCGATGCATTTGAGCGGCGAGTGATTATCGAAATGCTCGAGCAGGCCGGCTGGAGCCAGACCGAAGCCGCGGACAATTTCAAGATTCCGCTCTCGACGCTGAACCAGAAAATCAAGCGTCATGGAATCGAAATCAAGAAGAAGCGCGAGCGTCCGGCCGCCGTTCCCACCACCAAGTAGAGGCTGATGCCGGAACTTATTTCACAACTCCGCGAGCGTGCTGCCCGCGACCCCAAACGAATTGTCTATCCGGAAGCCATGGATCCGCGCGTTTTACAGAGTGCCGCTCGTATGGTTGAACTACGGCTGGCGAAACCGATTCTTGTCGGCGCTCCGGCACAGGTTGAGAACAAAGCCCGGGAACTGGGTGTGAATTTGTCGCAGGTCGAAGTGGTGGACCCACACGCACAGGCGCTTTCCGAGCGATACGCCAGGATCCTTCTGCCGGAGTGGAAATCCCGCGGCGTTACCGAAGTCGAAGCCGAGAAGCGGCTGGAGAACCCGATGTATTTTGCCGCGGCGATGGTGCGCGCCGGCGATGCCGACGGATTTGTGGGGGGCGCCGCGACAACAACAGCCGATACGCTGCGCGCCGCGATTCACTGCATCGGTGTGAGCTCAAAGTCGAAGACCGTTTCCAGTTTTTTTCTTATGTGTTTGCCGGCAATGAATCTTGTCTTTGCCGACTGCGCCGTAGTGCCGGTTCCGTCCGTCACACAGCTCGCCGACATTGCTTTAGATGCCGCGGAAAATGCGCGAACATTCCTGGGAACTGAACCTCGCGTCGCATTTCTTTCTTTCTCGACGAAAGGCAGCGCACAGCATCCTTTAGTCGATCGCATCCGTGAAGCCGTTGCGACTGTTCAGGCCAGACAGCCGAGCCTCATCGTTGACGGCGAACTTCAGGTCGACGCAGCTCTTGTCCCCGACGTTGCCGAATCCAAGGCCCCAACCAGTCCGGTGAAAGGCCGCGCCAATACGTTGATCTTTCCTGATCTTCAGTCCGGAAATATCGCGTACAAATTAGCCGAACGGCTCGCCGGCGCCCGCGCGATCGGTCCGATCCTGCAGGGTCTGGCAAAACCCGCTAACGATCTGTCGCGTGGATGCTCGGCCGAGGACATCATCGATGTCACTGCTATTACGTCATTGCAAGCCAATCCTGCTTGAACCTCCGTATTCAAGATCCTTATCCTGAGTGGAAAGACGACTGCAATTTGTGCGCCAGGCGAGGGCCAAAGGTAGAACAAAAACCCCTAGCCCCCCACCCAACGATCCCCGAGGGAGGGAATCTCTTTAATTGAACTGCGAGGCCTACAGAATTACCGGTGGAGCCCTAAGGGAAGGAAGACCTGCAGAATCGACGGAGTAAGCGACAACACAAGTGGTTGCGGCCCAACCGCGCGATTTCTGAGCAGAAGGCTGAGCGTCGGAACGAATCGGTAAATGAAATACGGATCGTCGAGTGACTGTACCGATGGAATCGCGTCCAAGCGGCTTTGCTGGGGTGCGCAGCGAATCTCGCCGAGACCAGACCGAAGAACCGTACTGACCGCTCTCGTCTTTTTGGAATCCACCAGAGCCGTCATTGATCCAAACGCCGATCGGGCCGTTAAAAGGCTGGCCTGTAACGACGAGGTCAAGATCATGATCGCCGTCCAGGTCGACAGTTGAAACCTGAATCGCCATGCTGTGGCGGTCAAAGAAAGTGAATGAGCTTGTACGCGTCGATCCACTGAGGTCGATGTCCAGGCGATAAAGAAAGCCCGCAGTGCTGTTGCCGGATCGGGTTCCCACCGCGACATCGACTTTGCTGTCTCCGTCAAGATCGGCGATTACTGCCGGAGGAAGTGGAACTTTGGCAAGATCAACCCTTGTACGGGCCAGGCACGGCAGCGCACAGAACAGGAAGATGACGCTTGCCATGCTGCTCTTTCGGAACATGTCTGTGAATATACACCAAACTGTCAACTGGGCGGCCGCCGGAACAATTTCGGTTTCCTAGTTCTCCATCCCGCACATACCAGGCTGGGAGGCGCCGCATCGTCCGCAGCCGGCTTCGTCGGCGGATTCTTTTGAACTTCCCGATACGGCAAAGACAGAAAGCAGCTTCTCGACGTCTTTACTCTGACAGTGGCAGCACTCTGCGGGGGAATCGTAGCGTGGGACGATCTTTTCGAATTTTCCGCCGCAATCGCGGCACATATACTCAAACAATGGCATAACAACCTCGAATCCGTTTTTGTTTATTCCACCCAATCCGCCATGAACACATTCGTTTCGCCTTCGGTCTTGCCGTTGCGGTTCGAGCCCCAGATCAAATGTTTTCCATCGTTCGTGAACATAGGGAATCCGTCGAATCCTTCATCGAATGTGATCTGCTGCAGGCCGCTTCCATCCCGGTTAATCAGATAGAGATCGAAATTCGCACTGCGGGGATTCGGATTGTTCACGTTCGATGCGAAAATCACCTGCCTCCCATTGGGATGGAAATAAGGCGCAAAATTCGCTGCGCCGTTATGAGTGAGTTCCCGTTTTTCGCTTCCGTCGGCTCTCATGAGCATAATTTCCAGCTTAACCGGCATCACGAGATTCTTCGCAAAGAGATCCTTGTAACGTTTGATTTCCTCCGGCGTCTTCGGCCGGCTCGCGCGCCATACAATCCACTGACCGTCCTGTGAATGCCACGCCCCGCCGTCGTAACCGATCTCGTTCGTCAAGCGCCGCTGATTCGTTCCATCGATATTCATGTCGTAGATCTCGAGATCACCGTCACGGGCAGACGTAAACACAATCTTCTTCCCGTCCTGCGAAATCGTTCCTTCGGCATCGTATCCGTTGGTCGTTGTCAGCCGTTTCAAATCCGTTCCATCGGTCTTGGCGGAGAAGATGTCGTAAGTAGGATAGATAGCCCACACATACCCTTCGCTGCGATCCGCGGGCGGCGGACAATCCGGTCCACCGAGATGGGTGGACGCATAAATGACCCGTTTTCCGTCGGGAGTGAAATATCCGCAGGTCGTCCGGCCTTTGCCGGTGCTCACCAGCCTGGCGTGTGAGCCGTCATTGTTCATCGTGAAAATCTGATCGCATTTGTAAGGCTCGCGAGTCGATTGAAAGATGACCTGCTTGCCGTCGAATGAGAAATAGGCTTCGGCATTCTCGCCGCCAAATGTCAGTTGCCGGATGTTGCGAAGATGAGTCTCCTTTGGGTGCGGACGTACGGTCTGCGGCCGCGCGACGTAGGCGCCGCCAAGGGCAGATGCAGTAATCAAAGCGATCGCTCCAATGCGTGTAAGCTTCATTCTTATTGCCTCGCTTCCAAAGTCACGTTGACCTTCACGTCCTGTTGCCCGCGTTTCACCACCACGGCTACGACATCACCGGGCTTTTTCGCGCGGAGCGCATAAGTGAAATCGTAAAGGTTCTGAATCGGTTTCCCGTCGAACTCGATCAAGAGGTCCCCTTGTTTCAAACCCGCTTTTGCCGCGGGGCTGTTGTTCTGAACATCCGCGAACAACACACCTTTGAGATCATCACGAAAATCCGGCACGGAGCCGAAATACGGCCCGTAACCACCTCCACTGCCTCCGCCCGTCGGCTTCGGCTCATGAACTTCCGTATATTCCAGCCGGTCGGTGGTCGAGGCAATTCGATTCATCATCAGGTAGACGAGTGAGAGAACCTTGACGGCGCCATCGCCGTTGATCTTTTCGGCGGTGTCCGAAGGCTTGTGGTAGTCGGTGTGAAGTCCCGAGAAGAAAAACAGGACCGGAATTTTTTTGGCGTTGAACGACATATGATCGCTTGCGCCGTATCCGGAATCGGAATAGTCGACTTCCAGACCTGCGGATTTGTTCAATTCCTCAATCGAAGCCTTAAACGTTGGAGACGTGCCGACACCGCCCACGAAAAGGCGGCCGCCATTGAGCCGGCCGATCATGTCCATATTGAGCATCGCAACAGTGTTTTTTAACGGGACGGTGGAGTGATCCGTAAAATAGGCCGAGCCCAGCAAGCCGAGTTCTTCACCGGCAAATGTCATGAACAGAATGGACCTTTTCCATTCCCGTTTATTCCCGGCGGCAAGCCGTGCCAGCTCCAGCACGCCGGAAGTGCCCGACGCGTTATCGTCCGCACCGTGATGGACCTGTCCGATCTGAGACGGCGCCAGCGAACTACGGTCACCGAGGCCCAGGTGATCGTAGTGTGCTCCGACGATGACCCATTCCTTTCGAAGTTCCGGATCCGCGCCATCCACAGCGCCAATAACATTTCTGACCGTTTTTCGCGTGCGAACGATATCCGTAACCAGCCGGATATTGGCCGACATCAATGCGAATGACTGCGGTTTCAAATCCGCGTCGATCTTCTTCTGAAGGTCCGAGAGGTCTTTTTTTTCGGCCGCGAAAATTTTCAAAATGTTTTCACGCCGGGCATGCATGGCTGGAATCGTGAGATCATCGGGCTCCTCGCTTCGCGTTGCCTTTCCAACTTCTTCTTCAGTGTGATTGAAATCCGTTATGAAGACGATTCCCTGCGCCCCATGCTGCTTCGCGTTGATCGCCTTGTTGATGAATGAGGCATGACTCGTGAAATTCGTGCCGTCGAATGGACTTTTCGGATCCATCTCCTGTGGCTCGTGCCGAAAGACCACAACAATCCTTCCCGTCGCATTGATGCCCTGATAATCGTCGTAATGCAGCTCGGGCGCTGTAATTCCGTAACCCGCAAAGACAACGCCTCCCTCAACCGATTTGCTGTCGGAGAAGGTTATGGGTACGAAATCTTCATTGATACGGGCTTCAACATTATTCAAACGAAGTTCATTGTGAGAACCGATGCCGGCTCCGGTGATCAATTCGAATTTCTGAAAATAACTGTTCCCGTCGCCCATCGGCCGCAATCCCAGGAGTCGAAATTGCGATGCGATATAGTCTGCGGCCTTATCCAGTTCCGGCGAACCATCGCCACGCCCTTTCATCGCGTCACTCGCAAGAAACTTCACGTGATCGAGGAAACGTTTAGCCGAAAGGTCGGAAACGGCGGCTCCGGCCGTCTTGCCCGCGGGAACGGCGATCAACGAATTCAGATAAACACTGAAGATGAGCGCCAGAACTCCAACAACCAGTGCAACGGGATAATGTTTCTTTTCCATGGAAGGTTTATAGCCCACACAAACGGACAAAATCCATTTTTCAATGCAGGATGATGCCGGCTTCCTTGAACTCCACAACTTCTTCAGGGTGACTTTCCAGATAACGCCGGACTGCGCGCACGGAGAGATATCGAACGAAGAATCCATAGGGAACCATGAAAGCAAAGATTACGAAGCTCAACGCGTAGAATTCTTTCAAAACCAATCCAATCGGAACGACGACAAAAAGAAGCATCAGCTTGTTGAGCAGGGCACCGGCGGGATCGTTCCTGCGCCACCAGAAGTTGGCTTCGGCGGGGCTTATTTCAGACTCGGACATCCACGTGAGCTCCCTTGCCCCAGAATACTTTCAAATCGTGGATTCCTGTCATTTGGTGCGGACCATAATCGAGTCCCTGCAAACGCACTTCGCCCAGATTCGTTCGAATGAAACTTGCCAGTTCCGATGCGCGTTTGTGGACTGCTTTCTCCACCGACTTGGGAATGCTGGAGTCAAAGAGCAGCATGTCGACTTCTTCGTCATTCTCGTTCCATTCCCAGACTCCAACCACGCGGCCGTTCAGGATGATCGTCGCCAGAGGATCGTTAATCAGTTTTCCCTTCCAGCGAGAGAAAGGCTTGTCCGCATGTTCGGCAGGAACGAATCGAGTGACAACTTCGCGTTGTCCCTTCAAATAGGTATCGCGATAAGGAATGAAATTAATCGCCGATTCCTGAGGCTCAAAGGTCAGAAACTTTTCCAGTTCCGCTTCGTTGAGGAGAAACTCGTCCTTCGTGCCTTCAACAGGAATAGCGACCAGCTTCGGTTTGACTTCCGCTGCGCCTTTAATCGCATCCGTCACGTTAATGCCGGCCCACCATGCAAAATCCTTAACGCGGGCGGGGGCCTCGGCTCTGAAATACTGAGTTGCCAGTTGGGCGCAGGCTTCTTCCATCCGCAAGTTCAACGGATCAGCTTCAGGGACAACACTCGACGTGAGAACGAGCGAATACTCTGTTGTGTCGAGGCGTTTTCGGGCCTGTTGTTTGAGAAGCTTTCCTTCTTCCTTCAACAAATTGACCGCCAGGGAAAGACTGTTGGTCAACCCGATTCGCTTCAGATCCACGCCAAAGTCGCGGACAAGATTGGAAGGCACAAGATGAAGCAGTTGCTCCGGAGTTTTGGCACTGGGATGCAATGCCTTCAGGATTGCCGTTTTCAGCTTCTCCATTTCGGCATCGCTCACAGGCATTTGCTGTCGGGCCTGTTTACTCAACTCCGTAAAAGTTCTAGTCCGAATTCGTAATGCGAGCGTCGCCTGGTCACGGGGAACCAACATGGAGCAACCGCGGAGCGTTTCCAACTGAATCAGCTTGCGATCGTCAAAGACAAGGCGGTTTAGATCATCGGTTTTAAAGGAATTTGTCCTCGCCCACAATGTGAGATAAGGCGTGGAACAGCCCGGCGAATAAATCCATCCGATGGATTTAATCACTTCCAACAGGTTTTTTGAGGAAGAAGCCCGGTCCAGGAATTGGCGGTTCATCCGCCAAGAATTGATTCGCTCCAGGGGAACGGGCTTTTTGACCTTAGGACTGGTCATACAAAATTAACATTTCAACGGTGATCCAGGTCCAGGGCGCTCCCCATTAATGTGCTAAACTCGCCTCCGGACACGAGCTTAATCATTGTAGTTTTGGCGCGGAGTTTAGTCAATGGACCCGGTAATGTTGGGCATCCGTCACGTCGCTTTGAATGTCCGCGATGTTACCAAATCCCTCGATTTCTACACCGCCGTTCTGGGGATGCGGTTGGAGTGGATGCCCGACCCCGACAACGCTTACCTGACGTCCGGTAGCGACAACATTGCTTTACACAGGCTGCCGGCAGGGACCGAGCCCGGTCCTGTTCAAACGGTCCATCACATCGGTCTTCTTGTACGCCAGCCCCAGGATGTTGACGTTTGGGCCGAACGCCTTCGACAGAAGGGAGTGAAACTCGCCCAAGAACCCAAAACCCATCGCGACGGAGCACGTTCATTCTATTTTCATGATCCGGACGGGCTGCTGATCCAGCTTATTTATCACCCGCCAATCTCCAACCCATCCGCCATTTTTTAAGTTGAATTCCGACCTGTTTTTACTGTAAGTAAGTACTTACTTATGAAACATGATCGTCGGCACGACATTTTGATGGCGGCAATGGAGTTGTTTGCTAAGAAAGGATTTAGGGGAACCACCACCCGCGATCTCGCGACTCATGCTGAAATCAATGAAGCCATTATCTTCCGTCATTTCAAGACAAAGGAAGAGCTCTATAGCGCGATTCTCGAGCATAAGGCGGGACAGAATCGCGACGCTCATTTGGAGGAAGTGAAGCGGCTGGGCGAGACCAGCGACGATCAAACTTTTTTTGAAACGTTGGGGAAGACCTTTCTGTCCAGACACGAGACCGACACAACATTCATGCGGCTGCTGTTATTCAGCGCTCTTGAAGGCCATCAACTTTCCGACATGTTTGTCTCGAGCATGACCGGGCGCAATCCGGTTGCTTCCTATATCGAGCGTCGAATCAAGGAAGGTGCGTTTCGTGAGGTGGATCCACAACTGGCGGCCCGCGCCTTATTCGGGATGTTTGCCAGTTTTATTTTGTGGCAGGAGATTTTCGGTTTGAAGAAAACACAACACTACAGCCGGGATGAAGTCGTAAACACTTTTGTATCGATTTTTCTGGCAGGGATTCGGAAGTAATTACGAAGGCTTCTGAATCGTATTCCCAAGTATATGAGACAACTAATAATGAAACGAAAAGCGATCATCGCGTTTACCGTTCTGATTCTTGCGGCAATTCTTCTATTTGCAGTCCGGAAGCAGAAGGCAGCTACGGGAGAATTCTTTACGGCCGCAGTGGATGTGGGCCCTCTGAAGAACACCGTCAACGCCACAGGCGTGGTTCAAACGGTGGTTACGGTCCAGGTGGGCAGCCAGGTTTCCGGCCAGGTTGAAGAACTTTATGCGGACTACAACTCGATGGTGAAGCACGGCCAGCTTCTCGCAAAACTGGATCAACGCAATTTCCAGGCTCAGGTCGAGAATGCTCAGGCCACTGTGGCCGCTTCCCAGGCGCGGGTACAAAGCGCGGACGCAGAAACGAAGACCCAGGCGGCGAACCTGGCGAGCTCGAAGGCGAATCTGGAGGCCGCGCGCGTGGCTCGAGACAACACCGCAACATTGTTTGAACGCTCGCTCGAGCTCAACAGGAGTGGAGTTGTTTCAAAGAATGATTACGACAACGCCAAGGCCAATGCCGATTCGGCTCGCGCCAAGTATGAGCAGGCTCAGGCGGCGGTCGCTCAGGCCGAAGCGCAGAATCGAGCAGCGGCGGCCGGGCTTCAACAGGCGAAGGCGCAACTCCAGCAGTCGGAGGCGGATCTCAATCGCGCGAAACTCAATCTCGAATACTGCAATATCTATTCACCCGTCGATGGAGTCGTGATCTCACGAAACATTGATGTGGGCCAGACGATAGCGGCGAGTCTGCAATCACCGACCTTGTTTACGATTGCCAACGATCTCACTCGAATGCAGGTCAATGCCAACGTTGATGAAGCAGACATCGGGAACATTTCCGATCAGGCGGACGTAAGGTTTTCTGTGGATGCTTATCCCAATGAGTCTTTTAGAGGACGGATCTCGGAAATACGATTGAATCCTCAAACCGTTCAGAATGTGGTGACCTACAGCGTGATTATTGGAATTGAGAATCCCGATCTCAAATTGAAGCCGGGTATGACTGCCAATATCATCATCACGGTGGATCAGAGAGACAGTGTGCTGAAGGTCGCGAATGCCGCCCTGCGGTATACGCCGCCGGGAACGCAGCGCGAACAGCGCGGCCAACGCGGTGAGCGGGGCTCCGGATTTGCGCCGCAGCAGGATTCCGCTGCTGCCCCTATTGCCAAAACCGCAGGGTCTGCGCGGCAGTCCGGGCGCGGTGCTGACTCGGAGCCGGCGCCATCCCAGCTTGCGCCCGGTCAAAAATGGAATCCGGCAGACAAGATCAAGATGGTGCCACCCAAGAGAAACGTTCAGCGTCCGGGCATGGTTTTCGTCCTGAACGCGCAGCAGAAACCGGAAGCGCGGCGTGTGCTTCTCGGAATTACCGACGGTTCTGCAACTGAAGTTGTTTCCGGAGAACTGAAGCAGGGTGATGTCGTGATTATCGGCGACAGTACGCAGGCTGCCAATACGCCATCCGGCAACACAGCGCCGCCGTTCCTCGGTGGTTTGGGTCGTGGTGGACCGGGTGGAGGCGGCCGCGGCAGATAGTTCTATGATCGAAACAACCAACATCGAACAGATCGCGGTGAAATCCGGTTCCGATGCCGTCATTCGGCTCGATCGAATTCACAAGACCTATCACATGGGCGACATTGAGGTGCATGCGCTTAGAGGTGTTTCCCTGCAGATCAATCGTGGGGAGTTTGTGGCGATCATGGGTCCGTCCGGTTCCGGAAAATCGACGATGATGAATATCATCGGTTGTCTCGACCATCCCACAAAAGGACATTACCTCCTGGAGGGAGCCGACGTTTCAAAAGTGGATCGGCCGGGTCTTGCGGACATCCGGAACAAGAACATCGGATTCGTTTTTCAAAGCTTCAATCTGGTTCCACGAACATCCGCGCTGGAAAACGTTGAATTGCCGTTGATCTATGCCGGAGTTGGCGCCGCAGAACGAACACGGCGCGCGCGTGCGGCGCTTGCGGAAGTCGGGCTTGCGGATCGTGAACGCAATATGCCGAACCAGTTGTCCGGCGGGCAACAGCAGCGTGTCGCGCTTGCGCGGGCGCTTGTGAATAATCCATCGCTCATTCTCGCGGATGAACCCACTGGTGCTCTGGACACGAGAACCTCCGTTGAAGTGATGGAGATTTTTCAACGTCTGAATAAAGAACGAAGTCTGACCATTATTCTGGTGACCCACGAACCCGATATCGCTCAATACGCGGGCCGTATTATCAAGTTTCAAGATGGCCGCATTCGCCGCGACTACGCCGTCGAAAACAGGAAAGATGCGCGCCAGGTGCTAAGGGATCTCCCTCCCGAAGCAGAAGATGAGGACGACGATGAAGATGAACCTGTTAGCCATTCTTAAAGTCGCTGTGCGGGCTCTCAACCGGAACAAGCTCCGGACGGCGCTCACAATGCTGGGTATCATCATCGGCGTTGGCGCTGTCATCGCGCTGGTCTCCATCGGACAGGGCGCACAGGCGATGGTTCAGGATCAGATCAACGGAATGGGAACGAACATGATGTTCATCATGCCCGGCAACGTTTCGTTTGGCGGCGCCAGCCTGGGCGCAGGGGCCGCGAGCACGCTGACTGAAGAAGATGTTCAGGCCATGCAAAAGGAGATTCCAACGATTGCCGCCGCCTCGCCGATGGTTCGCGCATCGGGTCAATTGGTTTTCGGAAATCAGAACTGGTTCGTCCAGATTCAAGGCGCCAATGACAAGTTTCCGCAGATTCGAAATTGGAAAGTCGAACAGGGCGATTTCTTCACCGATATCGATGTTCGTTCTGCCGATCGTGTCATTGTTCTCGGGAAGACGGTCGCGGACAAATTGTTCAGCGGTGTCGATCCGATCGGCCAGATGATTCGCGTAAGGAATCTTCCTTTCCGGGTTGTCGGTGTTCTGGCGGCGAAGGGCCAATCAATGGTGGGACAGGACCAGGACGATACCGCTGTCGTTCCGTATACAACTGTCCAGAAAAAGCTGCTGGGACAGCAGATTCCTTCTATCGGACAAGCGATGATTTCGTCGATTAGTCCCGAAGCCTCGCAGGTGACCGAAAAACAGGTTGCCGAATTACTGCGGCAACGTCACAAGATTCAGCAGGGGCAGGCTGATGATTTCATGGTTCGCAATATGACGGATGTGGCGCAGACTTCTGCGCAGATTACGACTCTAATGACAATTCTGCTCGGCAGTATCGCCGCGATTTCGCTGATCGTCGGCGGAATCGGCATTATGAACATCATGCTTGTTTCGGTCACCGAACGAACTCGCGAGATCGGAATTCGCATGGCGGTAGGCGCACGGCCGAATTACATCCGCTTGCAGTTTTTGACGGAGTCTCTGGTTTTGAGTCTGGCTGGAGGATTTGTTGGTGTATTGATCGGCGGGAGCCTTGCCGCTATGGTTTCGCGGGTTCTGGGCTGGCCAACTCTGGTTTCAGCTTTGTCTGTTTTTGTTTCGTTTGCGTTCGCTACCGCAATCGGCATTTTCTTTGGTTACTATCCCGCTCATAAGGCAGCGGCGTTGGATCCTATTGAAGCCCTGCGATACGAATGAAGCATTTGTCCGGCAGTGATCGGGGTTGGAGATTCAGACCAAAACCACTGCCGTTTGTTCCCCTCCATTCTTTGAGGAGTTCCAAAATGAGAGTATCGAGAATCTTTGTCAGTCTGGCTCTGTTGTCTGTAATGGTTTCAGTTGCCGCACCGGTTCAAGCGGAGACAGCTCCAACTTTTGTAAAAGATTTTTTGAAGCGTTATCGTCCGACGCCGATCGGTGCCACCTCAACGTCATCGGGTGCGAGTCCGCAATCCGTGGCGGATTTGATTCGAAGCAATCAATTGCCGCTGACGATGGGCGATTTAATCAATTTGATACTGCAAAATAACCTCGATATCGGTGTGAATCGATTGTCACCGCTGTCGTCGCAATATCTCATCGAGTCGATGTACCGGCCCTTTGAGCCAACCCTGCACCTTCAGGCCACAGTGAACCGGAACACTGCTCCATCGACCAGCGTCCTGGCTGGTGCGGCAAATCCGAGCACCTTGAGCGGCGCATATTCGGTTGGCTTCTCACAGTCCCTGGCGACGGGTTCCATCGTGGCTATCGACGCGAATATGAACCGCAGCTCCTCGAACAATAACTTCAGCACGCTGAATCCTTCCTGGAATAGTTCCCTGAGATATTCCTTCACCCAACACCTTACGAAGGATTTCGGACGTGTGAATAACCTCCATACCATTCGGGCGGCACAGAACAGCAAAAAGATGTCCGATTCGCAATTCGAGAGACAAGTGATCGATCTCGTGGCGCAGGCACAGCGTAGTTATTGGGACTTGGTGTTTTCCGCGGAAGACATCAAAGTGAAGCAACGGTCCGTGGATCTTGCCCAGAAAACGCTATCCGATAACGAAATTCAGGTGCAGATCGGAACGCTGGCGCCCATCGACGTGGTTCAGGCGAAGTCGGAAGTTGCGAACCGGAAGGTGCAATTCGTTACATCGACCTACACCGAGGCGCAAACTCAGGATCAAGTGAAGAAGCTCATCACGTCTCAAGGCGATCCTGGAATGGTCCTCGCAAAGCTGATGCCGATGCAGGGTGTGCGAAAACCCGAAGCATCCGATGTGTTGCCGGTCGAGCAGGCCATCAAAGTTGCTCTCGAAAACCGGCCGGAGATGAAACAACTCCAGCTCGATCTGGAAAACAAGAAAATCGATCTGGCTTACACGAAGAATCAGTTGCTGCCGACCGTGGACTTCCTTGCTTCCTACACGCAATTGGGCGTTGCCGGAACAAAATCGACCAGCACGCTTGGTTTTCTGACGGGCAACTCCAGTGTCAATCCCGACTTGATCGGCGGTCCGGGCACAGCCCTGGGACAGGTGTTCAGTTACAACTATACCGGCTACTCGGTCGGCTTTTCTGTGCAGATTCCGCTTCGTAATCGGGCGGCTCAAGGCGACAACGCGCGTTCGCAGAACGAAGAGCGAATCGCGGAACAAAGGATTACATCGCAGGCCCAGCAGATTGCGCTGGAAGTCCGAAATGCTTTGACGCAGGTTGAAATGAACAAAGCCCGCATTGAAGCAGCGACTACCGCGCGGGAACTCTCGGAAGAACGCCTTGTGGCGGAACAGAAGAAGTTCGATCTGGGCGCTTCAACGATTCGTTTCGTTCTTGAGGAACAACGCAACGTTGCTCAGGCCCAGACGGATGAACTGCAGTCGCTGGTGAATTACACGAAGTCTGTCGTCGATTTCGATCGAGCTACGGGCATGACCCTCAAGAAGAACAATATCGAAATCGAAAAGGCACTCAATACCGGCGCGATTGCGAAGTAAACAACGATCGGTCTCAGAAGCCTGAATCACCCAGATTCTGGTTACACGAACAACACTGAAGCGAATCTGGGGTGATTCGGGCCTCTGAGGCCGATCCGGACGCGGTTGGGGCGACCGCGTCCGGTTTCTGGGGAAACTATTGGCGGGTTCCGAACCTTGGAAGGCCGGATGGAGAATTACGAGGTTGGGATGAATTGGGGGAGGGAAACTGAACTGTTACATCGAGCGAGTCTTCCAGCCGGAAATCCAGCCGTGTCTCTGAATCGATTCGAACCTGCTCGCCTTTCGTGATTGCTTCGACGCCGACTCCGGCACCTGCTCCTGTGGCCGCGCCAATCGCCGCGCCTTTACCGCCGCCCGCAATCGCACCAATCGCGGCTCCGAGGGCTGCGCCGATTCCCGCGCTACGAGCGGTCTTTGCTCCCTGCGAAGCGCCCGTGTTTACAAACTTATTACTCTCGATCCGATAACTCTGGCCTCCCAGAAAAATACGATCGAGTTGAACCTGAAGTTCGGATCGGCCCGAAAGGTTTCCAGCCTTCTGGACTTTGGCCACTTTGACGTACGCCTCGGATCCCCTTGGAAAAACGGTCTCGTTGTTCACCACCACCGGCGCATCCAACGATGCCTTGAAGGTTTCGCCTTCATGGCTGGTGCCGGAGTCCACGGAATCAATCATCCGGATTGAAATCAAAGTACCTGACGGCACCGTCACCGAATGTGGAGGAGGCGGAACGGGAGCGGGCTGCGATTTCGGTTCCGGCGGATTGCCCGGAGGATCGATCGGAGGAGCCGTCACTCCGGGCAATGTGATAACGGGAGCTGAATTCGCGGCCGTTGTTGACGAGGGATTTCCGTTCTGAACGGGAGCCGGCGCGGCGCTGCCTGATCGCGCAGGCGACGGGGTCTCTTTTGCGGCAACTCTCGGTTTCGCAGGCGCGGATGCAGCCTGCCTGTGAGTCTGTTCCGGACGCGGAGTTTCGGCTGCCTTTGGTTCCCGGACGGCTGCTGCTTTTCGGTCCGTCTCTCTCACGGTGTTCGAATTACTTTCAGTCGCTTCCGAATTCTTCGCCTGAGGCTGTGGAGCGGGAGCCGGCCCTGAACAAGCTGCGACCAGCAGGATCGACAGCGCCAAAGAAAACTTCAGCAAACAGGATTTCATGGTTCCTCCGAATGTGACTTCAACGAACTAATAGACCGGGCTGGGAGAAAAACGACTGAAATGAAAAGCAGGGGTTTTACATCCTTTTGCAATTAAAGCGCTTCTTATCCGAGTGTTATACTTCCCGGTTCATTCGTGATCTGGGGAGTTTTTCATGGCTTACCTGCCGGAAGTTTTTGAGCGTGCGGCGACAACCAACGGATCCAGGCTCGCAATTGTCGAAGATCAAAACCGCTGGACGTTCGCGGAATTGTCGGTCGAGGTGGATCGAATCGCCTCCACTCTAAAGCAGCGGTTGCCGGGCGACACGGTGGGCGTTCTGCTGCTGAATTCGCAGAAATACATCGCGACAGTGCTGGCCATCTGGAAGGCAGGCAAGACCGCCGTTCCCTTGAACTACCTCCTTCAACCAGCCGAACTCGGATTCATTATCAAAGATTCAGGGATGTCGGGGCTCGTGTCCTCTCAGTTTTTCAACCAGGCTTTGGGTGCCATCAAGCCTCTCTTTGGCGATCGAGGCGTGATCCTGATGGCGGATGATCCGGAGTTTGTTCCAGCCGCCCCGGCGGGTATTGGCGGTGAGTATCGTGATCCGGCCCTCTATCTTTACACTTCCGGGACAACGGGCCGGCCCAAAGGCGTGATCCTCACGCACGATAATCTGATTTCCAACGTGGAATCGTGCCAACATGCGGGCGATTTCGATTATCGGGATGGATTTCTTTGCCTGCTGCCTTTCTTTCATACCTATGCAATTACCGGCACGTTCCTTCTTCCGTTGCTGAACGGCAGCAAGATGGTGCTGGTAGACCGCTTCCAGCCTTTGAAAGTGTTGAGTCTCATTCAGGAGCACCAGGTCAGTGTGTTTCTGGCGATTCCATCGATGTATCGCGTGCTTGCAGCAACAGAAGGCGACTTCAATGTTTCCTCCGTGAGGTTCCCGATTTCCGGAGGTGAACCGCTTCCGATGGCCGTCGCGGCGGCATTCGAGAAACGTTTCAATGTTCCCATCTACGAAGGCTACGGGCAGACTGAGGCATCGCCAGTCGTGACGCTGAACACGCCAACATCGAGAAAGCCCGGAACGATCGGCCAGTCGCTGCCTGGCGTCGAGCTCGCCATTTGGAATGACGAGAACAAGGTCCTGGCCGCGGGCGAAATCGGCGAGATCATGGTTCGTGGACGGAACGTGATGAAGGGATACCTTCACCTGCCCGAAGAAACGGCGAAGACAATTACCGAGGGTTGGTTGCATACCGGCGATCTGGGCCGCCTCGATGAAGACGGCTTTGTGACAATTACAGGCAGGAAAAAAGAACTGATCATATCGGCGGGAGAAAACATTTATCCGCGAGAGATTGAAGAAGTCCTGGCGCAACATCCCGGTGTGAAGGAAGTGGCCGTGATCGGCATCAAGGACGAAGTCCGTGGCGAAGTTCCGAAAGCGTTTGTCATCGCGCGTGAAGGAATAAAGGTCGACGAAAAAGAACTCCGCATGTTTTGCCGCGACAAGCTGGCCAATTACAAAGTTCCGAAGATTTTCGAGATCGTTGCCGATCTGCCGCGAAGTCCAACCGGCAAAATTCTCAAGCGAATGCTGTCCGCAAACGCGTAACGATATTTAGAATGTGCGCGGTTGATTTCACTCAGGTGCAATGTATAATTTCTGCTTTGCCCTGGATATACCGGCAATAAAACACCACAAGGAGATTTTATGGCATACATCATTTGTGAACCCTGCGTCGGCACCAAGGATACGGCGTGCGTTGACGCGTGCCCGGTGGATTGCATCCATCCGAAAAAGGATGAAGCTGAATTCGAAGCGGCAACGATGCTCTACATTCATCCCGAAGAGTGCATCGACTGTGGTGCCTGCGAGCCGGCGTGTCCTGTGACGGCGATCTTCCCGGAAGATAACGTTCCGGAACAATGGCAGAACTACATTGGCATGAATTACGAACATTACGGAATCGCGAAGAAGTAAAAACTCAAAGCCGCGAAAGCACAAAGGCGGGCAAATCGGGAAACAGACGCCGAGATTCGTATTCAAAATTTCGTTGTCTGTCCTCCGATTTGCCCGCCTTTGTGCTGTTGAGCCTTTGCTCGAGGACTTGTCATGAGCGAAACCAACATCGAATCCCTGCTCAAGGAACAACGGGTTTTCCCACCCGACGCTGAATTCTCAAAACACGCTCACATTTCAGGCGCCGCTGCTTACGAAGCCATTTCGAAACGTGCTGCCGAAGATCCGGAAGGATTCTGGTCCGGCATTGCTTCCGAACTGCACTGGTTTGAGCGCTGGAGCAAAGTGTTGGAATGGGATCTTCCGTTCGCCAAATGGTTCACGGGCGGAAAGACGAATATCGCTTTCAACTGCATTGACCGCCATCTCCATACCGCTCGAAAAAACAAAGTGGCCATCCTGTGGGAAGGCGAACCCGGCGATGTTCGCGCTCTCAGCTATCAGATGTTGCATTACGAGGTCTGCAGATTTGCAAACGTCCTGAAATCTCTCGGTGTTCAAAAAGGCGATCGCGCGACGATTTATATGGGCATGGTTCCCGAATTGGCGATTGCGATGCTGGCGTGCGCGCGCATCGGGGTTACCCATAACGTGGTGTTTGGCGGATTCAGCGCCGAAGCGCTTCGCGATCGTATCAACGACTCCAAATCGAAGGTCCTGATTACCGCAGACGGAAGCTATCGCCGGGGCGCGATAGTACCGCTCAAGAAAAATGCGGACGACGCTACAGCCGATACCCCGAGTATCCAAAAAGTCATCGTGTACAAACGAACAGGTGAGCCCGTCAACATGGTCGCGGGCCGCGATGTATGGTGGCATGAAATCACGTCCAGGATGACGGGCGAAGCCAGAGCGGAAGCGCTCGATGCCGAACACCCTTTGTTCATGCTCTACACGAGTGGCACGACAGGAAAGCCGAAAGGGGTTGTGCATTCCACCGGCGGCTACATGACCAACGTGTACATCACCACGAAATTGGTGTTCGATTTGAAAGACGAAGACACGTTCTGGTGTTCTGCGGATGTGGGCTGGGTGACGGGGCATAGTTATATCGTTTACGGTCCGCTTCTGAATGGTGCAACGTCGGTGATGTATGAAGGAGCGCCAAATTACCCAGAGCCGGATCGATTCTGGTCGATAATCGAGAAGTTCAGGGTCAACATCTTTTACACAGCGCCTACGGCCATTCGCTCATTCATCAAGTGGGGCGATCTGTGGCCGGCCAAACACGACCTTTCCAGTTTGCGGCTGCTTGGGACCGTCGGTGAGCCGATCAATCCCGAAGCCTGGATGTGGTATCACAAAAATATCGGACGTGATCGTTGTCCCATTGTCGATACGTGGTGGCAAACGGAAACGGGAGCCATCATGATTTCGCCCATTCCCGGCGCGCTCCCGACCAAACCCGGTTCGGCGACCAGACCGTTGCCGGGTGTAGTGGTTGATGTCGTCGACCGCGAGGGGAAATCCGTCGGTACAAATCAGGGCGGATTTCTGGTGATCAAACGCCCGTGGCCTTCGATGTTGCGCACAATCTACGGTGATCCCGAACGATACAAGAAACAATACTGGAGCGAAATACCAGGTATGTATTTCACCGGCGATGGCGCCCGGTGTGATGAAGACGGTTACCTGTGGATCATGGGACGCATTGACGACGTGATCAACGTTTCAGGTCATCGGATCGGAACCATGGAGGTTGAGAGTTCGCTTGTCAGTCATCCCACAGTCGCGGAAGCTGCGGTGGTCGGGCGGCCGGATGAGTTAAAGGGCCAGGGCATTGTGGCGTTTGTCACGTTCGCCGCCGGCCATCAAGCCGCAACCGCGCTCAAGGATGAACTGAAAGGCCACGTCGCAAAGACGATAGGCGGTTTTGCCAAACCGGACGAAATCCGGTTTACCGACGCCTTGCCGAAAACACGCAGCGGAAAAATCATGCGCCGGCTTTTACGCGATTTGGCTTCGGGCCAAGCCACAGTCGGAGATACGACGACACTGGAAGATTTTTCGGTGCTCGCGAAATTGCGCGAAGAGGAAGAATGATGGCTCCACGAATTGGATTTATCGGTTTGGGAATCATGGGAAAGCCCATGGCGCGAAATCTCCTCAGGGCCGGTTTCACAGTAACAGTCCATAACCGCAGCCGGGCAAAAGTCGAGGAGTTGGTCCAGGAGGGTGCGAACCGAGCCGCTTCGCCTCGCGAAGCCGCGTCTGCTGCCGACATTGTGATCACGATGCTGCCGAACTCACCCGATGTTGAACTCGTGGCGCTCGGCGATGGCGGCATCAAGGACGCGGCCAGGCCCGGTCAATTGTTCATCGATATGAGCACGATCAACCCGATCGTTTCCCAGAAAATTGCCAGGGAACTCGCCCCTCTCGGTGTGACTATGGTTGATGCGCCGGTCAGTGGCGGCGAAAAAGGGGCCATCGACGGCACGCTTTCGATCATGGCCGGCGGCGCCCCGGAAGATTTCGAGCGCGCGCTTCCGGTTTTCAACGCCCTTGGTAAAACGATTACGCATATGGGCCCAATCGGCGCTGGCGGGTTTACCAAGCTTGCCAATCAAATCATTGTCGCGGTCAACCTCACAGCCATTGGCGAGGCGCTGGTTTTCGGAGCCAAGGCCGGCGTGGATCCACAGAAAATGATTCGTGCGCTTGC
>CAZWGA010000002.1:120429-211231 GCA_964633285.1 uncultured Solibacteraceae bacterium | reverse complement strand
GGGACAGACCCCAAATTCTTGTACTTCAGAATTTGGGGTCTGTCCCTGTAATTCCCCCCTACGAGCAAACAGCGATTTTGGACGAGGGAACGATCGAGGGAGCACCGGCGCCTCGGAGTTCACGCAGTGCGAGGACGATCTGGCGTTTCACGTATTCGGGAGACAGAGCCAGAACGCCGGCAACTTCGGCGGCGGTCATTCCGCGGAGGTAGGTCATTTCCAGGATGCAGCGCTGTTCTTCGGAGATCCGTTCTGCTGCGAGAGTTGCAAATTGAACCTGCTGGTTGAGTTCGGCCGGCGACTTCTTCCGAACCTCGATAGCAACGTCGCGGGCCAGCGTGATCAGCCAGTCGAGTGGCGATTGTCCCCGGCGATGGAACGAGTGCGCATTGCGGCGAGCCTGATCGTAGATCTCGATGAGGGTGTCTTCCGCGGTCTGGCGATGACCCAGAATCTCCAGAACGAGACTGAAAATCACCGGTGATGTTTCGTCGTAAATGGAGGACAGCGCATCGATGTCGCCTTTGCCCATTCGTTCGATCCACAACGCCCATCGTTTGTCGCGATCCGCTTCCGCGTGTTTCCGGAATAATCTGATCATGTTCGCGAATGCTACAGGCCGGACCTTCCCAAAAACTTCCCAAATGCAGGCAAACGTTTTTACTTTCGATCCATGCGTCGCAGGAGGCTGCGAAAGGCGGGTTCGTTTCTCAAAACGTCAAAGATGGGTTCCACCTTCAGGTAAATCAAACGGTCGTAGCGTTCGATGAAAGCGCGCTCCAGGCACTTGATCGCTGCGGCGTTTTCACCGAGACCGGCAAGAACCATTGCTTGACAGTATTCGGATGCGTATCGAAGTTGTTTCAGTTCGGACAGACGTTTGATGACGGCGCGGGCTTCAGTCTTTCTGCCGGAGACGGCATGAACATAACCGAGCGCGCCGATGGCCAGTGTGAGGGGATCGTCGCGCAGAAGTTCGAGCGACCGTTGAATACTCGCCTGAGCTTCGTCGAGACGGTTTTCCTGCGCGTGAGCCAGACCCAGCATGAGATGAGCGACGGCGAAATTGGAATCCAGTTCGAGCGTGCGCCGGAGTTGTTCGATCGCCTGTCCGTATTTGCGGGCGAAGTAGAGGCCCCATCCCACGTCCGTATTAATGATCAGGGACAGCGGGTCGAGTTCTTCGGCATGCAGGATCTCCGCCATTTGCTCTTCAAACCGGCCCATCGCGGTCAGATGTTCGTGATACCAGTGGTGCGCCGTTGCATAGTTCGGATTCAACGCAATGGCTTGCTGGAATTCATGCTCTGCCGCCTTCCAGTCCCAGTCGTAATAGAGATGGATCAGCGCGAGCGATGTATGGGCTTCGGCGAGAGATGAATCGATCTTGAGTGCCTTTCGAGCGGCGTCCTTTGCTTTGGGCATGGCTTGTTTCGGAGGCATCACGCTGTAGAGACTCACGAGGCTGTAGCAATCGGCGAGACCCGAGTAAGCCAGAGCGTAAGAGGCGTCTTTGCGGATCGCGTTCTGAAAATACTCGATGGCTTTCCGAAAACCTTCGCCGGTTCTTTTGTTCCAGTGGAATCGTCCTTTGAGATAGAGCGTGTAGGCTTCCGGATCCGTGGTGTGTTGTTTCGCCATCTGCCTGCGTTCATCGACAGTGAACTGCAGCTTGAGTTGCGCGGAAATTGCGCGAGCCATTTCTTCCTGAATGGCGAGTACATTTTTCTGCCTGGATTTGTACTGCTCGCCCCACAAGACCGATCCGTCGGACGTATCGACGAGTTCGGCGGTTACCGTCAACGCATCGTGGAGCTGCGCGACGCGTCCCGTGGCCAGGGCCCGCGCGCCCAGCACTCGGCCGAGTTTTCGTGGATTGAGATCGCGGCCCTTGTATCGGGCGACGGTGCTGTAAGCGAGAACGCGGAGCTTCGTCAGCCGTGACAGATTCTTGATGAGGCCTTCTGCGATTCCCGACGAAAGATACGCAAGACTCGAATCACCCGTGTCGTTATGAAAGGGAAGCACGGCAATCGTATCGAGCGGGGCGTGCATTCCTCCTGCGTAGTCCTTCTGAGGCAATGCCCGAATTTCCTTCGACAGAATTTTTCTGTACAGTTCGAGAGTGGATTCTTCCGGTTCGGTATCGAGTTCGCGCCGAACGGCATCGCTGCAACGTTGATACTGGCGGAGCGCCTCCGAGCGGCGCCCCGTAAGGACGTAGAGCCGCATCAACTCACGGTGAGCTTCTTCATTCGAAGGCTCCGAGGCGACAAGCTTTTCAAATTGCTCGATCGCGCCGGAATGGCCCCCCGAATTAAGGCAAAGCGCGCCCAGCTTCATGAGAAGTTCGTGATACGACGCGCGAAGCTGGTCGCGGCGGCGTGCGCACCAGTCCGCATAGAGGTCTTCGCTCAGCAGATCTCCGCCGTATAGAGAAAGGGCGGCTTCACAGTCCGGCGCCTTGCCTGAGCGAAATGCGCGAATCGAAGCGGACTCAAACTCCTCGACGTCCACCCACAGTCCATCGGATGGGAGCTGCACGCTTTGATCCCGGGTTTGAATGAATCGCGAATCCGCTGCCGATTTCAAGCCCGGTTCCAGGGCGCGGCGGGCCATATGAATAATCTTGTGAAGGTTCGCGGCGGCCGAAGTCTCATCGAGATCGGGCCAGATTGCATCCATGATCTGCTGCCGGTGCAACTGATGCCTGGGTTCGAGCGCCAGCAGTTTCAGCAGCAGTTTCCCTTGCGGCCGCGCCCACTGAGCTTCCGCCACAGGTCTTCCTGTTACCGACACTCGAAACGGTCCGAGCAGGAAAATCGACAACGGAGTACTGCGCGTTTTCTTCATTTGCGTTCTTCGGGAGAAATCATTTGCCTCCACCCTGCACTTGTGGCAGAACGGTGCCTGCTCTCTGGTCCAGGACCTATGGAAACGAATACTGTACTCGATCCCGATACTCGCGCGTATTGCTCGGAATGCGGCGGCTCTTTTTCCACCGACGATATGATCCGGCATGGGGGCGCATTTGTGTGCGCAAAGTGCAAGCCCGTGTTCATGCAAAAGCTTGCCGAAGGCGCTCTGCTTTCCACAGGCAAGCTGAGATACGCGGGATTCTGGCGGCGGTGGGGAGCAATACTAATCGACGGGGTTGGAACGTCTTTGGTGCTGGTGATCATTGAAGCCGTCTTTATGAATTTAACGGTCTGGCAGGTCTTCGGGTTTGCGCAAAGGCCTCTGACCACGATTGTCCTGCAGCAGGTCATCGGGTTTGTGGTGGGTGCTGTTTATGAAACGTTTTTCATCGGCAGATTCGGCGCAACGCTCGGCAAGATGGCTTTCAAGATTCATGTCGTCACGCCTGAAGGAAACCGGATTTCATATCTTCGCGCCCTGGCTCGCCATCTGGCGAAAATCATCAGTGGCGTGATTCTTCTGATCGGTTACCTGATGGCCGCCTTTGATGTCGAGGGGCGCGCGCTTCACGATCGCATTTGCAATACGCGCGTCGTGATGGAATAGCCGATGACCGGTTCACGTATTGAATGTCCACGCTGTCATACTCCGGTTCTCGAATCTGCTCTCAATCAATACAGATTGGCGCCGTGTAACGGATGTTCCGATTTGCTGGAAGTCGAAGTGTTTCCGGCTCTCTTCCGCGAAAATGCGCCCGGCGCGGCCGGCGAGCTGCTGCTCGTCGAAGGTGAGGCCACATGTTTTTATCATGCCAACAAAAAGGCCGTGTTGCCTTGTCACGGGTGCGGCAGATTTTTATGCTCTCTGTGTGATTGTGAATTGAACGGCGAACATTTCTGCCCGTCCTGTCTGGAAACCGGAAGGACCAAAGGGAAGATCAGGAGTCTCGAGAATCGCCGGACTTTATATGACAGCATTGCCTTGATGTTGGCGGTGCTTCCCGTGGTTACGCTGGTCTTCTGGGTCTTTACATTGATCACGGCTCCGGCTGCGCTCATCGTATCGATCGTTTATCGGAATGCGCCGCTGAGCATCGTGCGCAGAACGCGCGCCCGGTTTTTGATTGCGATGACAATCGCGATAATCGAGATGGGCGCCTGGGCATTTTTTATCTATATCTGGGTGACCACGATCCGAGGCCTGGGCCCCGATTAAATATGGCTGAAAAGGAATATCGACGGATTACTCGATGGCGTGCGCGCAGCAAAGGCCTGGTAACGGCTCTCGGCACGCGATCAAGCCTGTGGCTCGCCAAAGACCACATCCTGAGCATTGACTCCAACCGCGTCGTCGAAGAGTACAAACGATTTTACTTTCGGGATATTCAGGCGTTTACGATTCGTCAGACCAGGCAGCGGTTCATCTGGAACTTGATTCTGGGGACGGCCATGTTGATCACGTTCATCCTGGTCTTCAGCCTGTCGGGCAACCTGGCCACGGCAGGGACCAGTTCTATTCCATGGTTAGTCATCTTCCTGATACCGATGCTGATCAACTCTGCTCTGGGTCCGACTTGCGTGTGTTACATACGGACTGCCGTGCAGGTGGACCAGCTCCCGCCACTGAACCGGATGCGGCGTGCGCATCGATTTATCGAACGCATTCGGCCGCTTATCGCCAGCGCACAGGGAAGCCTGACGCCCGAACAAATCTCGATGGGCTTGGGGGAACTAACGAAGGTGGCTGCGGCGGCCGCCGCCACCGCCACGCCGCGTGTTGCCACGGGCCCATTGAACCTGTCGTAGATGAATGTCTGAACTTGCTCACCTGCGTTGTTCCCGTCACACGGCGCGCGAAGCGGTGGCTCGTTGTCCGGAGTGCAAACAATACTTTTGCAGGGAATGTGTCACCGAGCACGACGACCGAATCATTTGCGCTTCCTGCCTCCGAAAGATAACCAGGGTACCGTTCACAAAACGCCGCACGTTCTCGGGGGCTGTTCGAGTCATTCAATGTGTCTGCGGAATCTTTGTGGCCTGGTTCTTTTTCTTTCTGCTGGGCGAAACTCTCTCGCGGCTGCCGGACGCTTTTCATGAAACCTCGATGTGGAATGTTCTATGGGTCGATCGGCCATGAAGCGTCCGGCGCGCGCGGTGACTGGCAAAACCGCCATCGAGCTGATTGAAGAAGCGACGCACGTGCTGCGGCTTACCGGGAGCGCGACGCTGGCGATCTACTATCTGGGAACAATCCCATTCGCGCTGGGTTTGCTCTACTTCTGGGCCGACATGAGCCGGAGCCCTTACGCGGGCCAGCACCTCGCCGAAACCTCGCTTGCCGTTACCGCGTTGTTCATCCTGATGAAATTCTGTCAGGCGCTGTTTGCGCGACGCGTGCGCGCCCATCTTGCGGCCGAAGAAAAACCGCGATATGACTTGCGGGACTACGCCCGCATTCTTCTCTTTCAGGCGGTGATTCAGCCATCCGGACTCTTCATCATTCCCATTGCGCTCATTGTCACTCTTCCATTTGGCTGGGTTTTCGCTTTTTACCAGAATGTGACTGCACTGGGAGGATTGAGCCTGAGCAGTGTTTCGGATCTGACAAAGCGGGCGTCGAAACAATCATTGCTGTGGCCCTGGCAGAATCACCTGGTCATCGGCATTGCGAGTGCGTTTGGAATTGTTGTCTTTCTCAACTGGGTCCTTGTCGCCATTTCTCTTCCCGGATTGCTCAAGACGTTGTTTGGTGTGGAGAGTATTTTCACTCAAAGCACACTCGCGATGATGAACTCGACTTTCTTCGCCGCAATGATTGTCCTGACGTATCTCACGATGGATCCGCTCGTGAAGACGGTTTACGCCTTGAGGTGTTTCTATGGCGAATCTCTGCAGTCAGGCGAGGACCTGAAGGCGGACCTGAAGCGATTTGCGATTCCGCTGCGCCGGCTTGCGTCAGTTGTTCTGATCGCGATTCTTCTGGCCGCCGGGCGCATCGGAGCCGCGCCCCAACCGGCGCCGCCGGTTTCTGCCGAAGAACTTAATCATCGAATCGATGAAGTGATTCATGGACGCAAGTACGCCTGGCGATTGCCGCGCCAACCCATTGCGGAAACGGAAGCGCGCGAGGAAGGCGTCATCGCGCGTTTTTTCGGCAGGATCGGATCCATGGCGCGAAACGTTGTCAGGACTGTGATTCGCTGGTTCGCTGATGTCATCCGTCGAATTATCGATTCGAGCGATGCGGGCCGGGGCCGCTTGCCGGGTCTCGGCTGGGCATCTTCCTCGCTCCTCCTTTATGGTCTGTTAGCCGCCGTGGTTTCGGTCTTCGCTGTTTTTCTCGTTCGTGTCTGGCGTGGCCGGAGGCGTTCGGCCACGATCACCGTTCAACCCCTCACAGCGCATGAGGCGCCCGACGTGCGCGATGAAAGCGTGAGCGCGGATCAGTTGCCCGAAGACGGCTGGACAAGACTCGCGCGGCAGCTTCTGGAAGAAGGCGAATTCCGGCTCGCCATGCGCGCGTTCTACCTCGCAACCCTTGCGCATCTGGCGCAACACAATCTGATCAGCATCGCGCGGTTCAAATCCAATCGCGATTATGAAAAGGAATTGCGGCGCCGCGGCCACGGGAGGGGCGAATTGCTGCCGGTGTTCGGGGAGAATCTGTCCGTGTTCGAAAGCATCTGGTACGGCATGCACGAAGTTAATGGCGACAGCGTGCGGCAGTTCGCCGCAAATGTGGACAAGATCAGGAACGCGATATGAAACGTTATGTTGCCCCTTTCTTCCTGATTGCGGCTGCCGGAGTTCTCATCGCAGGATTCGTCTGGCTGTTCGAACAGAGGTTTGAAACAGGCGATGTTTATCCGGCCTATTCTTCGCTTCGAGCCGATCCGCTCGGAGTGATGGCCTTGTATGAAAGCCTGGAGAAGCTTCGCGGGGTCGCGGTTGAGAGAGACTACTCGACTCAGAATCTTTTGCCGGAAGGAACCGGAACGACCTATCTGCATATCGCGGCGCCGATTGGAGAGTGGCGGTTGTTGGCGGAGCAAACGCTCGTCGAGATGGAGCGTTTCGTCTCGAACGGCGGCCGCCTTGTCGTGACCATGTATCCCGTTGCGAACAAGCCGCCCGCCTGGCGGGAGTCCCTCGAACAGAATCGGCAATCCGGCAAGGAGGAAAAGCCGAAACCCACGCCGCGCCGCGAGCGATGGGGAATTGACTTTGAAGTTGTGGACCTCGAGCAACAGCAGGGCGAATACTTACCGGTTTCTGTGGAAAATCAGAGCGGTCTGGCGCTGCCGCAAACTCTGGACTGGCACAGCGGAATTATCCTGACGAACGTGACCGCGGATTGGAAACCGATTTACTCCCGCGGATCCGGCGCTGTAATGGTTGAGCGCCGATTCGGCCGCGGCGCCGTTGTGATCGCGACGGATTCCTATTTTCTCAGTAATGAGGCCATGCAGCGGGATCGTCACGCCGATTTACTGGCATGGCTCATCGGTCCGAACCGCGCCGTCGTTTTTGATGAAGCCCATTTGGGAGTCACGGAAAGTCCCGGCGTTGCAACCCTGATGCGCCGTTACCGCCTGCATTGGTTTGCCGCGGCGCTCGCCGGTCTGGCTGCGCTTTTCGTCTGGAAGAATTCCGTGAGCCTCCTGCCGGCCCGGGAAGGTTTTCGGTCCGGAAACGTCATTGCGGGAAAGGATGCGACGTCGGGCTTCATTAATTTACTTCGCCGCAGTATTCCGTCACGCGACATATTTACGGCCTGCTTTACAGAGTGGAAGGCTTCAACTTCACCTGGCAGTTATTCCGCAACGCGTTTACATCAGGCTCAGGCGATGTTTGAGGCCGAACAATCCCTGCCGGTTAAGGAACGGAAGCCAGTGAACAGCTACCGAAGGATTTCCAAAATTCTTCATGAAAGAGCGAAATGAATATCGAAAAACTCAAAGAAGTTCTAACTGCCGCGCGGCACGAGACGGGCAAGGTGATCATCGGCCAACAGGATGTTGTCGACAAGGCTCTGATCGCCATTTTTACCGGGAATCACGGGTTGATTGAAGGTGTGCCCGGCGTTGCCAAAACGCTGCTCGTGCGGACGCTGGCCGCCGTGCTCGGCTGCGAGTTCGCGCGAATTCAATTCACGCCGGATCTCATGCCGGCCGACATTACAGGAACGAACATCTTCAATCTTCAACGCGGCGAGTTTTCCCTGATTCGCGGTCCGATCTTTACGTCGTTTCTTCTCGCTGATGAAATCAACCGGGCGCCCGCGAAGACTCAGTCCGCACTGCTGCAGGCGATGCAGGAGCGCGCCGTGACGATCGACCGTGAAACGCATCTGCTTCCCGCGAACTTCACGGTGTTTGCGACCCAGAACCCGATTGAATACGAAGGAACATATCCGTTGCCGGAAGCGCAGAAAGATCGCTTCATGCTCAAGATTTCCATGAAAGCGCCGGATCGAAGCGAAGAACTCACGCTTGCCCAGCGCACGATGACGAGCGAAGCGCCGGAGACGTTGCTGTCGAAAGGTGCTGTTCGCCCGGTGATCGGCGCGGAGGATCTTGCCGTGCTTCGCGGCGTGCTGGTGGATATCGTTATCCGCGAGGAACTCATCGGGTATCTGGTCGACGTCGTGCGGGCGACTCGCGAGCACGAAAGCGTTCTGGTCGGCGCCGGTCCGCGCGCAACGCAGGCGCTGATCATGGCGTCGCGCGCGAATGCGGCGATTTCCGGCCGCGACTTCGTCACGCCGGACGATGTGAAGGCCATGGCATCGCCGGTCCTTGAACATCGGCTGATTCTGCGTCCGGAATTTGAAATTGAAGGATTGTCGGTGGCCGAAGTCATCGAACAGGTGTTGCTGCAGGTGACGGTACCGAGATAACAAGAAGATGATCGTTCCCCGTTCACGTCTGTTGTCTTCGTTTGCCATTGTCACGTTGCCGCTCTCTTTGCTCGCGGCCGCGGTGCCGGGATCTGCATTCATCTGTTTGTTTATTGTTGGCACGTTTGTCATGGCGGTTCTGGTGGACGCTGCGGGCTCGCAGCGGAGCCTGGAAGGAATCGGTGTGGAGCTTCCGCCGGTGGTGCGAGTATCCAAGGATCGCGAAGGCAAACTGGAGGTTCGGATTCGCAATCAACTTGGAAAGGCGAGGTCGCTGCGAATGGCCATCGATTTGCCGCAGGAGATTGCCGTGTCCGAGGAAGAGATGGACATCAGGATCCCCGAGGACCTGCAGTGGTCGCACTTCGCCTGGACATGCACAGCCGTGAAACGTGGGAGCTATGCCGTTCGATCCATCTATCTCGAAGGCCATTCCGCGCTCGGCTTCTGGTCGGCGCGAAAACAAGTGCCTGTTCAGTCCGAGATTCGTGTTTACCCGAACCTCATGACGGAACGAAAACGCGTCGCTGCATTTCTGTTGAATCGCGGAATGTTCGGAGTCCACGCGGTTCGCCAGATCGGGAAGGGCCGTGACTTTGAAAAGCTTCGGGAGTACGTTCCCGGCGACAGCTACGATGAGATTCACTGGAAAGCGACGGCGCGGCGGGGAAAGCCGATCACGAAAGTATTTCAGCTTGAACGAACGCAGGAAGTCTATGCCGTCATCGATGCATCCCGGCTGTCGGCAAGAGAATCCGCTTCAGGCGTCACACTGCTTGAAAGACTCATCACGGCCGCTCTCGTTCTCGGACTCGCTGCGGAACAGCAGGGAGACCTCTTCGGCCTCATAACGTTGACGGACAAGGTTCAGAGTTTTGTTCGCGCGAAAAACGGAAAGACACACTACAGCGCCTGCCGCGATGCTCTCTATGCGCTCCAACCCGAAGCCATTTCACCGGACTTCGACGAGCTTTGCACTTTTATCCGGCTTCGATTGCGGCGTCGCGCGTTGATCATTTTTCTGACGTCGCTGGATGATCCTGTCCTGGCGGAAAGCTTTGTTCGCAATGTGGAATGGATTCGGCGCCAGCATCTGCTCCTGGTCAACATGATTCGTCAGCCGCTGACGGCTCCCATGTTCACCGAGCCCAATGTCGAGTCGGTTGACGATTTGTATCACCGCCTGGGCGGTCACATGCGGTGGCAGAAACTGCTTCAATTGGAAAAGACGCTGCAAAGAAGGGGAGTACGCTTTGCGCAGCTCGACAACGAACGTCTCAGCGCTGAACTGATTTCACAGTATTTGGACATCAAACAGAGGCAATTGATTTGATTATAGATCTTCAGCGCTTCATCGCGTCCGAGCGGCCGTGCTGGAGCGAACTCGACACCATGCTTCGGCGATTCGAAGATGAGCCGGATCTGCGGCTGAGCCTGAAAGACCTAGATCGTTTTCATGAACTCTACGAACGCGCGGCAGCGGACCTGGCGAAGCTGACCACGTTTTCATCCGAACCTGAAACCCGCCGGTACCTGGAAAACCTTGTCGCGCGCGGATACGGAGAGATCCATGAGACTCGTGAGAAACGCCGAAAAGTATTTCCGCTGAAATGGTTTTTCCAGACCTTGCCGCAGACATTCCGGCGTCATGTCCGCATGTTTTATTTTTCACTGGCGATCACTATTGCGGGGTGTGCCTTCGGCAGTTTCGCCACGGCGTTTGATCCGGAGTCACGCCATGTGACGATGCCGTTTGGGCATGATCAGTTGCGGCCCAGCGAGCGGGTGCGGGAGGAAGAAACGCGAACAGAAGATCGTTTGGCGGGACATCGATCCTCGTTTTCCGCATTTCTAATGACCCACAACATACAGGTTTCTATTTTCACTCTTGCGCTGGGAATGACATGGGGTGTGGGCACGATCATGCTTCTCTTCTATAACGGCATCGCCCTGGGCGCTATTTCGACGGACTACATCGGCGACGGTCAGATGAAGTTCCTGCTGGGCTGGCTCATGCCTCACGGCGTCATTGAGATTCCGGCGATTCTCATCGCGGGGCAGGCAGGCTTGTTGCTCGCTGTGGGCCTGATTGGATGGGGGAACCGCGTTCCCTTCACGATGCGCTTGCGCGAAGTGTCGCGCGACGTCATCACGCTGACGTTCGGCTTTGCATTGCTGCTGGTGTGGGCGGGCTTCGTCGAGGCGTTCCTTTCGCAGTATCACGAGCCGGTCATCCCTTATTCGGCAAAGATTATTTTTGGAACCATCGAATTGAGCTTGCTCTGGTTGTATCTGTCGAGGTCGGGACGATGAAGTCCGGCGCGCTGCTGATTAAGACGCCGGAAGGAATCGTCTTCTCGCAATTGCTGGCCGGGCCGGTGGTGCGCTTTCTGGCCTGGGGCCTGGACTTCATCTGTATCACCGTGCTGATGTCCAGTGTGGGAACCATCGTTGAACTGCTCGGCCTGATCCATCCGAACATTGCCGGCACGGCCCTCACACTGGCGTATTTCATCATCAGTTTTGGTTATGGCATTTTTTTCGAATGGGTCTGGCGCGGACAAACGATCGGGAAAAAACTGCTGCGGCTGCGAGTTGTGGATGCGGAAGGCCTGCGATTGCAGTTCGACCAGATCATGACTCGCAATCTGCTCCGGTTCGTTGACATCCTTCCGGGGTTTTATTTCGTGGGAGGCGCTGCGTGCGCATTCACATCGAAGTGCCAGCGCCTGGGCGACGTTGCCGCGAACACCGTGGTTATCCGGACTCCCGCGATTGAAGAGCCCAATCTGGATCAACTGCTGATGGGAAAATTCAATTCGCTTCGCCACTATCCCCATCTCGCGGCACGCTTGCGCCAGCGGGTTTCTCCGGCTGAAGCGGCAACCGCGGTTCACGCGATACTTCGCCGCGATGAGTTTGAACCTGTAGCGCGAGTGGAACTGTTCGGACGGCTGGCGTCGCATTTTCGCGCGATAGTCGATTTTCCCGAAGAGGCTGTGAGTGACCTCTCGGACGAGCAGTATGTTCGGAATGTAGTGGACGTTGTGACGCGGGGCCCCAGGAGTTCGACCGAACGTGGGAATGAGCTCCTGCTGCAGTCATAAAGTCCGTACACCGACGAAATCGATCAAGAAAAACAAGTCTCCCTCTGGGAGAGTCGGCCGCGAAGCGCGAGCCCGATAGGGCGAGCATCACGAAAATGTCGCGGCCGGTGAGGGTCCAATGTTTGCCATCACTTCGACCCTCACCCGGCGCGCTTTGCGCGCCGACCTCTCCCAGGGGGAGAGGGTTTTAGCTCACAGATTGCTCGTCTGCCCCAGACCCGCGGGGTTTTCTTAATGTTAAATGGATCGAGAGTCCTTAAACTCGGAAGCAAAGCAATGACAAAACATGCACTGTACCTGTTGACGGTTCTGCTCGTCTGTCACGTCTCCGCATTTGCGCAGGATGAACATGCGGGTCATAGCCTCGGCGGTGGGTTCGGCAACGTCCATTTCGAGACGTCATGCAGTCCCGAATCTCAGAAGCAATTTGATCGGGCAGTCGCGATGTTGCATTCCTTCTTTTATCCGGAAACCGAGAAAGCGTTTCAGGCGATCGCGGAACACGAGCCTTCGTGCGCGATGGCGTACTGGGGAATTGCGATCAGCCAAAGACCGAACCCGCTCACCCCGCCGTTCGCGCCGCAGCTTCTGAAACAGGGATGGGAGGCGATCCAGAAAGCTCGCGCCGCTTCTCCACGAACGGAACGCGAACGCGCCTGGATCGAAGCAATGGCGTCGTTCTTTCAGGACTACAACACCGTCGATCAGAAAACCCGCACCGCCCGATATGAATCCGCGATGGAGCGGCTTCATGCGCGGTACGCCGCCGACTCCGAAGCGTCAGCCTTCTACGCGCTTGCATTGCTCGAGGCTGTGGACCTGATGGACAAGACGTACTCGAACCAATTGAAAGCTGCCGGGATTCTGGAACGATTGCAGAAGAAACAGCCGGATCATCCCGGAGTGGTTCATTACCTCATCCATAGCTATGACTATGCGCCGATTGCCGCGAAGGGACTTCCATCGGCGCGGCGCTACGCTGCGCTGGCGCCTTCGGCTCCACACGCCCTGCATATGCCATCGCACATTTTCTCGACGCTGGGAATGTGGCATGATGCCATTCGATCGAACCTCGCGGCCGATGCGGCGAACCGGTCGTATGCGATCAGCACGAATCCGGCAGCCGCATCCAATCCGGCCGCCATTTCAGCGCGATATCACAACCTGGATTTTCTAACGAACGCCTACCTGCAACTGGCGGATGATCGGAAAGCCAAGGCCGTTGTCGATGAACGCAACTCGATCGGCGCGCTTCCTCAAAATGCAGGAATGACCTCCCAGACCGGTTTCGCGGCCATGGCCGTACGCTACGCCTTCGAGCGCGGCGCCTGGAAAGAAGCGGCGAATCTGACGCCGATGAATACGCCATTCAAGCAGGCGGATGCCATCATCTGGTTCGCGCGCGCCATCGGCGCTGCCCGAACGGGGGATATCGCCGGCAGCCGGGACAATCTGAGCAAGCTATCGAGTATTCGCAAGGAGCTTTCAGTGAACGATCCTTATTGGGCCGAGCAGGCCGGGATCGAAGAAGCTGCGGCATCCGCGTGGATCGCGCTGGGTGACAATAAAGTGGCTGATGCGATTTCATTCATGCGAGACGCCGCCGATCGTGAAGACCGCAGTGAGAAACATATTGCGATGGAGAATCGCCTTTCGCCCATGCGCGAACTCTTTGGTGAACTTCTGCTCGCGGCGGGCAAGGCCCCGGAAGCGCTGAAAGAATTTGAAAGCTCCCTGCGGGTTGTGCCTAACCGTTTTCGATCCCTTGCCGGCGCCGCGGAAGCAGCGGCGAAAACGGGGAATCCGCGGCTGGCACGGTCTTATTCCAGCAGGCTGCTGTCTCAGGCCGGTGACGTTGATTCTCAGCGTCCCGCGCTTGTTGCCGCGCGGGATCTCCTGCAAAGGCCATAGGCCGGTTCAAAAAAACAAAGGCCGCTCGGGATCGAGCGGCCTTTGTTTAACTTGACGTGGCAGTAATTACGCACGCATCCGGCGATAAGCTGCAAGGGCAGCGCCGATTCCGCCCAGACCGAGTTGAAGCAGCGTTGATGGCTCAGGAGTGCCTTCCACATCGCTGTCCAGATGAAACACGACTGGTCCAAACTCCGGATCGTAACCAGGCTGGCCGGGCCCCGGAATGTAGACGTTGCCTTCTATGATATTCATGACGTTTGGATACAACGCGCTCGGAGGTCCGAACGTGTCCGCCTGGTCATCAAATCCGTCGACGTTATCCGAGTAAAAGATCAGTGTCCCGTCGCCGTTGAATCGGACAACGTCCAGGAAGGCGTTATGAAAGTCGGGATCATGCAACAAAACATCACCTGCCGTACCAGTGTACCCGGGGAGGTGATAGATCATGACATTCTGAAGGCCGCCCGGCCCCGGATCATTACCGAGAGCGCACTGCAGCGGTTGAGCGCCATTCAGAGTTCCATGGCAATTCTCATCCACGGTGAAAACATATTGTGGTTGCTGGAAAGCCAGAGCCTGGCCGGCATTGGCTAGAGTCAGCAAAGCCAGAACAATCGTGAATACAAACAGACGTTTGTACATTGGATTCCTTCCTTCCGATCTATTTGAAGATTCGTTTTATTGACGGGAGGAGTTCCCCAACTCCTCTTCCGTTGGGCAATTTCGTTGGTGCCAATTCGCCCGAAGCATACTGAGTACCAAATTCGAACGAGATGGAAAGCCGATCGCGGGTTGCGCGTAACATAAAGACAGTCAATGAGCGAACGTGCCCCAGCGATTCTCTTTGACGGATGAAGCTCTATCGCCCGACGTAAGATTTCCCGACGCCATCGAGGAATATTCAGGAGTCGATTTTCTTAATGAACATTAAGAATGTGGGATTTCCAGACTCATTCGCCGTCGCGAAGGAATCGTCAAAAGACTTTACATCTGTTGAGCAAAAGGACGCGGGCATATGCTCAACCGCGGGGCTAGTGGGCAGAAGGCGTTCGGGCCGTCATGAGTGCCACAAGTTCTCTATAGAACTTACGGGTATCCACGTCTTCCTGGACTTCAGCGGCAGGGCCATGCAGGACCGGTTCTTTTCCTGGTTCCCACGACAGCGTCTGGCCATACGTGGCGCCGTGATCGAGCGAAACATCAAGGTACATTTTTCGGGTTTTCGTGATGATGCCGGGATCGAGCCATGCCGCTGCTGCGAGTTCATCCCAGAGCGGGTTTTCAGTTGCGTATTTCGCGACATATTGAGCAGTGGCCGTCGTGCCTTTCGCGATGGCCGATATCATTGTTTTGTCCATGCGCGTTTTGGAGGAGAGATCCGTCGTCGTTACCACAATGCGCGGCCACGGCGCGCGCAGCACGGCATGAGTGGCTTCCGGATCCATCCAGAAATTGAATTCATGATGAGGCGCCTGAATATTGCCGCCCATCACAATGAGTTCCTTCGCGAGCGAAGCAAACTGCGGATCGATGCTTTGCGCCAGAGCGAGATTCGTTAACGGTCCGCCGGCATAGATCGTGACTTCATGCGGATACCGCCGCACGACGCGCACAAGGAAATGAGCCGCATCTTCGTTCGAGGGCTTTGTGGAAGGGGCGCCCTCGGGCAGAGGCGGAATCTCCCAAGGCCCATGGATCGGCTTGGCGAAATTCCAGGCGCCCTGGTATTCGATCTTGCCGTATTTCTTTTCCCATTCCGCGACAGCTTCCTTGCTGTTGACGAGGGGAAACACCGCTCCAGCTACGACAGGAATGTCGGTGCGTCCAATGATTTCAAGCAGCCGTAATGTGTGGGTGACTTCTTCATCGCGCCAGCCGTCACCGGTGACGACCGTGATACCGAGGACTTGGGTTTGAGGTGAGTTGAGCAGTGCAAGGATTGCCTGCATATCGGTGCCGCCAGGTCCGGCGGCGTCTTGATCGATGATGAGTTTTCGAAGAGTCGAGCGACTCAGTGGGGTCTGCGACGAGTTCCCGTTCGGTGTTAAAACTGCCAAAGACAGGATGAAGTAATAAAGAGAAAAGCCGCTCAACAGTGAGCGGCTTTTCTCTTTATTACTGTCTTTCAGTGTCAGTGACTACTTACGCAGCTTGCGATAGGCCGCGAGCAGTGCGCCGATACCGCCGAGTCCGAGCTGAACGAAAGTTGCCGGCTCGGGAACGGTATCGCCATCGCTGATGCCGTAGTAGTCGTTGTTCACGCCCTGTGAGCCACCCGAAAAGAACTGAAAACGACCGTTGGCATCTTCGAAAACGCTCGCCTGGAACCCATTGGGCAGGGCGCCGTCGGCCAAGTCGTGGTCGCAGTCGGTAGGGCTGCAGTCGGAGTAGAAGGTCATCGTGCTGCCGCTAAACACGATTGCGTCGGAAAGCGTCTCTCCCTCAAAAACTGCGAGAGTTCCGCCGCCGACTTCGCCAGGCAGTTGATAAGTAATTCCGCCGCCTTGCAATGCTGTAGCGTCTGCAACATAAGTCTGACCGTCACCCCGGCAATAGAAACTTCCATTGCCGTTCTCATCGAATGTGAAATTAAAGTTACCGTTGCAGCTCGCCGGTGCTCCGGCAAAGGCACTGACGGCGCTCACCGCCATGGCTGCGATCAAGAGCAAAAACATCGTCATTTTACGCATTGGACTCTTCCCCCAATCTGAATTAAATAACTTCCTGTAATTGACGGCAGAGCTCCTAAACGCCCATCCTGGCTTCTCCGAGCCGTCTCCAACTCCGTGGGTGAAACTTACGTACTACTGGCATCCTCCAATGCACACCATGCACCAAATCTGCACAAGATGAAGTCCAATTCTCAGTCTTGTATAAAGGTAATCAAGTCAATAAGTAAGAGTTCCCGGAGTATCGGCTGGACCATGTTTCAGAGTTATGAAACCCGGTCACCAACGTAAGGTTTTCCGACGCGAGGGGTGGGGGGGGCAAGCTTCTGCGGGTATAACGAACTTTAAGAATCAGTGCTTTATAAGCCTGGTAGCGAGCTTGGAAGAACCCGTCAGAAGACTTTACATTTCGAGACCAGGCCAGGACTCCCGTATCGAGAAATGTCATCGAAGTTGGCAGAAGGCGGGGGAGAGAAACGCCGTAAATCAGAGGCGGATGTAACGGTGCCTACAGGCCATCTCTTGAAATAGAGATGGCCTGTAGGCCCGTAGGTATCACGCAATCAGATCGTGCAGAACATTTCCGGCGACATCCGTGAGCCGGAAGTCGCGGCCACTGTAGCGATAGGTGAGCTTTTTGTGATCGATGCCCAGTAAATAAAGGATAGTCGCGTGGATGTCATGAACGTGCGCGGGCTTCTCAACCGCTTTGAACCCGAATTCGTCGGTTGCGCCATAGATCGTGCCGCCTTTGACGGCCCCGCCCGCCAGCCACATCGTGAACCCGAATGGATTATGGTCGCGCCCGCGCTTGACTCCATTGCCACCGCCGCCGACTTCACGCACCGGAGTCCGGCCGAACTCTGAACCGCAGACGACGAGAGTGTCCTTCCAGAGGCCTCTCTGTTTCAGGTCTTTCAGTAACGCCGCATAGGCCTGATCGGAGTTTTTGGCATTCGTTTTGTGCGCCATGATGTCGGCGTGAGCATCCCACGGATCGCCGCTGGCGTAGTAAACCTGAACGACGCGAACGCCTTTCTCGACCAGGCGCGCTGCCTGCAGGCAACCTCGCGCGGTGGTGCCTTCGCCATAGAGATCCAGAGTTGCCTGCGATTCTTTTCGCACGTCGAAGACTTCGGGCGCTTCGGTCTGCATGCGATAGGCAATCTCCATGGATTTGAGGACGGCTTCCACATTGGCATTCGTGCCGGCACGCTGCCGCTCGATGGCTTCGATTTTTTCGAGCAAGTCCAGTTCGCGGCGCTGTTCGGTCAACTGAAACTTGGGGTTGTTGACAAAGCTGATGAGCTTCTTGGGATCGAATGCATCTTCAACAACGACCTTTTTCTTTTTTTCCTTACCGTCTTTGTCTTTTTCGTTTTTATCGTCCGGCATTTCCATCGCCGCCATTTCTTCTTCGCCATCGGCGTTGGGCCGCGTCTGAATGCGTGAAGAGATGAACGTGCCTTGATTCACGGCAGGAAGAAAGCCGTTGCTCCAGAGCGGGGAACCGACAGTGGTCGGTAGATTCGGACTCAATACAACAAATCCTGGAAGGCTCTTGTTGTCGGTGCCCAGGCCATAGGTCAACCAGGCGCCCATGGAAGGACGGCCGGCCTGATTGGCGCCGGTGTTCACCATCAGGCATGCGGGTTCGTGGTTTGGGATATCGGTGTAAACCGAACGGACCCAGCAGATATCGTCGACAAATTCGCTGAGATGCGGCCACAGTTCACTGACATCCATCCCGCACTCGCCGTACTTCTTGAATTTGAACGGCGACTTCATGAGTTCGCCCGTGCGCCGCTCGGTGCGGATCGTGCCGCCGGGAAGGGGCTGGCCGTCATATTTTTCGAGTGCGGGCTTGGGATCGAAGCAATCGATCGTCGAGCATCCGCCATTCATGAAGAGGAATATGACGCGCTTCACACGTTGCGGATAATCGAGCGTGGCCACTCCGCCGGCTCCATCAGGGCTGACGATTCCCTGTGCATAGCTGAGAGATTCTCCCACCATACTGGCGAATGCCATCATTCCGAAACCGTTGCCGATGGAGCGCAACGCCTCGCGTCGCGTCATCGGATGGGGTGACTTGTGTCGTGACATAGAGATTCCTCGCAAATCAGTTGATGAATAAGAATTCGCTCGAGCTGAAAAGGATCTTGGCGTATCGGCCCCAGACGCTGGGGTCATACTTGATTTCAGGAGCACCCGGGGCGCCGCCGCGCCGGCCGCCCATGCCGCCCATCATGCCCATTCCCATGGGCGGAGCGGCAGCGGCATCGGCTGCGGCCGGCGCATCGGCCGCTTGTGGTTCGGCTGCGGCCCCTTCGCCGGTTTCGGCCGGGGGCGCGGGTTTGGGCACTTCTGGTTTATCCGCGTCCGGCTTGGCAGCCGTCGCAGCGGGTGCCGCTTCCGGCGTCTCTCCGGTCTTGGAGTCGTCCGCTTTTTTGTCGGCGGAAGCAACCGGTGGTTTCGCCTGTCCCTGAGCCGGGGCTCCGCCTCGTCCGCCACGCCGGCCCGTCGGTGTGGCCGGTCCGCGGGCTTTCGCCTCGTCATATTCGGTCATCGGCTCACTCTTCAAATAACTGATGCCGAGCGCGATTTCCTCTTCGGTTGCGTCGCGCCCATACACGTATTGATAGGCCTTCTTGATCCGCGCGCGATTGTCCGTTTCATTTGCGACTCGCTTTGCCAGTTCTTCAGCTTCGACCTGCATAAAATCGCTGTTCATCAGGAACAGGCGTTGAAGTGGAACGGTCGTTACAAAGCGTTTTTCCGCGCTGATGCTGGGACTCGGAAAATCGAAGAGCTGCAGATATTCATCGAGCTTGTACCGGCTCACTTTGCCGTACACGGTCCGGCGCAGATAAGCCGGAGTGAGATCCGCGGAGGGACCGTCCATGGCGTCATCCAGATTTCCCGCTGTGAAAAGCACGCCGTCGCGAAGTTGTTCCGCATCGAGACGCTTCTTCTCTGCGTGCCAGTACAGACGATTGCCGGAGTCTTTCGCCGCGGCTTCCGGATTGTCCGCAGAACTGAGCTGATATACGGAACTCAGCATGATCTCGCGCTGAAGCGCTTTGACCGACATTCCGTTGTTGACGAAGAACTGCGCCAGATACTCCAGAAGTTCCGGATTCGTCGGCCGCTCGCCGGCCGTTCCGAAATTGCTGGGTGTATCGACGATGCCGCTTCCGAAATGTCCTTTCCAGATTCGATTGACGAAAACGCGCATCGCCAGCGGCTGTTTGATGATCGCCTCGGCCAGTTCCAGGCGTCCGCTTCCGCTTTTGAACGGTTGCGGCTCGCCTTCAGAAAGGAGGCTTAGGAAGTGACGTGGAATCGCAGGTCCGTCAGGATTGTTGGGATCTCCGCGGAATGCCACCTGAATGTCCTGGGGCGTCTCGGAATCCTTGACGCCGTGAATAAACGGATAGTGCGTCTCAAGCTTCTTCCGAAGGGCATCGAGATCATTTTGAATTGTCTTGATTCGCGCCTGAGCATCCGCGCCCACACGGCTTTCGAGTCCCCATCCGCGGAACAGGAGCACGCCAGGATTCCCCTGACGGTTGCCCATGGCCATCATCGCATTCGGGTCTTCCTCATCCTTCAACTCGCGCTGGAAAATCTCTGTCCAGAAGTTGTTCTGGTCTTCGGGCAGGCTTTTCAAACGCAGCCACGATCCGGGATTGAAATCTTTGTACGACGTGAAGTTGCTTGGTTTATCGGTGCGCTTTTTCGGCTTGGTGCCTTCGAGATCTTTCGCCTGAATGACTTTGTTCTCCGCGTCGATTTCGTTCTTCTCGAGCATCGCCGCGACAACTTCTTCCTGGAATTTGTCGGCAAGCCGCTTCGCTTCCTGTTGCGTGCCTCCGCCTTTCTTGATCATGGCCTGCCATGCTTCCTTGTTTTTGTATTTCGTTGTCGGCTTGGCCATGTACTTGATCCAGCGGTCAAACGATTCGTAATCGAGCTTCCGCTGTTCCACGACCTGCGCCACTTCCTTCTTTTGAGCTCCGGGCTGGCTGACTTCCCAGACTCCCATCAGATAGTTGGATGTCTGATACGCCAGCGAGCGGGAAAAGCCATCGGAAACGGCAGTGGTCGTTTCTTGCAGGATTTTTTGTTCTTTATCGAGTTCCTCTTCAAGCGCCGTGTATTCGTCGACAATTTTTTTCGGAGCGCCGGGATACTCTTCGTAGATCGTGTTGTAGAAGATGCCTGCGAGCGAGTAGTAGTCGGTCTGCGGAATAGGATCGTACTTGTGATTATGGCAACGCGCGCATGCGACGGTCAGTCCAAGAAAACCACGAGTGACCGCGTCGACGCGATCATGACGTTCATCGGCGCGTGTGATTTCAAAGGCGCCGTTGTCGTAATACCACGGTCCCAAACCGAGGAAGCCTGTTGCCGGAAGCATTTTGGGACGATCTTTCGGTTCGACGAGGTCGCCTGCGATTTGCGCCTTCACAAAACGGTCAAACGGCAGGTCATCATTAAACGATTGAACGACCCAGTCGCGGTACTGGTATGCGCTTGGATACGGCCGATAGCCTTTTGGATTGGGATTGAGACTGCGATAATCGTCCTCAGCGTACCGCGCAACGTCCAGCCATACTCGGCCCCAGCGTTCGCCGTACTTCGGCGATGCGAGCAGACGATCCACCACTTTTGCGAATGCGTTCGGTGAAGTGTCTTTTTCAAACGCCTGGATTTCTTCATACGTCGCCGGCAGACCGGTCAGATCGAGCGTCGCCCGACGAATCAGATCGCGTTTGGAAGCAGCCGCCACCGGCTTCAAGCCTTCTTTTTCGAGACGGGCCAGAACCAGCCGATCGATCTCGGTTTTGGACCATTTCATATCTTTTACTGCGGGAGTCTTGGGAGAATGCAATGGAAGGAGCGACCAGAATTCCTTCTGCTGCGGATAAATGATGTATTTGCCGTCCGTGGCGGCTTTCGCCACGGCGTTCCTGGGCCAAACCGCTCCCGCCTCGATCCATGCCGCGAAATCGTTGACTTCCTGATCGGTGAGCTTGCCTCCCATCGGCATCTTGAGGCCGGGATCCGTCTGACGAATAGCTTGAA
Source organism: uncultured Solibacteraceae bacterium (assembly GCA_964633285.1). GTDB lineage: Bacteria > Acidobacteriota > Terriglobia > 20CM-2-55-15 > 20CM-2-55-15 > 20CM-2-55-15. Next base: position 189,633 of record CAZWGA010000002.1, on the reverse strand, counting down.
GCAGCAGGCTGCCACCGGGATTTCCCGGCACAACCGCGGCGCCGCGCTTGCCGCCTTTCATCAAGGCTTCTTCGCTGTCCACGCGCAGGCCACTCATCTGCGATGTCGTGTGGCAGCTATAACAATTCTTAATCAGTACCGGCCGAATCTTTTCTTCGAAGAAATCCGGAGACTTCGCCGAACTGCTCTGCGCCGAGGCGAAAACTACCGCCCACAAACTGAAAGCCAGTAAGAGAAAAACAATCCGCAGGTTCATCTTCATCCTTTTGATCTCCGTTACTCTGCAAAAGTGGCGGCGATGCGTTTGGGATCGAGCCGCCACACATTGTTATAAGTAGCGTTCATGAGCCACAGGGAGTTGAGGCCAAACTGGATCATGCCTCCACCCTCACCGGCAAACTGCTGCACGACTTTTTCTTTTTCCAGTTGAGTGCTGATTTTGGTGATCGGAAATCCCGGCGCAGTGACCCAGACGAAGCCATCGCCAAAAGCGAGATTTCCATCCGCGTTTGTGAAACCAAGATCGACGGTGGCAATAACCTTGTTTGTCTTGGGATCGATCCGGGCGACCTTGCCTTCTTTGCGGGAGAGAACCCATATTGAGTTTTCCGCCGGCGTTGCTCCGCCAAAGACGATTGAAACCGGCTCAGGTGTGACTTCAATGCGCGCCGTCACCAGGTTGGTCTGCGGATTGATCCGGATAATGCGCTTCTCCGCAGGACAGGCGACCCACAGGGAGCTATCGGCAAAGAAAACGGACCGGCAGCCTGCCGCAAGCCGCATTTCCGAGACAATGGCATTGGTGTCGGGATCAATGCGTGTAAGCGTAGTCTTGTCGTCCGTGAGAACCCAGATACTGTCCGGGTTTGAAGCGATCGCGAGAGGCGCCGAACCCGAGCCCGTTCCAATGGACGCTACGGATTTTCCGGTCGCTGTTTCAAGACGCGCCACGGTTTGAGAGCCGCAACTGACAACCCAGAGACCGCGGAACGCGGTTGCCATGCCGCCGCAAGGTTTCGCGATTCCCGAGAACGGATCGAGAACTTTGTTGGAGCGCGCATCGACTCGCACAATCTGGTCCGCACCGGGAATGGAGATCAGAGCCTGGTCGGCTGTGAAAACGAACGAACCTGCCGCCGCCGGTATTGCGATCTCCGCTTCCGGTTTCAGGTTCGTCATCGGAATCTGTACGCCTGGCGTCTTGACTCCCGTTTTGGGAGGCCAGAGTGTTTTCTTGAGTTCGGTGTATTTGACCGGTGCGGGCTTGGCAGGCGCTGCCGGGGAATCCTTGGGTTTGTCCGCCTTATCCGCAACTTTGGCAGGCGCGTCGGCAGAAGAAGGTTCCCGTTTCGGAGGCGCCTTCGATTCGGATGCTTCCGTCTTCGGTTGCCGGGTTTTCGTCGCATCAGCGCCGGACTGGGCGGACGCAACAGCGGCCGTTAACAGTAAGAACCCCATTGTGCGAAGCAAAGAATAAAAGAAAGTACCCATTGGACTTCGTACACCAATCCCGATTGAAAATGGTTTTGAAACGTTTTTTACCCTGACGTGATTTGGGTGACTCTAACGGAGAGCCGGAGAGCTGAGGCTTTCTTCAACGCGGAGAAAGCGTTTGAGGCGCAGTATCGCATGTCCTCACCGTTACATCCAACAACAAATTCTGTTTGATGAAGGCGCGGTTAAAGGCCGCGCCTTCAAGTCAGAACTTCAATCGCAATGCCATTTGCAGAACGCGCGGATTGCTTGCCGCACTCGTGATTTCACCGAAGGTGGAGGACCCAAATGCCGCGGGACCGCCTGCCGAAGTCGTACCGGCCAACTGCGAGATACGCAGCGTCGGGTTGCTGAAAATGACATGGTTGGTCAGGTTGTAAGCTTCAACGCGGAAGCTCACCTGGGCAGCCTCTCGAACTTTGAAGGTTTTGCTGACCGCAACATCGTTATTCCAATTCGAAAGGCCTCGCATAATGCCCCGGTATCCCACCTGACCGGAATAGCCGGGCACAAAGTCCGCGCCGGCGCTGGTATTGGCAAAGAGGCTCGGAATCCCGAGTTGATCGAATTGAAGTTTGGTTGCAGGCGGGTTGGTGATGCCCGGAGCGAGAATGCACAGCGACGAGACGAGGTAGTTGGTATTGAACTGGTTGTTCGCCGAACAATTGATGGGCTTGCCCGTATTAAAGCTGAACAGCGTACTGAGCTGCCATCCACCGATGATTCCATTCACCAGTTTCGGAGAATTGCTGAACAGCGACTTACCGGCTCCGAAAGGAAGTTCAATCACAGCGTTGGCATTCACCGTGTGGCGCGCATCGTAATCCGCGGGTCCTCTGCCGCAATCGACACAGAACGCATTCGGAACATTCGTGCCGCCGGAGGATTCCGCGCCTGAACCGGTATCGATGGCGTGAGACCAGGTGTAGTTGAAGTCGTAGCCCCAGCCGCTGGAAACCGTACGCCGAAGCGAAACGACCATGGCATGATACGCGGACTTGCCCGCGTTCGCGTATGCATGCACTCCGGACGCCTGCAACGGAAAGAAAGTGTTGCAACCTGTGATGACAAGGCAACTGCCGTTGGCCTGACGGACACGGTCCACATCGTTGATCGTGTCTGTCCAGCTTCCCGCGTATTTGGAGTAAACGTCGTAAAACAAATTCGCAGACGCGCTGCCGGGAATGTAAACGTTGGTCATGGCCGGCAGCAGGTTCTGGGCGAAAGGTTGAAGCGGAACCAGGCTCGGGTTGGCCTTGACCTGAGCCGTTGTCAGTCCGGAGTAGTAAAGGTCTGCGAGCGACTGAGCAGCCTGGATGAAGGACTGGCCGGACTTCAGATCAACGAAATTCTCAAGAGGCTGACCATAATCCTGATTCACAATCGCGCGATGCGCCAGGCGTCCGGCATAACCAATCTCCAGGCTCATATGCCTGGGCAGCGGCCGGGCGTAGCTGAGGTTAAGCAGGTACTCGTACGGAGCCTTCAAATCGCTCTGTACATTTGTGAACGCGGTGAATCCGCCGGTGATGGTTGGCGGCGTGAACGGAAACGCGCCGCCGCTCGCTGGAGATAGTTTGGTCAGCGTCGCCGCCGTTCCGTCGTAACGCGGACTGCTGGAGTAGTCGGTATTCACGAGCTGCTGAACGGAAGTCGCGAGGCCGGGCGAGCCGTTGCTCGAGAATTGCGCTGCCATGGCGTTTCCGTAGTTGTCATACACGACGGCGCCGCCGGCTCGAAGAACGCTGCCCTTGCCCATGATTTTTTCGAGAATGCCTGTGGGCGAATATGCGAGTGCGAGCCGCGGAGCCCAGTCCTTCTTATCAAGCGGGTAATAACCCGGGGCATGATTGACGGGACCACCGACTTGATAAGTGATCAAGGCGTTCGTTACCGCCGAATTGGGAATACCGGCCAATGCCCCGGCCACGCGCTGCGAGAAGAAATCGCTCATTGAAGTCTTCGGAACAACCTGAACGCCGTCCTCTGCAAAAGGGACTCCGTAAATCGAATAGCGCAGCCCGGCGATGACGGTTAGATTGGGTCTGACTTTCCAGACATCCTGGATGTATTCCTCCGGAGAACGTGAAACAAAATCGCGAGTGATCGGCGTTCCGAATGGGACTGCTTTTCCATCGATGCCGTAGTTATAAGTCGCGCTGCCGCTGTTCAACATGCCGAACATCGCGCCGAAGGCGCTGATCACGTTGCTGTTCGAAGAAAGCGCGGCTCCCGGAATCGTTTTCTGGATATAAGCCGTAACGGCATTCGTAATGTCGTTGCCCAACCCCAGTAACACCGAAGATCCGAAACTGTAGCTGGGATAATTATTGAAAGATGTAGTCAGGTTCTTCGCCTCAATGTAATTGAAGCCCATCTGGATGGTGTGCCGGCCCTTTGTCCACGTCAGGTCATCGGTGATATTCGGCGTCGGCGCAATGCGTGAACTCGCTCGAGTCGTGGAAAGCAGCGACGTAAAAACGAAACTCGGCACGACGTTCTGGCTGCCTGTACTCGTTGTGCCGAGCCGGGTGAAACCGTAGTTGAAAGAATTCACCAGAGTCGGACTGACCACATAGGTGTAATGCACCGCCAATCCCCGTGAGTTGTCGAGAGTCTGCTGTCTTGGCGACTGGCCCGGAAAAAGCGCGAGGCCGCCGCTGGGAACGCTGGAGTTTTTAACGAGCGTGCCGCGCACGGAGAAAGAGTGCTTGCTCGAAAGGGTGTAATCGAGTTTCGCGACTTGAACAAAGTTGTTTAACGGCTGAGGCGCATTGAACAGCAGTTGATTGAAGTTCAGGCCCTTGTCGGAAGCGCCCAGGGGATTGTTCCCCTGGGGGTACTGTTGCATGAGATTCACGATGTACGGGTTTTCCCCAAGACCAAGCGGATCGAGGGCCTTGACGTCGGCCGGCGTCAACGAAACAGTCTGCCCACTCTTCAGCAGCACCTTGACGATGCCCTGCCGTAGCGAATCGCTTGGAACCGTAGCTGTCGCCGATGATTGGCTGCGATCTTTGCGGCCTTCCCAGTTATAGAAGAAAAACAATTTGTTCTTTTTGATTGGACCGCCCAACGACGCGCCATATTGATTCCGGATCAGCGCGGGGCGCGCGACACCGGCTCGATTGCTGAACCAGTCATTGGCTTCGAAATCGGTGTTGCGGTTGTATTCATAAAGCGTGCCGTGAAAGGTGTTGGTGCCGCTCTTCGTGACGATCGAGACTTGCCCGCCCGCCATATGGCCCTGATCGGCGCCTTGTCCGGCGATCGTTGTACGAAATTCCTGAACGGAATCGAGAGGAATCTGAAGGACGGAGTTGAACCCGTTACTGCTCGTCGATCCCCGGTTGTCGTTGATGTTGGCGCCATCCAAAACAACGTTGTTCTGATCCGCTCTGGCTCCGAGTACCTGCCCCGATGAGGCAACACCAGGTTGAAGGCTGAGCAGCGCCACCACGTTGCGCGTCTCGAGAGGAAGCTCGATGATCTGTTTTTCAGTGAACGGATTTCCAACCGTCGCGTCCTGCGTATTGATGGTGGTGGTTTCCGCCATCACGCTCACAACATCCGAGCTCTGGCCGACTTCCAGTTGCAGACTCAGCGTTCCCGGCTGGCCCACCTGGAGTATCACGTAACCAACCTTTGTGCTGAATCCCGGCAGTTGGACTTCAACTTTGTATGGACCCGGCAGCAGTTGCTGGAATCCGTACGCGCCTGTCTCGGCGGAGATTTCCTGACGCGACGCTGATGTTTCCGTGTTGGTGACCTTGATTACCGCGCCCGGTACGACAGCCCCTGTTTGATCCGTAATGACACCCTGAAGCGAACTGGTTTGTGCCGCCAACGGCACAACTGCAATGATGAAAACAATGACAAAAGTGATGAAATGCCGATACACGCCATCCTCCTTCGAATCTCTTTTTTAGTTTTTTGGGAGTGAATTACAGAACGGGGTAGTTGAAGATCCTGCCCGGACTTGAGGCGGTTCGGCTCTCACCAAGAGCCGGCGAACATTTCGGCGGCAGTGTGCCACAACGCGCTTCGATGTCCAAGGGAAAACTCACGCTTTCAGAAGCTGCGCCTCATCGAGGCATCGGCGCCTGCACTTCGTTGTGACGGAAGCAGGACACAATGTGATCGTTGACCATGCCGACAGCCTGCATATGCGCATAAATGATCGTGCTGCCGACGAACGTGAAGCCGCGCTTCTTCAGGTCGCGGCTGAGGGCATCGGACATTTCGGTGCGGGCGGGGATGTCCCGCATGGCTCGCCGATGGTTCACTACAGGGCGGCCGGCGACGAATCCCCATTGATACTTTGAGAATCCGCCAAACTCGTCCTGCACGCGGAGAAATGCTCTGGCATTTGTGATCGCCGACTGCACTTTCAGCCGATTCCGGATGATTCGGGGATTCTGCAGCAGTTTCTCCACTTTTTTCGGCGTGAAACGCGCAATGCGTTCCGGATTGAATCCATCGAACGCTTCACGATAGCCTTCGCGGCGCTTCAGGATGGTGATCCAGCTCAACCCGGCCTGCGCGCCCTCGAGGATGAGAAACTCAAAGAGCCGCCGGTCGTCGTAGACCGGAACGCCCCACTCGGTGTCGTGATAGTTCACGTAGATGGGATCGGTTCCGGCCCAGTCGCATCGCGTGTAGATGAGTGTCATATCCCTTGCCGTCCTGAACCAACGTGGATCGAGACTGTTGTGAAGAATAAGCGGCGTGCCGGTGAGGGTCAAGTTGGCGTGAGTAAGTCCGAGCTTTACTCAGGAAGTAAAGCACAATATCCTTTACTTATGAAAAGCGTGATTTCTTCGAAGGGCCAGATCACGGTGCCGGTGGAGATAAGAAGCCGCTTCGGACTTCATCCCGGCACGGTAGTGACATTCCAAATAACAAAGAAGGGCGCGCTTCTGCGTAAAGGCGGTTTGGGAACGCATCCGGTGGATCAGGCTTTCGGATTATTGCATTCGAAAAACAGGACAGATGATTTGTTGGATCAGTTTCGCGGATCCAAGCTGTCAGGACGCCGTGCGAAGCGCCATTGATTCATCGGTCCTGCTGGATGTTTTGTTGCCGGATCCGGTTTTCGGAGAAGCGTCTGCAGCCCTGCTCCGCAACGCCATAGACTCCGGGGCCGTCATCGCCTGTGAAATCGTCTGGGCCGAAGTGCGGGCTGCGTTTCCGAATGATGATCTCTTTCAACAGGCCTTCAACAAACTCCAGATCCAATTCGATGCTGCGGGCCGCGAGGCTTCTGAAATGGCCGGCTCGATCTGGAGGCAGTATCGTACGACAGCCAGGGGCAGAGTCCGCCAGCATCTCATTCCCGATTTCATCGTCGGAGCCCACGCGACCTTTCAGGCGGATTTTCTCTTGAGCCGCGACCGCGGGTTTTATCGCAGCTATTTTCCGAAGCTGAAGCTGCTCGATCCTTCGAAGAACCGTTAGGTTGTTTAGAAAGGCACGTTGCATATTTATGCACGTGAACAATCGCTGCATTGAATTCTTTTTCAAAATGGGGACTGCCCATTTGCGTCGCGTGGGGCCAGGGTAAATGTGCCCTCGGGAGAAATCGAATAATTGAACGATGCCTGGGTTGATGCGTTCAGCTTCACGGCCATTGGATTACCGCTTGTATCAAAGATATCCTTCCACTAATCGTGCTTGAAGTTATGTCACAAGGTTCACCTCGCGCTTCTCGCGCCTCCGGGTACTGTGCCCTGATGATTCCGGGTCAGGGCAGCGTCAACGTGGCGCTCTGGCCGGACTGACCGTAGAAAATCAATCCGCCGCTGGAAGCCTGACTCGGGTTGCGTCCGAACAGTATGAACTGCGTCGTGTAACCACCTCCATCGACGAAGTGCGGGAAAAACAATTCGCCGGTTGAAGCTGGAGCGTTCTCGTTAATGGGCATGGTGGTCGTAATCAGAAAATCTCCGCGTTCGTTGGTCCGCCCGCGAAGGCCCGCCACAGTAAGGCCGGCAGGCGATGCCGTGGTGATGCGGAGCACTCCCTGGAAAGGCGCGGCGACCTTCTCGAATCCGGCAAGCTGATTCAGGAATGCAGACATCTGGCCGTTGCCCGGAATCGTGGCTACCGTTGAATCCAGCGCCTCCGCCAGAGATACATAAGCCGCGTCGTAGGCCGTCAGCGATTTCCGCAGTTCCCATACCCGCGAGATGAAATCGAAAAGCCCATAGCGATGGAGTGGAAGATCGCGGAAATCATCCAGTGCCTGAGAAGCGCGCTCTATGCGGAGTTCTTTTGAGAGGACGTGTCGCGTTCCGCCCGGACTGCTTTCGCGGGTCTCGTCTGCACTTCTGCCGTGCCTCGCTGCGCAATTCGGTTACGCAATTCAGCCATTGTCGGACGATCTGCAAGTGTGGTGATTTCACGCACAAGGTAATCCGAGAGCGTCATGCCTTCCATAGCCGCCCTGGACTTCAGTTTTCTGTGAAGCTCATCTGGACCGTTACGCATTTGAATCCTCTTGCCCCTGCAAGAGTGCTAGGTGCATGTGCTGCACATGTCAAGGCGGCCGGTCTTAAACGGGAATAAGGTCGATCACGCGCCCTGCTGCCCTGGCGAGGGGACCGAGGTCATTGGGGTCGGAGGTTGCGATCGAGTCACCATCCGATGCGAGCAACACGAGAGCCGCGTCGATGACGTCGTTTTTCTTTGCGCGCTGGAGCAACTCACCGGACCGTATGCCCAAGCCTTCGTCAAGCGGGCGTACATCCATGCTCGCAAGCGCCATCGCGAGAAGCGCTGCGCGCGGGCCCTTGCCGCGCCAGGCCTGGCCGATGACGCCTCCATGTGTGACCGGGATTTCGTTGACGAGGAGTGCGGCCTTCAGCCGGCGCCACATCGAGCGATCGTTACGCTCAAGTGCGATAAGTGCCCCGGTGTCGAGCAGGAGTGGCATTTATTTTTTCGAGCGTTTTCGCGGGCGAATGGGAATCGAGTTTCGCCGGTCGGCCCGTTCCTGCCCGGCCAGTTCGGCGACCGTTATTTCTCCGAATTCCTCTTCATATGCTGCTACGGCTTCCGCGAGTGCGCGCAACCGGCGCTCTTTTGCGGCTCTTTCGGCAAGCGCGAGGTTGACCCATCCACTCAACGAGGCCACGCGTCCTTCCGTCACAGCTTGATTGGCGGCTTCAATCAGATGTGAATCGACCGTAACCGTCATGCGCTCCTTGCTCATATGTTCATACTAACAGGAGTAAGATATTTATCCAACTCGTGTGTGGGTTCCTAAGGTTAACCAGAGTCGCCCTTTCTTTTGTATCCTATCGTTCCCAGGATGAGTCGAAGGAGGAGGTCATGCGCGTTGCATCATTATTAGTGATCGTTGCCGTCGTCTTCGGAGGTGCCTCAACCTCACGGGCCAGACAAACAACGAACCGGCCGGCCGTTTATACGCTGGAACAAGCCGAGGCGGGCCGGTTGGCGCTGAAGACGAATTCATTCGGCGTGTGCACGGATTGTCATACTACGGGGTTGACTGGCCGAAACGGCGAACCCGGCGAACTTCCTCCAGTCAACTCCTTATCTGAAGATGCTCAGCAGACGATCAAGGTTTACGGCAAGGTTCCGGCTCTGGTCGGTCCGGAGTTTCGAAAGCGGTGGGCCGGCCGAACAACGAAGGATCTCACCAGGGAGTTTCAGGAGCGATTTGGGAAACTCGAGGAGGAGACGCGGCTGAATTTGATCGCCTACATCCTGCAGGGCAATGGTGCTTTGTCCGGAACGCAGCCACTCACGGCAGCGACGGACGTCCAGATCCGCAATCTTGTCTCTCTTGACGCTTCGAAGCCGTAGTCATTCCCGGCTTCAGTCAGGACAATGTCTGTCATTACTTCAGGCATGAGAATCACGATAGCAATCGCAATTGCAGTCGCTCTGAGCGGAGCGCCTCTGTTGGCGCAGCCGGCAAGAGGTGGCGGGTTCGAGGTAAGTACGATATCCAGCCGTTCGGACATGGTGAGTGGCGGCGACGTGCTGATCCGGATCGTCCCGCCCAGGCCGGCAGTGGACCATGTCGCGATAACCGTCAACGGACGTCCCGCAAACTCCGAGTCCAAACCAACGTCGGATCGCAGCGCTCTCCTCGCGCGGCTCAAGGATCTGACGCCCGGTAAGAACGGCATCGCCGTCGGCTACGATGGCCAAAAGCCCTCGGTGCAACTCGTCGTCGTGAATCACGCGATCACGGGACCGGTACTGAGCGGCCCGCATCAGGCGCCTTTCAAGTGCGAGACCCAATCGTTTGGCTTCGGTCCGCCGCTGGACGCCGACTGCAGCGTGGCAACACGAGTCGAGTACTTCTATCGCTCGACGTCCCAGTCTCCGCCGGCGAATCCCTTTAAGCCATACGACGGGAACGCGCCGCGGCCGGCCGATCTCGCAATGACGACCACGCTCGATGGAAAAACGGTGCCGTACATCGTCCGCCGCGAAATGGGGACCATCAATCGCGCCGTATACGCGATCGCTTTCCTGCACGAACCCGGAACCGCGCTTCCCGATCCGTGGAGCACTGAGGGTTTCAATTGGAATAGACGATTGATCTATACCTTTGGCGCCGGCTGTCGCGCCGGTTATCACCAGGGCACGGCCATCGGCGGTCTGCTGGCGAATCGGAGCTTTCTGGAGGAGAGTCAGTTGTCCGACTACGCCATCGCTGCAGGTTATGCGGTTGCATCATCATCACTGAATGTATTCAACACCAGTTGCGCCGACGTGATATCCGCCGAGACGATGATGATGGTGAAGGAGCACTTTATCGAGGAGTTCGGCGTACCTCTTTATACGATCGGGAGCGGTCGTTCCGGCGGATCGATGCAACAGCACCTCATCGCGAACAACTATCCAGGACTGCTCGACGGTCTTATCCCGTCGGCGTCTTTTGCGGATACTTTCACGTTTGTGAATCATGTGTCCGACTGCGAACTGATCCAGCACGCGTTTGAGAGTTCGCCGTCCCGCTGGACGGACGATCAAAAAGCCGCTGTTTCCGGTGAAGCGAATTGGCAGTACTGCGCTCAGAACGGGACCAATATTCGATTGCTGCTTGTCAAATTCTGTGACGGCACGCTGTCCGGCAGTGAGATTTATGATTCAAGTACCAACCCGAAAGGCGCCAGGTGCACTTACCAGGACAACCTCGTCAACGTGTTCGGACGCGATCCGAAAACGGGATTCGCGCGCCGGCCATTTGACAACGTCGGTATTCAGTACGGACTCAAGGCCTTCAACAGCGGAAAAATCACATTCGAGCAATTCATCGATCTCAACAGGCGTGCCGGCGGTCACGACATCGATGGCAATGTTGTAGCCGCTCGCACGACAGCCGACGCCGTCGCGCTTCGCATCGCGCACCAATCCGGACGTGTGAACGATGCCGGCAAGGGGATGGCGATGGTGCCGATCATTGACGTGCGCCCGTACACCGATGGCAGCGGCGATCTGCACGATACCGTCAACAGCTATATCATGCGAGCTCGTCTGGCCGCGGCCAACGGCACTTCCGGCAATCAGGTGCTGCACATTTACGAGCCCGGCACGGACATTCAGAGCGCACAACGCGACAACCTCAGAGAGATGGCCGCGTGGCTCGATGCCATTGCCAGAGACACTTCGCCTGCAAAGAGCCCGTTGGAGAAAGTGATGCGCAATCGGCCCGCGAGCATAACGGACGGGTGCTACACAAAGGACGGCCGGAAGATTACGGACATGAAACGCTGCGCCGAGATGTTCCCGGCGTACTCCAACCCGCGCCTCAATGCGGGAATGCCCATAGCCTCAACCATGCTGAAATGCGCGCTCAAACCGATCGACAAAAAAGACTATTCACGAGCACTCACGGATGGGGAGGCCGCGGCACTCCGAACCGTTTTCCCATCGGGCGTGTGCGACTACGCCCGGAAGGGAATCAGCGTGCAGCCGCCGGACACGTGGCTGTCGTATTGAGGATTTAGTGGGATATCGATTCGACGGCCCGGACGAACAGCTACAGTGGGTGGGTGGCGAGCCTATCGGCCATTCCTGCCGTTGCGTTGGCCTTTGATGAAAGCCTGCAACGTACGCTCTGTTGTTTTTTGGGCGTGGGCGAGTTCCTTCTGTGCTTTCGCCAATTCTTTCATTTCGACGGATAGTTCCTTCATTTCGCCCGACAATTCCCTCATTCCAACTGCCAATTCCGCCACTCGGCCTTCCGTGCGTTTCTGCGCTGTGGCCAATTCCGCCAGTTGTGTATCGGTCTTAACCAGCATGCGCATGCCCTGCTTCATCAGCTTCGTAATGCCGGTGAGACGAACCTCGGTGTTGGCTTGACTCTCGAGGATGAACTCCATCGTGCGTTCGATATTCACGGGCGCATAATACCACGCGGCTAACGCGATCATCGGGCCGGAGGATTCCTCTTCGCAATAATGCCGCCCATGAAGGGCCAACCACTCCCGGCATTTATGGTTCTATGCAACGGCCAATCTCCAGGAGGTCACTGTCATGCGTTGGATCGAAGAACTGATTCACGACGTCCGTCTGGCTGTGCGTTCTCTGTTGCGAAGCCCGGGATTCGCGTTGGTCGTTATCGTTACGCTGACATTGGGAATCGGGGCAAACACGGCGATCTTTTCTCTGGTCAACAGCGTGATCCTCCGGCCGTTCTCCTATCCGACGCCCGATCAATTGATGTATCTGACGACGCAGTTTCCAACGATGGGGTTCCTTCAGTTCTGGGTATCGCCGCCGGAATACATGGAGTTTCAGGAAATCAATGGATCGTTCGCCAATGTCGGCGCTTACACCACAGGTGAAGTGAACCTGACTGCCGGCGATCGGCCTTTGCGCGTACGATCCGTGAACGTCGATGAACATCTTCTGAACGCGCTTGGTGTACAGCCCGCGCAGGGCCGATTGTTCGGGAAAGGCGAAACCGATGTTACCGCACAACCCGCAGCCGGTGGGCCGCCTCCAACGCCGCCTGCGCTCGCGATTCTTTCGCACGAATTGTGGCAGAGCGCGTTTGCAGGCCGTCCCATGGTGGGACAAGCCGTGGAAATCAACGGCGCGCGGCGTGAGGTTATCGGGATTATGCCGCCCGGCACAGACCTGATGGACAACCGCACTCAGATCTGGCTGCCTCTGGGTTTGAATCGAGCGAATCGGCAGAATCGCGGGAATCATTATCTGTATTTGATCGGCCGCTTGAAGGATGGCGTCACGGCTGAAGCCGCGCAGCGCGAATTGGACGACCTCGTTTCGCATTGGAGCGAGCGTACCGGCGCCAAGAATCACTTCTTCAGTCCGCTCCCCAACTTCGGACACCATGTCCTTCAAATGAAACCCATGCGTGAAGAGATCCTTGGCGGCGTCAGCCGTTCGATCTGGGTTCTTCAGGCAGCCGTCGGATTCGTGCTCTTCATTGCATGCGCGAACCTGGCGAACCTGCTGCTGGCGCGAGCGGAGTCTCGATATCGCGAGTACGCGGTGCGCCGCGCTCTGGGCGCAAGCCGCGGCCGCCTGATTCGCCATTCGATGACGGAAGGCGTACTGCTGTCAGTGGTGGGCGGGGCGCTCGGTGTTCTGCTTGCCAAAGCCGGCATCATGACGCTGATTCGCGCTTATCCTGCCACGCTGCCTCGGACGAACGAGATTGCAGTCGATCCCATCGCGCTGATTTTTACGGCGGGACTTTCCATCGCAACCGGCCTGATCTTCGGATTGACTCCGATCGCACACACTCGAGTAAAGATGCTCGCAACGGCGCTCAAGGATGCCGGATCCAAAGGCGCCACCGGAGCGGCGCGCCATCATATTCGCCACGCGCTTGTGATCGCTGAAGTCGCACTGTCTGTCATGATCGTGATCGGCGCGGGATTGCTGGTCCGCACCGTGCATAACCTCACGCACGTGGATGCGGGCTTCAATCGCGCGCGCCTTGTGACGTTCTCGATGACGTTGCCCGGTGTGAAGTACCTGCCTTCAACGCGCGTTCCGAAATACCAGAGGCTGCTGGAAAGCCTTCGAGCCATACCGGGGGTCCAGGCGGCCACGGCAATGTCCGGGCTGCCGCCGAACCGTCCGCTCAATGCAAACGACACCGATATCAGCGACTACACGCCTCCGCCGCAGGGTCCCGCCAAGAATGTCGATTACTACCAGAACGTCATGTCGAATTACTTCGAGACGATGGGCATTCCGATCGTTCAGGGACGCAGCTTCGAATCGACGGACGCCGGTTCGCAGGGCATGGTGGCGGTCGTGAATCAGACGCTCGTGAACACGTTCTGGAAAGACAAGAATCCGATCGGACTTCGCGTGCGGCCGTGCTGCGGCGACCAGATTCCGTGGTTCACCGTAATCGGCGTTGCGAAGGATGTGAAACAGGGCGGCGTCGATAAGAAAACCGGAACCGAAGTTTACTTCTTCCTCGAACAAGGGATCGGGCGGCCGCAGATCGTGAACACTCCGGTCACGATGAATCTTGTCCTGCGCACCACGCTTCCCGCTGCAACGTTGTCACAAACGATCGAGCGCGTGGTTCGCGAAGGCGATCCCAGTGTGCCTGTCGTTCGCTTTCGTGAAATGGAGAGCGTGTTTGAAGAATCGATACAGCGTCCGCGCCTGCTGGCGCAACTGATCACCATCTTCGCAGGGCTCGCGCTACTGCTCGCGGCCATCGGAATTTACGGCGTGCTTTCCTACCTTGTGGCGGAAAGACGTCGCGAGATCGGCATCCGCATCGCGCTCGGCGCCGATCGTGCGAATGTCATTGCGCAAATCATGAGACGAGGACTCCTGCTTACGGCAACCGGCGGCATTCTGGGTCTGATCGGCGTATACAGTCTGAACCGGTTGATCACCTCACTGCTGTTTGGAGTACAACCCACCGATGCGGCGACCGGCGCCATCGTGATTACCATCATCGTCACCGTGGCCGCCGTCTCCTGTGGGTTGCCTGCCTGGCGCGCCTCGCGACTCGATCCGAATACGGTACTTCGAGAGGATTGAGCAGTAGCATTTAGTGGATGGGCGAGTTGGGGTTGTTTCAAAAGCCGGACGCAAGTCAGGAGGACTGTATTCGGTACGCTAAAGGATCGGCTTCACTTCAAGGAAGAATTCGCGCAGGTTCTTGAATTGCGCAGATTCAAAATCAAACTTGTTTGCACGCGCACCTGCACCCAGCCTTGGATCATCTTCATTAAGGATCGACAAAGCCGCGCCGATTCGAGTTTTATCCAAATTACGCAGCGTCAATCCGGCTGCCGCTGCACATCTGGTGAATTCCTCAACGCACTCCTTCAATCTCGCGTTCTCGACCTTTGATTGCCAAGCATCCCAAGCTAAGGATTCGACTTCTCCCGTGCCATCAGGACCAGCGACGATATAGATTCCAAATCGTGCGTTCGTGCGAGATTCCTCAAACCATTTTCCAGGTGTGTCAATGTCGAGTTCGAGAGCGCTGCGAATTGCGTCTCGGGCGCCGGCGAACGATTGTTCCGCGCTGCCATCGGCGTCGAGGATAATGGCTATGGCCTTCATCTTTGCCAGATTATCGGGTTTCAGAAGGAGTTTTGCTTCATCTCGAAGTTTGCCGCGACCTTTGCCTCCGAGGTTCTGGATGAATGGACTGAAGATTTCGATATGCTCTAACAGTTCTGCGTAGAAGGTTAGATCGCTGTAGCCTTCGACAAAAAGAACCAATGGCTCATCTGACCATTTCCGTGTGGCGCCGAAACCTTTTCTGCTGTCTTCTGTCACCGAAGATCGATGTTCCCTTCCAACCCGGATTCGATGAGGCCGCGATCAAGCACGCGTCCGTCAATACAACCATCCGTTCTATAGAGTTGAATGACTCTCAGATCGTAGTTTTTGCGAGTGTTGAAAGCGTCGTGAGCAGCGGCCAAACATTCGCCGCTGTGAGTTGTCGCAAAGACCTGAATATGTAGACGCTCTGCGACCTCTGCAATACCTGTCCAAACTTGCGGTAGGGCGGAATAATGGATTCCATTTTCGATTTCGTCGATGAAACAAATGTCCGGCCTCTGTCCCAGCAGTTCCGAGAAGATCGCGACGAGCCTGTAAATTCCCTGACCAACCTCAGAAATAGGAATTCTGCGGGTTAGCCCGATGTCGAAGACGATGAAGGGTTGCGATCCCGTGTAGTCCAGCCTCACTGTCTTAATGCGGTCATCCACCGATCGAAGAAGGGACTCCATCTGACCCTCTCCTTCGGAAGGCCGCACGGCCTCAGCAAAAGCAGTCGCGATCTCCGCAGGAGCGCGGTGATGTACCGAAATAGTTCGGGCTTTGAGTTGCCGATATGGTCCAAAAGCTGACAATTGCAAATCGGCGAAAGACATCGTTACTGTTGCACCTGGCGACGCGAGATTACCCGCTCGAATGATGACACGCCATTGTCCCCCTTGGTCAGTTCCGAGAAGGTCAGCCTGTTTGTTCTCTGCGCCGTCTCGAATAAGCCATGTATGGGATCGATCACTACCAGAGCTTGCTCTAAAAGTGGTGGATAAAGACCGCGCTGTGTCGGGGTCTGCCAGAACGGAGATCGCTTCCAAAAGAGACGTTTTCCCGCTGTTATTACGACCGACGACAAGATTGACAAGTCCCAGGTCGTTCAGCTTTGTCTTAGAGAAGCCGCGGAAGTTCAGGATTTCGATCGCTGACAACATCTTGTATGACTCTCGTGAAGCGTGGACCTTCTCGAACCGTACGAACTCATGTTGGAATGATAGTGCAACCTCTCGAATTTCCGACACTCATAAGAATTCGATCCAGATCAGGAACTCAATCTCATCTCTGCTCCGAATGACGAAGAAGGGAAAGCCAAGGATCATCCAGATCAGGAACGCAATTCTCTGTCCTAGTAGGAAATGTTCAACAGCAGGCCCACCGCAGAGAAGACAAGGTTCAGATGTCAGTCCTTCATCCTCCAGGACATGGGCATCGAGTAAATCCGTTGCAAGTCGAGCATCCGCCTCGGGCACCTGTAGCTTGATGCCACCCAAAACGTTTCTGTAGAGCCAATTCAGGTTTATGAGGCATTCGTCCGGCACGACCGCATAAACATCCTCTGATTCCAGGAGCGCCTGGGCTACATACGCTTCATGCATCGATGATAACTTTCGAACAGTGACCATGCGGCTGGAGACTGGTTGTGGCTGCAAGTCATCGCTCACGGCTGGAATCTTCTCAAATGCAACAGAATTCCTTCAACGAATCGCGATCACAGCGGGTATTTCAAATTTGTGAACCAGTGATGAGAAGTTTGGTTCACGGGATGATTTGCGGTAACCGAATGTCGAGATCCCGTGTCTATGTAGCGAGCCCACGACTGCGCGTGCCGCAAGTCGCGCAGTCAGGGGAACCGGCATGCCACGGGGAAGCGAGTACCGGTTGCGCGATCGTTCCAGGCGCCACAAGCGAATCAACTCTGTCATTCGTTACAGCGAAAGGTCAGGAATATGAAGGTAACGCGTATCGCTGCGTTCGCCGCCGTTTTATTGAGCGTCTCAATTGTTTTCGCGCAGGCTGCGATGATGAGAGGCACCGTGCTGGATCCTTCCGGGGCCGTTATTCCGGGAGCCGATCTCAAACTTTCTCAAGGATCTAACGTTGTCGCTCAAACCAAAACCGACGCCACCGGAAACTTTTCTTTTAATGTTCCGGCGGGCGATTATCGGCTGGAAACGTCACTGGATGGATTCAAAACCCGGCAACAGAATGTTCGTGCCGCACAGAATATGCGGCCGTTATCGATTTCTCTGACAGTCGCGACAATCGATGCCGTCGTGGATGTCGCTGCGGGCGATGACAAAGTGAGTCTCGAGCAGGACGCAAACCTGACGCAGACCACGGTTCAAGGCGATCGAATCAAAGACCTTCCTGAAGATGAAGACGCGATGATGGCCCAACTGCAGGCCCTCGCGGGCGGTGGAGGCGCTGCGGGCGCATCCGCGACGTTCCTTGTCGATGGGTTCAGTAACGGGCGTGTTCCACCGCGCGATCAGATCCAGCAGATCATCATCGATACGAATGTGTTCAGCGCGGAACGCGCCGGCGGCGGCCCTCTCATTCAGGTGATCACGAAGCCGGGCACCGGGCCATGGAGCGGCAATCTCAACTTCAATTTCAATGACCAGAATCTGAATGCCCGGAATCCATTCGATGCAGCCAGGCTTCAGAAGGAGCAACGCATCATCACCGCGTCGTATGGCGGCCCCGTCATTCCGGGAAAGCTGACGCTTCGATTGAATGCGAGAACGCTGCAGCAGGATGCGGAGAACGGTTCCGTCATTGCCGTGACTCCAGGCGGGCCTGTAAATCTCGGCGTCTTCAGTCCAGTGCAGAATCGAAATCTGAATCTCAGCGGACAGGTCTTTTTGAGTCCGAGCCACAGCGTGACTTTTGCGGGAAACTATAACGGTAATGAAAATGGGAATGCCGGTATCGGCGGCACAACTCTGCCCGAACGAGCTCTAAACTTCAAAGGCCACAATTTGAATGTGCAACTCACGGAACGAGGAACGATCACTTCAAAGCTGACCAGTGAAGTGCGCTTCTATTGGTTTCACAATCAGAACTCGCTATTGCCGGTTAAAGAAGGTTATTCGATCAACGTCCTCGATGCTTTCAACGGAGGTGGCGGCCAGACGCGTCAACGGCAAAGGAATACGAATTACAATTTCGGGAATACGTTCCGGTGGGCGATTCGTCCGAGATTGAATCTGACATTTGGAACAGACTTCACCGACAGCAAAAACTACAGCAACATCGAAACGAATTACGACGGCGCGTTTACGTTTTCAAGCCTCGCCGACTATCTGGCAGGCCACCCTCTCCAATTCAGAAGAACAACCGGCGATCCCATTCTCTATGTGACACAGTTTGAGGGCGCCGCATTTTTGCAGGCGGATTGGCGCGCAACTCCAAAACTGAACGTCGGCGTGGGAGTACGGTACCAGGCTCAGACAAATCTCGGCGATCACAATAACGCGGCCCCGACCTTTCAGTTGGCGTATCAGCCAAGGAACGGCACCGTGCTTCGCGCCGGCGGGCGTGTTTCCTATCAGGTTTACAACATCAACAATGTCTCGACGGTTTTGCGGCAGAACGGGCTGAACCATCAAGTTGAAACCGTGATTCTCTATCCTTCGTTTCCGGATCCATTCGCCAATGGCGGTTCAGTAACGCCCTCCTCAAACACCGCCACCATTCGAAGCCAGGCCGCGAACCTCGCCGCGCCGTACACGATGAATTCCGCGGCAACGCTGGAGCAAAACATCAGGAAAGGGTGGCGATTCAGCGTGTCCTACGACGTCACGCGAGGAGTACATCTCATCCGCACACGAAACATGAACGCGCCGTATCCCGGGACTCCGCTTCCAGACGATTTGTTGAACCGGCTGAACTCTTTCGATCCCGCGGTTCAGTCGGCCGCCCGCACCGAAGTCGACCGGATGCGGCCGCTGTATCCGGCGATCGGAAATGTTTACCAGTTCGAGTCCTCCGCGGACTCGTTTTCGAAGAATCTCGGCTGGCGCTTGTACACACCAAATAATTTCACGTTTCACCGGATCGGCATCAACGGCTTCTTCCAATACACGCTCGGTTGGGCCAGGGACAACGGTTCGGCGCAGAACCAGTACGACTGGAGATCGGAATGGGCGCTCTCATCGTTCGACACGCGCCATCGTTTCCTCACGAATGTGAGTTTCAAACTGCCGAAGGACACGACGATGACGTTCCTCATCAACGCGAACTCCGGGCGTCCTTACAGCATGACTACCGGAAAAGACAACAACGGCGACCAGTCCACAAATGACCGTCCCGCCGGCGTGTATCGTAATTCGCTCACCGGCCCGGGCGGTTACACGGTCAATGGAAGCTTTACGAAGACATTCTTGTTGAAAAAAACAGAACCCAAAAGCGGGGCGGCCAACGCTGCGAATCCGGCAAACCCGCAGCTTATAGTTGGCGGCCCGGGAGGACCGGTTGTCGTTCCGCAAGCGGGAGGCAGCAACGCGCCTGGTCCGAAGCTGGCCTTCAATGTGAACGCCCAAAACCTGCTGAACAATACACGAGTGTATGGATACAGCGGCGTGCTGACTTCTCCTTTGTACGGCAAACCGACGGGCGCTGCCTCAGGCCGGACAATAACACTCGGCCTGAATCTGAGTTTCTAATACAGGAAGAAACATGAAACGACTTTTGTTCACGATTGCTTTTACGTGCCTGGCTTCGAGGGTTTTTGCTCAAGACATCGACCTGGGATTGGGCGGCGACGTCAGCAGCCTGCTGAATATCGCGGCACCGCGCGGTAATCAGCCTGCGCGCGGGAATGCGAATGCTCGAGGAAACGCCCCTGCCCGCGCCACACCGGCTGCGGTCGATCGTCTGGTGCGCCTTCGTGAATTGCTGGCGCAGTCGAATATGCCGCTTTCGCAGGAGCAGCAAACGGCGCTTACCGCCCTGGTCAACAATGAGATTCCTGTAATGCGGCAGACGCTGCAGAAACGCGTGGCGGACTTGCAGAAAGCCAAAGGGCCTGACGTTGCGGGAAATCTGCCGAGCATGGAAGAGCTGACGCCCGAAATCGTACGGCTCAACGATCAGCTTCTCGGGAAAATTGCGGATGTCCCCGCCCTCAATGACGGACAACGTCAACTGCTCAAGAAGATGTACAAGGATCAGGTGAAATCGCGCGGTGGTTTCGATGCCATTAAGCTGACAATGGACGATGCCGGCGTTGCGTTTTCATCAGAGCAGACCGTTCAGATCCAGGCGTTATTCGACCAGCAGAACGAGGCCAGGCTTGAATTGATCAAGAAATCCCAGGACCAGTCGCCCGACAAAACGAATATGGATCAACTCCAGCGCGAAACACTGTCGAAAGTATTGAAGCTTCTGAGCGCCCAACAACGAGCTGCGCTGCTAGCCAAGTGACAGAATAAGACCGGCCCGTTTTTATTGCGCCTCGCGCCGGGCAATTTCGGCCTGAATACATTCGGAAATGATGTTCCACATTTTGAGATAGCCGTCGGTGCCCACAATAAACGGGTTTGGACCCTTTCCTGTCATCGTCCGGAATCTGGCAAGTCTATCCGGCATACCATCGAAGATCGGATGATTTTGGATTTCCACTACAACCTTCATCTTCCCGGCAACGCCGGCGTAATTCGCGATGGACTGAACGTACTGCTTCAGTCCGTCTGTTGTGATGATGTTCGTCGTTAGAATTGCGCCGCCAAAAAGTCCCGCCATGCGTGCTTTTTTGCCTTTTTCCTTCACGGGAAAAATGTAGGCGAGCGAACCCGGCGTGTGACCGGGAATCGCGACTGTCGTAATGGTCACGCCTCCATATTTGAAAGGCTGGCCGCCGGTGAGCACGACATCTTTGCGTGGTCTGGCCTGCGCGGCATTGAGATTGGCATTTGCGGGCGGATTGGGAGGATTGATCAGATCCCAGTCGGCGGCCGTTGTCGCGACCTGCGTTCCGTAATGATCCTGAAAATACTTCGCGCCCCCGAAGTGATCGGCGTGACCATGGCCGAGCAGAATGTATTTCACTGCCGCCGGATCGAGCCCGAGCTTCTGCATTCCTGAAATGATTTCAGATTCGGTCCTGTCCGTGAACCCCGAATCGAAGAGGATCATTCCGTTCGATGTTGTCAGACCATACACAGCCGTTTCGGAGTTGCCGAACGCGTAAAGGTTGTCGAATAACTTGACCGGCTCGAGCGCCGGCGCTGCGTTGTTCTGTGCTCGCGCTTTTCCCGCAACGCAATAAAAATTGAACGGGTTCAACAGGAACGGATCGGCGCCCGCAATTTTCCTTGCCGCATCGATGTGCGCCAGCGACTGCGGATTATCCGGTCGTGGTGGCTGAGGAGCGCCGCGTTCACCTCGCTGTCCGTGTGCAACGTCTGCGCGGAACAGCA
Organism: uncultured Solibacteraceae bacterium; assembly: GCA_964633285.1. GTDB lineage: Bacteria > Acidobacteriota > Terriglobia > 20CM-2-55-15 > 20CM-2-55-15 > 20CM-2-55-15. The sequence goes on along the minus strand of CAZWGA010000002.1, from coordinate 168,166 downwards.
CCAGGGACAATACAACGTAGAGAACAATCGTCTTCGGCATATCTCTTCCTTTACTTTTGAAACTCTCGATAGATGAGCAGCAATTCCGCGTTGATTCTATCGCGATCTGCCTGGACTCGAGCAGACGGACCCGGGGGCGATCCCTGATGTTAACGACTGCCAGTGCGCGTGAACGAAGAATCAATGGCTATGGATGGTTACTGTGATAGATTCGCGCCATGCTGGCCCGCTACGTAATGGTACTTTGCGCGATCGTCTTCGTCCCGATCCGATTCGTTAATGCTCAGAATCGAGAACCCGCTCCGAAGTTCACCGCAAAGACGATGGATGGAGAGCGGTTCACCAACGAGTCGGTCAGAGGGAAAGTTGTCTTATTGGAATTCTGGACGACGTGGTGCGGGTATTGTCTGGCGGAGGCACCTTTCGTTGAACGGATTCATCAGGAATATGACAAGAAGGGATTGATTGTCCTCACCGTCAATGTCGGCGAGTCCAGGAACACTGTAAAAAAATATCTCGATCGTCATCCCAAACTCTCCCATGTCGTTCTAATGAGCGACACCAACCTTGCCGCAATGTTTCAGGCGAATGCATATCCGATTTATGTCGTGATCGATAAAGACGGCAATATCGCTGCAACTCAACGCGGAGCCGCCGGAGAAGACAGACTGCGGTACCTGTTGGAGCTAGCGGGTCTGCACTCGGATCCTGAATCTCGGTAGCCTCGATATCGTTTTTGCGCCGCCATGTGCGCTCAACGTTTGCGCAGGTGAATGAGAATAGCGGGTCGCTTACGGCCAGCTCAAGAAAAGCGCGTTCCGGCATGGGCATGACACGCGCAGTTTACTCGACGCGCATGAGGCGGACGGTATTGGCGTTTTGAACTGCGACGCCTCTGGCGTTTCGCTGCTGGGTTAACGACAGGATGTTGCCCTCGATGCGGAAGGCGTAGACTTCGTTCGCGCCATCTTTCATGACAATGGGTATCTTGGCAACGATCGGCTTGATCGTCACGAGATTGCCGGAAACTTCATAAGCCCCCGCATTCGCCGCCATGGGACCCCACATTGCCCGGAGTTCGTCGGCCGTGGCTTTGTTGGTGTCGTCGATCTGCGGCCGATCTTTGGTTGCGAACATGATGCTGTAATGAGTTCCGGTGAAGATATAGAGTCCGGCGACCGGCATTCCACCGGCGTCCATGACCTGCCAGACTCCCTCCAGGCCATTCGCAGCACGCGCGAAACCATGCGAGGAGAATACGAACAAAACTGCAAGTACGAACGCTGTGCGTCTTAACATGGGATCACCTCGAGGATCGGGGGATCTTATCACGCGCGGTTCGACGGGACCGAACTCCGGTCAATAATGAGCGGATCGCAGTTCCACAACGAAGGAGTAAATTGACATGGCCATATGGCCATGGCTATATTCGAATAATGAAAACGATGCCTGCAGGAAAATTCAAGGACGTCTGTTTGAAAACGTTGGACGAGGTTGCGAAAACAAAGTCGTCAATCGTCATAACGAAACGCGGCGAACCGGTGGCGAAGCTTGTTCCCTACGTAAGGCCTGCCGAAAGGAGATCGCTTGCCGGAAGCATTTTGAAAGAAAAAGGAGACCCTTTCAGTACGGGCGAGAATTGGGATGCCGGCGCTTCTTGACACTCATACGTGGATCTGGTGGGTTACCGAGGATCGCAGGCTGTCCAAAAAAGCAAAAAACGAAATCGCCAAAGCCGTCGAGCAGCGCACTCTGTACCTGTCCATGATCTCCCTGTGGGAGTTGGCGAAGAAAGTCGAGAAGAAGCAGATCGTTCTCGACAGGGATATCGATGCATGGGTTGACGCAGCGATTGATGATCGACCGCTTCACCTTGTGGAACTCACTCGGCCGATTCTCATCGATAGTTGTCGATTGCCGCAACCTTTCCATGGCGATCCTGCCGATCAAATCATTGTCGCCACCGCGCGAAGCCACACCGCAACTCTGATTACGAAGGATACGAAGATCCGCAGCTATCCGCATGTTCAATCCATTTGGTGATCCGGCGGAAGCGGCTGCGTCGCCGATCTCACCGGCTGTTTTTCAGGACTTCAACGAGATTCGGAAATGGATTGATCGGTTTGCCTTTCCACCATTGGTGTTTGGGGCCGAGTTCGAAGATGGTGAAGTGCAGGTGTGGGGCGCGTGGATCCGCGTTTCCCGTCGATCCCACGTAGCCGATGGTCTCTCCACGTTCGACGTGCATTCCTTCGCGCAGGCCTCCTGCGTAATGGTCCAGGTGAGCGTAGTAATAGGAGTATTGGCTCGCATCGTCGAATTCGTAGATGGTGTTGCCGCCGGGCTTGCTGAGAAACAGTTTGCGAATCGTTCCGGAAACTGCGGCATACACCGGCGTGCCCCGCGGGGCCGGAATATCGATGGCTTCGTGCGGGTGCCCGTTGTGAACTTCGTTGAAAGTATCGCGCAGGTCCGAGAGACGAAGTCCATGAAGCGGCAACCCGATCGGGCCGATTGCCTGAGCCATCCAAAACGCGAGGCTGATCGCGAGAGACCGCATTTTCCTAGTCCTTGAGGATTGCCGGAGTTCCGCGGATCACCATGCGCGACAGATCGGCAGCATCCCAGTTCGTCAGGCGGATGCAGCCATACGATTCGCCGTGACGGATGCGGCCCGGATCCGGCGTCCCGTGAATTCCGTAATGCTCTTTTGAAAGTCCAATCCACACCACGCCGGCCGGATTTCTCGGACCCGGCGGAAGCTTCGCGGCGGCTTCGTCAGGCCGGGCGTTCCAGAAGTGCACTGGATCGTAGTTGAACCACGGATTACGCTGCACGATCGTGATCTTCCAGTTTCCGACGGGCAGGGGATCGTGTTCCCCGCCGATGGTCGCAGGATATTGCGCCAGCACCTTGCCTCCCAGGCCATATGCCATTACGGTGCGCCGGGATTTTGAGACAACCACACGAATGGCGCGGCGCGCCTGTGCGCGTTCGGTCGCAGGCACAACAATCACCTCGCCGGCTTTTTCGAGATTCTTGCCGGGATTCAGCGCCGCAAGCAATCGCGGTGATGCATGAAACTTTTCGCCCAATTCGTCCGCTGCCGATTCGTAGCCCATCCATTTCATGCGGGCCTTCTCCTGAACATCTTTTGGGATCGGCTCAAACGGGCCCTTTAAGTCTGCCGCGGTAATTGTGTAGGTTTTGAGCAGCGGCCGCTTGTCTACGTTCAGGAGGCGCCACATCTGAACGTCGATGATGCCGTTCGCGTTCAGACGATGTTGCTCCTGGTATCCCCTGACAGCGACTTCAAGGTCGCCGCCGTAGTGTCCATCGATCTGGCCGGGCGAGAATCTCGCCCGATCCAGGAGGATTTGTGCCCGCACCACGTGCGGCTCCAGCGTTCCCGGGCCGACAGTGCCGATATCGGAGCGGTCCTCAATGGCTTCAACAATACGATTTGTTGGGCGTGCGGCCGGCAGCGCATAAGAAGCCAGTGCCAGAACAATCGCCAAAGCAACTGCAAGGCCGGTTTTAGCGTGCATGTAGTTTATGGGTGCACGAGCTGTACCACTTCAAGGGAGGCCTTTCTTCCTCAGATACCGCCACACTGTGCAGACTGTACTGCCCCCAAACTTTCCCTGCCTCCATGGGGCCGGGCCGGTCGCCGTTGTGCTCAACTTGCATGATTCGAAAAGGAACTCTCCCCGGGCAGCGTAATTGCAATCCAGATATACGGAGCGCGTCCCTGGTGCGCGCAAGAGGGGGGTCAAATGAAATTCAGAAAATCGAACCAACCTGCCCGGCCGCTTATCGCAATGGTGGCCGGAGTAATTCTCTGGAGTCTGTGCTTCGCCAATACCGGTATTGCACAGATATATCGAGGCGGAACCATCGATGCGGGAACATCAATTACCGTTCGAACAAATGAGCGCATTGAAGCGAAAGATGCCGATGGCCGCGTTTACTCAGGAGTCGTTGAGCAGGATGTCATGAGCCGGAACGGAAACATCGCAATTCCGAAGGGTTCGGACGTTGAAATGGTCGTCCGCGAAACCGGAAGCAACCAATATGCTCTCGATCTGGATTCCGTGAAAATCAACGGGCAGCGATATTCCGTTCAGAGCGACACATCGACGATCACGGGAGAGAAGCGCGATGGTCTCGGTGCAAATAAGCGCACCGGCGAATACGTTGGTGGCGGCGCCGTGCTGGGTGCGATTATCGGCGCGATTGCCGGTGGCGGCAAAGGCGCTGCGATCGGCGCAGGAGCTGGAGCGGCAGCAGGCGCGGGAGCTCAGATACTCACACGCGGCAAGAGCGTGCAGGTGCCGGCCGAATCGCTGGTGACGTTCCGTTTGCAGGAACCATTGCGCGCCGGCATCGCCGATGGTGGTTACAACAGCAACGGCGTTCACTACCATCCGCGTAACACCGGTACATACTCGAATGATACGTCGAGTCTCGGAAGGCAAAAGCCCAGTTCATCCAGCTACTCTGGCGATGGAACCTCGAACGTTGCAGTCGGATCAGACAACAACATCCGATGGAACGGCCCTCGGGGCGCATCGGTATACGTTCAGGTGGATAACGAACGTGAAAAACTTTTCGCAGCCGGACAGTCCGGAACTCAGGAAGCTCCCTGGATCACTGAAGGTCACGTATACATTTTCACTGTGAGAGATAGAAACGGAAATGAGGTCGCGCACAATCGGTATGACACGCGATCGACCCGCCGCTACTTCCGCCGTTGAATTGGTCAGGCGGGCCATTCCGAGAACCGCTCGCGCAATTTCGAGTCGATCGCAGCACGCTGCTGCGGCAGCATAGGGACGCGGATTTCATGCGAGGTGCGGGAACCGCGCGTGATTCGAAGGCAGAGTACTTCCGACAAACCCGGGTCCGGTGTCCAGGAATACGACAGGACGTCCTTCCATGCGATCAGCCGGCCGTTCCAGACCAGGCCTCGTTCTCGGATTGCATTGCGTCCGGAAATCAAAAAGTAAGGAAAGACCGGATCAGAAATTCGGCGTGTGAAATAGATTTGTGAGCCAGTTCGAGTAATCTCTCTCTCCCTCCTCCTTGCACGGCAATCCCACATCTTTACATTGATATCTTAATGTGCTTTATGTACATTCAGTACACTATGAAGGGTTACGAAGTCCTGATTGTTGCCAGCGCGGATAAAGAACTCGCGGGCATGCAGAAGCTACTTCGTCAACGGATCATCGAGAAACTCGAAGAAATCGGAAAAGATCCTCGCGGGACGGATTCCAATAAACTCGACGACGCTACGTATCGAGTCCGCGTTGGCGACTATCGGATTGTGTATGACGTCAACGATAAAGAACGGAAAGTCGTGGTTACGAGAATCCGCCATCGACGCGAGGTTTATCGGAGGTAACGATGGCAAAGATTGCAGTGATTGATGCTCGGAAGGATTTGGCCGACATTCTTAACCGTGCTGCCTACGGCAAGGAGCGCGTCGTGCTTACCCGCCGCGGAAAGGACGTAGCGGCGATCGTTCCGATGGATGACTTGAGCATTCTCGAAGCGATCGAGGACCACATGGACGTAACGGAATCGGAAAAGATCCTCGCACGTGTGCGCGCGGGTTCGGAGCAGGTCGTTTCGCTTGAGGAAGTGAAAGCGAAGTACCAGGACGATGCCAAAGCGGCAAAGAAAGCCGCGAGGCCACGAAAGGGGAAGCGATGATCTTCAACCGCCGGTGAGGGCGTTGAAGCTAACCGAATCTTCACCGCCCTCACCCTACTCTCTCACGGAGAGAGAGAGGGTTTTGAGCGCGCTTTTCTGATTGACAGATCACCGGTTTGCCCGCCCAATAGCCGAGCGCGCATGAAATTAAAGATCACGTTCGGATTATTGCTGGGATTGAGCTTTGCGCTACAGGCATGGGCTCAGACGACGCCGCTGATCAGCGACATCGAGCCGGCGCTCGCTCCACTTTACGGCGGTCCGTTCACGTTGACCGTCAACGGACAGAACTTCGATAGCACTTCGCAAATCGCGATAGGGAATTCCACGCTTGCAACGACTTTCGTGTCGAATACGCAGCTTACGGGTCTCGTCACCACGGCAGCGCTCACGACATCCGGCACTGTTCAAGTAACAGTGACGACGGGCGGAGTCTCCTCGAATGCAGTTCCTTTAAAGGTGGTCGAACGCGGCGATCTCAACGGCAACCATGACGTCAACATCAGCGATGCTCTCGTCTGCGCTCTGACTGTGGGCACGTTCTATCAGCCGCCGCTGTCTTCAACGGTAGGCGACGTCAATCTGAACGGCACCGTTAATATCGGCGATTGTCTGGTGACCGCGTTGTTCTCCGGCGGCGTTCTGCCGAATCTTGCCGTACCGGCGATTACATCCGTCAGTCCAGTATCAGTAAATGCGGGTTCACAACTGACAATCACGGGCACGGGCTTTTCGCCCGTGGCCGCTCAGAACCGTGTTTTGTTCACGACCGAGGCGGACACCGTGGTCCGCGTCACGCCATCGGTCTCATCACTCACCAACATGACGGTGACGGTCCCGGCGAATGCCGTGAGCGGACCGATTCAGACTTATCGATTGGATGTCCCTTTGGGCGGGACCGCATTTCCGCTTAACGTTAACGGCACTACGCCCTCTCTCACGCTGACGCAAGTGAACCCCTTTTATAAGGTGGCGCCAGGTTCTGTAGTGACACTCAACGGAATGGGATTCGACGCGACTCCCGCCAGCAATACGATCTTCTTTCAGACCAATTCCGGACCAACAGGCGTGACTGCGATCACGGCGTCAACCACGTCGCTGACGGTGATGGTGCCTCAAACAGCCATCTGCGGCGCGATCCGCGCCATGGCGAATGGCCAGACCAGCAACAGCCGGGCGTTGATGGTGTCGGGAACAACGTGCGCGCCACAAATCGCAGACTTGTCTCGAGGAGACGCGGGCGACACAGTCGTCATCGAAGGAATGGGCTGGAGTGCTTTAACGCCCGGCGCGAATATCGTGACCTTCACGACATCGAGTGGAACCGGCGCCGCGACCGTTCTCAGCGCCGGGCGTACACAGTTGCAGGTGCGCATTCCGGACAATGCGATAGACGGCAACGTCGTTGTGACTGCCGGCGGGCAAATGACGAATGCCGTCGCCCATCATTCGATAGGTCCTCGACTCATATCGATTGCTCCGAACAGTACAGGCGTCGGCACATCCGTGACTGCGACACTGACGGGAACGAATTTCATTCCAGGCGCGACCACTGTTTCGATCGGCGGAACGGGTGTTACCGGCGGGACAGTGAACGTCACGACATCCACGTCGTTAACCGTGGCATTGACGGCCGGCCAGGACGCGATACCGGCGGATCACACCGTGACGGTAAGCACGGCGCAGGGAACATCCAATGCATTGACGTTTACAGTTCTGCCGCCGCCTCCGACGCTGATTTCGATCGATACGCCGGACGCAGGGCCCGGTTGGAGCGTACGAGTCACATTGACAGGAACGAATTTCGTAAACGGTGCCGCCGTCGGTGTGACGGGCGGCGGAATCACGGTGTCGTCGGTGGCTGTGACGAACTCGACGTCGCTCACGGCAATCCTCACCATAGCGGCGAATGCCGCAGTTGGAAGCCGCAACATCACGGTTGCGACGTCCGGCGGCACAAGTGCTTCATTGCCGTTCAATGTCGCGCCGGTCACAGCAACCAGCATCGCGCTGCTCGATCCTGTTTCAGGCACACCCACATTGGAACTGGCGGTCAATGAAGGCAACAGCGTCCGAATCCCGGTTCGTGTGATCGACAGCGCCGCAACGACCCGCAACAACGTCATTGTGAATTTCAGCGTGCTCGACCCATCGATCGCTTCGGTGGATGCCCAGGGCAACATTCTCGGAAAGAAGTTCGGCTTCGTCACGATGACGAGCTCGCTGAATACCGCCGCCCAAACGACGACAGTCAATGTGGTCCAGGTGGGCGCGGGCGCTTCACAGGGATCCGTGAACGGCATTGTTCAGGATCTGTCGCGCAACATTTATATGACGGCGGGTCTGAACGACACGATTCTGGTGGCGCCGGCGCTGGGCCAGATGGCAACGGTTTACGCGGGATCGTCGGGCGTTGCGGGATTAACGAACGATGTTCGATTGCTGTCGCGGTTCAATAATCCATCATTCCTCGCGCTCAATCAAGCGGACGCCAGTCTTTATGTCAGCGACAGCGCGAATCATGCCGTTCGCACGGTGCACCCGGGATCCGCGGGCACGGTTGAAACGCTTGCCGGAAACGGAACCGCCGGCAGCACGGACGGCCCGCTGGCGAATGCGCAATTCAACAATCCGCAGGGCATTGCGTTGGATTCCACCGGCCATGTCTGGGTTGCCGATTCCGGCAACAACACGATTCGGCGAATCACACTGGCAACGGGAGCCGTGGAAACGATCGCGGGACAGGCGGGCGCGGCGGGATCTGCGGACGGAAACGGCAGCGCTGCGCGATTCAATGCGCCGGCGGGAATTGCCGTCGTGCCGGAGACGCTGCCGCAGCAGTTGAGCCGCATCTATAACGGAGGAGCGCCGCCGCGAGTCAGTGTCATCGTTGCCGATACCGGCAACGGACTCCTGCGCAAGGTCCGAGACACCGGCGTGGTCGAGACGATCGGCATTGTGACCCCGGCGGACGCCTTACCGGAAGGACCCTTCCCTGTTGCGCGGGACGGTTCACCGATCAGCATCGGCCAACCGGGCGGCGTCGCGGTCGATGCCTTCGGCAATATCTATGTTGTCGAGGGAACCACCGGACAGGTGAAGACCATTCTCAGCAGCGGCACGGTCGTGTCGGCAGCGCAATCGAACACCTTCCAGAGTCCCAAAGGACTCGTGACCACGGAGAGCGGAAGAGTAGTCGTGGCCGACAGCGCCCGCGGCATTCAGGAAATCCGCTACGCCCCGCCGCAGATCTCGAGTACGACACCAGGCACGGTGAGCGCAGCAGGCGGAGAAACGGTCACTATTACCGGCAACAATTTCCCGCCCGACACCATCGTCATTGCAGGCGGTATCGTCGTGTCGAATTTGAACGTCATCGATTCACAAACGATTTCGTTCACGACGCCGCCTGTTCCGAGCGGCCGGACGACGCTCACCGTTCAAACGCGAGCGGGTGTGGCGCAGACGCAATACCTGGCACGGCCTGTCGCGCTCAGCGCGCTGCCTCCGGGTTCCATCACCACCATCGCCGGCGGAAGCACGTTCGTGGGCGATGGCGGACCCGCGATCTCCGCAGCGCAGCCGGGCGCGTCGGTGCTTGCCCTGGACAACAGCGGCAACACTTTTGTATTGGACAAGAACAGCTACTCGGTTCGAAGAATCGATGCGAGAACAGGAATCGTCACCACCGTTGCGGGAACGGGTGTTTATGGTAACTGTAACTACGGAGTTCCTGCCGTGGCCTGCCCGCTGAATAACCCGCTCGGGATTGCAATCGATGCGGCGGGCAATCTCTTTATCAGTGAGTACTACAGCATCGAGAAAGTCGATGCGGCTACCGGGCTTATTTCGATCGCATATTACGGGATCGGCAATGTAGGACTGGCGTTTGACCGTAAAGGGAATCTGATCGCGAGCGGAGATTCGCTGGTGAAACGCATCGACGCGCAAACGGGCGCTGTGACCACCATCGCGGGCACGGGGACGCCGGGCTTTTCCGGCGACGGCGGACCGGCCGCTTCAGCGCAGTTGAATATGGACTCGTTTTACGTTCCTTATAATGCGCCGGCCACGCCTGCGATTGATTCCGGGGGCAACATCTATATCGCCGACAACGGGAATTACCGCATTCGTCGAATCGACGCCGTGACCGGCATCATCACAACCGTCGCCGGTAACGGCCAGGTTGGCGTTGCGGGAGATGGCGGGCCCGCAACACAAGCGATGATCGGACCGTCAATGGCGCTGTCTTTCGATCCTTCCGGCAATCTTCTCTTCGTGGATAGCTATTTCGGTGTCATCCGAAGAGTGAACGCCGCCACGGGAATCATTTCCACTATCGCCGGCCGATACGGTCATCCAGGCCTGCCCACCAGTGGCGTTCCTGCGACAGCGTCGTCGTTTGTGCTCTTATTCGGACTGGCCGCCGACGGCGCCGGAAACATCCTGCTCACAGACCACCTGAATCGCCAGACCCTGGATGCCAACGGACACGTTATTGAGCCCGATCCAACCACCAGCATCGTGATGAAGATCGACAGCAAGACGGGAATTCTGACGACGATCTCCGGCAGACCCGTCGATCCCGCGGATGGCGGCCCGGCATGGGCCGGCCTCCTGATTTCGCCGGGAGGCGTTGCGGCCGACGTCGCGGGCAATGTTTACATTGCCGATAGCGGATCGCGCCGCGTGCGAAAGATCGACACATCCGGCGTGATCACCACTCTCGCCGGTGGTGGATCCGCCGACGTGACGGATGGAGCCATCGCCACCAATGTGAAGCTTAAGCCGTACGCTGTGGCTGTCGATCCACAGGGCGATGTCCTGATCGCCGACGACCGTTACCTGCGGAAAGTTCACGGAACAACAATCACCACGATCGGCGGGACCAACATCTGGAAGGCCGACGACGTCGGCCAGCCGGCAACGTCGACGTATTTCGGACTCATCGGGGCAATCAGAACTGATCCGGCCGGGAACATTTACGTCAGCACTGAAACCTCGGTTCGACGGATCGACGCGGTGACCCACATCGTCAGCATGGTTGCAGGCCCGGGTCAGGTGGGTGTCTATCCTGCGAGCATTGTCATCGACTCGAACAACAACATGTACATCGCCGACTACGCCAACAATCGGGTGTTGAAGGTGGACGGAGCCACGCACGGGATCACGACTGTTGCCGGCAGCGGGAATTTAAGTTCCGGATATCACGACTACCAGCCTGCAACGAGTGTCTGGTTGGGTTATCCACGAGGACTTGCGCTCGATCCGTCGGAAACGAATCTCTTCATCACGGACTTCATCAATGTCCGCCGCCTGGATCTCGCTACCGGCATCATCAACACGGCCGCCGGAAGGTTGAACTTCGGAAGTTTCGGCAACGCGGGCGACGGCGGCCCGGCATGGACCGCTCAACTCAGCTACCCGTGGAGCATTGCCTTCGACAAGGACGGCAACCTTCTCATTGCCGACATAACCAACCTCAGAGTTCGCGCCGTCCGCGGCCCGTTGACGATCATGCCGCGCCCGCCGGCTGTCTCATCGGTGAATCCGAACAAAGGACTGCAGGGTCGAAGCGTGCAGATCACTGTGACCGGCGCCAACTTCATTCCCGGCTTCACGAGCGTGTCGTTCGGCCAGGAAGGCATAGTCGGTGCAAGCGTCAATGTCACGAGTTCCACATCATTGACGCTAACGGCAATGATTCCCACAAACGTGTGGTTAGCGGATTACGGTATAAGAGTCACGACGCTGGCAGGTTATGCCGATGCCTCCTTCACCGTGGTGCCGCCGCCGCCGACAATTTCATCGCTGAGTCCTAACAGCGGCACGAGAGGACAGACCGTTCAGGTTCTGGTGAGTGGCACGAACTTTGTCTCCGGTCACAACACCGTGACTTTCAGCGGTCAGGGCATCAGCACCGACAACACGCAGGCCAGTTACGTTGTGGCGTCCCCGCAACCAACATTCGTCGCTACGTTCACCATCGCGGCCGACGCCCCTCTTGGCGAACAGACCGTAACGGTCACCACGTCCGGAGGCAGTGCGACTTCCACATTCACCGTGGTGCCTTAGCAGCCAGTGGCAGAAACGGCGTCTGACCCTTGCTTTATCAGCTTGTTGGGTCTGACGCGCTGCGGCATTTGAAGTCGTGTTGCCGCTTCTCCAATGGGGCGCGGATCGCCAGGGCCGACGCCCCGACTCATCTTTCGAATGAGTTTCCAGGCGGCTATTCCTTGGCACCTATGGTTAGGGGCTGGAATACCGGTGATGTTTGTCGTTTGCTTGCTACCGTAGGATTGGGGCTGAATCTGCGTTGCTGAAAGAAGCCATCGTGTCCCGAATCGCAACCAAATTGTCGTAAACTAACGCGACTTTTCGGACTGCAAGTGCGCAGCATTTCGTACAATATGAAAACGTCGCATCAAAGAACTCCGTAATAGGAGGTTCCTGAAATGGCTTACGTTCTCGTGTTGCCGCAACCGGATCGGGTCAAATGTTTGGGGCACTTCCGTTCCGGCAAGCCTTGTACACGTTACGCTACCGTACTGAGAGACAGAAGTGGAATTGGCAGGCAAACGTTCCCTTTCTGTAAACTGCACGATCCCGGAGACTTCCATCCGGTGCCCGCCGCCGATAAAGCGTCAGCTGGGAATATACATCGTGAGCTAGAGCAAGTGGTTCGAGACAGTAACCGTGAACTTGCACAGAGCCGCCCAAAGCTCACGCCACGGCAGTGGGCAAAAGTGGTACGCCAGACATAGAGGAGTAACGCCGGGAGCAGGTTTGCCGGATGCGTTGGGAAAACGTCTATCTCGAATCTGTGAATGGTTCGCGTTTCGGATATGTTCTCAACCCGAAGGGGAAACGAAATGGGCGACATGCGCTGTTGTCCATGCGCCATGAAGAGGCCGGGAAGCCGACAACGGGCTGGGTGTTTCCTGGCGGTGATCCAGCCGGCATGTTTCTTACTCCACGACCGATTCGCAGCACGGCCGCGCGATCGAGAAAGTAAATGCCCCTGAAACCAACGGTAATCCGCCCAACAATCCGATCGCTCCGTTCAGGTTGTATGACCTTCGCCATACGTTCCTGACCTCGGGGCGAGGCGAACACTGACTGATCCTTTCAGCATTCAAAAGATAGCCGGACACTCCAGTATTGTGGTCTCGCAGAAGTACGTGCATCCGACTTCTGAGGCGCCTTGAGGAGGCGTTCTCGCGTCTTGAGATATATAACTAAGCCAAGGTTGCTGAGATGAAGGCCAAGCAGAAGACCGAGCACGTTTCCACCGCGGTAAAATTGATTCGCGGTCCCCACAAAAGTCCCCACACTAATGTTCGGCCTTAACTATTTTAAATTCTATGGACCTGAGGGGGTTCGAACCCCTGACCTCATGACTGCCAGTCATGCGCGCTCCCAACTGCGCCACAGGCCCGTTTGAAAAACAGTCCTCATCGTAACGGAAACGGAGAAGACCGGTCAATGCGCGAAATGGTGGCGTAGAATGGCCGGAACCATGTTACTGGGACCTGTTTTATTTACCGTGGTAAGCATTTTGTTCTGGAGATTTATCCATGCGGTATTTGTGCCGCAGTTGATGGCATGGTCGGTGTTTGCGATGTTTCCAGCGCTGCGGGAACTGGAACTCGTCATCCTTATTAATATGGGTCTGATTTACTTCGGTGCGTATTTTGTCTTCGGGATGTTCTGGAAGAATCTGCGGCCGCATCTGGGAAATCCTTTCTTAGCGGCGTTGGGATTGTGGCTGGTGAATGTGTTCGTGGTATTTCCGCTGTTGGGCCGCGGAGTGCTGGGAAATGAACTGCCGCAAGGTTGGATTTCCGCGAGTTTTCCGTTATTGGTTTCGCACTGGATGTTTGCGCGTGGATTGCAATTTCAGGATCGCCGATCATGAAACTGATTCTGGCGGTATTTGGAATTGCGTTGTTGCTTTTGGTGATTTGGGTGTTCGTGTGGGTTTCCGCGAGCAGGGATTCGGGCAAGTCTTAGCCGCCCGTTTACGTCTCGTCCGAGTTGTTCAGCAGTGACGCATGGTGGAGCACCAGCAGCCAGCGATCATCTTCAAAAATAAAAATATTCGTCGCATAGGCTTTGGCGCGGCGCATTTGATCCCCGGTCGCAGTCGTGATGTTTTGAAGGCAGGTAACCCACGCGGTTGAGCCCTGAACTTCGACGGAAACTTCCGAAACGTCGATTCGCATGAATGTCGTGTTGCGGAAAATCTGTTCCCAACTGGCCCGGATGTTTTCCCAGCCCGCCAGACGCGTCCAGCCGGGGTGGACACAGATGGCGCTGGCATCCGTGGCCCACACCTCGTCCATGAGATCGACGTCAAGGCTTTCGAGCGCGAAGTAAAACTTGAGGTTGGCTTCTACAACCTGTTCGGGATCGGTCATCAGGGAAGATGGTTTATCACATCAATCGACCCGGATGCGACCGGTAATATTGACGATGATTCTCTTTGATTTCATCCGGCTATCCCACACTGTCAGGGTTCCCGCAGGCGATGCATTGCCGCGTTTGTGAAACTCCGGCGACGTATTGGCGGTGATGCGGAATCCCCGAGGCAGCGTTACCGTTTCATCCTGGCGCCATTGGGAATACTCGCATTCGATCACGTAAGAAACATCGGAATTGACCCGCACGCGGCAATCACGGTTTCGGCTTATGGCCTTAATGCGCGTCGATTGCATTTTTGCCGCGACTTGCCGCGACAAAACATCCAACTGATAGTTCTCGCGAGCGCGAATCAGGGAAGGCGCGGCGAAGAAGGTCACGGTCGAAATGATCAGCACACTGGAGCAGGTTTCGAGTAACGTCATTTGAAAAGTCGCAATAGTCGCGGTTTTGCCGGACTTCCGCCGGCGGTTGCCGTTTCAAAACAGTGAAAACACGAAGGCACCAAGAACACAAAGGCACGAAGCCGTGTGGGCTGTTGCAATTAAAATGCCGCGGGGCATATATAATACCTGCCAATGAAGTCTGTTTGGGGAGCGATGGCCGCGAGTTTTGTTGTGGCTGTTGCGATCCTGCTTTTGTCCTTCACAACGATCTTCGCCGGGCTGAATTCCACCGCGTACGATTTCACACTTCGAATCGCAGGACGAGTTGAGCCGGCAAGTCCGACCGTCATCGTGGCGATCGACGATGAGAGTCTCTTCAAGATCGGCCGGTGGCCGTGGTCGCGCCAGACTCTTGCCCAATTGATCGAGCGCCTCGCAGCAACTCAACCGCGAACCGTTGCGATGGACATTATCCTCGATGAGAAGACGACCGCCGACGCCGATACGGCGCTGGCCACAGCCATCGCGCATACTTCCTCGCTGGTGTTGGCGACCCGGCGCGATTTCGATCAGGGCGTGGAACGATGGCGTGATCCTCTGGCGATCTTTGTTCAGAAGCATGTCCGGCTTGGACACGTTCATACGGATCCGGACTTCGACGGGATTGGCAGGAAAGTCCTTTACGTCAAGCCCGGCGATGGACGCGTCGTTCCGGCGCTGGCGGTGCAGGCGTTGCACGCTGCTGAACTGCCATTCAAATCGGATTTCGAGCAGACGGTAAACAGCGCACAAATCCTTCGGCCCGAGTTCGTCAATATCCGATTCGTTGGAGACAACAACAGTTTTTCCCAGGTTCCAGCCTGGAAGGTGCTGGACGGCAGCGTCGATCCATCACTTCTGAAAGGAAAAATCGTTCTGTTGGGATCTACGGCTGAAGGCGGCGATCAGTGGTTCACTCCATTTTCCACTCATGGCCAGAAGATGAGCGGCGTAGAGATTCACGCCAACGCGATCGACACGCTTTATGCCGGCCGCGCGATCACGGAATCATCTGAGATTGTTGTTTTGTTGGGCCTCGCCATTTTCGGTTTCATGTTGTGGTATGGCGATCGAAGGTTTGAAGGAAAGCAGTTCTACGCCACTGTTGTTTTTTGCGTTCCTGCCGCGGTTGCGATTTCTGTTCTGCTGATGAAGTGGTTCAATTTCTGGTTTTCTTTTCTACCGTTCTGGACCGAGCTCGTTGTTATTCCCCTGAGCCTGGAAGCATGGAAAATCGCGCGCGTGAATCGGGACCTCGACCGGAAGATCGATCGTCTCTCGAGCGGCTGGATCGACGCGGTAACGTCCTATCACCTCGAGCCGGCGCGTACCGCGGAACTTCGAAACAAATTACTCGGGCGGCTCCGGCGTAATTCGCGCTGGCGTCTTGAAGCCGTCGATTCATTCAACGAAGAGCTGATGCGCTTCCTCTCATTCAACAATGCGATTCTCGCGAGTATTGAGGATGTCATCATCGTCAGTGATCGAACGTGCCGCGTAGTCTACCAGAATCCTGCGGCGATGCGTCTGGAAGAGGCGCGCGAAAATCCGGGACCTGTAGCCGAATACCTTGCTCTTCATTTGAAGGATCATGACTTTGCGCCTGTGTTCGCAGGCGTACAGGAGAAAGGCGAGACTCGCGGCATCAATTTTGTCCCGGCAAGAAACGGCAGAAGTTTCTACAATGTAGTGCTGGCGCCGATCCCAGGCGCCGGCGTGGTTGTGAGCCTGCATGACTCGACCGCACAGTACGAATTAAACCAGGCCAAGAGCGACATGGTCTCATTGGTCTCGCACGAATTGCGTACGCCGTTGACGTCGATCCGGGGCTACAGCGACATGCTGCTGAAGTACGGGCTCGTGCAGGAGAAAGGCAGAGACTTCCTCGGCACGATCATCGATGAGAGCAACAGGCTGAATCAGCTTATCCAGTCGTTTCTGGATATTGCTTATATCGAGTCGGGGCGGCAGAAGATTTCGAAAACCGATTTCGAGATCGGGCAGGTATTGAAAGACATGGTGACCGTCATCAACCCCGTTGCGGCGGAAAAACAGATCGCGATCGAAACGCCGGCAAACGTGAACGGAATGCGGATTCAGGCGGACCGGCTTTTGCTGTACCAGGCGCTGACGAATCTCGTCACGAACGCGATCAAGTACAGCCCGGCGGGTACAACAGTCCGTATCGGAATCAGCAACGGCGCCGGCCGCGTGCGATTTCAAGTTGCGGACCAGGGGTGCGGAATCCCGGCGGAAGATGCAGCGAAGATTTTCGATAAGTTTTACCGCCGCGCGAACAAGGAAACTCGTGAACAAAGCGGCTTTGGTTTGGGACTCGCATTTGTGAAGGAAGTGGCAACACGGCACGGCGGAGATGTTTCAGTAGAAAGTGAGGTCGGAAAAGGTTCGGTATTTACGTTGTCGATACCGAACTAGCACGACGTTTATGTCCAAGCCCCGAATTCTGGTTGTCGATGACGACCGGTCCATTTGCAAATTGATGGGATCGATTCTTGAAATGGAAGCGTATCCGTTTCGCGTCGCAACCAGCGGCGAACAAGCTCGCCGCGCCATGGAAGAAGAACCGTTCGACATCATGGTGAGCGATATTTATCTGGGAGACGACTCCGGACTTCAGCTTCTTGAACGCATGAAAAATGTGAATGCGGATGCGGAGGTCGTCATCATGACCGCTCACGGCACGATGGAAACCGCAGTCCATGCGGTTCATAACGGCGCGTTCGATTACATCAGCAAACCGTTTGTGGTCGATGAAATGCTGGGCATTCTGCATCGCATCGAAGAAAAGTTTCGCCTCGTGCAGGGCACAACCGTGGGGCCCGAGCTCGCGAATGAACTTCCGGAGACCGAGATCATCGGCGCCACGCCGAAGATGGTCGACATTTATAAGAAGGTGGCGAAGATTGCCCGCATTGAAGCGCCGGTCCTCGTTGTCGGTGAAAGCGGGTCAGGCAAGGAATTGATCGCGCGAGCGCTTCATGCCAACAGCGGGCGCGCATCGGCGCCGTTCATTGTCATCAATTGCGGCGCTCTCACTGAAACATTGCTCGAGAGTGAGCTCTATGGACACGAGCGCGGCTCCTTTACCGGCGCCAGTGGTTCCCGCAAGGGACTTCTGGAAAGCGCGTCAGGCGGGACGGTGTTCCTTGATGAAGTTTCCGAAACGTCACTCGCTTTTCAGGTGAAGTTGTTGCGCGTGATTCAAGAGCATGAAATCCGCAGAGTCGGTTCCAATGAGACCATCCATGTGGATATTCGATTGATCGCGGCGACCAACCGTGACCTTCGAGACATGGCGCGAAACAATCAGTTCCGCGAGGATTTGTTTCATCGACTCAACGTCTTCACGATCGCCCTGCCGGCGTTGAGGGAACGATCCGAAGACATCCCGCTCCTGGCGAGTTATTTCCTGAGAATGTTCAACGAGCGATATGGAAAGACTGCGCGGCTCGCGGCGGATGCGGTGGACGCAATGAAACGGTACTCATGGCCGGGGAATGTGAGGGAACTCCGGAATACCCTCGAGCGCGTGGTTACATTTAATGATACCGGCGTCATTCAGCTCGAAGAGTTGGAGCTGGGAGAAGAAGATGCCGGCGAAACCGGATCATCGCCCGGCGCGCGGGAAGCACGGCCTCCCTCCGAGGGAGAAGTGTCTCTGGACCAAATGGAAAAGGAACATATTATTAAGGTTTTGAAGGAAACGGGAGGCAACAAGAAGAGAGCGGCGGAGATTCTGGGGATTGAGAGACGAACCCTTTATAACAAGGCCAAACGCCTGGGTATTGATTTCGGAAGTGTCTAGGGTTTAAGATGGCGCCCTGTTTCTGGTGTATCACGATGATAAGAAGAACTTTTCTCGGTCTTCTCTTCGCAAGTCTGGTTTTGAGTCTGCCACTCTTTGGAGCAAGCGGACGAGGACCCGGGCTGAATACGGTGCTGACGAACGCGATCGCAAGACTTGATCGCGAGGCGTCTATGGATCCGGAGACGTCGCAGCTTTTGGCGGAATCCATCCAAAAGGAATACGGCACCAGCGAGGAAGAACTCAAATGGGGAGTGGCAAAGAAGTTGAGTTGGGGTGAAATCACTGCCCTTGCTTACATTCAGGCCACTACCGGAAAGAGCTTCGCCGAGATGACCCAGGAGGATGCTCGGCATGATTTCTGGTCTTATGCCGAGAACGCTGGGATGAGCTGTGAAAAGATGGCTCATTCATTGGACGGGTTCCTCAAACAGGTTGAGAAGGAAAGGAACTCGAGGATTTTCGAAAGACTCCGCGCATCCCGCAGGGTTCGTCCATTGCCCGATCTGGGCAGCGGCTTCGGTTTGTTCCAGGAAGCTCTGGATTTTCGACGCATCGATTCGCCACGGCCGACAAAGATTCATGATGACCCTGGTGAACTTGCGAAAGGTGGGAAATGAGAAAAGTTATATTTGCTCTGATCCTCGTGCTGTTGCCGGCCGCGCTCTGGGCGCAGTCTGCCATGAGAGTGTCTTCCATGGTGGGGCCGGTCGAGTGGAAGGCGGCAACCGGCAGAACATTCAAGGTGCTGAACGAATCATCGCAGGTCATTCAAGTGGGCGACCAAATCCGAACAGGTTCGGGCGCACAACTGATACTTCAGGTACCGGATGGTTCCTACATGGTGGTTTCCGAGAATTCCACGCTGACAGTCGAGGACTTCTGGAGCGGTAATCTGCGAAGCCTCATGAACCTCATGGTCGGACAGGTGCGCTTCTATATTCAACGTCTCGGTGGCAGGCCGAATCCCTATCGCGTGACCACTCCGACCGCGCTGATTGCAGTTCGCGGCACGGTTTTTGATGTGATCGTCGACGAAGCGCGAAACGCTGAAGTACGCTGTCTGGAAGGCCGTGTGACGGTCGAGAATGTCGCGCTACAGAATCGGGAAGTCATCCTGGACCAGGGATTCAAAACACTGGTTCGTCCGAACGAGTTTCCATTAATGCCGGTTCGAAACGAAGCCGAGCTGGTCAAACCTCGCATATTCCAACTCCGAAGAAAGAATGCGCCGGAAGCCGATGCGAACGATTTGCCGGCCGGGGGAGTACTCGCGCATGACAACGATCGCGGAAATCGCATCAACGATCCGCTGAATGGTGCGAACTCGCGCACCGGTACCAGCAACACCGAGCGCGCGAAGCCGACTCTCAGTTTCCCGCAGTAGATTCGGGCGCGGGTATAAAACCCGCGACTACATTGGGAATCAAAGGGACGCACGCTCGAATTCTTGCAATTCAGAATTCGAGCGTGCGTCCCTTTAATTCCCAGATTTTACACCCGCGTTGCTTTTAAATGTCTCTCAAGTATCACCTCGACAACTTCATCGAGACCTTCCCCAAAGAACGCCATCTGACGAATGATCCTGTCCAGTTTGTTCACCGCTACGAAAGCCCGGAAGACCGTGAGGTTGCCGGGCTCATTGCTGCAGTCTTTGCCTACGGAAACGTCAAGAGTGTTCTGCGAACCGTAGACAGCGCCCTGGCGTATCTGGGGCCATCACCCGCACAAGCTGTTGCGTCGTTCGAACCTCGCCGTGATCTGCGTCGCTTGAGAGGCTTTTATCACCGATTTAATACCAGCCGCGATCTAGCCGCTCTGTTTTGGATCATCCGGCGCGCCCGGGAAGATTACGGGTCTCTGGAAGGCGCCTTTGCCTCGGCGCTCTCGCCCGAGGATACGGATGTTGGTCCGGCGCTCGAGAATTTCTCCCGAGTCCTGTTGGGATTCGGGCATGAGCAGTTCTATCCCAGGGGCGAGCTGAAGAAACGGATCGGTGTCCGGTTTTTCTTTCCAAGCCCACAAGAAGGGAGTGCCTGCAAGCGCTTGAATCTTTATTTGCGGTGGATGGTTCGGCGGGCTGACGGGATCGATTGCGGCGTCTGGACACGCGTGGCGGAGCGGCAACTGGTCGTACCCCTCGATACGCACATCGCGAGGATTTCCAGCTACATTGGTCTGACCGAGATGCGCAGTCCCGGGTGGTCCATGGCTTTGGATATTACGCGGAGTCTCCGGCGGCTTCATGCGGATGATCCGGTACGTTACGACTTCGCTCTCTGCCATCTCGGAATTGCTGGAGATTGTCCGCGGAAGCGGAATCTGTTGAAGTGCGCAAAGTGTCCGATTGTCGCAATTTGCCGTTTGTAGGGAATTATAGTTTTTTGTTGCAAAGGAACGGTTTTCCACAGACAATGAGCCCCTGTTTTCGTGAAGGCAATATTTCAAGGAGTGAGCGAACCGGCCATGGAAGGTCCAACACTCTCTGCCGAGCTGACAACACTGATCAGCAATCTGTTCGCGAGAATTCCGGTTCCGGTTGCCGTCGTCGATGACGAGGGCAATTCCGTCTTTTCAAACCCCGCTTTTACCGAACTCTTTGGGAGTATTGACCTAAGAGCAATTCCTACGCGTGAAATCGAAATCCTTGGACGGGGAACATTCGTGTTGGAAACAGCCGAATTCGATGTTCCGAACCTGAAGATTGTTTACGCCCGGGAGATTACGAACGAGGTTGTCCTTCGAAATCAGGTGGTGCATCTTGAAAAGATGGCTGCGATCGGCCGTCTGGTTTCAGGCGTGGCTCATGAGTTGAACAATCCACTGGCCGGAATCCTGGGATACGCCGAATTGGCCGCCGCGTCCGACTTGAATCCGTCGACCCGGCGTATGGTTGAAGTGATTCTGGCGCAGGCCGAGCGGGCGGGAAAGATCGTCCGAAATTTCCTGACGCTTGCGGCCAAGAATGCTCCCAAGCGCGTTGCTTTTGATGTAAATGAAATCGTCCGCAACGTGATCGAGCTGCGCGGGTACGGCCACAACGTGGGCGACATTATTATCACCACGAATCTGACCGAGGATTTGCCGAAGCCCTGGGGGGATCCCCATCAAATCGAACAGGTTCTCCTGAACCTGATCGTGAATGCCGAGCACGGCATAACCGGCGCCGGCCGGCAGCCGGGAACAATTCAGATCGGAACGGCGTCGGATGAGGGCCGCATTCGGATTGTCGTCAGCGACAATGGAGCCGGCATCCGCCCAGCCGACATGGAGCACATATTCGATCCGTTTTTCACGACAAAGGAAACCGGACACGGCACGGGGCTTGGCTTGAGTATCTGTTCGGAGATCGTGAAGAACCATGGGGGCGATCTCTTCGCATGGAGCACCTACGGCAGCGGAGCCACGTTCACGCTGGAATTGCCGATCCGGCGTCGCAGCGAAAGCCTGGATATCGAGCCTCCCAGAGCTTCGCGAGGCCAGATGCTGCACGACAAGCAGATCCTGGTGATCGATGACGAAGCGCAGATTACCGAACTCATTTTCGATGTGCTCGCCCGGCAGGGAGCGAAGGTCGATCTCGCCAGCTCCGGGGCTGAAGCGCTGAAACACATCAAAACGAACGATTATGATCTGGTCGTTTGCGATCAGTTGATGCCGGGGCTCAGCGGGCAACGGTTATACCGGCAAGTGCGGTCGGTAAAACCTGCGCTCGAGCATCGCTTCCTGTTTGTGACTGGAGACGTGATCAACGCCAAGACCAAGCGCTTCTTTGAAGAGACAGGCCTTCAGTGCCTTCAAAAACCTTTCCGGATCCAGGATCTTCTCGAAGCGGTGGGCGGGATGATCAATCGAAATCAACCACAGAATTCCTGAGCACTCCGATCCCTTCGATCTCCACTTCAACAACATCGCCCGATTTCATAAACACCGGAGGCTTGCGAGCGAAACCGACGCCGGCTGGAGTTCCGGTGGCAATCACGTCGCCGACTTCGAGCGTCATGATGTTCGAGATATAGGAGATCAAATCGGGAACTTTAAAGATCAGATTCCGGGTGTTCGATTTCTGCATCGTGTTGCCGTTCAATCGAAGCTGGATATCCAGTCCATCGCCATCTTTGAGCGTTTCACGCGTTACGAGATAAGGCCCCATTGGACCGAAAGTATCGAACGATTTGGCCCGCACCCATTGACCATCCGAGAACTGCAGATCCCTGGCCGACACATCATTGAAGTTGGTATATCCCGCGACGTAGTCCGTGGCGGACTCCCTGGAAACCCGGCTGGCTCTGCGGCCGATCACAACGGCCAGCTCCGCTTCGTAATCCACCTGCTGACTCATCGGCGGAATAACGATCGTGTCTTCGGGGCCAATAATTGCATTTCCGTACATGCCGAACAACAGCGGCTGTTTGGGCGTCTGGCCCTTGATCTCCTCGACGTGATCTTTGTAGTTCAAGCCGATACCTATTACCTTCTGAGGATGAGTGACGGGAGCGCGCAGCAGCGCATCCGACTCCTGGAAGAGATAACTCTGGATGCCGCTGGACGAACGTTTGAGATGCGCGAGCTGGTCCTGAAGCAGTTGTAGGCCGTCTTTGACTTGAAGGACTTCTTCGATCGTAAAGACGACTCGTGGAAACTCCAGGAGATCGTCGCCAATCGCTTTGGTAATATCGAAACAGGTATCTCCGAAGACCGAACCCAACCGCGTGACGTTGGGGGCGTTCTTTCGGGAAAAGTTCATGAATTTCACTGATTCCTCCTGCTAGAATCGCGAGTATTGTAGGAGAAGGGCAAAACAAAGAGAATTCAGGCGTGTTATGGGCGGCTGAAACGATTGAAGCCTAAATCCAAATCCGAAATCGATCATCGTAAAGCCGTTCTTTCCCTGCGCTGGCTCGTCGTCATTCTGGCTTCCTATCTTACCCTCTTCAGTCATTTGGGAACTGAACTCTTTCCCGTCGTTTTTGGTGTTTCCCTCCTCTTTGCCGTCAGCAACATCATTCTTCAGTTCATTCCGCACGAGAAATTTGCGAGCAAGCAACTGCAAAGCGCGCTTTCCATTGTCGATTTTGTTTTGGTGGCGGGAACCTTATACCTTCTGCGCGGCGCGGACGATTATTTGTACATTTCGTTCATCGTCATTTTCCTGCTTGCTGTGGTGTGGAGGGATCTGCGGCTCATCCTGTTTTCGTTGTTTGTGGTCAGTCTTCTTTTCGGGCTGTTCAGCTACTTCCGTCTGTTCAGGTTTCAGTGGGACGTCAACATTGAAGAGTTTCTGACGCTGGCGCTTTTCTTTGTCGTTTCGATCTTCTACGTGTTTCTTTCCGAGCGGCTCATCCAGGACGATAAGCGTTCGATTGCGATGCTGGAAGAAAATCGCATGGCGGGTGTGATGGTCGAAATTACGCGCGTGTTGTCTTCATCGCTCAATACGGATGAGGTTCTGTTTTCGATTGCTTCCCGGTTGACCGAGGTATTGGAAGCGCAGGATTGCTGGATCGTACGGATCGACCCGAAGACGCGGTCGTCGAAGATTCTGGTGATGGCTTCAAAGCAGGATGTCCGCAATGAAGATATCGATCTTGAGCAACATCCTGGGTTGAACGAAGCTTACGCTTCGCGCCATCTTCTCTTTATTCCCGATGCGAAGCCCGTGGGCATTGTCGCCGTTCCCATGATTGCCCATGAGTCGGTGCTGGGTTTGATTTACATTCAATCCACGAAGCTGGGAACGGTTCTTTCGGAAGCGACGGCCCGGTTTTTTGAAGTCATGGCGAGCACAGCCGCAAATGCGCTGCGTAACGCGCAGCTTTTCGAAGAAGTTGAACATCGCGCGCGAACGGACTATCTGACGGGGCTGCCGAATCATCGATTCTTTCAGGCAACGTTATCGGTCGAACTGGACCGGGCGCAACGGCACAATCGTCCACTATCGCTGCTGATTATCGATCTCGATTTTCTGAAGGAAGTCAACGACCGGTTTGGCCATCCCAGTGGCGACGCGGTCATCCGTTCCGTCGCCGAGACGATCCGAAACACGTGCCGCACGATCGATTTTGCAGCCCGATATGGAGGCGAGGAGTTCACCGTAATCCTGCCGGAAACTCCGCTGCAGGGCGCCAGTCAGGTAGCCGAACGTATTCGCGAGCGGATCGCCGCTCAGAAATATCCTGGTATTGGCAGTATCACGGCATCGATCGGCATTGCGAATTACCCCACGAACGCCTTGAGCAAGGAAGACCTGATTCGCGTCGCGGATCAGGCTCTCTACATTGCCAAGAACGGAGGCCGCGATCGCGTGGCGTATTTCAATTACCAGATGCTGGCAAAGTAAAACGCGAAAGACTTCAAACCTTCATGTACGCCAGTCGCGATTCCAGGACTCGCGACAGCCGCGCAATCGGCAAACCCAGCACGAAGTAAATCGCTGCCGTCAATAACCCGATCCCGATGTAGTCGTAATTGGTTGCGGCGAGCTGGCCGTACATTTTGGTGAGCTCGACCATGGTGATAACCGAAACCAGCGAGGAATCTTTCAGCAACGCGATGAAATCATTCGTTACGGGCGGGATCACCAGCCTCACTGCCTGTGGCAGCACGATTTTGCGGATCGTCTGAATGCGGGTCAGCCCGAGAGCCAGCGCGGCATCGAGCTGTCCTTTTGGAATCGATTGAATTCCCGCCCGATAGTTTTCTGCCTCATAAGCCGCATAGTTCACACCCAATCCGATAACCGCGGCCCAAAGCGGCGAGAACTTGATGCCGATGGAAGGCAACCCGTAAAAAATAATGAACAACTGAATCAACAGCGGCGTGCCGCGAATGACTTCAATGAAAGCCACGACGGGCCAGGATAAGCCGCGTGGCGCAAATACGCGGACAATGGCCATCAACAGCCCCAGCCCGATCGCAAGAGCCATCGACGCGGCCGAAATTTCCAATGTTACAAGCGCGCCCTGAAGCAGCAACGGCAGAAACAGCCGATACTGATCCATGCGTTCTTTGAAAGTGCGTTCTGTGCGGATGGCGTCGAGGTAATTGCGGTAGCTCGCCGCGTTTTCGTTGGAAACCGGTTCGCGGTCTCCGAAGGCCTGAGCTGTTGCGGCATTATAGATACCCCAGTCGGAATAAATCTTTCGCAACGTTCCGTCCTGTTTCATGGAGTCCAGAGCCGTATTGATGCGTCCGAGGAGGTCGTCGTCGCTTTTGCGGATGCCGATTCCGAACGTCATACGGGCCGACGCCAACTCGATGTTTCGAACCTGCGGTCCGGTTGCGTAGTACAACGCGATTGGCGTGTCCATGACGACGGCATCAAGGCGGCCGAGGGCCAGATCGATGAACGGCTGAACCTGGCCGTCGTAGCTGCGGATCGTTACATCGTTAAGGTTTTGTACGAAACGCTCTGCGAAAGTAACTTTCAGCACTCCGACAGTAAGCTTGCGGAGGTCTTCGGCGCGCTGCACGCGCGTGTCGTCGGCGCGAGTCGTGATCGTCAGAGTCGAGTAGAAATAGGGATTGGAAAAATGAATTCTTTCGGCCCGGTCGGCAGTGATTTCCAGACCATTGATGACGACATCATACTCGCCCCGTTCAAGTCCCGGCACGAGTCCGTCCCATTGATTCTGAACAAACCGAGCCTTGCCGCCCATTCGAGCGGCCAGCGCGTTGGCGAGATCCACCTCGAATCCAATAATGTGGGCCGGGTTGCGCGGATCCGGAAACGTATACGGCGCTCCTCCTTCGGCGTCTGCGGCCCAAACCAGTTCCTGCGCGGAAGCATGAGGCGCCGCCGCAATCAGAACGATAACGAGCAAAAGGTATGGAATGGCTTTCATGGTGTTCCGAATCTACAATAGCCGGATGCCGAATTTCATCGAATTCATCGATGTTTATAAATCCTTCGATGAAAAAAAGGTCCTCGATGGCGTTTCACTCGCCGTAGCGGAGGGAGAAACATTCGCGATCCTGGGACCCAGCGGCGCTGGAAAAACCGTGACGCTGACACTGGCCGTGGGTCTCTTCAAGCCTGACAGCGGGCGGGTGATCGTGGACGGCGAAGACATCACGGGAATGAACGAACGGGAACTGGCCCACGTCCGAAGGAAATGTCAGCTCGTCTTTCAATCCGGAGCTCTCTTCGACTCGCTGAGGGTCTGGGAAAATATCGCTTTTCCTTTAAATGACAGCGGCCACAGCGATGACGAGATCAACCGGAAGGTCGAGGAGTATCTCAAGCTCGTCGAGATCGAGGATCTCGCGGATCTCATGCCGTCGGAACTCAGCACAGGGATGAAGCGTGCGGTCGCCATCGCGCGCGGAGTCGCAGCGGAACCGAAGGCCATCCTGTATGACGAGCCGACGACGATGGTGGATCCGATCATGTCTCAAACGATCAATAATCTGATCAGGAAAATGCAGCGCCAACTCACCTTGACTCAAATGGTCGTGACTCACGACATCGCGAACTGCGCCGAGAAAGTGGCCGATCGCGTGGCTCTCCTGCATCAGGGAAAGTTTGTGTTTATCGGTACGATCTCCGAGCTTTATGCGAGCGATCATCCCGTCGTGAAGGAGTTCGTCGAGGAAGATCGCATTCGGTTTGAGAAGGACAAAGAACTGGCGTAAACGCTACTTTTCCGCTATGAGCAGCAGTGCGCCTTCCGCCTGAAACTTCGCCTGGAGTTCACGTGTTGGAAACCAGTTTGTCGGTTTCCAGTCTTCGGGAATGGGCGTGGAATTGACAATCCGCCGGTCACTTGCCGACTTAAAGCCGGATTTTACCAGAAGACTCTTATACTCTTCCGCGCCCAGCAGGTGAACCGGAATGTCGATGAACTTCGCCCAGTTGTGACCGAATGCGTTTTCCCGGTAGTAGTTGATCAGAAAAAACGCTTTCGCTCCGGACCGCAACACGCGATGCACTTCCGCGAAAGCGGCGCTCAATTCGGCGTAGAAGTAGATGGATTCCACGCTAAGCAACGTATTGAAGAAATTGTCCGCACAGGGCAGTGCGGATGCGTCCGCAACGGTGAACCACGCGTTTTGAGGATTCCGGTATTCTCTGTACGCCTGATCGATCATCCGGTCGGAGAGGTCGACGCCAACGACAATTCCTCGCGACGCGCGTTGGGCGAGCACTCGCGTTGCCCAACCGACGCCGCAGCCCAGATCGATCAGGTTATCGCGCTGATCGATGTTCATGAGGTCGATCAACTGCCGCGTGATATCCCAGTGATTCCGTTCCATGCCGCGACCGCGGCCATGGTCTGCCCATCTGTTGAATTCACGCCGTATCAGTTCCTGCAGCATACTGAGACTCCAGCTACAGATGCTATGATCGGGCCGTGCGGCCTGTACTGATTTTTGATTTGGACGGCACGCTGGTCGATTCGAAAAAAGATCTGACGGCGTCTGTGAACCATATCCGGCACCAATTCGAGCTGCCTGTTTTGACGGAGGAAGAGATCGCTCGTTTCATCGGCAACGGCGCCCTGATGCTGATCCGGCGAGCGCTTGGGCCGAAGGCAACCGAACCCAATGTTCAGGCCGGACTTCAGATGTTCCTCTCTTACTACCGCGCGCACATGCTCGATCGGACGACTCTTTATCCCGGCGTTCGTGAAACTCTTGGCCGGCTCAGTGATTGCCGGCTTGCTGTACTTACCAATAAACCGGTTCATTTCAGTTGTGCGATGCTCGATGGACTGGGCATTTACAAACATTTTGCTGCCGTGTACGGCGGCAACAGCTTCGATCAAAAGAAACCGGATCCCGTCGGCATCTATCAGATTCTATCCGACACGAAAGGGCACCGTGAACGGACGTGGATGATCGGAGACTCGGCTGTTGACGTGTTGACCGGACGAAATGCAGGTACCATGACGTGTGGAGTTACCTATGGATACGCGACCGAAACATTTAAGGAAGCGGCTCCGGATTTTCTAATCGACACTTTTCCCGATTTGGAGGCATTAGTCCATGACTGAAGTGCGCAACTATATTCGTGGCGAATGGATTTCTCCTCGAAGTGGGCGGGAGATCGAGATTCGCAACCCCGCCGATACGGATGAGATCCTCGGCAAAGGGTTCCTCGCTTCCGCGCGGGAAGCGGAGTCCGCTATAGCCGCCGCGTCTGAAGCGCTGAACGCGTGGTCGCGGCTGCCGGCCCCAAAGCGTGGCGAGATTGTGGAACGTGCAGGAGACCTGCTTCGCGCCGAGCAGGATGATGTGGCACAGCTTTTGACTCGGGAGGAAGGCAAGACTGTTGGTGAAGCCAAAGGCGAAATCTATCGTGCGTACAATGTTCTGAATTACACCGCCGGGCAATCTCGCCGGATGGGCGGCGTCACCATTCCATCCGAACTTCCAAAGAATTTCGCGTACACCATCCGGCAACCGCTCGGCGTTGTCGCATTGATCACGCCATGGAATTTCCCGATCTGCATTCCTGCCTGGAAAATTGCGCCGGCGCTGGTTGCGGGGAATACGGTTATCTTTAAACCTTCTTCGACAACTCCACTTACGGCTGCAAGACTCGTCGATATCTTCAACCGCGCGGGATTGCCTCCAGGCGTGCTGAATCTTCTTGTCGCGAGCAGTGCGGATGTCGGCGACCTGCTGACGCGTGATCCGCGCGTCCGTGGGATTTCGTTTACGGGATCGTCGGAAAACGGTACTCAGATTTACACCGCCTGCGCCGCGCGAGGTGTAAAGGCGCAATGTGAAATGGGCGGCAAGAATCCGGTTATTGTTCTGGAGGATGCCGATCTCGATCTAGCCGTTGACGGCATTGTTTCCGGAGCATTTGGATCCACCGGCCAGCGTTGCACCGCCACGAGCCGCGCCGTTCTTCAGGAGTCCATCGCTGATGACGTGGTCCAGCGCATGGCCGGCCGTATCTCGGGTTGGAAAATCGGCAACGGTCTGGATCCCGGCGTCCAGATGGGGCCGGTAGTGAGCGCGCAGCAGTTGAAAACCGTTGAGCAATATATTGAGATCGGAAAAAAAGAGGGAGCCCGATTGGTGGCGGGCGGCGGCCGTCCTTCGAGTCTGCCCCGCGGGTTCTTTGTGGAGCCCACGATTTTCGATCGTGTGTCGCCGCAGCATCGTATCGCGCGGGAAGAAATCTTCGGCCCTGTTCTGTCGGTGGTCCGCGCAAAAAATTACGAGCAGGCAATCGAATTTGCAAATACGTCCGAGTACGGTCTGACTTCATCGATCTACACGAATGACTCCGGCAAGATCTTTGATTTTTGCGAACGGATCGAAACCGGCATGGTCCACGTGAATTCGCCGACCGTCGGCGGCGAAGCCCAGATCCCGTTTGGCGGTATGAAGTCCTCCGGCGTGGGCGAACGTGAGCAAGGTCCAACCGCTTTGGATTTTTATACGGATGTAAAAGTGGTGTACCTCGATTACACAGGCGCGGCGCGAACGAGCAAGTTTTATTAGCAAAAAACAGCACAAAAAACCGCGGAAGTCCTGTAAAGTTCCCGCCAGATGACGATTCTGATCCTGACATTGGCCCTGCTGGCTTCTCCGTTTGGATCCGCTCAGCGGATCAGCGGAGAAATCCGCCTCCAGGTCGTTGATATGACCGGCGGCGCGTTGCACGCGAGCGGCCGGATTGTCGGCCAGTCGGCGGGTGTCGACCGGTCATTTGAAACGGACGACATGGGCCGGTTTGCCCTTCGTGGCCTGCCGCCGGGGCGATACGAATTGACGACACGCAGCGAGGGATTCTCCGCGAAAACGGAAATCATTCAAATCGAATCGCAGTTGCCTCTTGAACATCGCGTGAGTCTGGAAGTGACACCGCTGAGCACGACCATCGACGTGAAGGACGTCGATACATTGCTCGATCCCGTACAAACCGCCCAATATCTTTCCCATGAAGCACTGGAAGATCGTGCCTCTTCAAGCCCGAACCGGTCCGTTATCAATCTTGTGAATACGCAGCCCGGATGGCTGCTTGAAGCGAACGGCAGTTTGCATCCTCGGGGCTCCGAATACGATGTTAAGTACGTCATCGATGGCGTGCCTCTGTACGACAATCGATCGCCTGCCTTCGCGCAGTCGGTGAACGTCGAAGAATTTCAATCGCTGAACGTTCGAACTGCGGGCTATCCCGCCGAGTTCGGCCTGAAGCTGGGCGGAGTCATCGAAACCGCAAGCGATCAGGACTCGCGTGCGGGATTTCATGGCGCCGCCGGCGTACAGGGAGGCAGCTTTTCCAATCGCGCGGGTTCTTTCTCGATTCAATATGGGCGAGGGAAAACGTCCTTCGGGTTGAATGGAGATGCGATGGCCACGGACCGGTATCTCGATCCGCCGGTTTTGCAGAACTACACGAACCGCGGCAGCGGCGGCGGATTTTCCACGATCCTCGATCATGAGTGGAGTTCAGCCGACAGGACTCGCTTCTACGCCGATCATCGGAATACCAGATTCATGGTGCCGAACGAATTATTGCAGCAAACCGCCGGACAGCGGCAGGATCGCGATGGCGGAGAAACACTCGGACAGATTGCGCATTCGCACGTTTTCAGTCCTCAGGTTCTTGGGCAATTCCGCGCGATGGCCCGCGATACAAATGCCACGCTCTGGTCGAATACTTCTTCAACGCCGATTCGGCCCGCGCAGGATCGTGGATTCCGTGAAGCGTATGCGGCGGGAAGCATTGCGGCCCACTACGGAAAGCATGAGTTGAAGACAGGTGTTGAGAGTTGGTTTTCCTCAGTTCGTGAAGATCTGAGTTTTCACATCGTGAACTATCGCCTCGGCACGGTGCGCATTTTCGATCGTGATATTCCACAGGATTTCCATTTTGCCGATCACGCTTCAGGCCGGACGCAATCGGCGTTTGTCCAGGATTCATGGCGCGTCGCCGGTCTCACGCTGAATGCAGGAATTCGATTCGATCACTACAAGCTGGTTGCCGATGAAACAGCGTGGAGTCCGAGACTCGGCGTGGCGTACGAAGTTCCTCGCGCAGGCCTCGTGCTGCGAGGGTCCTACGATCGCGTGTTTCAAGTTCCCGCGATGGAAAATATCCTGCTTGCCAGTTCGGATCTCGCGCGAACTCTCGGGGGCGGCGCGTTTCTGCCGCTGCGTCCATCGCGAGGCCATTTTGTGGAAGCGGGATTTTCGAAGAGTCTTTCACCGAAAATTCGCATCGACGGAAGCTGGTACCGCCGGAGTTTCGATAATTTCGGGGACGACAGCCTCCTGGTCAACACCGGCGTCAGCTTCCCGATCGCCTTCAGTGAGGCGAGAGTGCGAGGCTTTGAATCCAGGATTGAAGTCCGGTCTCTTGGTCCATTCAGCGGTCAGGTGAGTTACGCGAACATGGTTGGCTTTGGATATCTGCCGGTCGCTGGAGGATTGTTTCTCGGCGACGACACCGGGAGCTTGTCGGGAACCGGCGTTTTTCCGATCTCCCAGGATCAGCGGAATACGCTGCGTAGTCAGGTCCGTTTCCAACCCCACCCAAAGTTTTGGTTTGCGTTTATGACTGCGTACAACAGTGGATTGCCTTTTGAGATCGAGGGCCCCACGAACGCCGCATTCATTGCCCAGCAATACGGGCCGGAGATTCTCCGGAAGGTGAACTACGAGCGCGGCCGGATCCTGCCGTCATCGTCGCTGGATGTTTCCGCGGGAGTCGAGATTCTTCACACAGAAAAGGCAAGAGTTCGATTCCAGGTGGATGCGTTCAATATCGCGGATCGCCTGAACCTGATTAACTTCGCCGGGGTGTTTTCGGGAACCGCGATCGATGCTCCACGAAGCTTCGCACTGAGATTGCGAGTGGAGTTCTAACGCGAACCGGTTGAACGCGGGCATAAAGCCGCGACTACATGTTCAATCCACCGGGCTTTATGCCCGCGTTCTTCTGATTTTCGCAAACCACCAGCGAAGACCCACAAAAAGGAAACGCCAGTCACTGAAGAATTCGGGAGGCTTTCGCTCGATCACGTGGCCGGCAAATTGAAAGATCCAGCCGGCGGCAAACATCGCGGAGGGCAATACCCACAGTCCCGGAACAAACGCCGACAGGACAAACAAGGGCAGGGAAGCAGCGATGATGGGAATGCCGACGGTATGACAAAAGCGATTCATCGGATGCTGGTGGCTCAACTCATACTGATGGATCCATTCATCCGTGCTTCTCTTTGAAGATTCAACCGTCCCGTGAGTCAGCACTCGATACAGGATCAACGCGGAAGTACCGCACAGCGCGATGACCGTGGTCATCGGCAGGGCGGTGCCGTTATTCGCCGCTCCCACAATCAAAGCGCTCACCGCGGCAAGACTGAATTGAATCGTACCGATAAGCGCGGACGCGCTTCCGGCCTTGTCTCCATGCGCGGCCAGAGCGAGTGCTGTTGTATTCGGAATCATGCATCCGACCGACGAGACATAGATGAAGAGCAGCACAGCCAAACTCCACAATCCAAGAAATCCCGCCAGCGTGCCGGCCAGCAGCAGGATTCCCGTGATTGCTTCGATGACCAGGATTCCCGCAATGATTTCATTGCTGGTGAAGCGGCGTCCGAGCTTCCGGTTCAATTGGGCCGACATGATGAAGCCGAATGCATTCGCGCCGAAGAAAAATCCGAATCGCGTTTCAGGGACTTTGAAAAGTTCGATAAAGACGAAGGGCGATCCCGCGATGTATGCGAACATGCCGCCCAACGCGAGGCCGCCGGTCAGGGCGTATGCCATGAATGAGCGATCCTTCAATAGCTGAACATAAACGCCGAGTGCTTCACCCAGTTGAAGGGGGCGGATGCTTTCCTGCCGGTGGGTTTCGGGGAGGCGCAATATGCTGGCCACCAAGCCAACCATCGCGGTTGCGGCAATGGTCCAGAAAATGACTCTCCAGTTGAACCACGCCTGGATTTGACCGCCGATCAGAGGGGCGAGCACCGGCGATACACCCATGACCAGGATCAACAGCGAGAAAACGCGAACGGCTTCACGCGCATCGAACAGGTCTCGAACGACAGCCCGGGCGATGACCTGACCCGAGCAGGCTCCCAGCGCCTGAAAAAAGCGAAGCGCGATGAGCGCATTGATGGACGTTGTGATGGCGCATCCGGCGGACGTCACAACGAACAGGATCAATCCAACGATGAGCGGTTTCTTGCGTCCGAATCGATCGGTCAACGGTCCATAGAAAGCCTGTCCGATAGCCAGTCCGAGGAAGAACGATGCCAGGGAAAGCTGAACATAGCCCGGGTCCGCGCCGAATTCAACAGCCAGTGACGGAAGCGCCGGCAGGTACATGTCGATCGACATGGGCGCGAATGCCGTCAACCCTCCCAGGAGAACGATCAGTTCGGCGTTGCCGCGCGATGGTTTCAAGGCCGGCGGTCTCCCGATGTGATTTCAAATATGACGCAGGGCGTCATGCGTCCCTGCAGCGCCGGAAGCTCCGTCTTCATTACAAACCGGGCGCCGATTTTTTCGAGGGCTTTTTGCGAACGGATATTTCCTTCGCCCACCTGAAACAAAACACGGCCGGCAAATTGAAACGCATGATCGAGCATCAAAGTTTTTAGTTCGCGATTGTACGTCCCGCCCCAGAACGCTTTTTCAAGAAAAGTAAACCCAATGATGATTTCACGCTCCTCCGGATGGTAGTCATAGAAACGGGAGCTTCCAATGATGCGTCTCGACTTTCGGTCGATGACAACCAGCGCTCCTTTGGAAGCAAGGGCGCTGTCGAAGAATCGTCGAAATACATCGCGTTTATAGCGATCGGATTCGGGATGCTGTTCCCATATTTGCGGATCGCTGGCCGCCCTCCAAAGGTCTTCAAAGTCGTCTTCTCGAAGCGGGCGAAGTTCAATGAGACTTCCACTCAGCGAAGGTTGAAGATCGGCAGGCTGCATCAAAATGCGCCTTCGAAACTCGCCAGCAGATTGCAAATCTGGTCCATCACGCTTGTGACGTCACGTGATCCGTTTACGTAGTTGTTGCCGTAGAGACTGAAAATGAGTTTCTGGCCGCGCATCGTCGTTAAGTATCCGGACAGCGCATTCACGTAAGTCAACGTGCCCGTCTTGGCGTGCACGTTGCCTTCGGCGAGGGTTCCCTTCATCCGGTTTTCCAGTGTTCCTTCGAGTCCACCTACGGGCAACGAGTCGAAGAACACAGGGAACTGCGGATGCGACAACATGAATTCGAGCAGGCGGGAAGTCGTGTAAGGAGTGACCAGATCCGCGCGCGACAGACCCGAGCCGTCACGCAGACTCAGATTCGCCGTATCAATGCCGGCCTTCTGAAGGAACCGGTTGCGAACCGCAATAGCCTCATCGAGCGTGGATTTGGGGCGCCCATAGACATCGACTTCGTGCGTTCCAGTGTTCGCACCCACCTGGCGCAACAGCAGCTCGGCATGCAGATTCTGGCTCGGTTTATTAGTCACCTTGAGCAGGACCGGGAGCGGCTGCGATTCAATGAAAGCGAGTTCGGTGAACTGCGCTGCATCGAAGGGATGTTGCACACGATCGATGGCATCCGCTGCAGCCGCGCGCCCTCGAATGCGAATCCCGTGGCGTTCGAGAGACTCCTTCAACAGCGTGGCCGCGAACGCAGCCGGATCGTGCACCGCAATATTGACCTTGAATGGCCGGGCTCGAAGCGGGATCGTGCCGAAGAACTCGACACGATTGGTGTCGAGCTGACGGTTGACGCCAATATGCGTTTCGCCTTTTGCCGAAGTCGTCGCGTGATTAATGATGATCGGGAAATTCGTTTGAGGCTTTGTGGTAATGACCGGGGCTTCGCCGCTTTTCTCACCTGGAGTCACAATGTATGAAATGGCGTTGTCGTTGACGGTAAGGGCGCTGACCTCGGCTCCGTAATAAAACTGCAGATCGTCCCACTCCCAGCCGCTGCCGAGTTTGTCGCCGGCAAAATAGCTGTCGTCGCCGATCACATTTCCTGTGACCTGTTTGAGGCCTGCAGTTTTGAGTTGATCCGAAATCTGTTCGATGGCGGCGATTCGGTCCGCTGTGTAAAAGTCGCCAAAAGTGTGAGGATTGTCTTCATCGAAGCGTGACGACAGATTCGGATCTCCCCGGCCGTAAAGAATGAGATCGCCTTGAAGGATGCCGGTTCGGGGGAGCGCCTTCGACGCATAAACCGACGTCCGGATCTTGAAATCCGGTCCAAGGACGTCGAGAGCCGCCGCCGTCGTATACAACTTCATGTTGGATGCGGGCGTGAAAGACTTGTCCGCATCGCGCTCAAAC
Organism: uncultured Solibacteraceae bacterium; assembly: GCA_964633285.1. GTDB lineage: Bacteria > Acidobacteriota > Terriglobia > 20CM-2-55-15 > 20CM-2-55-15 > 20CM-2-55-15. The sequence continues at coordinate 132,503 of CAZWGA010000002.1, read as the reverse complement.
AATACCAGGCCCTGGGAAGTCAGGATGCGTACTCCCCATCGCATGGCGCTGAATCTGGGCTGATCCAGCAATCGCGCGATTTCAGTCTGAAGTTCCGGAAGATTCTGCGGCTTGCGCGCCGCGGAAACCCGGCCTGCGGCCGGACCCTGAGACAACAGCGGCGTGCAGATCAGACTCAGGCAAACAGAAAACGCGATCAGACGGGCCCAAAGGCAGTGCATTGAGCGGAGTGTACTGCAGCGGGAGATGCCTATCAATACGGCTTTCACAACTTATCGCACAGCCGGCCGATCCGGAGGATTGCCCGATCAACGTCATCGCTCCAGCGGACACCGCAATTCATGCGAAAGCAATTTCGAAATCTGCCGGACGCAGAAAACAACGGGCCCGGCGAGATGCTGATCCCTTCCTTGATGGCGAGGTGGTAAAGAGCAACGGTGTCCATTCGTTTCGGAAGCTCGATCCACAAAACGTATCCGCCCGCAGGACGCGATATCGTGGTTCCGTCGGGAAAGTATTTCGATACGGCGTGACTGTACTTGAGCACCTGCTGTTCGAACGTCTGACGCATTTGCCGAACGTGCCGGTCGTAACCGCCCGATTCCAGAAACTCCGCCACGGCTGCTTCAGACAAACTCGGGCTCGCGATGTTCGTGATCAATTTCAGTTGAGCCAGCTTTGCGTGGAAGCGTTCGCTGTACACCCATCCCAGACGCAAACCCGGCGAGATTGTTTTGGAAAACGATCCGCATGCGATCACGAGGCCCGTTCGATCGAATGACTTTGCTATGCGCGGGCGTTGAGGAGAAAACGCAAGATCGCCGTAGACATCATCTTCGATGAGCGGTACGTCGTAGCGCTCGAGCAGGCTGACGAGTGCGCGCTTGCGATTTTCGGAAAGGACATAGCCCAGAGGGTTATGGCAGTTCGTAATCGAAATGCAACCCGATATGCGGTGAGCCTGAAGCGCGTGCTCCAGCGCCTGAAGGTCCATTCCGTCGCGGCAATCGGTGGGGATTTCGATGGCCTTCATGCCGAGAGATTCGATGGCTTGAAGGACATTAAAATATGTCGGACTTTCTGTGGCGATGACGTCGCCGGGCCGCGCAATCGCGCGAAGGCTGAGATTCATGGCTTCAAGCGCGCCACACGTGACCGTCAGGTGTTCGGGCAGGAAATTGCATCCGGCTGTGACCGAACGCCGGGCAATCAACTGGCGCAGGCGCAGGCTCCCGGGTGAATGATAGTGAGTCACGCTGTGGGCCGGGTGTTGCCGCGAAATACGCCGGATGATCGAATTCAACTGGTGCGCCGGCATGATGTCCGGACTCGGGAACGCCGCCCCAAGAGATATCTTGACCTCCCTCTGCGCGAGCAGTTGAGTCGCGACATCGGACGTTGTTACCGGCGTCGGTTTCGACGCGACCGGCTTCAATACAGGCACGGGTTTCAGATTCGTCAGCGGCGTTCGGACATAGAATCCGGATTTCGGCTTCGCTTCGATCCAGCCCTTGTTCTCAAGCCAGAAGTACGCCTGCAATACCGTCGAGACGCTGACTCGATGATGCCGGCTCAGTTCGCGGACCGAAGGAACCTGATCGCCGATTCGAAACACTCCCTGCTCAATCTGTCCTTCGAGGTTGTGAGCGACTTTCAAATACAGAGGCGCGTCGCTTTTCGTTTTCTTCATGTTCATAGATTGCGAAAGATTAGCACTGTAACGATACAGATCATAGTCGATTTATCTGTACCGGTCACAATTCAATACATCTGGATCTGTTATGCATGGACGCAATTCTCTACTATCATCGCCATCGCTCCCGGGAGCGCATTCACAGTTTGAAAGGAGCTGCTGATGCGTTCTGCGATATTCACAATGGGTCTCGTTATTTCGATGCTTCTGCCGGCCGGCACGATATCTGCCGGACAGCAGGTCACTCAGAGTTTGCGGGGTATGGTCCGGCTGAAGTCCGCGGCTGCGGCGCCTCCCTATATCCGGATTCGTTTGATGAACCGGGGGGAGACTGCCGCCGAAACGTTTTTGCGTGACGGCCGGTTCGAATTCATCAACCTTGGCCCCGGACGCTACACGCTGGTGGTTGAGGCCGCCGGTTTTGAAACCGTTAATCAGGATGTGATCATGCCCGACGATTGGTTTACATTCATCGAACTCCGCGCAAACGCCCGCTCTGCGGGAAAAGCCGAAGTTCTGCCGGTATGGGAAATGAAAATTCCGGAGGTGGCGCGGCGCCAGTTTGCGGCAGGCAGAGAAAAGCTGATGCAGGATCACTGTGACGAGGCGCTGATTCCGTTGCGCAAGGCGATCGGCAAATATGCCGAATACGGCGATGCGCATCGAGCCATGGGCGAGTGTTACGTCAGGATGGGGCAAACCGAAGCCGCCGAGAAGGAATTCAAAAAGGCCTTGGAGTTGCCGCATCTGCCGGACCTGCACCTCGAGTTGGGAAAGATCTATGCGCAGGGTACGGATGATGAACTCCTTGCCCGCCAGATCCGTTTGTTCGTGGAAGAGGAAAAACCGGGCGCACTCCGGGACCGTATGGAAGCGCTTCTCGAGCGCTATCACAAACAATAAGCACACCTGTGAAAATGGGTCACAGGCGTCGGGCGGGTCAACCTTCTTGAATCAACAGCTTATGACATGGCTGGAGGCGTGCTAGGTTGGCCCGCATGATTCTTCTACTCCTGTTCCTGACCCAGATCCAGAAGCCACTCCCCGACCGTGATTCATTTCTGAATGCGACAAAGGCGGAACTGATTGCTCAACTGGATGAACACCAGGTTCTGAAGACCTATACCTACCACCGGAAAACGACTCACGAGAGCCTCGATAGCGAAGGCAACATCAAGGACTCTGAGATCACCGAAGAGGAAATCGTTCAGGATGCCGGCCACCGGCACCATGGACCCATATTCGATTCAAATTCAAAAACAGACAATGGCGAAATCGTCGAAGACATGTTTCGCATCTGGACCATGATCCCGCTGCGCCGCGATACGCTGAATGGGCGGCCGGCGATCGTGATTGCGTTTGCCCCGAAGAAAAAAGTTCATCCCCAAACGGAGGCGGGCCGGTGGATCTTCCGAAACGTCAAGGGTGTTGTCTGGGTGGATGAAGCCGATCACCATATCGTTCGCATGCATGCCTCACTGACCAACGACGTATCCATCGCCTGGGGACTGCTTGCCAAGGCTCACAAGGGAAGCGAGTATTTTCGCGAATGGCAAAAAGTAAACGATGATGTGTGGCTGCCGTCCCGGTCACAGTTGCGTGTTCGCGCGCGGGCTCTGGTTGTGGGATTCCGTTTCGAGGAGATTGAAGAGTATTCCAACTATCGCAAAACTTATGCTGAAACGAAGCCCGCTTCGCTCAGTCCAAGGTAGGACCTCTGTTATGAAACAAATTGCGTGCATCACACTAGTGGCCTGTTTATTGGTTTTCAGCGCCCGCGGACAATCGAATACTTCCGATTCCACTGTTGAAAGAGTGGAGCTATCCGGAATCTCCGAGGATCGATTGACCCCGGGACTTCGAGAGGATCTGCACAGGCTCGAAGGTCAGAAATATGAATCGCAGGCTGCCGAGCAGTTGGCCGCACGAATTCAGTCTGAATTGCCGGATCATGTAGCTGCGCCAAAGACACTCGATGGAACGCAAGCGGGTAAGGTGCGTTTGGTATTTGTCGTCGGCGAAATCTCAGGAGACGATTCGCTTTCTTCGAACATTAATCAGCGTTATCCGGTCGCTTCCGTGGAAATCGAAGGAGTGGCGCGCGCGATCGTCAGCGATCTCCTGTACGACGAAATGCAGAGAATGGTTGGACAGCGTCTGGACCACGAGCAGGCAGAAAAGCTGAGGGAGCGCCTCGAATCGGAACTCGGCCGGCGGTATTCCGTGGCCCGAAAAGTGCGGAAAAGCCCGACTCCCCGGCAGCTCATGGTTATATATGAAGTCACCAAGAATCCCTGGTTGCCGTTTCGAGTTCCGCGGTCATTTGCCTCGTATCACTCGAAGCAGGGGCTGAGTTTTGCATTGAACGCGGGCTTTCATCCGAAGGGACAGAAAGCGCAGAGTATTTCGTTTGGCGCCGCCAACGATGGAGACTTGTTGATAGAACGCTTTGCGGGATTTCGTGCCGGGTATGAAAATGTCCGGCTCGGAACTGATCGGCTTGGCCTTAAATTCGACTACGCCACCTATCACACGCAGTGGAACATACACACTTTGAACGCGTCGAAGGCTTCGCCCCAGATTTCAGGTGTATACCGGCGGCGCCGCGGTTTTGATGCTTCCGTTGCCTTTGCCTTTGATCCCAGCCTGTACGCTACGGCAGGCGTGAGTACGAATGAACTCGAAATGCAGTATCCCAGGATTCACTTTGAGTCGTCGCGTGCGGCGACGGCTTCATTGCGATTCCATCGTACGTTTGGATCGGGAGACCGGAGTCAGGCGCTGCTTGCCGGATACGAAGTTCATGCGGGCACACGTAACCTCGATAGCGATTTCGTTTACACGCGGCATGAATGGGATGCGAGCTACCTCTTCAAGCACGATAAGCACGCGCTGATTTTGTCATTTCTCGCGGGCGAGAGTTCGGGCGGTGTTCCTCTGTATGAACGGTTTTCTTTGGGTAACAGCGAAACATTGCGCGGATGGAATAAATTTGAGTTGGATCCATTGGGAGGGAATCGGGTTGCGCATGGTTCACTCGAATATCGATTCGATGATCTTCTGGTTTTCTACGATATCGGATCGGTGTGGGACCGCGGGACTGCCGCCAAAATCAAGCCCTCCGTGGGTCTCGGATTCGGTTCGACGATCAAGGGACAATTTAATTACGTCAACCAAAAGGAAGGAACCTTCTTCAATTCAGCTGGAGATTTTGCTGTTATTTTCGCGGTGCCCCTCGTCGAAGGGCGGCTGCAACCTACAGTTATGGTGACTGTGCGGTTTCATATGTAAACCCTGACTGATGCGCATCAGACTCTTTTACGCATTCCTGCTCATTTTGCTTCTGAGTCGCGGGGGTTCACTGGCCGCGCAATCTCTGAACGTGCGTCTGACTGGAGATCAGCTCAAAGTGTACGCGCCTCAGTTACGCCTGTTGACAGGTGAAGTCCTTCAACGTCTCCGTGACGGGGCTTCGGTAGGCTACGTTTTTGAGGTTGCGGCGACCCCTGAACGGAACAGCAGTCCATTCGCTCAAGCGACCTATCGCTTCGTTTTCAGTTACGATCTGTGGGAAGAAAAATTTGCGGTAACACGCGTCGATTCGCCTTCAAAATCCATTTCTCATCTGGCCTCTGCGGCCGCAGAGGCATGGTGCCTTGATAACATCCGCCTGCCGGCGGGTAGCCTGCCGGCCGATTCGTCATTCTGGATTACACTCCGCTTCAAAGCTGAGGAGCCTCAAAAACGGGGAGACAGCGAAAATTCCACCTTTACGCTGGGCGGTCTAATCGATATCTTCAGCAAGCGCGTCCAGAAACAGGAAGTGCGCGGGTCCAAAGAAGGCGGGCCATTCCGTCTGGCGGATTTACGCCGAAATCGGGTGCCGTGAATCGACTCAGGAACAGACTGATCGTTGTTTTTCTTGCCGCTACAATTCTGCCTCTGATCGTCACCGTCGTTGTAACGACCTCGCTCCTCGACGAAACGAATAAACGCAGTTTGAGCTATGCCACGACTGATGAATTGGATCGCCTGTCCAAGTCTCTCGAAGAGATTGGCCGCGAGTACTATCAGCAGGCGCGCCAGAATCTTCTCGAAGATGTGCAGGCGGGACAGGTGCCGCATCAGACTTTTCCACTAGCCAATCGTTCGCAGTGGCCGGCGGGAGTGGCCGATTTTTCGGAGAGCGGGGAAACCGAGCGATTCGCTTTGTCGGGACCGCAAAGCGACCACATCGATTATCTGGTCCGCCACGGCGATGAGATTTTTCTGTATTCGCGGCCATTGGGAAATTTGCGGATGGAGCGCATCACGCAGCAATATCGCGATGCGCGTGAGCTCGTCCAGCAGGCAAAAGCGCGCGACCTTCGACGCGGGTTCACGATTACGTTGATCGTCGTGGTCGCGGCCATCTGGGTGGTGTCTTTTGTCTGGCTGATTTATGTCGCGAATCGAATGAGCCAGCCCATTCAGCGGCTGACGTCCGGTCTCGCTGAATTGTCATCAGGGAATCTTCAGACCCGCATCGACATCCGGCGCAGCGATGAACTGGGGACGGCGATCGATGCATTCAACCATACTGCGAATGAACTCAGCCACAGCCGCGACAAGCTTGTGTATCTGACACAGGTTGCAAGCTGGCAAGCTCTCGCGCGCAAGATGGCGCACGAAGTGAAAAACTCACTGACGCCGATCCGTCTCACTGTGGAAGAAATCATGGCGCGCCAGACTCACGGAGACCGGCAATTCATGGAACAGGCCGTTCAAATCGTCGTGGATGAAGTGGAAACGCTCGAGCGGCGTGTCCGCGCCTTCTCGGATTTCTCGAGCGAGCCGGCGCTTCATCCCGTGCCTCTGGATCTCAACAGTCTGCTTGAAGAACGCGTCGCTTTCCTGAAATCGGGCCACACTGATGTTGTCTATAACGTCGACCTCGATTCGAATTTGCCCGCAGCGCTTGCAGATCGCGACCATGTGAAGGGAACCTTGACGAACCTTCTGGAGAACGCGGCGGAAGCGGCGGGAAGGGGCGGACAGGTCCTCAGCCGAACGTTTGCGGTCAATGGAAACGTGTGCCTTGAAGTCCATGATTCCGGTCCCGGCCTCAGCGAAGAGGCATCGCGAACCCTGTTTGAACCGACAATCACTTTCAAGAAAAACGGTATGGGGCTCGGGCTGTCGATTGCCCGTAAGAACGCTTTGCTCTGCGGCGGCGATCTCATGGTGGTTGCAGGCGAATTGGGCGGCGCCGGTTTTCGCGTCGTTCTGCCCAGGGATCGGGCATGAGCCGGCGTCTTTCACGGGTTGTCATCGTTGACGATGAGCCCAACATCGGCCGTTCGCTTCAATTAATCCTCGAGCGGGAAGGCTACTCGATTGTGATCTGTCATTCGGCCGCCGAGTTTCTCAAGAACACTTCGCGGGCTGACGCGTATCTGATCGATGTGAATCTTCCCGACGGCAGCGGTATCGATCTTCTTCGATCCATGCGCCAGAGCGACAATCGCGCCCCGGTCATCATGATTTCAGGTCAGGGAACCATTGCGAACGCGGTCGAAGCAACGCGGATTGGCGCCTTCGATTTCCTGGAGAAGCCGCTGGGCCGTGACAAAGTCCTGCTGGTTTTGAAGAATGCATTCGAGCAGGCGTCGCTTCGAAGGGAGAACGAGCGCTATCGCGAAATTGTGGGCGATGGGCCCCGGATGATCGGATCGAGTCCGGCATTCCTTCATGTGCTCGAACAGGCGTCGCGTGTCGCGGGTTCGGACGCGCGCGTACTGCTGCTTGGTGAATCAGGAACAGGGAAAGAACTGCTCGCAGCACACATTCACAAAGAAAGTCCATTTGCCGCCGGGCCCTTCATAAAAGTGAATTGCGCGGCGATTCCAAGGGAACTGATCGAAAGCGAATTGTTCGGCCACGAAAAGGGAGCATTTACAGGAGCAACATCGACGCGTCGAGGAAAGTTCGAGCTTGCTGAAGGTGGCACGCTCTTTCTGGATGAAGTCGGAGACCTGCAGGAATCGTCTCAGGCGAAATTACTTCGTGTACTCCAGGAAGGCGAGTTTCAGCGGGTCGGCGGAGAACACACGATTCGCGTTCATGTACGTGTCCTTTCAGCAACCAACAAAAACCTTAACGAATTAGTCGCTCAGAATCTTTTTCGAGAGGATCTTTTCTACCGCCTGAGCGTTGTGCCGATTCGAATGCCGGCATTACGTGAACGGCGGGAAGATGTTCGACCGTTAGCGGAATACTTTCTGGCCGACTTCTGCGCCCGAAACAATTTCAAGCCCAAGGCAATCGATGATGCCGTTTATCCGGTACTGCACCAGTATTCGTGGCCCGGAAATGCTCGTGAACTGAAAAACGTGGTCGAGCGCATGGCGATCCTCACCGGGGCGGACCGGATTACAGTGGAAGGCATTCCTCTCGAGATCCAGCTCCAGAAAGACACCGACGGAAAGCACACTCTCCAGCACACGCGCGAGTCCGCCGAACGGGAAAGAATTCTTGCGGCGCTGGAAAAGACCGATTGGAATGTCTCCGCCGCGGCCCGTCTGCTGAGCGTGGAACGGACGAATCTGCACAAACGCATCCGGGCCCTTGGATTGAACCGAGGTTGACAAAGCGACAGATGCAGAAGACAGCGGAAGTCGTCATCATCGGGGCGGGCGTCGTGGGTCTGAGCATTGCGTATCATCTGGCCCGCCGCGGCATTCGGAATATTGTTGTTCTCGAAAAGGAGAACATGCCGGGAACCGGCTCGACGGGACGCTGTGCGGGCGGCTTCCGGCATCAATTCTCGACAGAAGTGAATATCCGGCTGTCGCAGCTAAGCGTCGGAAAGCTCCAACAGTTTTCGGAGGAACTCGATCAGCCCATCGACTTTCATCAGGATGGCTACCTGTTCCTTCTGACCGCTCCGGAGGACGTCGAAGTGTTCCGCCACAACGCCGAGTTGCAGCGCGGCTTCGGTATTCCGGTGGAGTTTCTAAGCGCCCGCGACATTTCGCGTGTGCTTCCCGATGTCGAATTAAGGATCGAAGACGTCCTTGGCGCGACGTACTGCAGTGCGGATGGAATCTCGGATCCCGCCGGCGTTACCGAGGGCTATCGAAAGAACGCCGTTCGCATGGGCGTTCACATCGAAACTTGCCAGGAAGTCACTGGGATCGAAAAGAACGCCGCGCGAATCGACGCGGTGCGCACAGCAACAGATCGAATATCGACGCCGGTGGTGGTCAATGCCGCTGGGCCTTATGCCGCAGTGATCGGAAAAATGGTCGAGGTGGATATCCCGGTTGTGCCGCTTCGCCGTTTCATATGGACCACACACCCCTTTCCGAAGTCGCCACGGCGATGGACGCTGGTTGTCGACTTCAGTTCGGGTTTCTACTTTCACCGTGAAAGTGACGGAATTCTCTTTGGCATGGGGAATCGCATTGAGCCTCCGACGTTTGATGTGCGTGTGGACTGGGATTTTTTCGAAACCGTGATGGAGGCCGCTATTCGACGGTTTCCTCCCATCGCGGACGCTGCCGTCAAGAACGCGTGGGCGGGCAGCTATGAAACAACACCCGACGCGCATCCCATTCTTGGCCGTGTGCCGGAGCTCGGTGGATTCATGCTTGCGAATGGTTTCAGCGGACATGGTTTTCAGCATGCGCCCGCCGTTGGTCAGTTGATTGCCGAAGAAATTGCCGATGGAAGGGCGCACACCATCGATATTTCACCGTTATCGATTGAGCGATTCCGGGCTGGAACGATCGAAGCCGAAAAGAATGTGATTTGATTTACAGGATCGGCGGTCCCTACATTCTTCGCGGGACTTCGATACCCATCAGTTCCAGTGTCTTCGTGAGGCTTTCGCGCACAAGGTCCACAATGAGAACGTAAAACAGGCGGCGATCGGGATCCTCTTCGGAAATGATCCGGTAGCGGTGATAAAAAAGGTTAAACCGCTGGGCCAGCGTGAAAGCGTATTTGGCAAGAGTGGCGGGTTCCAGTGTAATGATCACCTGATTCCCGATCTCATCGAGACGCAGCGCAAGATACAGCAAATCCCAGATATCGTTCGCTTCTCCCAGGAAGCCCGACAGCTTCGGATGATTCAATAATTGATGCACGCGCGCGAAATCAAATTGAGGGTCGGCTTCCCGCAATTTGTTAATGATGTTGTTGCTGCGAACTGCGGCATATTGAATATACGGGCCGGTTTCTCCGTCGAAATTCAACGCTTCCTTGAAGTCGAACGCGATAATGGCGGTACGCGTGAATTTCAGAAGAAAGTATTTCAGGGCGCCTGCCGCGATCTGGTGCGCGATGGTTTCCGTTTCAGTCGGCGTCAATTCAGGATTACGTTTGGCGACTTCCTTCTTCGCCTCGGCTTCAAGAGTGTTCAGCAGGTCATCGGCCTTGACGCCCTGGCCGCGGCGTCCTGAAACCTCGATGTGCGGGCGCTTTCGATCCTCAACAGAGATTTCTATTCCAAGCCGTTCGGCGCAGGCTGGAGTCAATGCCACAACTTCGTAGGCGAAGTGAATCGATCGGCGCGCGGCTTCTTCATATCCGAGAGCGAGCAGTCCCTGCTTCACGACATTTTGCAGATAGGATTGCCTTACGTCGATGACGTTGTAGACGGACGTTCCCCGGCCAAATGGGGGATGCTCCATTTTTCCGGCCTCCGATGTTGTGACCCACGGACCGGGGGCGGATTCCAGGATGTCGTAATGGAAATCCTGTTGCAGCAGCCCGAGTTTCCAAAGCTGATAGGCAATGTCTTTGCCGACGTACGTTACTGTGCCGTTCGACCGAACGATGATTTTGTCGTCCTCCTGGCCTTCGGCATCGAGGCGCATGACCCAGCAGCCTGAATTCTTGCCTTCCTTCTCGAGGAAGATTGCATGCTTCTCGCGAAGCTGCTGAAATGCGTAGTCCCAGAATTTCAAATGCAGGATGTCGCTCTCCCGTGGCAGCAGGTCGTAGTGAACGCTGATTCGTGCCATTGTCTGCAGGTGACACTGAACGATCGTCATTGCCACGGCTTCAGCCATACGCGCCGTGTCATTCCTGCCTTCTTCGATTTCTTTAAGCGTGCGCGCCCGCAGATTGTGTTTCGGGTCTTCCGCTTCGTAAAACGGCGTCACGCGCGCATACAGATCCCAGCAGTAGTAGTCGAATTTGATGGTGCGATCCGAGATGATCCGAAGGACATCCTCGAGCGTTTTCTTTTCGACGTACTTCAAGCCGACAATGACATCCGCCACCTGGACGCCGGTGTTGTCGATATAGTTCTGGATCTCGACCTGACGTCCTGATGCCTTCAGCACCCGAACGAACGTGTCGCCGATCACCGCGTTTCTAAGGTGGCCGATGTGCGCCGCCTTGTTCGGATTGATATTGGTGTGCTCGACGATGACTTTACCTTCGTCGATCGGAAACCCCCGCAAACGGCTTCCGCGTACGACCCCGGCGCGATCCAGATAAAAATTAATGTAGCCGGCTCCGGCGGCTTCCATCCGTTCGACGCCGTCAATCTTTCCGACCCTGGCGATCAATTCTTCGGCAATCGCGCGGGGCGCTGCGGATTTACCGATCCGTTTGAGCTCCCTGGCCAGCTCGAACGGAGCCGGTGTCGCCAATTCGCCGAATTCGATCTTCGGAGTCTGGTTCAGGATGATATCGGGCGGATCGATGTTCCAATGCGCTCGAATGGTGGTCTGAAGCACGTCTTTGATGCGCGTGTGGAGGTCCTGCAGCATAAGCGAAAATGTTAACACGGCGGGAATGTTAAGATTTCAATCCATATGCGGACTCTGTATTTCGACTGTTTCTCGGGGATCAGCGGCGATATGACCATCGGAGCCCTGCTGGACCTGGGCCTCGGTCTCGATTACCTGCGAACCGAGCTTAAGAAATTGCCGGTCGAGGGCTATGAGGTAAGGGAATCGCGTGTGATCCGCTCAAACCTGAGCGCGGTCAAGTTCGACGTTGCAATGGACGACGCCGCCGGACACGACCACAGTCACGAACATGGTTACGCCCACGCCCACGATCACGATGGAGGGCATTTTCATCGCAAGGCATCCGAGATTCTCTCGATGATCGGCGACAGCGCACTCAACGCGCGCACGAAACGTATCGCTTCGGAAATCTTCACCAAGCTGGCGATATCCGAAGGCAAGGTCCATCACGTTCCTCCCGAGGACGTCGAGTTTCATGAAGTGGGAGCGGTCGATTCGATAGTGGATACGGTCGGCGCTGCGATTGGGTTTGATGCGCTTGGCATTGAGAGGTTTCTGTGTTCGGCGATCAATGTCGGCACCGGGTTCATTCATTGTCAACATGGCGTTCTTCCCGTACCGGCGCCGGCAACGGC
>CAZWGA010000002.1:102075-120419 GCA_964633285.1 uncultured Solibacteraceae bacterium | reverse complement strand
AGACTAGTTGGGTCATGCCAGGACAGAACAAAAGTACTCTGATTCGGAGCTCGGGACGCCGACCGGCGCAGCAATACTCGCTGCCGTGGTTCATCGTTTTGGAGCGCTGCATGGTTTTGCCGTGGAGCGTATCGGGTACGGTGCGGGTTCGAAGCAGTTTCCGGATTTTCCGAACTGCCTGCGATTGATGCTTGGTGAAGAACGTGAAGTATCCGTTCACCCGCCGTCGCCGGGTGTGATCGTGATCGAGGCGAACATCGACGATATGACACCGCAGAATCTGGCGTATGTCATGGAGCGATTGCTTGCCGCCGGAGCTCTGGATGTCTTTACTTCACCGATTCAGATGAAGAAAGGCCGCCCTGGACACTTGCTTCAGGTATTGGCGTCCGTCGAAACAGCCGAAGCGATATCGCGAATGATCTTCGAGGAGACGACAACCATCGGTCTTCGCCGGCATGCCGCCGATCGAAGCGTGCTCGATCGCGAGTTCGTCGAAGTCGAGACAGAATACGGCCCTGTTCGAATCAAAGTTTCGAAACTGGACGGCGCCGTGGTGAATTACGCTCCCGAGTTTGATGACTGCGCCCGAATCGCCCGCGAAAACGGCGTGCCGTTGAAAAGAGTACAGTCGCAGGCGATATCCGTTTATTTGAAACAGGGAAGAGGCTAGCCGAAACCACGCCAGGCCAAAACCCTTTTATGATTTTTGCGGCTTTTTGTGGCTAAATTAAATCTCTATGTCGAAGACGTTCTACATCACGACACCGCTTTATTACGTTAACGCGCCGCCGCATCTGGGCGGGACGTACACCACCATCGTTGCGGACACCATTGCCAGATACAAACGCATGATGGGTTTTGATGTGAAGCTGTTTTGCGGAACCGATGAGCACGGGCAGAAGATCGAACGATCGGCAAAAGAGCAGAACACCACGCCGAAGGCGCTCGCGGACCGTGTGTACACGCAATATTCGGATCTCTGGAAACTGCTGGGAATCGAAAACGACGAGTTCGTGCGCACGACCGAACCGCGGCATCACGCCAGCGTTATCGAACTGTACAAGCGCGCGAAGGCGAATGGCTATGTATACAAGGGCACGTATTCGGGATGGTATTGCGTCTCGTGCGAGGCCTACGCCCCGGAGACAGATCCTTCGACGCCGGCGAAGTGTCCGGATTGCGGGCGGCAGACCGAATGGTTTTCGGAAGAGAGCTACTTTTTCAAGTTGTCGGCATTTCAGGACAAGCTTCTCGATTTGTACGAGAAGAATCCGCAGTTCATCCGGCCGGAATCCCGCCGTAATGAGATCAGCTCGTTTGTCCGAGGCGGGCTGAAGGATCTTTCGATCAGCCGCGCGACGCTGAAGTGGGGTATTCCGCTACCGGACGATCCCGGCCACGTTTTCTATGTGTGGTTCGATGCGTTGAACGGGTACCTGAGCGGCGTTGGCTTTAATTCGGATGAAGAGAAGTTTTCAAAATACTGGCCCGCGGACATGCATCTTGTGGGCAAGGACATTCTGCGTTTCCACACCGTCTATTGGCCTGCTTTCCTGACCGCAGCCGGCGTTGAGGTCCCGAAGACGGTGTTCGGCCACGGATGGTGGCTCTTCAAAGACGAGAAAATGTCGAAATCCCGCGGCAATGTCTTCGATCCCTACGTTCTGCATCAGGTTTTCGGTTCCGAGTTGCTGCGTTACTACTGTCTGCGTGAAATGGTTTTCGGACAGGACTGCAATTTTGCCGTTGATGCTGTGATTCAGCGTTACAACAGCGATCTTGCAAACGATCTCGGCAATCTGCTCAGCCGCACCACGGCGATGATCTCAAAGTATCGCGCCGGGGTTGTACCGGAGCCGGGTGAAGCGAAGGGCGACTCCGGCGTGCGCGATCTCGCGGCCCGTGTCATTTCAAGTTACCGTGCGAATTTCGACGACTACAATTTTTCGCGAGGACTCGAGAATGTCTGGGAACTGATTTCTCGCGTGAACAAGTACATCGTCGAAAATGAACCCTGGGCCATCGCGGAAAAGCCTTCCGAAGCGAAGAAACTCGATAGCGTCCTTTTTCACGCCGCTGAGGCCTTGAGAGTGATCGCGGCACTGCTGGCGCCCGTGATTCCCAGGACGTCCCAGGCATTGTGGGACCAGCTTGGACTCGACGGAGATGTGAAGGGCGTCGGGCTCGAGGATTGTTCCTGGAGCAGGGAATTGGCGGGCCGGACGATTCGCGGTGGTCCCGCTCTCTTTCCGCGTCTCGATCCCAAAGAGGTGCTGAAGAAAATGGAAAATGCCAGTGAGCCAAAAACGGAAGCTGAGGTTCCCGCAACACCCGCAGCGACCTCAAAGATTACGATCGATGATTTCACAAAGGTCGATCTTCGCGTGGCCACGGTTGTCGAAGCGGAGCGCGTCAAGGGCGCGGATAAACTGCTGCGGCTTGTTGTCGACCTTGGATTTGAGAAACGTCAAATCCTGGCGGGCATTGCGCTCGCATATCAGCCCGAATCGCTGATTGGACGCAAGGTCGTGATTGTCGCGAATCTTCAGCCGCGCAAGCTCCGAGGTCTTGAATCGAATGGAATGATCGTAGCGGCATCGCTCGGTCCGGAGGACAAACCGGTGCTGGCCGGTTTCCATGAAGAAGTCGAGAACGGCGCACGCTTGAAGTGATGCTGATCGACTCGCATGCGCATCTCGACGACCCCAAATTTGAAAACGATCTTGATACCGTTCTGCAACGGGCCTGGGACGCGGGGATCCGCAGGATCTTGACGATCGGAAATGGGCGCGGTCCGGATGATATGGGTTGCGGAATTCCACTCGTTGAGAATCACGACTGGATTTTCACGTCGGCTGGTGTTCATCCCCACGATGCTTCAAAGGTCGAAGAGCGCCATTACGGCCTTCTGGAACAGCTTTCCCGGCATCCCAAAGTTCTGGCCATCGGAGAAACCGGCCTCGATTACTACTACGACCATTCTCCGAGAGAAATTCAGCGTGAGGTCTTCCGGCGTCAATTGGCGCTGGCCGGCCACGCCAATCTGCCGGTCATCGTCCATACACGCGATGCCGATGCCGATACGATAGAGATGCTGGATAACGCACGGCCCGGCCGGGGCGTCATTCATTGTTTTACCGGTGGTGAAAGACTCGCGGAGTTTGCCATCGAAATCGGATTTCTGATTTCGTTTTCCGGCATCGTGACGTTTCCGAATGCAGGCGAGTTGGCGGCGATTGCGAAGCGGATTCCGGCGGACCGGATTCTCGTCGAGACCGATTGCCCGTATCTTGCGCCGGTTCCACATCGCGGCAAGCGCAACGAACCGGGATTCGCCGCGGATACGGCAAAGTTCATTGCCGGCGCGCGGGGCGTGAGTTTCGAAGATTTTGCGGCCCAGACGTCGGCCAATTTCGACAGACTGTTTGCCGCGAAAACATCGTAAAATGCGCTGTCCTTTATGGAAATGACTCCGCAGCAGATTTATCAGCTCATCGCTCCTGAACTCGAACGCGTCGAAGACGAGCTTCGAGGATATACGCGGTCGGACATCACGCCGATTTCCCAGATTGGGGAATACCTGTTGAGCGCCGGGGGCAAACGCCTGCGTCCGGCGTTATTGCTGCTGACCGCGAAGATGTTGGGCGAGGTGTCGCCGATGGCGATTCGGCTTGCGGCCGTGGTGGAATTCATTCACAACGCCACGCTGGTGCACGACGACATTATCGATGCGGCCGACACGCGCCGAGGCCGGCCGTCGGCGAATTCGCATTGGGGTAACTCGATGACCGTTCTCGCGGGAGACTGGCTCTACATGCAGTCATTCGCGGTCGCCCTGGGCGAAAAGAATCTCGATGTTCTGAATACGCTGATCGAGATCACTCAAAAAATGGTTGAAGGCGAGTTGCTCCAACTCACGTACCTCGGGAAATCGGAGGTCACCGAGAATCAGTTGCTCGACATCGTCGAACGCAAGACGGCATATTTGTTCTCGGCATGTACGAAGCTGCCTGCGCTTGCCGCCGGCATGAATCATGGTTCGGCGGAGCGTCTCGCGGAAATCGGAAAGAGTCTCGGAATGGCATTCCAGCTTATCGATGATGTTCTGGATCTGACATCGACCGCCGATGTGCTCGGAAAGCCCGTTGCGAACGATTTGAAGGAAGGCAAAATGACGCTGCCCGTCATGTTTGCAGTTCGGGATGGTAATTCCGAGGACACGATGAAAGTTGAAAGTGTTCTTCACGAGAGAGACTTCCGCACAGTGAATCAGGTCGATATCCTGAGCCTTGTGAAAAAATCCGATGGACTCAACCGTACTCGACTGGTTGCTGAAAAATACGCACGCCGCGCAATTGTAATGCTTGAGGAATTTCCGGCTTCGATATATCGTGACGCGATAATTCGGATTCCCGAATTTATTCTGAATCGCGTCGCCTAATGAAACAGAACCTGACGATCCGCTCTTTTCTTATTTTTCTGGCCATCAGCTTCAGTGTGCCCGCCATTCTTATCTTTGGATTGTTCCGCGCTTACACCGCCGTACAGCAAGCCAGGGATCAGGTCCGCCAGATGAATCAGCAGGGAGCGCTCCTTGTTCAGCGTGACATTGCCGCGACCCTCGACAAATTCAAAGCGCTCTCCGAAGGGCTTGCTTCAGACGTCGATTTGGATCGCTTGCGGTTCAAGGACGAGACGCGCGCCGTGGACATCATGAACCTGTATCCGGGGTTTACCCTGCTGCTGCTCAACAACGACGGCGTTTCTGTGGCGTCGTATGCTCCCGCGCGGCAGATTGCCGTGGGCATCAACTACAGCGACCGCGAGTATTTTCAGCAGGCAAGATCCGGCCGGAAGACCGTGGTTTCAGGAGCGATCATGACGCGCACGAGAAACACACCGGCCGTAGTGATCCTCGTGCCGCTTGTCGATGGCAAGGGCGGCGTTCGCGGCTACCTTGGAGGCGGAATTCCGACCCAGAACTTTCGATCCGATTATCATCTGGCCCCCGAACAGTTCGCTCTGGTCCTGGATCTTACGGGCAGCGCTGTGTCCGCGATCCACTCGAACGACATCGAGCCGGTCATGCAGGAAATTGCAAACGGATCGATCGGTGAAAAGCGTTTCAGAGCGGGCTCCGTCGATGAAGATATCTATCTGACCCAGGTGGATCCGATTGGATGGAAGGTTGTTGTCGGCGTTCCGCACAGCTACGTCATCGCGCGCGCGAGAGAGACGATTTCGGTAGCCGTGCTCGTTGCGCTCGCGTGCACTCTTATCGGCGCGATTGTCGCAAGCATCATTGCATTTTCCACTGTGCGTGGATTGAATCGGATTGGCCAGCAGGCCGGACAAATGTCGGCCGCGGATTTGCGGCCGATCGAACTGTCCGGCAATGCGCTTTATCCTCGGGAGGTTCGAAGCCTGGTCGGAGCATTCAACAACCTTCTGAATCGAACGGCGCTGATGCGGCTGGCGGAGTTCGAAGCGATATGTCAGGTGGCCGATACGATTTTTATTTCCCGTTCGGACGGATTGATTACGTACGTCAACGAAGCCGGGATCCGTCTTTTCGGCGATGTGAAGGGGCACGCCTTGAGGGAGTTTGTCGATGAGCAGACGGCCGCATCGATTCTGACTCCCGTCGAGCCAAGGGAATGGAAGGGTGACGCCCCCGTCAGACGAAGAAACGGCGAAGCGTTCGACGGATTTATCAGCAGCACCCCGCTGGTCGAAGATGGAAGACTGACGGCCGCCGTGATCATCGTCCAGGATATTACGCGGGAGAAGGCCGAGCGGGAGGATCTGGTTCAATCCGAAAAAATGATCACGCTGGGGCAGCTTGTCGCGGGTACATCGCATGAGTTGAACAACCCGCTCGCGATCGTGACCGGTCATGCCGACCTGCTACTGCACGATGACGCGCTCGATCCCGATCAACGCGCCAAGGTGGAATCCATCCGGAAAAATGCGCAGCGCGCAGCGAACATCGTGCACAGCCTTCTGGCGTTTGCGCGCAAGCGCAAACCGGAGCGCACGGAGACCGATATGACGGCCCTTGTCGAGGCCGCGCTTCAGCTCAAGGAGTACGACTTGCGAACGAGTGGAATCCAGATCGAGAAAGAACTGGCACAGGATCTGCCTCGCGTTTACGCAGACGCGAACCAGATTCAGCAGGTCCTTTTGAACGTTTTAAATAATGCGCAGGACGCAGTGCTGGCAGCCACACATCCACGGTGGATACGCGTTCGAAGCGAGTTTTTCGGCCAGAGAGTTTCCATCACAATCGAAGACAGCGGTCCGGGAATCTCGAAGGACGATCTCAAGAAGGTATTCGATCCGTTCTTTACAACCAAGCCGGTCGGCAAGGGCACAGGGCTGGGCTTGTCCATTTCCTACGGTATCGTCCGTGAGCACGCGGGAGAAATCGATATTCGGAGCGAGATCGGCGAAGGTACACAGGTTTCGATCCGGTTACCTGCTTACAGTGCGCTGCCGGCCGCCTCGCCGGAACCGGCTTCAACTCCGGCTGCAAAAACCGGCAAAAGATTTCTCGTCGTTGATGATGAGGCCGACATCGCGTCCATCATCAGGCAGGTTCTGTCACGCAACGGAAGCACGGCAGACACAGCCGGAAGTCTCAAAGAAGGGTTGGCCCTCGCGAAGAAGAATCACTATGATTTTGTGATCACGGATATCAAAATGCCCGGCGGCAGCGGGATCGATCTCTACAAGCAATTGTGCGAGATTAACCCGGCCTATCGGCAGCGCGTGTTCTTTTTGACAGGGGATACAAGCAATCCTTCAACCATCCAATTCCTCGAACGTGAATCCCTGACGTACTTCGAAAAGCCGCTGAACTTTCAGAAAATGGCGGACTTTTTTACTCGTTCAGAAATTCCAACATTACGCGGTTGAATTCATCCGGATTCTCAAGACTGCTGAGATGCCCGGAGTCCGGCACGCGCTCGAAGCGCGCGCCGGGAATGGCTTCGGCCATCGCCCGTGAATCATCCGCTCGAATGATGGCATCGTTTTCGCCCGCGATGACCATCGTGGGGCAGTTGATGCGGTGAAGAAGCGACGATGAATCGGGGCGATCGCGCATGGCCATTACGGCATAGATTGCAGCCGCTGCATTGGCGCGGTTGATCATGCCGCGAACAAGCCGGGCGGCATCAGCCGACGGATTCGGCTGCAGAAGGCGGGGCAGCATGCGATCCGGCAAAATGCCGGCGCCGCTTTGTTCAATCGCCGCGATCATTTCAGTGCGGGCGCGCTGTTCGGTTTCATTGTCGGCGCGGGCGCGAGTGTTGGAGAGCACGAGCTTGCGGATTCTCCCGGAATACCTGGACCAGAAAGCGAGTGCGATATAGCCGCCCATCGAAACACCGGCGACGGAGCACGTGTCGATGCGGAGCGCGTCGAGGAATTCATTGATCTCATCAGCCATCTCTTCCATCGTCCAGGGCGATGGAGGCTGCGATTCTCCAAAGCCGCGAATGTCCGGAGCGATGACCCGGAAGTTTAGGGAAAGCCTGGCAAGCTGCGATTCCCACATCGTATGGTCGAGTGGAAACGCGTGGAGCAGAAGAACAGCGGGGCCGTGCCCCTGATCGACGTAGTGGATCGAGGCTGATTTAAGTTGAATTCTCACTTATCCGGGTCGTACCGCGAATACTTCGCGACGATGTTTTCACGAATCTGCGAGACCGGCATTCCTTTATCGTGCATCTGGCGGGCGTCGAGCGCGATGTCTTCGCAAATCTCGCATCCGGCTCCATGCTGATCCTTGAAGCAGAACAGATTGTTCTGATGCCCGAAATGTTTCTTGCAGCCGCAAAAGCACGGCAATTGCTCGAGGATCTCCGGTATATCTTTCGCGACTTGATACGCTGCGCGAGCTTTTGTATCCGTAAACATCGCCGGAGACAGAACGTCCGCAGCCAGTGTGGCGACGCTTTCGTGGGACGTATCGTTCGTGGGGCGCAGCGATACCCACGCGATTCCCGCAAGTATTGCGATTGCCGCGATACCCAGAAAAAGATTTTGCTTGCTTCCCGATTTCTTCTTACTCGATTTCAATGATTTTCCCCTTCTGCTCAGGTTTTAACGATGCGATGACCGATTTCAGTACAAAAAATACTTCCCCTTTTTCCTCATCGGACAGCTCGGTTCCGTCTTCCATCGGCTCGTTGACTTCTGAGATGACGTACTGCAAAAGAAACGGCTCCGTCTCCTGGCTCAGACTTGATTCGATGGCTGCGTGCAATTCCGTGCCTTCCGCATCGCTGACGCGCTCCATCCAGGATTCCGTTTCGCGGTAGGCTTCTTCCATACCTACGGGAGTTACGCGAACGACAGGCTCGGGGCCTGACAATTCGGCCGCCTTGAAGACCATGTATGAAAGGAAGAGTGCCAGTTCCTGAACCTTTTGGCCGCTTTCTTCGGTCAGCGTAACGACGAAGTCGCAGATTCCGGGCTGGGCTCGAAAAAAGCGATCAAACTCGTTGACCATCTTTTCATCGGAGTATTCGCCGACTTCCGTGCAGGCTTTTTCAACGGATTCGCCTGTAATCATAACGAGATCCATTGTGACACGGAAAATTCAGGGACAGACCCCAAATTCTTGGCCTTCAGAATTTGGGTCTGTCCCTGAATCTCCCTTATCGCGCAGGAACGATGGTGGCGGGAAGGGGCCAGTTTCCTTCGTATGGCGGCCAATTGGGCACGGGTTGCTCCGGTGGCGGATAAAACATCGCCGTGTAAATGCTACGGATCTTGTTTTCGTCGATGAAAAACCATTCGCTGAATGCATTGCGAGGCGTTGGCGAACCCGGACGGCGAATAAATACTGCGAAGGCCAGAACGACTCCGGCTTCTTCATCAACAACCGGATATCGGCGAGCGGCGACAAGCTGAAGATTCATATTCGCCAAACCCGACGTACAGTCCGTTGGCGTGCCGCCGCGAGCCGCGCCGCCTCTGGCTCCGCCCATGCCGGTGCCGTTTTCAGTTCGCGTGCATCCCGGGTGAGCCATGATGATGGTTCCGTCGTGAGTCGTGATGCCGTCGAAGTAGCTGTTGGTTATCGCCATCAGCATTTCGCGCGATGCCCGCTTTTCTTTAGGTACAACGCGCTCGGGCGGAGGATTTGCGATCAGACTTTCCGGATTGAACAGGTTTGCAGGCGGCTGTCCGGGCTGGCTCGGCCCGTTCAGACCGGGATCGGCCGATCGAGCGATGTACCACTCGGCTTCAGTGATCTTGTGATCCTCGACACGAATGCGCGCCGTCACGATTGCCGATCCAGAGCCTTCTTCAACGATGCCGAAGTAAGCGGCCTGACCGCTCACCGGATCCAGATAACGGCGTTGAACCTTGCCCAGGCCCGTGACGCTCTTCCATACACCGGTTCCAAACTTCACGACGACCGCATTCTCGGTCTGCCGGAACCCGGGAAACAGTGGCGCCGCGGATGGATTGTGTGCGACCACGGCATTGAGATACTGATCCAGCGCCGTTTTGAGGCAGGATCGATCGCAATTGTCCGGAGCGGCGAACGCACTCCCGGCGAACGCCGCGCAAACCAGAAACGGTAAGACTCGAGTGAGTCCTTTCATCGAGGGACTGGCTTTCCGTAAACCTCAATCCAGGCGACGTCGGAGTATCCGCCGCTGCCATGGCCGCTTCCGGGCGTCAAGTCGGCAAAACCGACAGCATCGACTTTGCTGAGGTCAACCTTGTCCAGCAGGGTTCCTTTTGTCTGAACTTTAGCGATGTCGAGTTTCAGCCAATGCACTTCGGAGAGATAGAACTCACTTTCGTGGTAGTCAAACACATTGGCATCGAAGTGATCTCCAATGAGCCACGTTCCATCGGCGAGTTTCAACACGGGACGAACCTCATGAAACCCCGACGTTTTGGTATACCAACGGATTCTCGCTTTGCCGGTAAGGTCCACGAAACTTTCCTTGTGACTCAGGGCCAGCGCGCACGACGAAGCGCAGAGTCCGGTCCAGATGTGCGGGACGTTGCCTTCGTTTGTGATGTTGAAGTCTTCCTTTCCCGAGCCATACAGGTTCAATTGCAAATCGGGATTGAGGACAAACGCCTGTGTCAGCGGCACATTGCCGGAGAAATCTTTCCAGGTTTCCTTGAAGAACAACGGCGCGGGCTGCGGTGCTCTTGGGCCGCCGCCTCTGCCTCCCCGTGCCGCGGGTTCCTGAGCAAACGCGCCGGACGCGAGGCAGAACACAATCATGGTGATGTAGACAGATCGTTTCATGACCCCTCCATTCAAGGGTGCACGATATCGCAGGGCAGCCGTGAAGAGCAATGTTCAAGTCAATTGTTCAGTTCATTCAAGACTGCGGAGGACCATTCAATTCCGCCGAGATAAGCTTCGGTAATTGCCTTCTCATCCACACCGGGCATTGCCGTTCGGTCCCAGTCGCAGCGTTCGTAGGCCTCGATGCAATTGATCGCATCGCCCATGGGTCCGGAGCGGTTCACAAGCACTTCCTTGAGGGGGGCGATGAGCGCAAGGTCCTTCAGCACGGTGTTCATGGGCCGATCCATGAGCGCATCGAGGAGGGAAAGCAGGCCGACTGTAAAGAATTGATCGAGGTTTTTGCACTTGAGCGCGATGCCCAGTTGGCGGCAGGCGTGAGCGCGGATCATCGACATCTTCATCAACTCGCGCGGCTTTTCTTCAATGCTGTCGAGCCAGATGACGCTTGCCCATTGCGCGATCTGGCTTGTGCCGACCATCGATATGGCGTGGCGCAGCGATGTGACCTTTCGAGGCAGCGGACTCATGGCGGAATTCAAATAACGCAGAATCCGAACACTCATGGCCAGATCCTGGCCGACCGCGCGTTCCAGTTCCTCAATCGTGACGTCCGGTTTCTGGAGTATCGAGAGAAGATGCAACGTGGAGAGGCGATTCGGAGGTATCGGCTGGTCCTCCGCCTGTTTGGGTTTGCAGAAAAAATAGCCCTCGAAAAAGTCGAAGCCCAGATACCTGGAGAATTGATAATCGTCGTGACTCTCAATCTCTTCGGCCAGCAATTTAACGTTGGGGAAGGTGCGGATCTCGTGCACGTCTCTCGCGAGTGAAACGTGGTCGTCATTCCGGAGTTTGAGCTTAACGATGTCTGCCACTTCGAAGATCGGGCGCACGTCGTCGCTGCAAGTCAGATCCTTCAAGGCTATCGAATAGTTGTTGCGCTTCAAGTGCGCCAGAGCCTTCAGGAAAACAGTATCCGGTGCGTGGTCGCCGGTGATTTGCAGGACAACGTTGTCCTTTGGCAGCAGCCACGAATAATCATTGACGACGAAGTCCCGGCTAACATCCACGAACGCTTTGTGTGGCGCCGCCACACGCCCCACACCGACGTCGACACACTCGTGAAGCAGGGCTTCGGCGGTTACCGTATCGCCGTTTGCAAATGCCTTCTGATTAGTTTCACTGTTCCGGCTAAACAATTCATACGCGAAGACCTTGACGCCGTCGCTGTAGATTGGCTGCCGTCCGACGAACCCCTGCTGCATGTTCGCTCCGCTGTCGTTCTGTATCGTTCGCCGGATAACCAAACTTTAGGTTTGAACGCGGTATACTCTTCGTTTTCCTGATGGAGGAGGGTTACTGATGAAGAGGAGATTCAAAATCCTGGCCGTCATGATGGTCGCTGCGTCCCTGGTGCAGCGGGTCCCTGCGCAGACAAAGCCTGGGGCCAAATCGCTGGGTATCGACGTGTCGGCCATGGATCGATCCGCCCGGCCGCAGGACGATTTCTTCCGTTATGTCAACGGCACATGGGTGGATAAGACTCCGATTCCGGCCGATCTTTCGAGCTACGGTTCGTTTGCGATGCTTCGCGATCAGAGCCAGATTGTCGTCAAGGAAATCATCGAACAGACCTCGACCGAAACGAGCGCGCCTCGCGGTTCGAACGCGCAGAAAGTCCGTGACCTCTATCGCAGCTTCATGGATACGGCGCGGATCGAAGAGCTTGGCATGAAGCCTCTCCAGAGCGAATTGTCCTCGATAGCGAAACTCGGCAGCGGCGCTGATCTCGTGTCCGCATTTGCTCACGCCAGCCGCATCGGCATCCGGACGCTGCCATTCAACGTCAGCGTCGCGCAGGATCCAAAAGATTCGAAGTCCTATTCCGTAACGGTGAGCCAGGGCGCTCTTGGGATGCCGGATCGCGATTATTACCTGAGGAACGATGAGAAATTCGCAGTTGTGCGCACCGCATATGCCGATTACATCACCCAGCTTTTCAAGCTGGCCGGACAACCGGATCCTCCGGGAGCTGCAAAGCGAATTCTCGATCTGGAAACAAAGCTTGCCGAAAAACAGTGGGATCGCGCCCGAAATCGCGATCGCAACGCCACGTACAACAAAATGACGGTGGCTCAACTGCGAACGCTTTCCCCGCAGTTGAACTGGACGGCGCTGGTTGCGGCTCTTGGCGGATCGAATGTTAATGAAGTCATCGTCCGCCAGCCGGATTATGCAACGGCGGCCGGAGCGATCCTGATGGCGACGCCGATGGACACCTGGAAGGAATACCTCACGTTTGCGTTGTTGAATCAGTACGCCGATGTATTGCCTGATGCTTTTGTGGCAGCGCACTTCAACTTCACCGGCCGCACGATCGCGGGTCAGCAGGAACTGCGGCCGCGCTGGAAGCGAGCCGTCGCGGAAATGGAAGGCGACCTTGGCGAGGCGGTGGGAAAGCTGTACGTGGACCGGTACTTTCCACCGGACGCCAAAGCCCGAGTGGATCAGCTTGTCCGGAATCTTCTTGCCGCGTTCAAGGAGGGCATCGATTCGCTCGAGTGGATGACTCCCGCAACAAAGGCCGAAGCGCAGGCAAAGCTCGCGAAGTACACCGTGAAGATTGGATATCCCGATCGTTGGCGGGACTATTCCCCGCTCGAAATCAAGTCCGACGACCTGTTCGGAAATGCCGTGCGCGCAAACGAGTTCCAACATGCTGAAAGCTGGAGCCGCCTCGGCAAACCCGTGGAGCGCTGGCGCTGGAGCATGACGCCGCAGACAGTCAACGCGTACTACAACTCAACAAATAACGAAATCGTGTTTCCCGCGGCCATTCTGCAGCCGCCATTTTTCAACGTGAATGCCGATGACGCCGTGAATTACGGCGCGATCGGGGTCGTGATCGGTCATGAGATCAGTCACGGGTTCGACGATCAGGGGCGCAAATCGGATGGCGACGGCAATCTGCGGGACTGGTGGACCGCCGATGATGCAAAAGCCTTTGAACAACGCGCCTCAAAACTCGGCGCCGAGTATGAGTCCTACTCTCCGCTGCAGGGACTCAAAATCAACGGACGCCAGACCATGGGTGAAAACATCGGCGATTTGAGCGGGCTTGCTGTGGCGTATCGCGCCTATCACATTTCACTGCAAGGCAAGGAAGCCCCGGTTATCGATGGCTTCACCGGCGACCAGCGTTTTTTCCTGGGGATCGCGCAGGTGTGGCGCTTCAAGTCGCGCGACGAGGCACTTCGTAATCAACTGTTGACCGACGCGCACTCTCCCGGTACGTATCGCGCATTCGTGCCGTTGACGAATTTCGATCCGTGGTACAAAGCGTTCGATTTGAAACCCGGCGACAAGCTTTATCGTGAGCCTGCGGATCGCGTCAAGATCTGGTAGGGAATTCGCGGCATTCCTTACAATGGCGCTGCAAAATGTTGGCGAGCCCAGATGACCGCGCCCCATTCCGGCGAATGGCGCGGTTCTTCGAAGCTGAGGCCGATAAGCTGGCGCATGATCGGATGGCCGGCAACCGATCCGCTTAACGAACGGCGGCAATCGTCGATTCCGACTCGTTTGGAAGCAACCTCAACGAGAGACCGCAGGTGATTCGCAGCTTCATTGAGAATCCGGCCGGCGGGCTCGTTGGGATACATCGAGACGACTTCAGGAAACAGGCCTGCAATATCGGGAACCCCGATTTTCCCCGAAGCCCATGCGCCGACGACGGCGGATATCGAAGTCAATTGAAGGCCTCCCGCGATTTTCTGCGTGAACTCGGTGGACTCCTGCGAGTCCGCCGATCGCAGAGCAGCGCGAACCGCTTCCCGTCCGATCCAGAATCCGCTTCCTTCATCTCCAAAATAAGGGCCCCAGCCGCCGACGCGGAACATGTTGCGGTTGAGATCCCGGCCGATGACGATCGAACCGGTTCCGGCAATCAACAACACACCGGGATCAATTCCGATGGCGCCGATCGACGCAATGAACGCGTCACTTTCGATAATGATTTGGGAGCCGGGAATCAGTTCCTGCAGGACCCTTTTGTAGAAAGCAGCGGCATCGGGCCGCGCAGCTCCGGCGAAGCCGGCGCATACGATGTCCGGCTGTTCCGTTAATTGTGAAATCCCGTTGGTAATGGCGGTTCGGGCCGCATCTTCTCCGACGGACACGCAATTGGAGGGACCACTATCGACGTGGCAAATCTCGTTGTAATACTCGTCGACGAGAAGGAAGGTTGTCTTGGAACCGCCGCCATCGATTCCGAGATACCGCATCTACTATCGGGCCCAGCCGGGCAGACCGCCGGAGCGGCGCAAGTCCTCTTCGAGATCGGCAATCTTCTGCTTCGCCTGATCCGATTCTTTTCGGGCGTCATCGAGTTGTTTCTGCGTGTCGGTGATTTGCGCGCCAATGACGCTTTCTTTGTTGTAAATGTCGTTGCGATTCAGAAGCTGCGTGTTGAGGTCCTTGAGTTTCGCATCCAGCAACTGAATTCGTTCGTCGGCGCGTTTCACGGCATCACGGGCCTGTTGAAACTGTCCACGCCAGTATTTTTCATCGCGCCCTTTGCTGTCGGTTGGAGGCTTCACGACAGGCACAGCCGGCGCAACAGCCGTATTGGATGATGTCGATGACGATGTCACCGCGGTTCCACCAACAGCTCCCGCAGTCGTGTTCTTGAAGACGGCTCCGCGGCTCTGGCTTTGAACAGTTCGTTGCCGTTCCCGTTCCCGCCGCGCCGCCTCCGCAAGAGTCTGCGCGGAGGCATCGATGGCAAAGGAACACTGAACAAAGATGACGATCCAGGAGATACGTTTCATGGGTTTGATGCGGTTATGGCTTTGGGCACCGTCTCAAATTGTTCGAGCGGCTTATCCTTATAGATTTCACGGATGAAATCCATCCACATGGGAAGGGCAGCTTTGGCGCCGGTTTCCTTGTCGCCCAATGTGACCTTCTCGTCGAAACCGATCCATGCGCCCGCCACAAGCGACGGCGTGTATCCGATAAACCATGCGTCCGTGAAGTCGTTCGTGGTACCGGTCTTCCCGGCGACCGGCCGTTTCAGTTCCTGTGCTTTTGTTGCGGTGCCCTGTCGAATAGGTTCCTGCATCAAGTCCACCATGATACGCGCCGTCTCGGATGAAATCACATCGCGCAGTTCGGGCAGGTTCTCTTCGAGTACATTCCCCTCGTAGTCGGTAACGCGGAGGATGGTTTGAGGAACAACGCGAACACCATCATTGGGAAACGTGGAGTATGCCGAAACCATTTCCATCAATGTGACGTCGGTGGCGCCGAGCGCGATCGGGAGCACAGGATCGATCTTGGATGTGATTCCAAATCTGCGCACATAAGGGATCAAGTTCTGTACGCCGAGTTTTGCGAGAGTTTTTACGGCCGGAATATTTCTCGAGTCTCCCAACGCCCGCCGGATGCTGATCACGCCTTCATATTTTCCGTCATAGTTTCCCGGGGAATATCCGCCAAAGTTGACCGGTGCATCCAGAATCGTATCGTCCGGACGCAGCCCGTTATCGACGGCCGCGGTATAAACAAACGGTTTGAAAGACGAACCGGTTTGCCGCAGGGCTTGCGTGGCGCGGTTGAATTTGCTGTCGTCGAAATCGTATCCGCCGACCATGGCCTTGACCTCGCCGGTTTTCGGCTCGATGGCAACGAACGCGCCCTGAACTTTGGGCTTTTGTTCGAGCGAAACTTCGACTTTACGATCGGCCGAACTCATCGAGCGGATCATGAACAACGCTACGTCGCCGCGCTTCAGGATTTCTGCCGGCAGCTTCGCTTTGGTCCAGGCAATGTCCTGTGGAGTCAGTTGCGCTTCATATCCGCCGATCTTGACGGCCGCGGCGGTTTTCGTGAGCTCAAGGACGATTCCGGGGACGATGTCGTTGGTGCGGATGGGAAGTTTCCAGTCCGGCAGTTCAATGGTCTCGATATTCTGCGCGCCTTCGGCAACGAGATTCCGCTCAACACCCCTCCAGCCATGCCGTTTGTCATAGTCGCGGGTGCCCGCGCGGATAGCGGCATTTGCAGCCTTCTGCATTTCGACATTGAGCGACGAATAAACCCTCAGTCCACCCTCATGAACAGCCGAAGTCCCGTATTTCTTTTCCAGATACCGTCGCAACTCCTCGACAAAATAGGGAGCGAGTTCATCCGGCCGCTGCTTCTCGGCGATCTTGATCGGGTGGGATTTGGCTTCTTCACCCTGAGCCACCGTGATCTTCTTTTCAGCGACCATGCGATCGACGGCATAGTTGCGCCGGGTGAGGGCGCGGTCCGGGTGAAGAATCGGCGAATAGTTCGGCGGAGACCGCGGAATCGCGGCCAGCATCGCGGCTTCCTCGATAGTCAGATCCTTGAGCTCTTTCCCAAAATAGTATTCCGCGGCTGCGGCAAATCCATACTGCCCGCTGCCCATGTAGTTGAGGTTGCAATACAGGGTGAGGATTTGTTCCTTTGTGTAGTAGCGCTCGATTTGTATCGAGAGCATGACTTCCTGAATCTTGCGCCGGAACGTCCGGTCCGGCGTCAGAAACAGGTTCTTGCTCAACTGCTGGGTCAACGTGCTGCCGCCTTCGACGACGCGTCCCGCCATCAGATCTTTGATGCCCGCGCGAGCGATCCCGAAGAAATCGATACCCCAGTGCGAATAAAAGTTCTGATCTTCAACAGAGACAATCGCGTCTTTAAGAACTTTGGGAATTTGATCCCAGGTCACAACGATGCGGCGTTCAAGCGCGAACGATCCGATGACCTTTCCGTCATCGGAATAAACTTCGGTGATCAGGCTTGGATGATAGTCCTCGAGCGAATTCACTTGCGGCAGATCGCTGTTATAGACGAAGAGAACACCGGCCGTTGCGCCCAGTGCGATGGAAAGGCAAAGCAGAAAAACGAAAACCAATGAACCCAGGTACCGTTTTAACTGTGACCGCACAATGGCCCATTATAACCGGTTGTCATGAAACACCAAGAGGCGCGCGTGGTCTAGTTGCTTGATGGCCTGAACACGCTGTCGATGACCAGTACCGTGACTGTTGCTTTGCCGGAGTCGAGGCGCAAACCGAGTTCTTCCTGAACCGCCGTAAAAACGGGAGCGCCGGAGGGATCGGCAGCGGTCAACGTGGGCGGCTCTGGTACTGCAATAGACGGCACGTTGGGAGGGGAGGAGGGCGTCCTGCGGCGAAGCGGCATGTGAATATCAAAGAGTCCCTGGAGACCTGTCTTGTCGAGAACCGGACGATCCACGTAATTCTGCAAAAGATTCGCAAAAGTGGACACGGGTATCGCCATCCCACCCAGGGCGATACCGGAGGCATCGATTCGCATGCCGAAGGTTCCGCGTAAGTCTGTCCCTGGCGTTGCCGGCCCATCAGGAGCCGGCGGAGTCTGATCCTCAGACAACTTCATTTTGCCGGGCTTTGCGACCACGAGATCGTACACTGGCAGTTCGCGAGTCTCGTGGTGGAGCCGTAATTGAAATCGATCCTCAAGTAACGATTGGAGCATCAGGCGCAATTGCTCCTCGGGAATAGAACTCGTACGGGCTTTCGCCTCGATATCAAGGCCTCAGTCGAAATCCAGTTAGGACCTCCGATGAGCTGCTGATTCAGCAGAGGTGTTCTCCGAGCGCCATAGGCCATTAGTATCAGGCGCCTCAGAGTGAAATTTGTCGCGACAAACCGATCGCCGCGCGTAGTATTCACCGACCCGCGTTCACTTGACGTGTGTAATTTGACGGAAACCACTTCAAACGAAGGCCGGATCTGGGTCGATTGGCAATATGATGCTGCGGGCGACAGGGACGCAAGCAGCACGGCCGCGACTTTAATACGAATGCTGTATTGGCCCATTCGATCACCAACAAGAAGTCCGAAGCGATTACCGAGCGGCAAGATCTCCAAGTGCATTCTAAGACAGCTGCTGAATGATCAGAAGCGGCAACAGTGATGTGCCTATGCCAGCGAGCCAGAATGGACGTGCAGATGGAAATGACAGAAAAGCACCTGGACGT
>CAZWGA010000002.1:3351-101975 GCA_964633285.1 uncultured Solibacteraceae bacterium | reverse complement strand
GATGGAAATGACAAAAGAACACCTCGACGCGGCCGCGGTGCAGATGGAAATGGTGCTGGCGCAAAGATTATGGCCGTTGCAGCAGGAGCTACGGCCGTTGCGCAAAGATTATGGCAGTTTGACATTG
This sequence comes from uncultured Solibacteraceae bacterium, assembly GCA_964633285.1. Taxonomy (GTDB): domain Bacteria; phylum Acidobacteriota; class Terriglobia; order 20CM-2-55-15; family 20CM-2-55-15; genus 20CM-2-55-15. The sequence continues at coordinate 101,848 of CAZWGA010000002.1, read as the reverse complement.
AGAACTCGCGCGAGACGCCGAAAATAGCTCGCGTTTAAGAGCCGACTTTCAGGACGGCCAGAAACGCTTCCTGCGGGATATCCACTTTCCCGACGCGCTTCATTCGCCTCTTGCCTTCTTTTTGTTTTTCCAGGAGCTTGCGCTTGCGGGTGATGTCACCGCCGTAGCATTTGGCGAGTACGTTCTTGCGGATGGCCGGAATAGTTTCGCGTGAGATGACACGATTGCCGATGGCAGCCTGAATGGCCACTTCAAACATTTGCCGCGGAATCAGTTCTTTCATTTTTTCAACGAGAGCTTTGCCGCGGGCATAGGCAAAGTCGCGGTGCACGATCCACGAAAGGGCGTCGACGGCTTCGCCGCCCACCAGAATGTCGAGCTTGACCAGGTCGGCCGTTCGATACCCCGCAAGGTGATAGTCGAAAGAAGCGTACCCGCGCGACACCGACTTGAGTCGATCGTAGAAGTCGAGCACGATTTCATTGAGGGGCATCTCGTAAGTGAATAGAACGCGTCCGGGCGCCACGTATTCAAATCCTTTTTGAACTCCACGCTTGTCCTCGACGAGTTTCAGAATCGGGCCGACAAACTCGTCGTTCGTCAGGATTAATGCCGTGATAACCGGTTCCTCGATCTGCGACATGAACTGAGCTTCAGGAAACTTTGTGGGATTATCGATCTCTTCAACAGTCCCATTTGTCCTCGTGATTCTGTATCGCACGCCAGGTGCGGTTGTAATCAGCGAAAGTTGAAATTCGCGTTCGAGACGCTCCTGAATGATTTCCATGTGGAGCAGTCCGAGGAATCCGCAGCGAAACCCAAACCCGAGCGCCGTGGATGTTTCGGGTTCGTAGAAGAAAGACGAATCATTGAGCCTCAGTTTTTCAAGCGCATCGCGAAGGCCTTCATACTGGTTGGGTTCGACCGGATACAGACCGGCGAAGACCATGGGCTTGATTTCCTGAAATCCAGGAAATGCCATTGCCGTAGGCCGATCGTGTTCCGTAATGGTGTCTCCGATCTTGGTGTCGGCGACGACCTTGATGTTCGCAATGAGATAGCCGACCTCGCCCGCCGAGAGCCGGTCCACTTCTTTCATCTTCGGAGTGAGCACGCCGACGCCATCGACCTGGTAGACCTGTCCGTTCGACATCAGACGGATTTTCATCCCTTTGCGCATTTCACCGTCGATGAGCCGAACCAGCACGAGAACGCCGCGATAGATGTCGAACCAGGAATCAAACAGCAATGCTTTTAGTGAAGCGTCAGGATCGCCTTTCGGAGCTGGAATCCTGTTCACAATAGCTTCGAGAACGTTTTCAACACCCTTCCCGTATTTTGCGCTGATCAGGACGGCGTCTTCCGGATTCATTCCGATAATGGAGTGCAGTTGTTCGCGTGCGCGGTCGATCTCGGCTCCAGGCAGATCGATTTTGTTGATGATCGGAAGGATTTCCAAATGGTGATCAAGAGCGAGATAGGTGTTCGCGAGCGTCTGCGCTTCAACTCCCTGGGATGCATCGACGACCAGCAGCGCGCCTTCGCATGCGGCAAGGCTGCGTGAGACTTCATAGCTGAAATCCACGTGGCCGGGCGTATCGATCAGGTTGAGGATGTATTCGCTGCCGTTTTTCGAGTGATAGTTCAGCCGCACGGCTTTCGCTTTAATGGTGATGCCGCGTTCGCGCTCCAGATCCATCGCATCCAGAACCTGTGCGGACATCTCACGTTTGGAAAGAGCGCCTGTAAGTTCCAGCAACCGGTCCGCGAGCGTGGATTTGCCGTGATCGATGTGGGCGATGATCGAAAAATTGCGAATATGGGATAGCGACATATCTTCGATTAACGGTCCCGGGCGAGCATTGCGGCGCCGATCATGCCGGCATCCGGCCACAGTTTTGATTGTACTATCCGGCAATCGGCATAGGAGGAAGGAAAGGCGTGCTCCTCTGCGGCTGTGCGCGCGGCGCCAAGCAGCATCTCGCCGGAGGCCATAACACCGCCGCCAACCACGATCATTTCAGGATTCAGCAGATTGATCAAATTGGCGCACGCGATTCCGAGCCAGCGGCCGGTTTCCGCAAACGTCTCATGTGCGACCGGGTCGCCTTGTACGGCGGCTTCATAGATTTTTTCGGCCGTCAGCGGTTTCAATCCGTGAAGGGCGCTTCCGGCCGCTTTCGAAAGAAGTTCATGCGCTGTGGTAACCATTCCGGTCGCGGAAACCAGAGTCTCAACACAACCATGCTTTCCACACCCGCACAGGCGTCCGTTGACATACAACAGCGTATGACCGAATTCACCGCCGTATCCTGACGCGCCTCGATACAAACTTCCATTCAATATGAGACCCGAGCCGAGTCCGGTACCAAGTGTCAGGTAAGCCATATGCCGGACTCCCATTCCGGCGCCGCACACAAACTCGGCGTATGCGCCGGCATTCGCATCATTGTCGCTTGTGATCGGGATGTGGACCTGATCCGCCACCATTTGCTCTAGATTGATTCTTCGAAGGCACGGAATATTGGGCGCCGTTTCGATAATGTGGGTCTTCGATGATCGCAGACCGGGAACGCCCATGCCCACAGCATCGATTGCGGCTCCCTTTTGAAAATCGCGGATCAATTCTGTTAGCGTAGATACAAAGCCATTGAGATCGTCCACGATTGTTGGTGCTTTGCGGGATTCGAGTAAATGAGCAGTTTCATCGAACAAACCGGCCTTGATCGTGGTGCCGCCTATGTCGATTCCGAGGTAGTGCATAAACGTTTGATCTTAGCAGGACGCGGGGGAACCGGCCAATGTCCTCTACAAAGGCCGCCGCAGGCCGGTGTGCCCGAAGACCAGCCGGCGGACCCTGCGTTAAGAAAATGGCCATCATTACGATTTCCCGTCTGACAGGCAGCGGCGGGCGCGAAATCGCGACTGCCGCCGCCGAGGCATTGAATTTTCAGCTTGTTGACCGCAATACGATGGACGCGGTCATCGAGCAGCAATTCCCGGTTCGTACCGATCACCTTTCAAGAATCAAGAAAGATCGCAGGGTTTATGACGAAATGGTGCGCTCGGCAATTGCCGAACTCGCAGCGGCTCACAATGTCGTCATTCTCGGAAGCGGAGCTCAGTTTTTGTTTGCCCGTGTTGCGGCTTCCCTCCGCGTGCAGATTGTTGCTCCAGTGCCTTATCGCATCGCTCGAGTGATGAGGCTCGCGCAAGTGGAACGGCCCGAGGCCGAAAAGATCATCGAGGAGCGCGATCACGAGAAGGAAACGTTCCTGCGAACTCTTTACGGGAAGGATTGGCGCGATCCGGCCTGTTACGATCTTGTGTTGAACATCGATCATTTTTCGAACGACGTCGCCGTTGAAATCATTGTGAAGGCGGCCAAGGCGAAGGGAATTGAAGGCACATCCGTTCAGTTACCCGCCCAGCTTCGCGAAGAGATTCTGACGACAAAACTCGATGTTGCGCAGTTGGCCGACCTGGATAACTTCGAAGACAAGTTGCCGGAATTCGCCCATCCCAGTGAGCGGGAGTTTGCGCGTGTCATGGATTTTTACCGATTGCGATGGCAATACGAGCCAAAAACATTTCCCATCGAGTGGGATGAGAATCACAACGTCATCAAGGCATTCACGCCGGATTTCTACCTTCCCGATCTCGATTTGTTTATCGAACTGACAACCATGAAACAAAGCCTCGTCACAAAAAAGAACCGCAAAGTGCGCCTCCTGCGCGAACTCTATCCCGATGTGAACATCAAGATCCTCTACGAACGCGATTACAAAAATCTGATCTGGAAATACGGTTTAAGCAACGGAGAAGAGGAAAACGGCAACGGGAACGGCGACCATGCCGCTTAAATCTGGAATCTGCAGTCTCAAGATGAAAAGGTCCCGAGCGACCCTGAAGTGTTTGCCAAATTCCGTCGTGCGACGGGTGTCCATCTTGCGTTTACGTTTTCTTGAATCGCCTTGATGCTTGTTACGTCGAACTGGCGTTCGTTGTTTTTCAAGCTGCTCCGTATTGCTACGTTGCTCAGCGCTTCAGTGGCAAACCGCCTCGGTACTTTCTAGGGTACGTCATCGACAGCCTGTTCCGTATTTTCAAGTACGACTTTGACAACACCCGAATCTCTCGGGACCTGATTTCCAGTCTAGCACCCTCGACTTTTGTGTCAAGATCAACCCATGCCGGCCGATATTGTTGAAATTCTTTTTACCGAAGAGCAGATTCGAATTCGCGTTAACGATCTGGCAAACCAGATTCGGACCGACTACGCCGGCCGCCAACTCGTCCTGGTTTCGGTTCTCCGAGGTTCGGTTTTTTTTGCGACGGATCTTGCGCGGGGAATTGCGGTGCCGCTGGCGATGGATTTTCTGTCCATTTCCAGTTATGGCGACGACAGTGAAGGAGTTGTCAGAATTACAAAAGATCTCGAAGAAAATATTGCCGGGAAAGATGTGCTTCTCATCGAGGACATCGTTGACACGGGATTCACCGTTAAATACCTCCTTCGAACCCTTCAAAGCCGAAATCCGAAGTCTCTTGAAGTCTGCACTCTGCTTGACCGTCGCGCCCGCCGCATCATCGACATCGATCTCAAATATGTGGGATTTGAAATCCCGGATAAATTCGTCGTGGGTTACGGCCTGGACTTCCGGCAGCACTACCGCAATCTGCCATATATTGGAGTGGTTAAACCTTGAGGCTTCGGTCGTCGAACGGATGCGGCAGCAATTTCGATAATTGATGCTCTGCGTCGAGCCCTTTTAAGGAATGCATCTGCACCAGAATGTCGCCGCAATATTCCCAGAGTAACTGCCGGCAGGGTCCGCACGGCGAGGAAACGATGTCGGCATCCGTGACGACGGCAATCCGGCTGAACTCCCGAGCGCCTTCGCTCAACGCCTTCCACAATGCGACGCGTTCGGCGCAGACCGTGAGTCCGTAGGAAGCATTTTCGATGTTGCATCCCGTGAAGACGTGACCGTCCTTCGTTTCAAGGGCGGCGCCGACTTTGAATCCGGAGTACGCTGCGATGGAATGCTCGCGAGCTTCGATCGCCTTCGCTACGAGTTCATTGTTCATACGTATCGAAAAAACGCTGAAGCAGCATGGCGAGGTCCGCGCTCATCTGTGCGCCGGTTTCGAGCACTTCCGCATGGGAAAGGGGTTTTCCTGAAATGCCGGCGGCGAGATTTGCGAGCATGGATAGACCTGCGACTTTGACTCCCATATGACGCGCCACGATCGCCTCCGGAACGGTGGACATTCCGACGGCGTCGGCGCCGATCGTGCGCAGAAAACGTATCTCCGCCGGAGTCTCGTATGTCGGGCCCGCCATAGCGGCATATACGCCTTCGCACAAATGCATGCCGCAGTACTCACCGGCTTCCTTGAGTTTCTTGCGAAGGGCCGGATCGTACACATCAGTCTGGTCCACAAAGCGCGGTCCCCATTTATCTTCGTTCGGACCGCTCAGCGGATTGGCTCCAAGGAGATTAATGTGATCGGTGATGATCATCAATTGGCCTCGGGCGAATTGCGGATTGATGCTTCCCGATGCATTCGTCAGGATCAGATTCTTTGTGCCTAGCCGGCCGATGACCCGCGCGCAAAATGCGACGTCCTCCATCGTGTTCCCTTCGTAGTAGTGCACGCGTCCCTCAAACACGACAACTTGAAGTTTTCCGGCTTTTCCGAAAACAACCTGGCCGCGATGACCGGCAACTTTCGGAACGGGGAAATAAGGAATGCTCACATAATGGATTCGTTGCGGGCCCGACAGAATTTCGTCAACGGCTGATAACCCGCTGCCCATAATCATTGCGACTTCGGGCTCATCTCCCATTTTATCGAGCAAATAGCTCTTCGCCTGTTCGACAAATTCAAAATTCATTTCAGCCTTCCAGTACCGTATGGATCAACGGCCTTTTACGTTCGGGCTTTGTCCTGATTTCATAGGACTGTTCGATCAGCGGCAAAGCAGCCTGCAATCGTTTTTCGTTGTTCCAGTGGATGCGACAAAGAATTTCTCCCTTTACGACACGATCGCAAAGTTTTTTTTCGAGATACAGACCGACCGCGGGATCGATCACATCGTCGACGCGATTTCTGCCTGCCCCCAGAGCATTGGACGCTTGCCCCAGAAGCTTAGCATCACACCGTGTCACAAAGCCCGTAGCGCGAGCGCGGAATTCCTCAACGTGCGAGGCGCGAGGCAGAAGATCCGGATTGTCCATGACGCGCTCATCGCCGCCTTGCTCCCGGAGGATGGCGCGAAACCGTTTCGCTGCTTCGCCGCGCGATACCGTTTCAGACGCCATGTGCTCTGCTTGTTTCAGAGTGCGTGCCCGGCCTCCAAGCCGGATCATATGCGCCGCCACGGCGATGGTCAGCTTTTCCAAATCTTCCGGTCCACCACCATTAAGGAATTCGATGCACTCGCGGATTTCGAGGGCATTGCCGATTGCACGGCCAAGGGGTTGTTCCATGTCGCTGATCACGACGGCGATCTTCGTCTTCATTGCTCTGCACACTTCGACGATCGAGCGCGCGAGCTCCGACGCAAGCTTCAGTGTCGGCATGAATGCCCCGGAACCTGTTTTCACGTCCATGACCAGTCCGTCGATGTCTTCCGCGAGCTTCTTGCTGAGAATGCTTGCGGTGATGAGAGGAATCGATTCCACTGTACCGGTGACGTCCCGCAATGCGTAAATGCGCCGGTCCGCGGGAGCCAGATCGTCCGTCTGTCCCATGATCACAGCCCCGGTTTTTCTCAGGATGGCCCGGATTCTGTCCGGCGATGGTCTGGGATCAAAACCGGGAATCGATTGAAGCTTGTCCAGAGTTCCGCCGGTGTGAGCGAGTCCTCGGCCGGTAATCATGGGAACTGTCAAGCCGCACGAAGCCACGATGGGTGCGAGCATGATCGAAGTTTTGTCGCCGACGCCGCCGGTGCTGTGTTTATCGACCTTCCTGCCTTTGATCGACGAGAGATTCAGGATTTCGCCGGAATCGCGCATCTCACGCATAAGCGCCAGCGTTTCCTGAATGGTCATTCCGTTCAGATAAACAGCCATCAACCACGCGGACACGTGGTAGTCCGCAATTTCAGACGCCATATATCCGCGAATGAAGGCTCCGATCTCTTCGCGTGTCAGTGTTCCGCCGTCTCTCTTTTTTTGAATGATGTCCCGGGGACTGATCATCACTTGGCGCCGGCCGCTCTTGCGGACGGCGCCGGTTCACCGCTCTCAAGCCAGGCTGTGTACCAGAGATTGCCGAGCATTGTGCCGGCCCGGGCGATTTCTTTTTGGATGAACTCCGTTCCCATGGCGCGGGGATTTTGAGGATTGAACTCGCCGGTCTTTTCAAGCTCGTACATCGGTTCGAGCTCGGAAAACGTTTGCGTCAAATATTGTTTGATGGAATTCCAGACGTTGGAGAGGCGCTGTGGAGATTGAACACCGGGCCGCACTTTATCAAAGTCGATAGCAGCATCCACATAAGCGGTTTCATAACGATTGTGGATGTCGTATTCGCGAGTAAAGTTTTTCGGGTTCGAAACGTTCTTTTCCCAACCATGATGATGAATGGTCATGTGCATCGGCTGCGATCCGTCCCCGACGTAATGACCCATCACGCCTGCAATGTACACGGCGTTCGCGCGCGCGGACTCACGGTCGGAAGGCGTTTTCGCATTGCGCCACCGGCGGAACGCATTGACCAGTTTTCCGTAGTTCTCGATGATCGCGTATGGAAGATAGCCGGTCTTGAAGTCGCCTTTCTTTGCAGCCAGTTCCTGTACATAAAGAATGCGGTCGGTCGGCAATGTGGAAATCGGCCCCCATTTTTCGGAATCGAAGAAATGTTCCACTTCCTGCGCATAGTTCATCGGAGTTCTGGCTTCTTCACGCCATCGATCCGGTTCATATGCGTTGTAGATGATGTGCTCGCGCGCGGAATTCATGAACTCCGGCAATTTCGAAGCGGCGGCTTCAATCGCAAGCCTGTTCACCATCAGGTGACCCTTCTCACCCCAGGCCGAAGCGGAAATCGGCAAAACCGTAATCAGGAGGATCGCAGTGGCAGTACGCATAGCGCGAAATCTTAACAGAATTCCCGGAGCGTATAATCAAACTATGGTTCTGAGGCAGCTTCATGGAAGAGATTGAAATCAAGTTTCCGGTCAAAAACACGAAGACAATTATCGAAAAACTCCGGCGGCTGGGATTTCGGATCGCTGTGGGACGGCACCGCGAACAGAATTTTCTTTTCGACAATGGTGCCGGAAGTCTCCGTACGGCCGGAAAACTTCTGAGAGTGCGCAAAACGCCATCCGGTCCGACTCTGACATACAAAGGCCCTATTTCCGCGGGATCCAAGTTGAAGCATCGCGAAGAGATCGAGTGTCGCGCGGAGGATGCCGAAGTGTTGATGCGCATTCTTCAGGAAGTCGGGTTTGCCGTCCACACGACGTATTCCAAATACCGGACCGTTTTTGAGAAAGACGGCTTCAATATATCGCTCGACGAAACCGAAGCAGGAAACTACATCGAGGTTGAAGGTCCATCCGACGAAGCGATCACGAAGCTTGGTGAAAAACTGGGGTACTCGGAACAGGATTTTGTGCGTAGAACGTATGCTGAATTGATTGGCGAAAAACGTGGCGCCCAGTAGAAGAAAAAGGAGATGGTATGAAATCCATCTCCTCGGCGTGGGGGAACCGGCCAGATGTGAGGAGGCCGCGAAGCGGTGTACCGAACTGAACTGGACGGTGGGCCCGACGCTAATAAAAAGGAGACACCCATGAACGACGAACCGTTGGAGATTGTGGCAGTCAGCGGACCGGCTGAAGCGCAGATGATTGAAGAAATGCTGAAGAACAACGGAATCGACTGCACGCTGCAGGGAAACACCGTTTCCACGCCGTTTCCGGTTACCGGTGACCTGGATGAGGTCCGCGTGCTTGTCGCTCGAGCCGATGTGGCTCGCGCCGAGGAACTGGTCGAGGGTTTTTTCACGCCTGTCGCGAAAGATGAACTGACCGACGGCGAGGCCGATCTCGGCGTGGAAGATGCTGATGAGCCCGGCGGTTTCAAAATCTAAGCCTCGCGCCTGCCCGGACTATGCTTATAATGAGACGTTATGGATAACTTCACTTTAGCTGTTGTCATTGCAGACGTTGTCATGGTTGCGGCGTTCATTGCTTTGATGGTGCTGGATAAGCCCAGCAAACCCGCTCCTGTCGAGCCCTTGAAGCCTTCCGGAAAAAAATCCGCTTAACGAGATTCTGCGACGAGCAATCTTTTTACTGAACCCGAGGATTCCACCGGTATTTGCCGCGTCGGCACCAGCGGCTGGAGCTATCCGCCCTCAACGGGGCCCGGTTCGTGGACCGGCGTTTTTTATCCTCTGAAAAAAACCGACGAGCTTAAGTTTTATTCGCGTTACTTCAACACGGTTGAAATCAATTCGTCGTTCTACCGTCCGTGCAGTCCGAAAACGGCCGAAAGCTGGGCAAAGCGAACTCCGCCTGATTTTGAGTTCACCGTCAAGGCATGGCAGCAATTCACGCACAATAAATCCGGATGGACCCGGAGTGAGGTTGAGGAATTCAAGGCAGGCATCGAGCCTCTCGCCCAGGCGCACAAGCTTGGCTGCATCCTGTTCCAGTTCCCAGCCAGCTTCAAGCAGACCGGGCAGACGGTCGATCGGCTGAAGATGCTGCTGGAGTCTTTCGCGGAATTCCCCAAGGCCGTCGAACTGCGTCATCGTTCCTGGGCTGAAGCGATGCCGATCCTTCAAGCATTCCAGGCCACTCCGGCGTTCATCGACGAACCCAAGTTCAAAGATTCCATCCGGCAGGATTTTGAAGTCTCCGGCGGAAGGTTGCTGTACATACGGCTTCATGGCCGTCAGTTCGGCAAGTGGTGGCGTCACGAACATCGGAACGAACGATACGACTACTTGTACACGCCGGAAGAACTCGAACCCTACACCATTCGTCTGAAATCCGTTCTCGAAAACAAAGACATTGAGCGCGCCTACGTCTTCTTCAATAACCATCCAGGCGCAAAGGCCGTAGCGAACGCCGTCATGATGCGCGCTCAACTGGACATTCCGGTCAAAGCGGAACTGCCGGGCAAGCTCGTTGAGGCCTTTCCTGAACTTAGTACTGGTTTTTGAAAACAGAAACCTACGACGCGGGCGGAAGAAGAACGGGGATGCGATCGCGGCCGTTCCGCCGGTATACAGCGAAGTCTGTGCGATCAAGAGTAATGACGCGCGAATCTTTCATTAATTCTGTCATTTGCGCGATGCAGGCATCGGCGAGATCCATATGACGATCACGAACGTCTACATGCGATCTTTGAGTTGGTTCTTCAGCTCCTGCAATTTTTTTTCGAGGTTTTTCTGACGGGCACTCATCAGCCAGTTGTGGATGAAGAAAACGACGGTCACGAGAGCGAAAGCGCCAAATAGGAAGTTTCTAGTCATTCGCGAGGACGACCTGCGTGAGATATTCGACTTCTTCTTCGACCTTCGCGATGTTCAACCGGCGGACAAAGGCGTAAGCATACAGAATCGCAATCGCGGCAAATGACATCGCCAGCGTTTTAGCCATGTCGGGATCGACGCCACCGCCACCGGGGCTGATGACCGGCTGGGGATGTTGAGTTCGGAATAAATAGATCGAAAGGTAATTGAACGGCACATCGACCATTCCCAGGAGCCCGAAAACCGCGCACAGCTTCGCTCTCTTCTCACGATCCGGCAGGTAAGCGCGAAGCATGAAGTAGGCGATGTAGATCAGGAGAAGCACAAGTTGAAGAATGCCTCTCGAGTCGAATGCATACCAGACTCCCCAGATGGGTTTGGCCCACATGATCGCCGTGAGGAGTTGCGCAGTCGTGAAGACGATTCCCATCTCGGCGGAGGTTGCGCCAAACCGGTCCCACTTGAAATCACCCGTAATCAGGAATCCCAGACATCCAATGAACAACAGGATTGCGGAACCATAGGCTCCAACAACGGCCAGGGGAACGTGAATATAAAAGATCCGCTGAGCGTTACCCTGAGTGGCTTCCGTCGGCGCAAAAAGAAAAATCATGTAGAGCGCTGGAATCATCGTAACGAACGAGAGCGTGGCCAGGATTCTTTCTTTCATTTCATTCCTCGACGGCGAACTCGAATGCAAGATATGACACAGTCAGGTAGACAATACTAAACCCGCCCAAAATGTACAGCCAAGAAGAGATTTCCCTTGCGTCACTGCTGAGCACGCCGCGCGTTGCCTCGACCGAAGCAATAACCACAGGTACGGTCAGCGGAATCTGAAGCACGGGCAACATCACCTCCTTCATACGAGTGTTTGCGGAAATCGTCGAGAGGATGGTTCCGACTGCGGCAATTCCCAACGTGCCCAGGCCGGCAATCGCCGCGACCTTCAAGAACTGCAGGTTGAACGAAAGGTTGTTCAGGATAACAAAAGCCGGAAGCACGATGATTTCTGCAATCATCATGAAGATGAAATTACTTGCGACTTTTCCGAAATACAGTTCGCCGCGACCCAGCGGCGCCAGAAGCAGACCCTGAAGGCAGTCGTTGTCGATTTCCATCGAGAGTGAGCGATTCAACCCGAGGATTGCGGCGAAAGAAAATGCGACCCAGAGCGTGCCGGGAGCAACCAACTCTTTATCCACGCTGGGATCGATGGCAAACATGAAGATCACGAGCACCAGGATTCCAAACATCAACATCGAGCTCACCGATTCCTTGCTGCGCATCTCGATGACAATGTCTTTGAAGATGATGGCAGTGATCGGTCTCATCGAGTCACTCCCGCCCGGATGTAGGATGCATAGGCTTCACGGACAGCGGCATCTTTCGAGTCGCCCTCGAAAACGATCTTCCCGCGATCGATGATCGCGACGCGCTTCGCCCCCCGCAGACCCTGCTCCAGATCATGCGTGGTGAGAATAATCGTTTTGCCTGCGGCTGAAGCTTCATCAAGCATGGAATTGAGCGTGTCGACGGCATTGGCATCGAGGCCCGTGTAAGGTTCATCGAGCAGAATCAGCGCCGGATTGTGCAGCATCACGCGGGCAATGCCGAGGCGCTGGTGCAAGCCGCGAGAGAAGGACCGTACCGGATCCGACGTTCGACGCTGAAGTCCAACGCGTTCGAGCAGCGATTGAATTCTCGCTTCCGGATGTTGAATTCCATACAAACGTGAAAAAAACTGCAGATTCTCGATTGGATTCAAATCGCGATACAGGTAGGTGTTGTGCGAAAGAAATCCAATATGCCGCCGGGCCTTTTCCGGTTCTTCGCGGATATCGATGCCTTCGATACGCAGCTTTCCGTGAGTATGCCTCACCAGAGTTGCCGCGATCTTGAGGAAGGTCGTCTTTCCTGCGCCGTTTCGTCCGAACAAAGCGAGAAAGTCGCCGCGTTTGATGTTCAGCGTTACGCCGCTCAGGGCTGTGAAATGTCCAAAAGTTTTTCGGATGTCTTCAGCTTCGAGTGAGTGTGCAGTTGACATACGCGCGCGAACGACGCCTTCACCCGGCTTTTGGCCGGCCCCTCCCGGAAGGAGTGGTTTTGATTTTCTCCAGGACCCTGGCAAGGTGAAATTTCAATTCTTTGAGTTCCTGCTTGTATCTTTTCTCTGGAATCGTTCCGGCTTCGTTTTGAGTTTGGAGATCCTCGATTTGATCGAGAAGCTCTTCCCGGCGCCTTACAAGCTCTTCGCGGCCCTTCAGGCGCGCGAGGGCCTCCCTTCTCAATTGAAGAGAATAACTGATGCTCCAGGCGAGAAATGCGCCGGCGGCAAGAATGATAAACCAGGTATGTGCGCCCATGGCGTTGGGCGCATCCGCGGAAGTTCTCGCGCCTTCCTCTTGCGCGAGCAGGAGTAGCAGCATCATGAGGGCTTCAGTTTAGTCCCACACTCTGCGCAAAACTTATTCGTTATTGGATTGATGACGTCGCAGGACGGACATACCACCGTCTGGAAGGCGGCTCTGGATCTGTCTTTGCGGCCGGAGATTTCTTTACGTATGAGCGTGTCGAGATCGGCGGCGGATTCGATATTCTCGATATCCTGAAATACTTTGGCGGCTTCCGCGCTCATTTCACCGCGAGTTTTTTGATAGTCTTCGTCGGAAAGTTTGCCGCACTTGTACTCGAAATCCAGATCCTGAATGTTGCCAAGGACGACTTCCTTCTTGCGTTGGAGGAGGTCCCACTCGGTTTCTTCGATGATGGAAGAGTCCAGTGTGGCTTCCTTTCGGAAGAGTGGAATGCAGATGGCGCCGAGAACAACGCCGCTGAGAACGCCGCAGAACAGATAAACCATTTAATCTTCCGGAATAAATTTTTGGAGTTCGTCTTCAACCTTCTGCTGATACTTCGCGACATCAACATCAGCCGCCGGCGCTGGTGTCCAGCGGGAGCGGAATCGTCGAAGGAAGTACACCGCCATGATTGCCCCAACGGCCAGCGCGACGAACGGCATCAGCCAGGCGGTCAGGTTGAATCCGGATGCAGGTGGCGCAGCGAGAACCGTCAGTCCGTACTTCTCAACGAAGTAAGAGACGATCGCATCGTCGGTTTTGCCATCATCAATCTGCTTGCCGAGGTCCTTCATCATCGGTCCGGAGCTTGGGCAGTGAAAGTGATTGCACGCGGACAGCAGTTGATTGCATCCGCAGATGCACATGAACTTCGGACTGAGCTCGCGAATACGATCGTTGCGGTCCGCCGCAAGGGTCAGAGGCGTCGCCGCCAGCATCGCGACAAGCGTTAAGTGGCGGGCCAGACGAACAAACGTCTTAATCGGCGTGCGTTTCAACGGTCTTCCGCTCCTCTTTTGTTTCCGGTTCAACACGCTTCTGGACGGGCGTCTTTTTGTTGGGCAACAATGCGATCAATGTTCCGATGACCATCACAATACCGCCAATCCAGACCCACATGGTCAGCGGGTTGTAGAACACCTGAATAATGGCTTTTCTGTTATCGGGGGTAGCTCCCGCAAACACGACATAGACGTCGTTCTTCACTGTCGAGTAAATCGCAACTTCGCTCGTTGGCTGCGATTCTCCGCCGGCCTTATACACCCGGCGTTCAGGAAACATGTTGGCTTTCTTCGAACCGTATTCGAACAGGCCGACGGTTGCCTTGTCCGCTAGGTAATTCGGCGTGTCTTCCGTTCCCAGTTTTTCCATCCGTAGCGTGTATTCGCGTATCTGCAACGTGTCGCCGACTCCCATTTCGGCGCTGCCGTCCGTTGTGAACGCCTGTCCTGAGAATCCGACGAACAGCAGTACAAAAGCGAAGTGGACGACATATCCGCCATAACGCCGGGTATTTCGAAGAGTCAGATTCACGACCGCTTCGATAAGCCGCTCGCCCGTTCCGCCGCTTCGCGCCGCCGCGCCCTTATAGAATTCCCGAACGATCGTGATCGCCACGAATATCGATATCACCAGCGACGACCACGCATAGAAATGCTGAATGCCGCGGAAATAAAGCACGACTCCAGCCGCAAGCGCGATCACGGCCGGCACGAGAAAATTCCGCTTCAGGCTGTTCGTCGAGGCTTTGCGCCATGCGAGAAGCGGACCGACGCCGGTCAGGAACATCAGGAAGATCGCAATCGGTACATTCACTCTGTTGAAAAAGGGAGCGCTCACCGTGATCTTCGTTCCCGTGACCCATTCGGAAATCACCGGAAACATCGTGCCCCAAGAAACCGGCAAAACACCCGGCGAACAGGAACAGGTGTTTAACAATGAATCGTCTCACCCGAAAAAAAACCGATTCCATCTGATTTTCGCTTTTCAGATACTGGAGCCTGTCCAACATGAGATAAAGCGCCCCGGAAAGCGCAATGATCAGGAATGCCGCGAAGTAGCCTCCGACGGAAGAACCCGTGAAAGCATGGACGGAATTGACAATGCCGCTGCGTGTCAGGAAGGTTCCGAAGATCGACATGATGTACATCATGATCACCAGAACCATGTTCCAGACTTTCAGCATGCCTTTCTTTTCCTGCACCATCACCGAGTGCAGAAATGCCGTGCCGATCAGCCAAGGCATCAATGACGCATTCTCGACCGGATCCCAAGCCCAGAAACCACCCCAGCCCAGTTCGTGATACGCCCATTTGCCGCCGAGGAGAATTCCGATGCTCAGAAACATCCATGCAACCATGGTCCAGCGGCGTGTGGTTCGTATCCAGGTGTCGCCAAGCTGGCGCGTCATCATGGCGGCCATCGCGAACGCAAAGGGAACGGCGAAGCCCACGAAGCCGAGGTACAGCATCGGCGGATGGATCACCATGTACGCGTCCTGCAGAAGGGGATTGAGGCCGTTGCCGTCAGGCGGAACCCACGTCAGCGGTGATGCGCCGGCCTGCAGGATTACCGTCTGATTGAAGGGATTCACCGTGAAGAGGTGCATCGACGTGAAGAACAGCGAAGTCGTCATCAGCACGCCTGTGACGTACGGCATCATGGCGGTGTGTTTGCGCCAGTTCTGAATAACGACCAAAGCGGTATAAAGCGTCAGCAGCCATCCCCAAAAAAGCAGCGATCCTTCCATTCCGCCCCAGATCGAACTGACTTTGAAATAAATGGGGAGATCGCGATTCGAGTGCGCTGCAACGTACTTGACGGAGAAATCACTGACGGCGAACAAATAGCCCAGGCAGACAATCGAAGTCGTGATGCACCCAAAGGCGCCCAGCGCGGCGTTGCGCCCGCTGGCGATCAATTTGTCATTCCGCAATCGAATGCCGATAAGCGACGCAACCACGGAATACGCCGTAACGACCCAGGCAAGTGCCAGGGCGAACTGCCCGATTTGTGCCATAGTTAGTTACTCTTTTGAGCGATATTGACGCCGGCCGCTTTTTCCTTCTCGTACTTGGAAGCGCATTTTGCGGACATTTCGTTGGCCACGAAAACTCCGTCACGGCCAAGTTTGCCTTTGGCGATCGCTGTTGCGCGGTCGATCAGTGTGTCGGGAACCGGGCTGGCGCCGATGTACCGGACTTTCAATGTTTGCGGTTCCTGGCCCATGACCCATTCAATGGCTTTTCCATCGCGCTTGATCGAACCCGGAACGACATCACCCGAAACCTGCAGAGGCAGGTCGTAGGCCTTGTCTTTCATCGCGTAAAGCTCAGGTACGGTGTGGAAGTAAGTCTTGCTGTCCTGATAGCCGGAGTAGGCGAGATAACTCAGCGTGAGTACGATGACGGCGGAGCCAATAGCAAACTTAAGCTGTTTGCGTTTCATGGGTTTAACCTTTCGATAAGACCGAATCATTATAGCACGGGCCTTCAATCCGGAATGCCGGGAGTATTGGACATGGTCCGCGCAGCATTTTGGATTTACGACGCGCTCCCTGGAGATCTACAGTAACGGAATGAAACGGTACCCGCAGTTCGATCCGCCGGAGTACGTGAACTGGAGTCCGAATCCCCGTCTTCTTGAGCAATATGAAGCCGCTCTTGCCGCCGATCCCGAACGTTTACGAATTGTTGACGATCTGACGACAGAAAAGCTCCTGGCATTGTATGCCGGCATGCTCCGATTTCGGCTTCACGACATCACTCTTCACCGCTGGGTTAAGCAAGGGATTATCGCAAAAGCGTGGTTGGGAACCGGCGAAGAGGCCGTGACGATCGGCAATGTTCACGCCCTTGATCCCGCGATCGACAAAGTCGCTCCGATGATACGCAATGCCGGTGCGTGTCATGAGATGGGAATCCCCGTTGCGGACATGCTTCGCGAGTACCTCGGTACGGCAGATTCTCCAAGCAGCGGAAAAGATCTTCATGTCGGGAGCATTTCACAGGGTGTCCTGGCGCCGGTCAGCCAGGTTGGCGCGCTGACCCCGGTCTTTGCCGGCGTGGGCCTTGCATTCAAACAGCGAAATGAAAAAGGCGTTGCCTTGACTTGGATCGGGGACGGAGCCACAAAGACAACCGCATTTCACGAGGGAATGAATCTGGCCGCGGTTCTTCGAGTGCCGGTCATTTTCGTGCTGCAAAATAATCAGATCGCACTCGGTACCCGTCTGAATCAGCATCAAAGCGGACCATTCCCGGCATGGTCGAAGGCATATGGAATTGCGATGCTTTCATGCGATGGTAACAATGTGATCGACACTTACGCGGCGACAAAACTTGCTGTGGATCGCGCGAGAGACGGGCGCGGTCCCGTCATCATCTGTGCAGAAACATTCCGAATGGGTGGGCACGCCACACACGACGAGAAGGAGGCGCGCGAGATTCTTGCTTCAGAAGTTTTCGAATACTGGGGCAAACGTGATCCGATCGGAATGTACGAGTCCTGGCTGGAATCTCACGGCATCTCGAGAGCTGTTCTCGGAGAAACGGAAGCGCGCATCATCGATGAAATCGCGCAGGCCGAACAGGAAGCGCTGAAGAGTTATGAGGAGAGGATGCCCGATGCGAAAACCGTCACGGAGCGGGTTTACGCACAGGGTTCGGAGCCAGAAGAAAAATCGTCAGCACCAACGCCGCCGAAAACAAACAGTACTCGCAAAACGCCTTCAAGATGAACGCCTGAATACCGACCAACAGGGCAGATACGATCAAGCCGGCGCCCGACAAGTAAAAGATCCAGCGAAGAGGGCTTTCGAAGGACTGTCCGGGATCTTCGAAGATTTTGAAGACCGCGAGACTCAAAACCGTTACGTAAAATGCGAGGCCGATCCACGAGAGCGGTACGACTCCGCCGATAGCGGAGTATTTGCTGGTCAGCACATCCGTGCAGCCGTGCGTGATGTGGCACGGAACAGGCCCGGTGTTTCGTTTAAGGGACAGATACAAGGCATCAATCGTTCCGAGAAACGCCAGCAGAGCGATCAGGACGGGTCTGACCTTCATTTGTGCCGGTGTTCTTCGATTGCTTTAGCGAAATCCTCAATGCTGAGGTTGTAGACGTGGATCCGTTCTCCGTTGATGAAGAACGTCGGGACTGCGTCGATTTTCAAAACCTGCGCCCGGTCCACATCCTGCAGAATCCGGTCCTGGATTTTGGGTGATTCCATTGCCTGCATGAAGGTGTTGACATTGAGGCCAAGGCGAATGGCCATTGCGACGAATTCCGGCCGCACATCGGGCTTCGGAGCCCAGTCCTGCTGGTGTTCGAAAAGCATGTCGTGCATTTCCCAATAGTGGCCCTGCTCTCCGGCGGCTTCCGCGGCCTTGGCGGCGGCCATGGCATTCGGATGAATGCTGATGAGCGGATAATGATGAAACTCGAGCCGTACATCGGGGAACCGATGGAGGATCTCCTGAACCAGCGGATGATGCGCTCCGCAGCTTGGGCACTGGTAATCCCCAAACTCCACGAGAGTCAATTGCGCTTTTTCGGGACCGCGGAAATGTCCGCCGCCGCTGATATCGACGCGAGCCGTCGAGTCCGCGCTTGCAGTTGGTTCTTCCGACCGCCGGCTCAAAAAATAGGCAGCGCCTGCCGCTATGACAACAGCAAGGATGATTACAGCAAGAGGTTTAACGACCTTTAACATGCCGATCATACTAACGCAGCGAGAGTATTTTTTTTGGAAAAAATCTCTTGCAATATGCCAGACCCAGGGCGACAATCCCTCCGTCTCATCGTAAGAGAGATTCCTAGGAGCTATTTGGCAACTCCGGCCAGGGACGGTAGTCAGTCGCATCGGGTTTGAGGATATCGCAGAGGGAAGGATCCCAAACGAAAAGGAGTTCGTTCCTGCGAAAACCAGACTGTGACGATGAAGGAGACTAGGGAACAAACCCTCGGGTGTTCGGACGCACCCGAGGGTTTTTGCTTTTGCTAGAGTGATTCTGTGTCCGACTATACCGAACAACACGCCAAATCCGGGATCGACGCTGAACTGCCTTCCATCGAGTGCTGGCCTAATCAATTTTCCGGCTACGAAATCACGATTGCGATGCCTGAATTCACATCCATATGTCCCAAGACGGGACTGCCTGATTTCGGAACCATTACCATTCGCTACCAGCCCGACAAGGTTTGTTTGGAATTGAAATCGTTGAAGGGATACTTTCAGGCTTACCGGAACCTTGGGATTTTTTACGAAAACGTGGTCAATCGGGTTCTTCGAGACATTGTGAAAGCCTGTCACCCTGTGACAGCCAGAGTCACCGGCGAATTCAGCTCACGCGGTGGGATGAGGTCGGTTATCGAGGCGGAGTACCGCTCGCCTTCCACTCCTTCTTCAAATCGTTGACCTCGCGGTCATCCAGCATGTATTCCCAGAAGAAACTGTAGAAGTCCTTTGATGAACGGCCCGTTTCAGCGGCCAGTTTTTCGATGTCGCTCTTAGAGGTTCCAAATGTCTGCGCAGCAGCTTCCGCTTTGAGGCTACAGTTTTCGACATCAAGCTCGGCTTTGACGATTTCGTTGCCGAGAGCCTGATAAAGGTGGGCTTCGAGACGGGATATCAAACGCTTCATGACGGCAGCCCGCATGATCGAATCCGACTTTGCCGGATCGATCCATTCGGCGGGAACTTCGCGTTTCCGATGATTGACAATCGGCCACAACCGATCGATGTCGAGATTCAGGACTCCGACCGGATTGCCGTCGACCTCCACAACCACGCGTAATTCCGAAGGCGCCGGGTCTTTCTTGGATTGCATATCTACCTCCGCACTCCACTCGGAGCCTGAGCGGCGATTTTGCGCACGGCCTCCGCAATGTGATTTGCGCTGATGCCATATTTATCCAATAAAGCATCCTGCGCTCCCGACCGCGGAATTTCATGAACCGCGAGCCGAACAACCTTCGCCTGATTTCCTACGGCTTCGAGGACGGCGTCGCCGATCCCACCTTCCAGGTAATGATCCTCGACTACAAGGATAGAACCGTCAGTTTCCTTAGCTGCGTTCAGAATGGCTGGGCCATCGATCGGTTTCACGGAATACAGATCGATAATCCGAATGGCAACACCTTCCTGCTCGAGCTTTGCAGCGGCTTTCAGCGCTTCGTGAACCGTGATACCCGCGCCGATCACCGTTACGCGATCGTTGGCGGACTTTCGCAGCGTTTTCGATCCACCGATCGGAAATTGTTCTTCATTTGAATAGAGGACCGGCGTCTTCGGCCGTGTTGTGCGGATATAACAGATGCCTTTATAACGCGCAGCCTCGGCCACAAGCCGTTCGGCGGACACGGCGTCGCTGGGATAGAGAACGACGGAACCGGGAATCGGCCGAAACATTGCGATATCCTCGAGGCCCATTTGCGACGGCCCGTCTTCGCCGATCGAAACACCAACATGTGATCCGCAGAACTTCACATTCGATTGCGATACGCCCGCCATCCGGATCTGGTCATAAGCGCGCGTCAGAAACGCCGCGAAAGTGGCGATGTAGGGAATCTTGCCGCGTGCGGCAAGTCCCGTCGCAACTCCAACCATGTTTTGTTCCGCGATAAACATTTCGAAGAAACGTTGGGGGTAAGCCTTCTGGAGTTTTTCGGTGTACGTGGAATTCTTGGTGTCGCCGTCCAGAGCAACAATGCGAGGATCCTTCCCGGCAACTTTTACGAGAGCGTCGCCGTACGCCTCCCGAGTCGCGGCCAATTCACCGGACTTTCGAGTGACGCTGATGTTCAAAGGACCCTGGGGCGCAGGCGGCTGCGAAAAACCGGTGCGGGGATTGGGTTTGAACTCGTTCGGTCCCAGAGGCTTCGAAAGTTCTTCGAGTGCCTTTGGCAAATCCTGTTTTGGAAGGGGCTTCCCGTGCCAGCCATCGAGATTCTCCAGCATCGACACGCCCTTGCCCTTCAGAGTCTTCGCAACAAGGACTCGCGGTTGGGATCCGCCACTGCTGCGGCATTTGTCGAATGCCGCAATGATGTCTTCATAGTTGTGGCCGTCCACAGTGACGGCAAACCATCCGAATGCCCGGAACTTGGCTGCAAACCGGTCCACATCGAACTGATCCATCGTTCGCTGGCTCTGTCCGAGCGCATTTACATCGATGATCGCGTACAGATTCGACGCCTTGTAATAACTGGCCAGCGCGGCCGCTTCCCAAACGGATCCCTCCGCGCATTCACCGTCGCCGAGCAGGACATATGTGTTGAAAGGAATTTCGTCGAGATGCGCGGCCAGGGCATTGCCAAGGCCGGCGGATAATCCCTGCCCGAGAGAACCGGTTGCGACATCGATCCACGGCATTCTCGGTGTTGGATGCCCTTCGAGAATGCTGTCGATGCGTCGCAATGTCAGCAGATCTTTCTCATCGACGATTCCGGCTTCCGCATAAGCTGCCCACAGGAGCGGAGCCGCATGTCCTTTCGAAAGGACGAAGCGATCGTTCGCCGGATTGTGCGGATCCTTTGGATCGAACTGCATCTCATTGAAGAAAACCACGGACATCAGGTCGGCTGCGGACAAGCACGATGACGGATGTCCCGAACCCGCTTCGGACGTGGCTTTCAGCGATTCAATGCGTAATCGTCGGCCTTTTTCCCGGAGAGTTTCTAGTGATGCCATTGTTTTTTTATTATACGTTTGACAGCGTTAATCCATCGTTGTGCCGGCTCTTGCGACTCTATTTCGCAGAATGCCGACACCTTCCACTTCAATTTCGATTGTATCGCCAGGTTGCATGGATTTGGTGTTGCCCGGCGTGCCTGTGTAAATAATATCGCCGGGAAGCAGCGTTACGAACTGACTGATGTAGCTGATCACCGTATCCACTGAAAAGATCAGGTCGCTGGTTCGCTGCGACTGGCGCGTTTCGCCGTTCAAGCGGCTTTCGACCAGGAGATCGTTGTAATCCAGTCCCTGAGCGATGCAAGGTCCAAGAACTCCGAACGTGTCGGACCCTTTCGCGCGAAACCATTGCAGGTCGTTCTTCTGCCAGTCTCGCTCGCTCACATCGTTGCCTGCAGTGATTCCGAAAACATACTTCGATGCTTCGGCCGGCGTCACATGCTTTGTTTTTTTTCCGATGACGACAACAAGTTCCGCTTCGTAATGAACGTTATTGGCGCTTTCCGGAAGGACAATGGGTTCTTCCGTCGCCGTAATGCAGGAAGCGGGTTTCCAGAAGAGTCCGGGAAACGGCGCCTGATCGAGGTTCCTGTCCGCAATGTGACTCTTGTAATTCCGTCCCACAGCCGCGACGTTCGCCGGTTTGCAGGGTGCGAGCAGTTTGACGCTGGAAACGCTCACGGAGTTTCCGGCCGGTTCGGCCCCATCAAAAATATCACCGCGCAGTTCGCGAATCTGCTCTCCCTCGAGAAGGCCGTACGATGTTTTACCTGCAGCCGAATATCGAACGTACCGAATGATTTTCATATTCAAGACGTCTCCGTCATAATTGCCGCCAGAGTTTAACATGCGCTGTATTCGATTATTTTTTTTGATCCTGCTTCTCGCTGCCCCTTCCGTTGCCGAGAATCTGGTATTGATTAATGGAACAATCATTGACGGAACCGGCAAGCCCCGTGTTGCCGGAAGTGTTCGCGTTCGCGATGGAAAGATCGCGGACATCGGTTTGTTCAAGCCAATGCCCGGTGAGGAAGTCATCGATGTCAAGGGACTGATCGTCGCGCCGGGATTTATCGATCTCGAAAATTCCGATCCGTCTTCTCAGCTTCAACGAGGAATAACCACGACGCTTCGGGGAGCTGATGGCACAGGTCCCTACGCAATCGAGGAATTCATGAACCCGTTCGATGAAAAACCACCGCTAGTGAATTTTGCGGTCCTGGTGGGTCATGCGACCATCCGGCGACAGATCATGGGAAATGATTACAAGCGAGCAGCAACTGCGGACGAGATCCGCAGCATGGCTGACCTGGTCGGCGATGCGATGCGGCAGGGCGCGTTCGGTTTTGCTTCGGACCTGCGGGCGGATGTTACGGCCGCAAGCGCTTTGGATGAGATACAAGCATTGGCAAAAGCGGCAGCGCGTTTTGGGGGAACCGTCTTACTTCATCCCCGCGCGGATACCGTTAAAGAGGCCATTGACGTTGCGCGCGAGGCGAAAACTTCCGTTGAAGTTTCGTTTACGAACCTCACGGCTGTAGTGCTGGCCGAAATCGCAAAGGCGCGCACGCAAGGCATCGATATCGGAATCCACGATTATGCCGTCAGCCTTCCGGCAGCGACGGATTCTTCCGTGTCGATTCTCTTGCGGCAGTATCAAGGCAATGAAAGAAGTGCAACCCTTGAACGAAGCGTTCAAAAGATGTCGAGCGTTCCGGCATCACGAGCTGGTTTTAAAGAGCGCGGCACTTTGAAAAAGGGATTTCCTGCGGACATCGTTGTGTTGAATCCCGCCACTCCTGCTGCGGCGGTGAAGTACGTCTTTGTCAACGGAACACTGGCGGTGAAAGAGAGCCAGGGTGTAGGCGTCCCGTCAGGGCAGGCTCTTCGATAACCATGCACTGGCGGCCGATCTCTGAAGCCGATTTGTCCAAATGCCTTGAGATTCAACAGGCCTGTCTCGGTGACGAGATTGTGGGGCGCAGCGCCGCGCTTCGTGTTTGGAAAGGACTGTTGGATCATCCGGCATTTCAGGCCAACGTGATTGAATCGGAGCGGCCCCTTGCGGGACACAAGATCGTTGCGTGCGGCATGGGCGTCTTCGTCAACCGAGCTTTCGCAGACCGTGAAATCGGGTATCCGCAGCCCGGCCTCAATTCCCGGATCATTGCCGGAGTGGCAGCGGGAGAGCCGGTTGTCCTGAGCCGGGAACAGATAGGTGAAGGAAACGCCGGCGAGGGTCTCGATTTCGTGAATATGTATGGGACCTGGCGAGACGGGATCATGAGCGCCGATCAACTTGCCGAAGTCCAGGCGCTTCTGGGAACCAGCTTCGTTGAGCATTTTGCGGGATATCGCTTCAACCGCGTATTGAAGGAAGCCATAGGCCGTTCGCAAATCGCATTGGCTCGAGCGACTGGAACGTATCGAGTCGTGGCGGAATTCCCGGAATCTGTGAGCGCGTTAGCCGTTGTGACTCCCGAGAGCGTCCACAGTTCACCGTACTCCGTTGCTGCCAGAATGTATCGATACCATGCTCCCGTACTCCGCCTGCGTCCCGCGGAACAAAAGCTTCTCGCCGCCGCTCTCGGAGGCAAAACCGACGCCGAACTCAGCGCTGAACTAAAGCTCAGTGTCGAAGCCGTCAAGAAGCGCTGGATGTCCATTTTCGATCGAATCGACGAGTTCAGGCCGGACATATTGAGCAGAGGCGACGCAGAGAGCGACGGACGCGGCCCGCAAAAGCGTCACCGCGTCATCGCATTTATCCGGACTCATCCGGAAGAATTGCGCCCGTATTCCTGGGATTCGAAGAAACGCTGAAGGCCTGGAACCTATTTGACCTCGTAAAGATGATACGTGACGGCAGTGCCCACGCGTTCGCCAACTCCGACGGCTTGCAGGCGCGTGAGCCACGTGTAACGGGGATCACCGGTTTCGAACAGGGGAGCGGTCTTCAGCAATGCGCCCGTGCTGGTGGTCTGGCCGATGCCGTTGTATGTCATCAGAATCAGCGCTCCATCATCCGTTTTAAGCGTGAGGCGGACGTCGAGCTTATAGCTGCCGTCGGCGCGATTGGTGATCCAGTCGCCGGCCGGTGTCTGCACGGTAGCTTTAAGACGCGGGCCTTCGAAGCGGCCGCCCAGAACCTGCACGATCGTGCGTGTCCCCTGCGGTCCGTTTTCAATTACAGTGCGCGTACCCGTTTCCGCTTTCAATGTACCGAGATATTCGAATCCCGGCACGCGCGGTGCGTCCGCAGCCTTCTGAGCGGAAGTCTGAGCGATGGAAAGAAAACCGGACCCAATCAGTCCGAGGCCAATCAACAAAGCATTAAGGAAACGCACGGGCCCTCCTTTGGTTTTTGAGAGTCCCGATTATATGGCGAAGAGCGCGTGATGTATTCACCGATGTGATGACGGCCCTCATTCCCGGCCGGAAAGATTAATGTCGCGAAGCGTCACATCACGCCGGAAATGAGACATCCTCTTCTTAAGAACAATTGTGGCTTCCGGGTTTGATGGCGGCGGCCCGCTGGTCCGATGCTGTTCGATGTAGTTCAAGTCGAGTCCGGCGGGAAACGGGGAATACGAAACTATACTGCTAAGTACGTTGAAATCGTCTCGAACCTTTGCGTACACGAGCCCGTCAGGCCATCGAAAAGCGGACCGGCAGCGCAATTGACCGATTTCATCCATCCAACATTGCAAACCATCCATAACGTTCTGCGGTTTTCCTTGAAGCAGAATGTTCTGAGACTGCGCATTTCCAAAAGCGGTCAGGTACATCGAAATGCAAAGCGTCACGGGCAGGCTCTGGTGCTCATTGAAAAATGCTTTGTCGACCTGCACAACTTCTTCAAAGTCGCTATAGCCGGACTCAGTTGAGCGAAAAGTCCGCCTGTCCGGTTGGATCAGCAGGGACCTCCAGATTCCTCCGGTAGTGGATTGGATGGAAACGGAGAGCCCATCGGGCAGAATGTCCACTCCTTCGGGAATACCCGTAATCCTCAAAGGAAGTGCGAGTTGAATCGATTCGGGGGGCGCGAGCCGATTTCGATGGACCTGCGAAACAGCCGTCGCAGGGATCGTTCCGAAACGAACAGATGAATCATCAAACGCGAGAGGCGAGAGATTTCTTTGCACTTCCATTACGAGCGAAGGCGGTATGCGAATGTATGCAATCAGAACCAGAAGGAGAAATGCGGCCCCCGCCAGACGGCTCAGTCGCGTCCGGCGTCCACTGTATTGCATGTAGACGATCACTGAGGCCGCCACTATCAGCAGGGCAACGACAACGGCTTGCGGAAACCATATGACTCCGAACGGTCCGGCGCCCGGACCCGTGTACCGCGCCAGATAAGGAATCATTCCCGACCCTACAATGAGGCCGATGACCAGCAATATGAAGGTGGAAAAAATAAACGGCAGAATGTCCGTCGTGACGGCGGCGAGAGCGGCCATAGAAAGACAGACAGCAGCCATCATCAGGAACTGCGACCACATGACGCGCGGCAGACTATAAACGAATGGGAAACCTTCGACATTCAGGATGATCAAGCGCGCGACAGCGATCGGCAGATTTACGAACAGGACAACGAATAACAATTTGGCTGCCAGCAGGCTTCGCCAACGATACGGTCTCGTAATCCAGAACTGGTTATCACCCGGCAGCGCTTCGGCGTGGATCAACCTGGAGATCAGATAACCAACCAGGGCCGGAAGCACGAACTCCACCCAGGCCGGATCGCCCGATGCGAATATCGTTGCGACGCCAAACAAGAGGCAGATTTCACGCCAAAGATAACGAACGTCCTTTTTCAGAATGTGTACGGCCTGGTTCACATGAGTCTCCTCTCACGGGCACCCGCGGCGGGGCGCTCACACTTCGTGAAGCGCGAGCGCAAAGCCCTCTTACGCTGTCTTTGATGCGCTGCGGGCCAGCGTCACGAAAATCGCCCGTAGCGGCATCGGGTTGGCCGAGACCTGCGATACGCCGCTGAACACGCGGCGTACTTCGCTGTTTGTGCGTTCGGGTTCAAAGTGCGTATCCACGAAACGCACCAGTGACGCGCTTGCTTCAGGCCGCAGCCATGTTGCCGGCCAGCCGCTGCTTGAAAGTAATGCGGGTGTATCAACGATCACCTCGACCTCACGAAAGCGCGACGTCAGCGAAGACATTTCTTCGGAAAATTGCAGCCGTCCCTCTTCGAGATAACCGATATGAGTGGCAAAGCTTTCGATATCTGCAAGGTCATGTGACGAAATGAAAATCGTCGTTTCGGCTGCGCTCGCGATCAGGCCGTCGATAAGATCTTCGCGCACGAGTGGATCGAGTCCGCTGAACGGCTCGTCCAGCACAAGCAAACGCGGATGGTACGCCAGCGACGACGCGAGCGCGGTCTTCATCCACATACCGCGTGAAAGGTGCCGCAGTTTGCGATCGCGGGGAAGTTTGAATTCGCCGAGAAGTTTCCGGGCATGCGCATCGTCCCATGTTGGATAGAACGGTTTCAGGTATGTGAGGAGACCCTCGACCGTCATCCATTCCGGCATGTGCTGGTTCTCGGAAACGTATCCGATTTCCATGAACTGTTCCGGACCAATGTTGCGTGAATCCACTCCAAACACTGCTGCCGTTCCCGAAGTCGGCTTGAGAATGTTCATCAGGATCTTGATCGTTGTTGTCTTACCCGCGCCGTTCGCGCCGATCAGTCCGAAGACACTGCCTTCCGGAACATCGAGATTCAATCCATCCAGAACCGGCACGCGCCGGAAGTTCTTTGAAAGATCGACGGCGTTAAGAAGGCCCTTCATGACTTCCTCCGCATCATTCCTTTGTGTGAACCTTCAAGCCGATACCAGTGCAAATGTATGGCTTCAGTAACTTCGTCCAGACCGAGTCCGAGTCTTTTTGCTTCAACAACCAGCTCTTCCAGTTCCTTGTGTAGAAGATTCCCACGCTCCGCCGCCGTTGACGAGGGCCGCTCCGCGACGATCGTTCCCAAACCAGGCTGAACTTCAATCAGACCTTCCAAAATCAGTTGGGCAATGACTTTGTGTGCCGTGTTGGGATTGATCTTTATCGCCTTGCTCAAAGTCCTGACCGATGGAAACGGATCGCCCGGCTTCATCTGGCCGGAGATCAGAGCTTTCTTCGCCGCATAAACGACTTGTTCGTAAATGGAAAGACCGGGTTGAAGAGCGATTCGAAATGGAATCATTAGTGTACTATCACATATAGTACACTAAAAAGCAACGCAGCCGCCAAGGAGTGGGCTGTCTTGAAGCAATACACGTTCCTTATTTCAGGAGCATGCACTTCCTCATAAGGATTACTTCGGCGGGTGGCTTCTAACTATTTCTTCAAGATCTCCCAGTTTTTCCGAGAGCAGATTGAGTTTGTTGGCGAGTCCCTGAATCTCGGCGTGCGCGCGGCGATTGACGTCGAAATCAAGTTCGCTGCGCAACCGATCTTTTTTGTCCTGCCGGTTCTGACTCATCATGATCACGGGCGCCTGAACGGCGGCGAGCATCGAGAGAAAGAGATTCAGCAGGATAAACGGATACGGATCCCAGGCGCGTCCTGCCAGGCGAATGTTAATCAGCGCGTAGGCCGCGAGCACGATTGCGAATGTCGTGATGAATGTCCAGGAACCGCCGAATGACGCGACGGCATCGGCCACGCGTTCACCCAGTGTGGCCACCTCTTCGATCATTTCGTTCGGATTGCGATTGGCTCGAACTCTCACCAGTTGCTGCGCGCTTTGGAACTGGCGTCCCAGTACGGCCATCATGTCGAGACCCGCGTCCGGCTTGCGATGCAGAAGGACGCCGATATCTTTGCGATCCACTTCAATGCAGACCGTTTCATCAAGGGCGAAAGCTTCGGTTTGATGCGGAGTCTGGGCCAGCATCGACGCAAACCCGAAGAATTCGCCTTCCGCGGGTTGATCCACGATGACTTCCTGATTGTCCTCATCGATAGTCGTCACCCGTACGGAGCCGGACACGATGATGTAGGCAAGCAGCGCAGCATCGCCGATCTTATAAATCCGTTGTCGCGGCGCAAAGGTCTTGGCTTCAACCTGGCTGGCCAGAACCGTCAGTTCATCATCGTCGAGCAAACCAAAAAGGGGAACTTGTTTCAAAACGTCGATATCACATGGCATTTCTCCTCCTCATCGCGGTCAGGCTGTACCATCGAGTCGATACACTACCATTTGACGCGCCTTCTCCTGAGTTTTAGCATCCATAACGCGAGGGCAAACGACGATGACAAAAAGCGGCAGACGTTTGATGATCTCATTGTTCCTATCGGTATCCATGCATGGCGCTCAGGATCGAGGCGACGAAGCCGCCATCGCCAGGATTCGCGATGAAGGGCTGAACCGGTCTCGCGTCGAAGAGCCGTTCGACATGTTGGTGAACGTTATCGGACCGCGTTTGACCGGATCCCCCGCGCATCGGCGGGCGGCGGAGTTCGTTCGCCAGACGCTGGAAAGCTGGGGCATGTCGAACGCGCATCTCGAATCCTGGGAATTTGGCCGGGGCTGGGAGCTGCAAAAACTCACGCTCGAGATGATCGAACCACGATACATGCCGCTGATCGGCTATGCCGAAGCATGGACGCCTTCCACTGCAGGCGAACTGACGATACCGGCAGTGATGATGGGCGGCAGGTCTACAGATGAACTCGCGCGAACTCCCGTTCAAGGAGCTGCGGCGCTGGTTTCGCCTGTAATTCAGAGTTTCATCGACCGGGACCGGCAGCAGCCCACGGTGGTCGATGGAGCGCGTATCGGGGCCCCGCAGGCGCCACGACAGCCGGGAACCGCCGCCCCGCCTACAGCCACCTCGAAAGCAGCAGTAATTGTGAAGGCGAGCGCGGGCATGCACGGAACCGTCTTCGTCCAGGCTCAATCCGGCGATCGCACGCCGAACAACACACAGCCCGCCGTCGTTCTTGCCGCGGAGCATTACAACATGATCGCGCGTTATCTGCAGCGCAACATTCCTGTCAAATTGCGTATCAATGTTCAGACAAAGTTCTATGACGATCGAAACTCATACAACGTCATCGCCGAAATTCCGGGAGCCGATCCTGTCCTGAAAGACCAGGTTGTCATGCTCGGCGCGCACTTCGATTCCTGGCATTCCGCCACGGGCGCCACCGACAACGCCGACGGTGTTGCCGCCGTCATGGAAGCGTTCCGGATTCTGAAAGCGGCGGGCCTTCAACCGAAACGCACGCTGCGTCTGGCTCTATGGAGCGGTGAGGAACAAGGACTGCTTGGCTCCAAGGCTTATGTTGCAAGTCATCTGGCTGGACCGGATCACCAGCGGGAACGCGACAAAATGGACGTTTACTTCAACATCGATCCCGGTTACGGACCGATCTATGGTTGGTATATCGAAGGCAATTCGGCTGCTAAAACACTCTTCGATGGGTGGCTTGGTCCTTTGAAAGATCTCGGCGTCCGCAGCAACATTGCTGCCGGAATCGGTAACACCGATCATCTCAGCTTTCGAGCGCCGGACATCGGCATTCCCGCATTCAATGTCATTCAGGAGTACGCCGATTACGACGTCCGCTTACACCATACGAATGCGGATACGGCCGAGCGCGTCAAGCTTGAAGACTTAAAGCAAAACGCGATCGTACTGGCATCGTTTGTCTATCAGGCGGCACAGCGGACGGACAGGATTCCGCGCGGCAATTGATGGAATAGGTGTCCCCTTCCGTCGGGCATAAACACGCCTCCGGCGCCTTAGGCGGAATCATATTTATTGCTGATTAAGAACAACAATGGGATCGACCTTTGTCGCGCGTCGCGCGGGCAAGGAGCACGCGGCGAGTGCGACCGTTCCGAGCGTCAGCAGCACGATTCCGATGACGAATGGATCGAACGCACCAAGACCATAAATCCGGCTTTGCAAAACGCGCCGAAGGGCAAGCGTGCCCGCGAGTCCAACAAGGAGTCCGCCACCGACGAGCCATAATCCTTCACG
Source organism: uncultured Solibacteraceae bacterium (assembly GCA_964633285.1). Classification (GTDB taxonomy): domain Bacteria; phylum Acidobacteriota; class Terriglobia; order 20CM-2-55-15; family 20CM-2-55-15; genus 20CM-2-55-15. Next base: position 71,276 of record CAZWGA010000002.1, on the reverse strand, counting down.
CAGGATCAGCGCAAATATACCGCGCGCCGTGCTTCCCAGCGCGACGCGAATGCCGATCTCGCGCGAACGTTGTGTGACGAGGTAAGCCAGGACACCATAGATTCCTACGGCGGAAAGAAACAGCGAAACCATCGCGAAGGCCAGCGACAGCAACATTTCGGCTTTGCGCGAGATCAACGACAGGTCCGTGTACTCCGCCATCGTTCGAATATTCGTCAGCAGCATCCCGGGATCGAGCTTCTGGACTTCAGAACGCACGCTTCGCAGGACGGCAGCGGGATCGGCAGACGTTCGAATGACGATAATCAAATCCCGGCGAACTTCCTGCGCGGCCGCAAGGTAGTAGGCGCCGGGCGAGTCGCTTCGGGGCGCCAGATCTTCAAGCCGCACTTCGTGAACGACGCCTGCGACGGTAAGCCACCGTGTTTTTTCGTCGGTCTTCACCAGATCGTCGGGAGTCTGCGGAACGTACATCCGCTTTCCGATTGGATCCGCGCCGGGCCAGAACTTCTGCGCAAGCCGTTCATCGATGATCACAACAGCGGGACTCGTTCCAGTATCGTGATCGTTGAAGTAACGGCCGCGCTTCAACGGCGTGTGCATCGCTTCGAAGTAGCCCGGTGTGACGACGATAGTCGCAGGCGCAACCATCGATTCGCCCGGTTTTATCTCATGCCCTTCCGCAATAATGACGTTCTCGCTGACATTGCCGCTAAGCGGAACAGTTGTCGTTGCTCCCACTGCTGCAACGCCTGCAACACTTCGTATACCGTCAAGCAAGTGATTGGTAAACGCATGCACATCGTCGTCGGTCTTGTGGGCGCTTCCATAAATGCCGACGCTGAATGTCATCACGCCATCCGGTTGGAATCCGGGATCAACCGCGAGGAGGTTTCGAAAACTTGCCAATAGCAGTCCTGAGCCGACCAGCAGTACACATGCAAACGCAATCTGAGCAGTTACGAGAACACGGCGCAGCGCCTGAGTTTTACGGGCGCCTGTCCCTGTTCGGCTGTCTTCACGAAGCAGGGCATTGAGGTCCATTTTGAAAAGATGGGCAATGGGTACAAGGCCGATCATGAATCCCGCGATCAGAGACACCGACAGGGCCGCACCAACGGCCGTCGCGTCCATGTGGATCTCGCCGGCACGCGGAATGCGGTCGAGTCCAATGGTTGCGAGAGCGCGCAGAATCAACGAACCGACGAATATCGCTCCGATGCCGCCCGTCAAAGCGAGCAGGGAACTTTCAACGATCAACTGGCGCGCCAGCCGGCTGCGGACGGCGCCGAGTGCGAGCCGTGTTGAAAGTTCCCTCAGTCGAAGGTTCGATCGCGCGAGCGACAGGTTGGCGATGTTCACGGCCCCGATCAAGAGCACGAAAATGGCTCCGCCCCAAAGCAAATACAGCCTTTCCTTGAATGGAACAACCAGTGAATCCTGAAGTCGTTCGACTCGAGTATGAAAGCCAGCGTTGATGAGAAGCTGCTTGAACTGCGGAAAGCGCTCGAGGTTGGCCGCATTCAGCGCATCGACCTGTTGTTGCGCCTGCTGCAAGGTTGCGCCCGGTTTCAGCCTGCCGATATTGTGCAAACCGTTACTGTGCCGCTCATCGTCGGATTTCTGTTTTGGCGTGAAAGCCAGTGGTATCCAGAAGCGCGCTTCGGGATCCACGAACTCGAAACTTTTCGGCATGACACCGACTATTGTGAAGAGCCGGCCCATGCGAAGCTGCTGCCCGACGACAGGTTTGCCGCCGTAAAGTTGCTGCCACAATCCATAGCTCAGGATGATCCTGGTCTCGTTGGCGGTCTCACCTTCGCTTTCATCAAAGACGCGGCCTTGAATCGGCGCTACCTTCAGCAGGCGAAACAGCGACGGTGTTGCCGTCATTCCACGAACCAACTCCGGCGAGCCGTCGATTTGAATCACGCGATATGCGCTGTTGTACACCGCCTGCTCTTCGAAGGCATTCACGTCTCGCAGCCTGTCGTAGTAGTCGGGAACCGCGCTGTTCGTGGAGTTGCCGCCGGTTCCTGCCTTCGGATACTGATTCGACATCAACAAAATGCGATTGGAGCCGGGAACCGCGAGAGGTCTCAACAAAACGGAATTCACGATCGTGAAGATAGCCGTATTCGCTCCGAGACATATCGCCAATGTGATGATCGCTGTTGCCGCGTATCCCCGGTCTCTCCACAAGACGCGCAGCCCGAATCGGATGTCACGAATCACGGCACCCCCCCCGCTACGGAATTCGAAGTTCCGGGTATCTTAAGACTTTCGTCGAGGAAAGGACAATTCAGTGCGCAATGAATGTCACGGGAGGCGTTGCAGATATTCGTATCGAAAGCCTGCATCGGTCGCTTGCAGGGTCATTGAGGCACTACTCGAATGATGTCGCCTTCGGCAATATCGGGATTGTCATCGGCATTACCGCCAAACAATTCCCTGACCTGAACAGTCTTGAGCCTGAGACCCTTGTCGTAAATGATCTCGATGGTGTTGCCGGCATTGGAATCCAGTCCGCCTGCGAACGCAATCAAGTCGAGAAGCTTCTTCTGACCTCGCACCCGATACACGCCGGGTATCCTCACTGCGCCGAGCACCGGCACGCCTATCAGTCTTGGCGCGGATTTGAGTACACTGCGAATCTCGTCGATCTGCGCGGTAATCCTTCTGCGTAGCGGATAATCCGGTCGAAACGTTACCGCCAGTTCGGCGTTCTGCCTCTCCAGAGCCGCCAATCTGTCTTCAAGAACAGTAGCCTCGTAAATGTAGCCGCCTGCCGGAGCTTCATTGCGGATCGCGGTAGCTGTGGGTTGTTGGGAAGGTGTGGGGACCGAAGCAACGCGTCGAAAATCTCCGGCGCCGGTTTCATCCACAAATTCAATAATGATGTTATTGCCCAAAGTTTCGATGTATCGATAGAGCCAGATTTCAAACGGAGAGTTGCTCGTTTGGCCACCAGGACGCATGCCTGAAGCATGGGATTCGATCTCGTCGGGCTTGCCCCAGGTGATCAAGACGCGGCCGCGATCGCTTTTCCAGCCCTGGGTGGAGCCAAAGCTGAAGTGCTCGTTAGCGTAAGCGATGCGTTTGTGGTGTTCATCTTTGAATTCGTTCTCTGGTGTTCCGGGAGTTGGATCGCGGCGCTGCCAGAATTGTTCGATGAAATGTGCGCGTTCCTCATCGGTCGGGAGCGATTCGAATGCCGCGCGTTCTTCGGGAGTGATGATGTACACCACGTCCTGGTCGAGCCACTGCTGCGTGGAATGTACAGTCTCTGCCGGATTTTGCCGCACCCGTCGTGGAACCGCCGCCGCTGGTGGGGCTGCTCCGGCCAGTAGCGGTTGAATCGGAGCCGGCAACCGCGATTCCGCGTGATTCGTCTGAGCCGGCCAGGCGGCGACAACGATCGCGCCCATCACAACCAGCAGCACTGCAAGAACCGGTGGCAGGAATGCAGTGGCGGATGTCTTCGGCGGATCCAACAGACGATGAATTCTATTCACGAGGTTTCCTCCTGAGGCCGCGATCGCCAAATCGGCGTGGCGCGCCCGTTTTTCTTCCAAAGCCGTCAATGCAGCAGCGTATGCGCGGGCGTCACCGGTCGCCGCGACAACAAAGTCGTCACAACAATGTTCACGCTCGATCCGGATCTTTTTTGAAATCCACCAGGCACAAGGGTGATAGAACAGGAAACTTTCAGCAATGGATCGGATGACGTTAACCGCGTAGTCATATCGGCGAATGTGAGCCAATTCGTGCAGCAGAATCGATTCGATCTGATCGGCCGGCATGCCGGATATGATTCCGAGAGGAATAAGAATGACAGGACGAAAATGACCAATCACCGCCGGTACGGTCGCGAGAGAAGACTCCAGAAGCTGAATAGACTTCCGTACTCCCGCACGAATCCGAAGCGCATCGAGTCGGACTTGCCAGACTTCGGGCGCGGAACATACTCCGCGGTGACGCATCCGCCATGCCGCGAAATAGCCGGCCGCATGCTTGATGCTGAATGCGAAGACTCCTGAAAGCCAAACTACGCTGATCCATGGCAACATGTTCTCGAATTCGAAACTTCCGCCGGCCTTGCCGTTGGAAGTCACGGGAGTCGGAGATAGAAGCGGTGAAAGAACGGTGCGGTGGCCGCCGGACTGGAACGTTGGGACTTCATAAGCAAAAGTCAAAACGAAGGCGGCCGCCATCATGAGTAAAGCGGCGCAAGCCGCGGCGTATCTGGCGCGCGAGGAAGTTGAGACCGCGAAAAAGCCCCGGAGCACGATCGCAATGAGGCCACCTTCCCATAGCGAATGGATCACCGCCCACGCCGTACCGATTTGCAAGCGATTCATCGTTTCCCCTTTTCGTAATCGTCCAGGAGTTTTCGTAACTCGGCTAATTCCTGTTTTGATGCTTTTCGAGCCGCGAGCGCCCCGGTGAAGAGATGCTTCATCGACCAACCGAAGCCGCGTTGAAGCAGGTCTCCGGCAAGCTGCTGCTGCGTCCACTCGCGTGGCCGCGCGGGCTCATACACATGGGCGCGCTCCGTGTCGTCCCGTTTCAGGAGTCGCTTCTGTGCCATGATCTGCATGAACTTCAAAACTGTGCTGTATTGAACCGATTGACGCCGCCGCCGGATCGTTTCGTAAACTTCACGCACAGTACTCGGCTGTCCGAGGCTCCAGAGAACTGTGAGAATCTCCAATTCGGAATCCGTGGGCTTTGCAGGTTTGTCCGACATGTAGGAAAGATTTACTACGAAATATTTCTGATGTCAAACACGAAGCACCAGAGCGCTTTGCTGGAGCTCATGGGTGAGATGGGGCCAAAAATGAAAAAAGGGCTCCGACAAGGAGCCCTTGAAAGAAATGATTTGAATGGAAGCTATACGTTGAACGCCTTCTTGCGGCGTGCCACGAAGCCCAGCAGGCCAAGACCGCCCAGCAGGCTCGCATAAGTTGCCGGCTCGGGAGTGCTTGTCGTGCTTGCGTTCCATCGCTCCTGCTGGTAGCCCTCAAAGTCGGTGGTGTCGAGGCCGTCGCCGGCAGCGGCTCCATATATACCGAAGTAAAAACCGCCCTCGCCCGCGAAACTGCAGTTCCCGCCGGAGAATCCCTGGGCGCACACGAAAATGTTCTGGTTTGCAAACAATCCCGAAAGACTAACCTGGGGCTGCTGAGCGCACGAATTGAAATCGTTCAGCGAGCAGATGTCGGTGGGATCCACGGGTAAAGTCGTGCCGTTGTAAACGACATTCGACGCGCTCGAAACGAAGAACGAATCCCCGTCACCCTGCAGGGTTCCCTGGAAATCTCCGGAAATGACTCTGGAGCTTGAAAACGTGTAGGTAAAGTGCAAATCCGCGGATTGCGCCATCGATGGCGCAATCACAACCATTAGCGCTGCTAAACAGGCGATAGACAGTTTTAGTTTCATTTTGCCTCCATGCAAATCAAATTCGACCCCTCCAGCAGAGCAGTTGATCTGCCGTTCTGCCCCTGGAGGCAATGCTGCCCGGTGATGGTCAATAAAGCGCTTTCTTTCTAAACAGATGACCAGCAGGCCGCTCGGTCTCCTCGGACAATCGTCCCGCCAATTGGAAATATCCATCGTAACGTTTCCCGACATCGAACATCGTGCTGGCGTTCAGCTAGGGTGCAAGTAATTGAAACAGAAGAGTCCTTTGTTCCGATTCAGAACCTGTAAAGGGTACCGACATCCATTGACGCTTATCTCTAAGTTTTAAGACGGAGAGGGTGGGATTCGAACCCACGGTGGAGTTACCCCCACTCCGGTTTTCGAGACCGGCCTGTTCAACCGCTCCAGCACCTCTCCGGAACCAGACACGCCGAATATTTTACGCGACCAACTGAGATTTTAGGGCGGCTTTAGTTATGATGGAGATGCTTTCGAGTCCAGGTTTGATTCTTCTGCTAACCTGATCCGGATTGAATCCAATGAGGTGAGCCCATGCCTAAAGCAGCATCAAAGCCTGCCGTTCGCATCGTTACGCTTTCCAACAGTGATCCAATTTCTGCAGAAACCCAGGGTATTCAAGATCGCATTCGTGAGCGCGCTTATGAGTTGTCCCAATTGCACGGGCATTCGGGCCGGCATTTTGACGACTGGATGAAAGCGGAGTCCGAGATCGTATTCGTGCCTCGCGCGGAGTTGGTTGAGCGTGACAGCACGTTCGAACTCAGGTTTGCCGTCGCTGGTATCCCGGCGGGGAATATCGAAGTATGGGCAAGCTCCCAGGATGTTTTAGTGAAAGGTACGCAGGACGAATCCCCCGGCGGCCCGGCGATCGTTCATCTTTCAGATTTCAATTCGGCAACGGTTTTTCGATCAATTTCGTTCCCGGAGCCTATCGAAGTTGAAAGTGTGACGACGCAGTTCAAGGATGGTGTGCTCCGTATTACAGCCAGGAAAGAAGGCTCGGCGAAACACAGTCCAAAACGTCTTTCGCGAAAAGTTTCGGCCCGAAAGAAGCAGTAGAGCACCAGAACAGGTCATTGTTTTGTCCCTGAATTTGCTGTTCAAGGCTAGACCACTACTGAAAATCACGTCCAAACCTATATTGGTGTAAATCGGGTTTAAGGACCGATGTTTTATGAGCCGCAAGTCTATGGAAATGCCCGCTGATCAGAGAAGCGATTCAACGAGACGGATTGTTCCGGATGAAGTTGTGACCGAGCTCTACCGGAAGATGCTTGGTGTGTACTACATCGAGGAACGCTTGAAGATCCTCACTCGTCAGGGAAAAATCTCGTTTCTTGCATCGACGCGGGGTCACGAAAAAATTCAGGTCGGCACGGTCATGTTGATGAAGCCGGGGCACGACTGGTTCTTTACGTATTACCGTGAAAAAGCCATTGCGTATGCGCTCGGCGTGCCGATTAAAGATATGTTCCTTCACATGCTCAGCAGGGAAGGCGATCCCAGCTCCAACGGCCGCAACATGCCTGAACATTTTTCATCGCGCGAGCTGAATCTGGTTTCGCAGACCGCATGTACTGGAACGCAATTTCTTCCGGCCGTCGGCATGGCGAAAGCGCTCAAGAAGGATGGCAGTGATGCCATCGTCTACGTATCGTCGGGTGAAGGCGCCACAAGTGAAGGCGAGTTTTCCGAAGCCTTGAATTGGGCGACACGCGAAGAGCTTCCGGTTTTGTTTGTGATTCAAAACAACGGGTATGCGATCAGCGTTCCTCAGAATTCCCAAACGACTTCCGAAGTGCATCGCATCGCCGCCGGCTATGGGCTTCCGAGCTATCACGTGGATGGGACCTGGTACGAATCGATTTATCAAACGCTGCCTCCTGTCATCCAACGCATGAGGGAAGGAGGCGGTCCTGCTCTTATCGAAGCTGAAGTTGTGCGGCTGGATTCGCACTCTTCGTCGGATGATCAAAGCAAGTATCGAAGCGCAGAAGAGATTGCGCGCATGCGGGACCGCGATCCGATTGTCTTGACCGAGAGATATCTCGTCCAGCGCGGACTGATCACGAAAGAGGAAATCGACAAGATGCGATCGGAGATCCAATCCGAAGTCGATCGGACGGCGGACGAAGCCGATGCAGCTCCGCAACCGGAAACGGGTCACATCATGGAGCACATCTTCAGCGAGAAGACGCCGTTCTTTGAGCAAAAGGATCCGGAATACTCAGGCGAAGACACGATCTCAATGGTTGAAGCCTTGAATCGTGGTCTGCGCGAAGAAATGGAGCAAAATCCGAAGATGGTCATGTGGGGCGAGGACATCGCTGACCCGAAAGGTGGAGTCTTCGGCGTCACGCGAGGCCTGACGAACCTTTACCCGGATCGTGTTCAGAACTCGCCGCTGGCCGAAGCCAGTATCGTGGGAGTTGCGGGAGGCATGGCGATCGGCGGATACAAGCCCGTCATTGAAATTCAGTTTGCGGATTATTCCTGGCCTGGCTTCATGCAGATGCGCGATGAGATTCCAACGCTTCGCTGGCGGAGCAATGGCGTCTGGTCGAATCCAATGGTTGTGCGAATGGCGTGTGGCGGCCGCATCAAAGGCGGCCCGTTTCACTCGACGTGTGTCGAAGCCATTTACGCTCACACTCCGGGTTGGTACATCGTGTTTCCAAGCAGTGCCGAGGATGCCAAAGGACTCATGAAGACCGCAGCCCGGTGCGATGACCCGGTATTATTCCTGGAACATAAACGCCTTTATCGCCACATCTCCGCGAAGGGCCGCGAGACGAAGACCGACTATCTGATTCCATTTGGAAAGGGTAGAATCCGGCGCCAGGGCGCCGCCGCATCCATTGTGACCTGGGGCGCGACCGTTTATACAGCTCTCGAACTTGCAGATGAGTTTGATCTGGAAGTGATCGATCTGCGAACGATTGTCCCAATGGATGAGGAACTCGTCTTTAACAGCGTGAAAAAAACAAACCGTGTCCTCGTTCTTCATGAAGATTCGCTGACTGCCGGGTGGGGCGCGGAAGTTGCTGCGCGAATTGCGTCGAATTGCTTCGACCACCTGGATGCGCCGGTGTTGCGGGTCGCCGCCAGGGATTCGTTTGTTCCTTCGGCCGTATCGCTCGAAGATGAAGTGTTGCCATCCGTCGATGACCTGCGGCGCGAAGTGACAAAACTAATCGAGTATTGATTCATGATTCAACACAGAGAAACAACGGCGCCAAGGAAGGCCGCTTTCCTAGTTCTTCACGCGGTCTTTCTCTGCGCCCTTCTGTCTCTCGGTTTGATCGCGGGCCCGCACTACGGCTACCGCGTGATCAAGACATACCCCCACGATCGCAATTCTTTTACGCAGGGTCTCGAGTACCGCGATGGCTTTCTTTACGAAGGGACCGGAACGGTCGGGCATTCATCCGTCCGGAAGATGGATCTTGAAACAGGCCGGGTCCTGCAGAGTTTCGACGTCCCACAACCCTTCTTCGGCGAAGGTATCACTGTACTGAATCAGCAGGTCTTCGAGTTGACCTGGCAAACGCAAACGGGGTTTGTTTACGACAAAACAAATCTGCATCTTCTTCGCAGTTTCGACTATCAGGGTGAAGGCTGGGGCCTCACGAATGACGGCAAACAGCTTTACATGAGCGACGGAAGCAGCCAGATCCGTATTTGGGATCCCCTGACTCTTCGCGAAATCCGGCGCATCAAAGTTACGGATGGCGAGCGCCCGGTCTCCGAGTTGAATGAGCTGGAATTCGTGAAGGGTGAGATTTACGCCAACGTCTGGCATACGGACCAGATCGCGCGCATTTCGCCGTCGGATGGAAAGGTTCTCGGCTGGATCGATCTCTCGAACATCCTGCCGGCCGCGGAGCGTTCCACGCCGGAAGCGGTTCTCAATGGGATTGCTTACGATGCAGCGGGGGACCGGCTGTTTGTTACAGGAAAGCTCTGGCCCAGGATCTTCGAAATCAAACTTGTTCCGAAGTGACCGCGGCGGTTTGATCCTTCATCCAGCCATCGAACAGATTGATGATCTTGTTTCCGTAGGACGCATTGAGTTCGGAGTGAGTGACCTGAATGATTGTCGTGCCTTCGTCGTTCAGCCGCTTAAACAGCTCCATGATGTCTTTGCCCTGTGATGAGTGAAGATTCCCTGTAGGTTCATCCGCCAAAATCAACCGCGGCTTTGCAATCACGGCGCGCGCCACGGCGACGAGTTGCTGCTGTCCTCCGGAAAGTTGATTCGGATATAAATCCTTTTTCCCCACAATCTGAAAACGGTCCAGCGTGTCGCCGACAATGGCCTGGCGTTCGCTGCGTTTGATATTGCGGTAAGACAGCGGTATGTCCAGGTTCTCGTAAACGGTCAGGCTGTCGAGAAGGTGATACTGCTGGAACACGAAGCCGATATATCGCTTGTTCAACTCCACCCGGTCTTTCGGTTTCATGCGGTGCACGGCTTCACTGAGGAAGTAATACTCACCCTGCCAGTTGCTGTCCAGCATTCCAAGAATGGCGAGCAGCGTGGATTTACCCGCGCCGGAAGGTCCCATGATGGTGAGGAAGTCACCCTGCTTGATTTCCAGATTGATCCGGCGCAGAACGAAGGTCTTGCCTGCGCCGGACTGATAGAACTTCTCGATATTTCGCAGCTCGATCATAGAACTGATAAGGCAAGTGCCGGCTTCGAATTCATTGGCGCCGGCTCACCCGACCTATTTTACAGCCTGCTCTTCCAGGAATTTCTCATCAACGACTTTGCCGTCGAATAAATGGATCGTTCGATCGGCATATCGAGCATATCTTGGATCGTGCGTCACCATGCAGATTGTGGCGCCTTCCCGATGCAATTCACGGAGCAGGTCCATGACCGCTTCGCCGTTTCGCGAATCCAGGTTTCCGGTCGGTTCGTCCGCGAGCAGAATGGCCGGTTGCCCGCACAGAGCTCGAGCCACGGCCACGCGCTGCTGCTGACCGCCGGAGAGCTGAGAAGGATAATGCTTCATGCGATGCGCCATGCCTACCTTCTCGAGCGATTCCTGGGCCCGCTTTTTTCGTTCGGCTGATGGCATCCCGCGATACGTCAATGGAAGCTCGACGTTTTCATATACCGTCAAGTCCCCGATCAAATTGAACGCCTGAAAAATGAAACCGATCTCACGATTACGAACCCGCGCGCGCTCGCTCATCGACAGATCTTGCACCGGTTTCCCATTCAACTGATAACCGCCGTCGCTTGGACTATCGAGCAAGCCGAGAATCGAAAGCAGCGTGGATTTACCGCAGCCCGATGGGCCCGAAATGGAGAAGTATTCACCGCGCTTGATTTCCAGGTCGATTCCTGCAAGCGCATGCGTTTCGACTTCGTCCGTTAAGAAAACCTTCTTTACTCCTTCCAGATGAATCACCGTATCGTTCATGCTCCCCCTTTGCTTCGCAAATCAATTGGATTAGTTCAATCGCACTCGATCGTGGGCGTCCCAGTTCGACATATCCGACAGGATGACCTGGTCTCCTTCTCGGAGCCCGTCCACGATCTCAATCTGGTTAACGGAGCTGCGGCCCAGCTTGACCTGAACGCGGGTTGCTTCTCCGTTCGGCATCAATTTGAAAACCCCGACTGTACTGTCGGCCTGACCGTACGCGGGCCGGCCGACGTAGAGGACGTTGGTAAGCCGTTCCAGATCAATGGTTCCGTCCACACTGAGATCCGGCCGAGCGACCTTCGGATATTCACCATTAAGCTGAACATCGACCTTCACCGTACCATTGACAGCAGCCGGGTCAATTCGGATGACCTGTCCCGGAATGATTCCGTTTCGGGTATCAATAGAAGCCAACTGTCCCACCGCCACGTCTTTGACCTGGGTTTCAGCAATTTGGACTTCGGCCTTCAGCCTGCCGGGTTCTGCGACTTTCGCCAGAATGGTTCCAGGAGACACTTTCTGGCCGGCTTCAACCGGTACCTGTTGAACGACTCCGTTCGCTCCGGCCCGAACGTTCAAATCGTCCAGTTGCTTGGCGCGCAGGTCATAGGCGGTCCGAAGTTGATCCACCCGAGCCTGTTGTGCCGAGATTCTGGCGTCTGCCGATTGGGAGTTCACCGCGACTTTTTTCTTTTCCATTTCATTCTTTGCGCCAAGTTCCCGGGCGCTCTCCTGAGATTTCTTCAGGATCAGGTCGGCGATCAAACCATCCTTGGAAAGCTCGAGATTCGCTTCATAATCCAGTTTTGCGCGGTTGTACTCGGATTCGACGCTGGCCTGTTGTACCTGTTGATTGAGAATCTCGGTTTGGAGAATGGCGCGGAGATTCGTGAGATCGGCTTCGGCTCCTTTGAGCTGAAGCTCCGCATCGGCTGCACGTTGTTTCACATCAGGATTGCTCATGACGAGAATGATCGTGTTCGCGGTAACTTTGTCGCCGGCACGAACGCGGCGCTCCTCGATGATTCCGTCATTGGTGGCCGGTATCCAGCGAACCTCTTCAGGGACAAGCGTTCCGATACCATGGACCTGTCGAAGCATTTCGCCCCGTTTGACGCCATCGATCCACAGTGTTCCGCGATCCACCGAGGGCGCTGCGGGGCGCATTCGAGACAGCCCCAGGGTCACACCCGCAGCGGCAACGAGTACCAGGAAGCCGTATACGAAGCGCTTGATTCTTTTGTTTCGGGCCACGGATTGAGGCCGGGCAACATCCATAAATTCCTCCGGGGGTTGAGCCCAACTATTGTATCAAGCCTCTCCCTTTGGGAAAGGCTGACGCGAGTGCGGCCGGTGAAGGGTCGGACACCTGGCCCTCCGCCACCTGCAACTGCTTTTCGATCTCGATATTGTTCTTCCTCAGCGTCCTGCCGACGGCACGATCGTAATCCACCAGCGACTTCGCATAATTGACGAGCGCCTGAATCTGAGTTGTCTGAGCCTGCGTTACGTTTCGCTGCTCCTGAAGCACAAATCGAAGCTGCGAAGTGCCGAGCTGAAATTTCTTCTGTTCCGCTTCCAACTGCATGTTTGCCAGTTCGAGGGATTTCTCGGCCGCTGTTATCCGTGCCCGATTCATTTCCACCTGGCTGTGGGCGTTCCGAACTTCGAGGGCGATCTGCTGTGCCACTTTCGTCTTCCTTGCCAGCATGGATTGACGGTCGGTCAATGCCTTGGAATATTCGGCGCGCCCGGATTTGTTGCTCAGCGGAATCGAGAGACTGAACCCCATCGAATATCCGGTGTAGTTGTACCCGAACAACTGGCCCAGGGCATCAGCCAGCCCGCCGGGCACGACGGATTTGATTTCAGTGCCACCGAGACCGGAGCGATTGGTTTGAACACCGCCAATACCGTTCTGTGTGTAGCTTCCAAATACGCCGAGATTCGGCAGCAACTGGTTCCTGGCATATTGGAGGTCGATATCGCCGTTCTGCAGCAGAAGATCGAGCTGCCGCACTTCGGGCCTGCTCTCCAGCGCGTACTTGATCGCATCGTTGACGGGCATAATGTCATCAGCCGATGGTCTTCGCGGTGGATCGACGGGACTCAGTTGCGCAAGAACAAGCGCCGGATCTCCCAGATTGGTGATCAGTTTCTTGACTCGGTCCTGCGTCTGATCGGCCGTATATGACGTTGTCACCATCTGCTCCTGCCGCTGCGCCACTTCCGATTCCGCCTGCACCACTTCAATCCGGGCCATGGTGCCGATTTCAACCTGACGCTTGTTGTCGGCCAGTGTTTTCTCAGCCAGATCGAGTGACTGCTTGTGCACTTTGATGTCTTCCCGCTGATACACGAGATCCCAATAAAGATTCTGCGCGGCAGTCACAAGATCGATGGTTTGCATTTCAAAGTCGAGTTCCGACGTATTGACGTTGTTCCTGGCAATTCGGATCAGGCGCGTATTGATATTCCGTCCGAAATTCCGCAAGAGAGGCTGGCTGATGGTGTAGGTGACATTGCCCGAATACGACGGGTTGAACGTGGAGAACTGGCTGTTCGAAGAATTGCGATTGACGCTGAACGTCACGCCGACGGCCGTGCCGGTCTGCAGCGTCTGTCCATACCCGATCGAATAGCGGTGGCTCAACTGGCTGAATGATGTCGCTCCAACCAACTGAGAAGCGCTCGGTGTCGTGTTGCGAATGACCTGGGCCGAGACGTCGAGCGTCGGCTCAAACGGCCTGAAGAACGTATCGAGCAGATATTGATTGGCGAGCGGCGAGAACCGATTGACGGTCACGTCGAGATTGCTCGATAGCATCAGCCGGATCACATCATTAACGGATATCGGCAGCATGCCCTGCCGCACCATCCCTTCCCAGCCCGCGCCCGAGACCTGGGGCGTCACCAGAGCGGACGGATCGATCGCCGGCGGCTTATATCGTTTCAGAAATTGGCTCACCCAGTTGGTTTGAGCCGACGCCGTTGTCGAAAAAGTTGAAAAGACCGCCAGCAACAGGCCGGCCAGCACTACCTTCTTATTCATGTTCACACTCCTGCAAGTGACCCATTACGGAAAATCGAGGACAAATGTTCATTGCGTGTCCCGCAGCCCGGCCTAGTCATGACGTAACGCAATCACAGGATCGACGCGAATCGCGCGCCTCGCCGGTGTCCAACTCGCAAGCACCGCCACGAGCGTCACAAACGCCGAAAGGCCGATGAACGCCACCGGATCGTAGAATGGTGCGCCATACAGCAAATCGCTCGATTCCGGGAATACCAGTCTCTTGTGAAGGAGCCAGGACAGAATCAGAGAACCTGTGAAGCCCAAACCGATCCCCAGAAGAACCGGCGACAAACCTTCGAAAACGACATTTCGCAACACATTCCGGGAAGTCGCGCCCAATGCCATGCGGATTCCGATTTCCTTTGTTCGTTGCCCGATCAGGTGCGCCATCACACCGTAAATTCCGATGCTCGCAAATGACAGCGCGAGCAGCGCCAGTGTGCCGGTAAAGACTGCCGAGCCCCTGGAGAAGAGTTTGTGAATCGTCAATGGTCCCTGCTCGAGGTTGTGAAACTCGAGGCTTGCCGACAAGTTTCCATCGACGGACTCCATCGCCCCTCGCACTGCAGTCAATGCGCGATCCCGGTTTCCCTGCGTGCGCAAGATCAGGGCGTTCGAATCGGAAGACCTGGTCGCAAGAAAGATGTGAGCAGGATCGATCCGGGTTGGATTGGCGAAGCGCACATCTCTTGCGATCCCGACCACCTCATACTCTTGCATCGCTTTTCCCAAATCGACCTTGAAGCGCTTCAATAGAGGATCCTGGCCCGGCCAGAAATATCGGGCGGTGGATTCGCTGACAATCGCGACAGGCGCGCCCTCGCGGGCTTCCTGCGCAGAAAACGGACGTCCGCGAACGATTCCGATGCCCAGAGCTTCGAAGTAACGGTCCGATGCGTAGCTCGCCAGCGTGCGATCCGTCCTGCCATCGATGGAAACTGCTGTTGTCCAGGTGCCGAAAAGCGGTGCGTGCCCCCGCACAAGCGCTTTGACCTCGGGTAGTGATTGGATGGCTTCAGACACGCGTTGAACGCGTTCCACCCTTTGCGCATCCTTTCCGAAGTCTGCTGCAATGACGTATACGTCACGCGTGTTGTAACCCAGTTCTATTCCTCCAGACCGCATGACCCCGCGCATGAGCAGCCCGGATACGATGAGGAACAGCACCGAGATCGTGACCTGAGCGGTGATCAGGATTCTCCGCGTGCGGGAATGGCGAATGCGATGCCCAAACAACCCGCCGCCGTCTTTGAGCGAACCGGCGAGCTCCGGGTTCGTAATCTGAATTGCCGGCAACAATCCGAACAGAACACCTGCCGCAATTGAAATCACAAAGGTGTAAATGAACACTCGGGTGTCCGGATTCAGATTCAGACTGACGGTGAGTCCACCCAGCAACGTATTGGCGAAGCGTTCCGTGATGAGTTTCCACAGGATTTTTGTTGTCCACGTCGCCAGCGCGAGCCCAAGAAAACCGCCTGCAAATGCAAGGACGATGCTCTCCGTCAACAGTTGGCGAACAATCCGGCTTCGACTCGCCCCGATCGCAAGACGAATTCCGATTTCCCTCTGACGGCCCGCGCCATGAGCGAGAACCATGTTCGCCACGTTCGCGCAGGCGACGATCAAAACGAGTCCAACGATGACCATCAAGACCGCGCCGGCAACGGCCAGTGAAACATCGTCCATGTCTCCGAACAGGGTCGGCCGTTCAACGGTGATGGACGTAGTCTTCCAGGGTCCCTGCAAGGTTGATGCGTGCTGGCGCGCGAGCCCGCTGCTTTGCGCTTGCGCCGCCTTCATCGAAGTGCCCGGCTTCAGACGCGCCAATATCTGAAGTTCGGAGGCGTTTGGCGAGTTCAGCCACTCGCGTTCGGATCCCAGTTGAGCCTGCATGGAAACCGGAGCCCAGAAATCCGGGATAACCGGCGCACTCAGGATCGTACCGGTAAATTCTTCGGACGCAACTCCGATGACTGTAAATACCGCGTCTCTGGATTTTAGAGTTTTCCCGATGACCGTCGGATCGCCGTTGAATCGCCTCATCCAGGAGCTGTGGCTCAGCACGATAACCGGATTGCCGCCGGGCGTCCGGTCTTCATCGGGAAGGAATGTGCGGCCCAGACGCGGCCGGATACCGAGTACTTCGAAGTAATTTGCGGATACAAGTTCCGTTAGAAACTTTTGCGAATCCAGCAAGACGGGAGTTGCGGAGCTTGCCGTGACGACTCCTTCGAACAAATCGCTGTGCTCGCGAATATAGCGATACTCTTGGTAGGAAAACCTGTAATCGTCGAGGTTCCGGCCGCCGGCATCGAACCACCGCTTCATTCGAACAACGTGGCCTGGTTCGCGTACGGGCAGCGGCCGCAACGCAACGGCGTTGAAGACCGAAAACAATGCGGTGTTGACACCAATGCCCAGAGCCATCGTCAGGACGATCGTGATCGCGAAGCCGGGGTTACGTCCCATCACGCGGAGTGCGAATCGAATGTCCTTAACGAGGTTCTCAACCAGATTCAAACCGCGGGCATCACGGCATTCTTCCTTCACTTGAGCCATTCCGCCGAAATCTCGAAGCGCCTGCGTGCGCGCATCGCCGTATTCCATTCCGGTTGCGATGTTTTCCTCGATTCGTTTCCCGAGGTGAAACCGCATCTCTTCGTCGAGTTCGTGCTCGACCGTTCTGCGAATGAACAACGACCTGAGTTTCAATCGAAGCCGGGAAATCCACCGATGAGTACGCGTCACCTTATGCCTCCGCCGTTACGGATGGCAAACCTGGCGTTCGTTGGGCGACGCCAGGCCCACCCCATAAATACCGTCCGCAAGCCACCGGGGTTAACGTCGCCGCCTCGCCGCCGCAAACATTTCTGTGAGCCGAAGATCTTCGCCGCAGTTTCATTTCTTCACTCCGTCCTCAAGACCGAAAGCGGGTCCACCGAAGAAGCGCGATACGCAGGAATGCCGGAGGCCGCGAGTGAAACAATCAGCAGCAACGCCGGGACGGCAAAAAAGCTGAATGGGTCTGTTGTCCCGATGCCATAAAGCAAAGCCGCCAGGGTTCGGCTCAGAAGAAATGCGCCAGCGAGCCCGATCGAGATGCCGGTAATCGCAAGCGACCCGCCGTATCGAAGAACCATCCAGATGACTTCCCGGCGCCTGGCGCCAAGCGCCATGCGGATTCCGATCTCGCGAGCGCGCATTCCGGCCGTGTACGTCAGCACGCCGTAAACGCCGAATGTCGCGAGAATCAAGGCGATCGAAGCGAAACGCGTGAAAAGCGCGGTCGTGAACCACTGAGGTGAAACGGATCGTTCCACAACATCATTCATCGGCCTCACGTCGTACACCGGTTGTTCGGCATCGATGGTATGAATTGCGGAGACCACACTTGCGGCAATGGATTGCGGATCCTGTGCCGCGCGCACGACAAGCGCAACCCGATCCTGTGCGCGCTGTTGATAATTCCAATAAATCTGGGGCCGAGGATCGGATCCGAGGCCGTTGTGCCGCAGATGCCCGACAACACCTACCACGGATATCCAGTTGTCTTTCTCGCCGGGATAAGGCACGCGGAAACGCTTTCCAATCGGATTCTCGTTCGGCCACACACGCCGCGCCACCTGCTCATCGATAATGCCGGACATCGGTCGATCTGCAGTATCCGATTCATCGAAAAACCGGCCTTGAACAAGGGGAATACCGAGAGCGCGAAAATAGTCCGGAGTAACGGTTCGCCAATCCATCGCGCCCGTCTGATTCGCCGTGAGACCTGTGCCCTCGAATTCGACCGAACCGAACTGATCGACACCACCGAGGGGGAGGCGATTCACCATTCCTGCGTGGTCGACACCGGGAAGCGAGGAGACTCGTTCCAGAATCTGTCTACAGAATTGGGCGATGGATGCATCGCTGGAGTACTTCGACCGCGGAATCGCCATCTGCAGCGAAAGAACCTTGTTGGGATGGAACCCGGGATCGGTTGCCGTCAACGCGACGAAACTTCGAATCAGCAGAGCAGATCCGACCATCAGAATCAACACCGCCGCAATCTGCGTTACCACCAGAACATCACGGATGCGAGATCCGCCGCCTGCCGTGGTTCGCGAAGACTCGCGAAGAGCGATCGAATAATTCCATCGGACCACTTGCATTGTGGGGAATATGCCCGTGCTGAGCGCAGTTGCGAACAGCATTGCCGCAGAAAACGCCAGAACGTGCCAATCGATGTGAATCGCTTCGAGGCGAGGCATCGCGGTTGGTAAAAACGGAATGAGCGCGCCCAGCATCCACTTCGTTAAGACGATGCCGCCGGCGCCGCCGGCTGCCAGGAGCGGAATGAATTCCATCACCGATTGCAGAACAAGCCGCGATCGACTTGCTCCAAGGGCGGTGCGGACGACCAGTTCGTGGCGGCGTCCGAACGCACGTGTCATGACAAGATTCGTCAGGTTCGCGCATCCAATCATCACCAGACACAGAACAGCGGCAAGAAGAACGTACAACTGCGTCCTGACACCGCCGGCAACATCATCGAGCAGCGGCGAGAGTCGAACGCCAATGCCCTTGTTCTCGGGATACTGTTCAGCCAGGCGCGCCGCAATCGCCGACATTTCCGTTTGCGCCCGGGTCAACAGGACACCGTCTTTGAGCCGGCCAACGGCCAGGAACGAGAAATTCTGCCGCGTTTTGTAGTCTTCAGGATTGATCGTCAGCGGTGTCCAAAGCTGAAACTCGCGATGGGGATATGCAAAGTCCGGCGGCATGACGCCGGCTACCGTGTAGGGATTGCCGTTCAGTCGTATGACTCTTCCAATGATTGAAGAATCCGCGCCGTACTGCCGCTGCCACAAACCATGACTCAACAGCACCGTGTTCTCAAACTTGCCTTCTTCATCCGTGAAAGCCCGGCCCAGCATCGGTTGAACGCCCAGCACTCGAAAGAGACTCGGGGTGACCCGCGCTCCCTGGACCCGTTCCGGTTCGCCTTTTCCGATCAGATTGAAATTTCCAATCTGCCGAATGAGAGCCATGTCTTCGAATACGGTGTTGTTCTCGCGCCAGTCCTTAAAGTTCGCAGGGCCCGCCAGGACGCGCTCCGGAGAAAGTTGTGGATTGACGGTCCACAATCCGACAAGGCGCTCGGGTTGCGGATACGGCAGCGGTTGAAGGACGACACCGTAAACGACGCTGAAGACGGCGGTCGCCGCGCCGATTCCGAGCGACAACGTGCCGGCCGCAGTCAACGCGAATCCCGGACTCTTCAACAGTGTCCGAACGCCATATCGAAAATCGCGGATCGCATTTTCAATAATGCTCACACCGCGCGCATCACGGCATTCTTCCTTGCGCTGTTCGATTCCGTTGAAGGTTCGCATGGCTGCGGAACGCGCTTCATCCGGAGGCATGCCCTTCGCCGTGTATTCCTGAATCTGGAGATCGATGTGAAACTGCAGTTCGTTGTCGAGTTCCTGCTCAACACGGCTGAGCCCGAAGAGGGAACGCAGCTTCAATCGGATTGCCCGGCAGGCTCGCAGAAACACCATGACTATGCCTCTCTCAGCTTCACAACCTGAGTGATGGCGGCGGAAAGGCGGCTCCAGTTGGCAGTCTCCTTTTCGAGCGCCTTCCGGCCTGCCCGTGTTAACTCGTAGAACTTGGCCCGCCGATTGTTTTCGCTGGGTTTCCATTCGGCCTGGATCCAGCCTTCCTGTTCGAGCTTATGAAGCGCGGGATAAAGCGATCCATCGCTGACTTGAAGAATGTCGCCGGAAATCTGTTTCAAACGCTGGCTGATCGCCCAGCCGTGCATCGGTTCCAATGCGAGTATTTTCAGGATCAGAAGGTCCAGCGTTCCCTGGACCACATCTTTCGGTTTGCTCATCGACTCTCCTCGGTTACCGAGATCAATACACCCACTCCTCTCGGTAATCAAGGGGAAAGTGGGTGTCTTACTCTTTTTTGGGTTCCAGATTCAGCGACACCGAATTGATGCAATACCGGAGGCCTGTCGGGCGTGGGCCGTCGGGAAAGAGATGGCCGAGATGCGCGCCGCAGGCGTTGCACATGACTTCGGTCCGGCGCATGCCGTAGCTGCGGTCTTCTTCGGTTTCCACCTGCTCTTCCGAAATGGGTCTGAAAAAGCTGGGCCAGCCGGTTCCGGAATCAAACTTCGTTTCCGAGTCGAACAACTCGTTGCCGCACGCGGCGCATTTGTACACGCCCTTCTCTTTCGAGTTGTAATATTTTCCGGTAAAGGGCGGCTCGGTTCCTTTCATCCGGCAGACTTTGTATTGCTCCGGCGTGAGTTCCTTTTTCCACTCGTCTTCGGTTTTCTGAATTTTGTTTTTCATTCTTCAAATTGTACCCGTGAAGAGGTTTTGCACAACGCATGGCTGAAGACAAAGCCTGCCGTTAATCAGAGCCTTTAACGGGGGATAATTTCAAAAGGGTGACCTTTACGGGTTCGGAACGCGCGAAAACCTCGATGGTCCAACGTGACGATTTGCGTCGTCCCCAGCGCCTCCGCCAGGAGGACGAGAGTCGCATCGGCGAAATCCATTGGAGTGTCTGCGTATTTCTCAATAAGCGCGGCGGCGGACAGAAGCTGCCTTGGCTGGGTGGATTCGAAAACCTGTACGCCCGCCGCTTGAATGAATTCGGCGAGGTTTCTTGGTCCATGGGGAGCATCTTTCAGGAGGTGCATCGCTTCAGTGATGACTGCTCCTGTTGTGCAAAGCGTTCCACGGAATTTCCCAATGACTTCGGTAATCGTCTCATGGCCGGCGTCGCCTCTGTCCAGATAGGCAACGAGCGGTCCCGTGTCGATCAGCAGTGGATTCAGCGCCAATTCTGTTTTCTCAGATGCCTGCTCCACTCGTCCTTCGGCTTCGGCAATTGGACGCTGCCGCTCAAATGGCCGGCGCGTTCTGAAATCGGCGTGTCTGAAAGCGCTTGTGCCAGAAGTTCGCGAACCAGTGAGGAGCGGGTCTTCCCGAGCATCCGGGCTTTTCGGGTCAACGCTTCATCCTGTTCGCGATCCAAACGGATCGTTATTGTTTTGTCCATGTAACGCAGCGTAACACAGGCTGTAAGACAAGTCCGGAAGGCTTTTTCGTCTCTTGAACTGCACCCACTGTTTACCGGCCCGAGACATCCATTCGCCGAAAGCGCATCGAATGCCGCCTGCCGGCTTTCTTACACTGCTTGTGAAGGGAGTAGTTCCATGGACGAAGACCGTTGGGAGAGAAAACGTCAGAGGTGGGAACGGCGGTGGGAGAGACGGCAGCGGCGGTGGCGCAGCCCACGCAAGCACCTGGTATCCGGGATCGTTTTCATAGGGATTGGATTTGTTTTTCTCCTGGGGAACTTGGGAATGATCCAGGTTGAAGAAGTTTTTCGATTCTGGCCACTTCTTCTCATCCTCTTTGGTGTGATCCGGCTGGTGGAAAGGCCGGACGGCTACCGCGAAAGCGCGGGCATTTTCTGGATTGTCATCGGTCTCGTATTCCTGGCGGGAAGCCTGGGCTTCCTCCGTGTTGCTGTCCATGATCTATGGCCGGTCGCGCTTATCGGTGTGGGGGCTCTGATGTTGTGGCGTTCTTCCATGGCGAGGCGACAGTATGGAGACGGTCCGGGCGACTTCGGCGAACGGCTCGGTAGAAAGTTGGACGACCTGGGTGAGCGATTGGGCAGGGCCGGTGACCGCTTTGGTGAAAAGTTGGGAGGCGATTCCAAAGCCAGTGCCGGGCCGGACGCTGGAGCGAATCCGAAAACCGACACGAAACCGGCCAACGAAAACACGGCGTCGTCGAATTCCGTTTTGTCGGCGATGGCGATCCTGGGCGGTGTCGAAAGGCAAAACAATTGTCAGGATTTTCGAGGTGGAGACGTTACTGCCATTCTTGGCGGCTGTGAAATCGATTTGCGTGGAGCATCGATTACGCCGCCGCACGAGCCTGTCCTGGAAGTGTTCGCGTTGTGGGGCGGCATTGAAGTCCGGGTGCCTGATGATTGGACAGTCATCAGTCAGGTTGATCCGATTCTTGGTGGATTCGAAGACAAGACGGACCAGCCCAAGAATGAATCCAAGCGATTCGTCATTCGCGGCAGCGTCGTCATGGGTGGCATTGAGGTAAAAAACTGACGTGCATCCGATACTCACCAACAGGCTGAGGACCCTGATCTACGTTGCGTCATGGGTACCTATTGCGGGTCTGTTGGCCGCAATCCTTGCCCGCAGCGGCTCTATGCCTGCAATCGAAGCGGCGCTGATTGTTTTTCCTCTGTGCTTCCTCTATGCATTCATTTGTCAGGCCTCCTGGTATCTGTGCCGCGCTTTGCCCTTGCATGAGACGGAGATTCTTCGCCTCATCGGCACGCACGGTGTTGCGGCTGTCCTTTCATGTCTCGTCTGGTTGCTGGTGGGTTATCTTTGGGCGCTCGCTCTTTATTCGACAGGATCCTTCGCAGGCATAACCGGCCGCTATCTGGCTCAAATGGCGGTTTTGTTTTTTTCGGGCATTCTGTTGTTCCTGCTGGCCGTCGCTCTGAATTATCTGCTGATCACGATTGAAGTTTCCCAGCGCGCAGAGAAAAAAGCGCTCGAGTCACAGGCTCTCGCGCGTGAAGCTGAATTGAAGGCATTGCGCGCGCAGATCGATCCGCATTTCCTGTTTAACAGTTTGAATTCGATTAATGCTTTGATCGGCGCGGATCCGGTCGCCGCGCGTCAAATGTGTGTATTGCTTGGAGAGTTCCTTCGAGGTTGCCTGAAGCTTGGCGCTAAGGACTGGATCAGTCTCGGACAGGAAATTCAGCTTGCGCAGAACTATCTCGATATTGAAAAAGTCCGGCTGGGCGCGCGCTTGAGTGTCGAAAGCAACATCGATGCACACTGCGAGAATTGCCTGGTGCCGCCATTGATCCTTCAACCCCTGGTTGAGAACGCGATTACACATGGTGTCGCGCCGTTGCTGGACGGCGGTACTATTCGCATTGAAGCCGCGCGGCACGGTCCGGGTATCCGCGTCATCATCGAGAATCCTTTCGAAATGGATGATGTGCGAGCGGCGTCCGGCGCGGGCTTGGGGATTCAGAATGTCAGAATGCGTCTGAAGAATCTGTTCAACGGCGATGCCCGGCTGGACGCGATTCAGAACGGCTCATTATTCAGGGTCGAGATGCAAATGCCCTGCAGCGGATCTTAGATATGCGAATCGTGATCGTTGATGACGAGGAACTGGCGCGGAAACTCGTGCGTGAATATTTGTCGGCTGAGCAGGAGGTCGAAATCGTTGCGGAATGCGCAAATGGATTCGAAGCCGTCAAAGCCGTCACGGATCTCAAACCCGATCTGCTTCTTCTCGATATTCAAATGCCGCGCCTTGATGGATTCGAAGTGCTCGAACTGATCGGCCGCGAAGTCGGCGTCATTTTTATCACCGCGTACGACAAGTACGCGTTGCGCGCATTTGAGGTTCATGCCGTCGATTACCTCCTGAAACCTTTCAGCGCTGTCCGCCTGAAGGAGGCATTGAACCGGGCGAAAGCGCGACTCGATTCAAAGCAAACGCTTCCCGTCGAGGATTTGACTGCAGCGGTGCGTCCTGCCGGAACCCGCACCGAGCGTGTTCTGATTCGCGATGGAGCGAATGTTCACGTCATCCCGGTGTCGAAGATCGACTATGCCGAAGCGCAGGATGATTACGTTTGTTTTCGCACCGAGGGGAAAAATTATTTGAAACAGCAGACGCTCGGAGACGTGGAAGCCGTGCTGGATCCTTCGCAATTCGTCCGCATTCATCGATCCTACATTCTCAACGTCGAGCGATTGGCGAAACTGGAGCTTTACGCCAAGGACAGTCATGCCGCCATCCTTCGCGATGGAACGCGCATTCCGGTGAGCCGTTCAGGCTATGCGCGGCTGAATGCCGTTTTGAAATAAGAAGCGGGGAAACGAGCGCGTTGCGCACGTCCCGCTTTCTCACGCTGGTTTCTCCCCAAGAGCGAGGACCATTGCCGACTTCCGCACTCGTTCGAATTCCCTGGTTCGCGGATCGACAATCTCAAAGTGGCCGCTGTTTTCAAGTGTGATGAGTTCCGCATCGTCTCCCAGCGACTGTGCCTTTCGAATATACCTCTCGCTGATTTCGAAAGGCACGCTCGTGTCCTGGGTGCCGTGAAACAGCCGCTGCGGAATTCCCAATGGCAGAGACTCCATCGGGGAGGCTGCATCGTAACGATCGGGAACTTCTTCGGGACTTCCTCCAAGTAACTCGCGCACGACATTGTTGCTCAGCTTCAACTCCCAGGCGCGGCGTAGGTCGGCAACTCCCGCAAGTGAAACGATTCCGCGGAGGGGCATTCTCTTTTGAGTTCCGAGCCACAGCGCGAGATGGCCGCCCGCGGAATGTCCCACAACAATGATGCGATCCAGATCCAGATGGAATGAGCCGGCGATCGACTTCACATGAACGGCCCCGTCCGCAACATCCTGAAACGTGCCCGGCCATCCGCCGCCGGGATTTCCGATTCTCCGATATTCAAGGCTCCATGTCGCGAGGCCGGACCCGGCGAACGCGGTGCAAATGTGCCCGATGTAGTCGAGTCCATAGAGTGAACGCCAGTATCCGCCGTGGATAACAATGGCGGCAGGATGAGGCCCATTACCGGCCGGCAACCGAAGGTCGCCGAATTGAAATCGATCCGGTCCATACGGGATGCGATGATCGGCAGGAGGCGGATCCGGTATGACGATTTCCTGAGGCATCGGTTCACCCTCTCCGGCTTGAAAAGAAACCGCGAAGCAGGGAAACGCATTCGTCCTCACGAATTCCGGAAACGACTTCGACGCGATGATTCAGCCGCGGGTCCGTCAATACGTTGTAAATCGATCCCGCAGACCCGGCCTTCGGATCGGGTGTTCCGAACACGAGGCGCGCAATTCGCGCATGGATCAAAGCCCCGGCGCACATCATGCACGGTTCGACGGTCGCGTACATCGTCGCGTTGGACAGGCGATAGTTCCGTAGCGCTCCGGCGGCTTCACGCAAAGCGATGATTTCGGCGTGAGCCGTGGGATCGTGGGACGATATCGGCTGGTTGAATCCTTTTCCAACGACCTTGCCGTCCGCCACGATTACAGCGCCGATAGGAATCTCTCTCATTCCTTCTGCTTTCCGGGCCTCGTCGAGAGCCAAATCCATATACGGTCCGTCAACATCCAGGTACATGTTCTGCATGCTACACTTATTTTCAATGAAATCCGGTTTCAAGCTTCTATTCCTACTGATGTTATTGCCCGCCACGTTGCTTGCTCAGCCCGGCGTTCGAATGTCGGCGGATTTCCTGCCGCTGGAAGTGGGCAATCGCTGGGTCTACGACGTTTTCAACGAAGCTGGACAGAAAATCGGCGCATTGGATTTTGCGGTTCAGGAATATCGCATCACGGGTGGCCGGAGCTTTTACCTGCTCACGCAGTTTCCCTTTGCTTCGGAGAACGGGGACCTCATCAAGCTGGTTCGTTACGACCGCCAGGAAAAACAGTACATGAGGATGGCGAACAACGAAGAGGGTCCGCTGTTCCTGGCTGATGGAGCGAAGGCTGAAGTCGTTCAGGCCGACGAATCGGGATTGCCGCAGAAATTTACGCTGAAGATGGACCTCATCGATCTTACTTTTCAGCGCGGTCTCGGCATAATCGAAGCGCGCATGCATGCCGGCAACGCCGTTCAAATTGCAAAGTTGACAAGCGTTCACGTGGGCGAACGCCAGGCTGTTCAGGCTGCCGCGCAGGGCGCACCCTCTCTTCCTCAACCGGCAACTCAAAATCGAGAGCAGAAGACGCGAATTCTCGCTGACAACGTTGCCAAGCCTGACGAAGATAATCCCGCGCTGGACGTGCAGGTCGCGCCGGTCGCGGGCGGCACAAAGTTTGTATTTACGGTGATCAACACGTCCGACAAGCTGGTTCCATTCATCTTCAGGACGGGACAGACTTACGACTTTGAAGTCGTGGATGCATCAACCGGTCAGGAAGTCTGGCGCTGGTCGCGGCGGCAATTCTTCATCACTCAGGTCAATCGCCAGGAGGCGATCCGCCCGAATCGAAACTGGGTTTTTGAAATCACCTGGAACCATCGGGACAATGACCTGAATCCGTTGCCTGCCGGAAAATACAAGGTCGTGGGCATTCTCGCGAGTCAACCTCCGATGGAATCCGATCCGGTGCCGTTTGAAATCAGATAGCGTTGATGCTGCTTTTCGCGACACCAGGATTCAACAGGCATTCCGATTCATCACCCAACACTCTTCTCAAATTGAAGCCGACCAGATCCACCTTACTGAAATAGCCGCGCCTCCATTTGGCGAATCTGCGCGGGCCGAGGCTTTCGCTCAGGAGTTGACTCAACTCGATATTCGTCCTGTTACGGACACACTGGGGAACGTCATTGGCGCCTATGAGAATTTCAATCGCAATCCTGTCGTAGCCGGCGCTCATCTGGACACGGTCTTTCCTGCTTCAACTCCGCTTCGGCTGCGGCGGGAGGGACGGCGGCTCTTCCTGCCCGGCATTTCCGATAATGGCGCTGGAATTGTCGCTTTGCTTTGGGCGTTTCGCGCGGCCCGGAACGCGAGGCTTCGATTCCGGCGGCCTGTGATCGCTGTGGGTGATATCGGCGAAGAGGGCGAAGGCAATTTGCGGGGCATTCGGCGCTTATTCGAAGCGCCTCCCTGGCCGGGAACGGAATGCGAATTTATCGCAGTTGATGGCGCGGGCATTCAGCGAATCACGAATCGTGCCCTGGGAAGCCGCCGTTTTCGGATCAGCCTTACGGGTCCCGGTGGACACAGTTGGGCGGATTTTGGACAGCCCAATCCGGTGCACGCCATCGCAACGGCTATTCATAGTTTTGGGATGGGACCTCGCCGTGCGGGTACAGCCTTCAATTTTGGCGTCATTCGCGGAGGCATTTCCGTGAATGCCATTCCATCATCCGTGCTCTTGGAAGTGGATCTCCGCGCTGTGGACAACGCTGATCTCGGCGATCTCGATGACCGGTTGCGGCAGGCAGTCGTTGAAGCTGCCCGAGCGTCTGGAGTGGGATGCCAGATCGAGATCATGGGCGAACGGCCATCGGGCGCGACTTCGGAAGGCGCATCTTTAGTGAGGGCCGCGATCGCGACCACGCGGCGATTCGGCGTCGAGCCTCAACTGGATGTTTCCTCCACGGATGCGAACATCCCCATGTCTCTCGGGATTCCTGCTATCGCGATTGGAGGTGGCGGGACTTCAGGCAATGTTCACACGCCTGATGAATGGTTTGATCCGACGCATCGCGAATTCGGCGTACAACGGCTGCTCTTTTTGATCGCGGTCCTCGCCGGAATGGAGTAGGCGGACTACCGAAATCCTTGATGGCCGCTGCTGCTCCGAACATAATGAGGAAATGAATCCGTCAGTTGATTCTGCCTTCGAGGAAGCCCGCCGGGCCGGTTTCGATTTGAACCTAATCAGGATGAATCTTTCGTTGTCGCCTGAGGAACGCTGGCGTCAACACGACATGGCACTCGAGGTTATCCTCGAGTTTGAGGAAGCCCGGATGGTTCGCGATGCAAGACTTCAAGCAACTCCTGCAACGCCTCGTTGATTCCGGCCTGGATTTTGTGATTGTTGGCGGTTACGCCGCGGTCGCCCACGGTTCTTCCCTGGTAACTCGTGATCTCGATATTTGCATGGACCTCTCCGATGAAGTGTTCGACAAGCTCCGTGAAGTGTTGGCCCCATGGAACCCTAAACATCGAATGACGCCGGATCAACTGTCGTTTTTGGAATTTCCAAAAACCGGCCCGGTTCAGAACTTATATCTCCGGACAGACGCCGGCGCCATCGACATCCTTTCCGCGATCCTCGGAGTTGGTGATTTCCCGAGGTTGAAGAAGGAAGCAGAAGACTTCGAAATCGGTGGCCGCGTCTATCACGTCATATCCCTTCAAGACCTGATCGCCGCAAAAGAAGCCATGGGGCGGGAAAAGGATTTGTTGGCCGCCAAAGAACTGCGGGCGATTGCTGCCGAACGGCAGCGGAGGGAAAGCCGTGAAACGTAAGGATGGCTCCCATTCAACTGACGCGTGGCTTCGATCAGATTTGCCTCCGGCCGCGCTCAGATGCGTCGGCTGTCTACATTCCGCGATTTTGTCCCAGCGAAAACAGAATTCCTTTCAGATAGGCATCCAGTTCCGCCTTCTCGACATTTTTCCGGATGACGGTTGAAAGGTCGGTTGCGGGATTGTCAATCACCGCGATGATCTCGTTGATCGATGCTTCAATCCGCGCAACTTCCGCGGTAATTTTGGCGTGATCGACACCGGCGCCTTCAGTCCGGGTGTTCGCGCTCGACTTGGAGCCGGCGATTTCGGCCGTCAAGCGGGCGCGCTCGGATTCGAGCATGGAACTGGCTTTTTGAAGATCAGCGGCGAGTTGCGTCTTCTGCTGGATGGCGTCCTGCAGTTTTTGTTCGTACTGTTTTCGGAGTTGATCGACGATTTCGTTGCTGACGCTGTCGCGCTTTTCCGACATTCGCTGAAGCTGCTGGTCCAGTCTTTCGATCTGCGAATTCAGATCCGCGCGTTCCGTTTCCCACTTGCCGCGCTCGTCCTGAAACTGCCGCTGCGTTTTTTCTTTCTCGCGTTCGAGCTGGCCAACCTTTTCATCGGCAGGTTTGGGAGCGCGTGCCGCTGCTTCGTAATTCTGAATTTGAGCCTGCGCTTGAACGAAGGCCTGCTGAAGTTGTCCCGCGTGATCGTTCAATTGACGGCGTTCCGTGTCCCACTGGCGCGCGGACTGTTCGAGTTTTTGAATCTGTGACGAAAGCTTTTCGCGTTCGGTGTTCCATTTTGAAAGCGATTCCTTCAGTTGGTTTTCGAGATCGCGAACCTTGGGATTGACGTCAGGGGTATCGTCCTTTGGAACGGGCTTGCCCATCATTTGTGCCGAGCGGCGGAGTTTGACCATGTCTCCGGTCATTTTGAGCTTTTCCTGTTCCCATTCCGTTTTGGACCGCAGGTAGGCTTGTTCGATGTCCGTCTTTTCTTTAAGGGTTTTGTTCAATTCGATTTCGAATTGTTCCTTTACCGACTGCGTGCTTCGCATCGGATTCGCCGCCCGCGCGATGGCATCGGCGACTGCGCCTTCCAGGCGGCTGATTTGCGATTTCAGCTTTCCACGCTCGGTGTCCCATTCGTCAGAAGCTTTCTTGAGTTTTTCTTCGGCTGCTTCCTGCGCTTTGGCGATGGCGGCGCCGTCAACAGGTTGAGCCTTACCGTCCGCGGCTGCCGGTCGTTTGCGTCCTGCAGCGCCCTTGGCCTCGGCGACGGCACCTTCGAGCCGGTCGATTTCGGAGTTCATGCGGCGCTTTTCGGACCGCCAGCGCTCGGAAGCTGCTTCGAGATCTTCCTCGGCCTGCTGCTTGTCGCGTTTTGCCTGTTTGAGTTTGGCCTCGAACTGCGCCTGGATCTCTTCGGTGACCTGCCGCCGCAACGTGTCTTTATCCATATCGGCGGAATTATAATTCACGGCCCTAAACCGAGTAACTTATCCGTCAAGGTCCGAATCGACAAATCGGAGTGCCCGGTGCTCGGGCCCCCTCCGTCACGAACGATAAGCCTGCCGTCCGGCACCTTGAATTGGAATGTTTTGTGCAGCCAGCACTTCATGTTGCAGCGCATACATGCATGCCGCCGCCTCGTCGATGCGCCGCGTGAAAGCAATGGATCCCTTAAGAATCGGCTTAAGGCGGTCACGCTCCTGAACTCGAGCCGGAGGATACTCATGTTCGACGATCAGATACGTATTGCGAACATCGAGCGGAAGCAATTCGCGGGCGGCGAGTTGATGGTCAAGCCAATCGACAGTCCGATTTTGAAGGTATGCCAGAGGATCGTGGCGGGCAGTTCCCGGCAGTTCGTGCTCGCAAAGCACGACTTGTTTCTTCCATGCATTGAGCTGGTCTGCGGGATTATCGGATGGCTTTCCGCCCACCCAGTCTCCGCGTTCGAGTGTTTGCCCGCCGTAGCCCCACGCTGCGACTCCTTTCGCATTGACCACTTGTCCTTTCACATGGAAGCCCCCGATGAGAAATCCATAACCCTGGTCCTTCAGGTATTGAAAGATCGAGCGCGTATCCTGACCCATAAGAATCGCGTGTGAAGGATCGTAGTGAATCCGGAACTGATCTCCGACTCCGTGCTTTTCGCAAATGCGATGCAGGACAATCCAGGCTCCCGGGGTGTAGCCGATGTTGTTATGGAAGTTGTCACCGGTGGTCCAGCCGGGCATCGGACATTGCTCTACACGGAATGTCAGCCCGCGTTCTTTGGCGGCTTTGAGCATCGGAACAAAGTGTTCTTCAAAGTCGATCAGATTCTGATCCATGCTGTGTTGCTGGTTTCTGCCCACAAATCCGCAGACCGCGTTCGCGCCCAGCATCGCCGCGGCATCGAAAACGCGCATCATGAAATCATGTTTCTTTTTTCGCACTGCCGGATCGTGGTGCAGCATGTTGTCGAAATACGCAAGATCCGAAAAGCCGATACCCGTCGCTTTCACCGCTGCCTGAACGCGTTGGGCGCGCGCTTTATTAAAAGGTTTGCGAAGATCGAGCGTATTGGCGACCGGGTCGAGCATGGCTTCCGGCGGAATGTCCGTTTCGGTTGGATGAAGGGCCGCGGATAGCTGAATACAATCGACGCTCAGATCGCGCGCAAACTCGAGCCACTCTTCGATCGCGCGATCGGGGTCTTTGTCGCGAACATTCCGGGGCGTCAATTCCTGCAACGCCGCCGTGAGTACGCCGATTTTCATAAACTGGGGTTCGAAACTTCGAGTAGTCATGATTTCGTTCCTCGATACGACAAATTACAAATTATACTTTGCACACTCATGAACCCCGCTATCCGGAATTTGGTGATCATGTTTCTATCGATTTCTGCAACTGTGTTGTTGGCCGGCAGCAGCTTCATTCTGGCGCAGGCCGGAGCAGGACAAGCTCCAAGCCCGGCCTCTCAGCGCCCGCCGCAAACCGTAACCCCACAGACGTATTCTCCTGGAATAGTGTTGACAGGGCAGACGCGTTTTGCGTCCGAGTGCGGATTGTGTCACGGCCGTGATGCCGCCGGAGGTGAAACCGGTCCGGATTTGACGCGTTCCGTTCTCGTGGCCCAGGATTCGCGCGGCGATAAAATCATTCCTGTGATTCGATCCGGCCGTGCCGACAAAGGCATGCCGTCATTCGAATTCAGCGACATGGATCTCGAAGCCATGGTCGCATTCATTCATGACCAGAAAACAAAAGCCGACTCGCTCGGAGGCGGCCGCCGTTCGGTGGAAGTCGCGGATCTTCAAACGGGAGATTCTGAAGCAGGGAAGCAATACTTCAATGGGACAGGCGGTTGTTCGAGCTGTCATTCAGCCTCAGGCGATCTGGCAGGTGTCGGGAGCCGCTTCCGTGGACTGGCCCTGCTGGAACGCATGCTCTATCCATCAAGCATCCGGCCGGCCCCCGCGCCGGCAAAGGCGACAGTGACCCTGGCTGCGGAGACGATTACCGGGCCAATTGTCTCTCGTGATGAATTTTCCATCGTCGTTCGCGATGCTTCGGGAATGAATCGTACTTTTCCAGTCGCCGATACCAAATTCAAAATCGACGAACCGGTGAACGCTCATTTTGAACAGTTGGGAAAATACACCGATACCGACATGCACAACGTTTATGCATATATCCAGACATTGCAGTAAGTCTCTACATCAGGAAAAGGCTGCTCCCTCTCGGGGAACGAGAGCGATTTGGGTTTTGATGTTTTTCTCGGTTACAGCTTCCATTCTTGCCCAGGGTGTTTCTCCGGAAATGCTGCTCAAGCCCGCTGCCGACAGTTGGCCGACATATCACGGCGACTACTCGGGGCAACGTCACAGCCGGCTCGCGCAAATAACGCCATCGAACATCAATCAGCTCGAACAGGTCTGGCGTTTCCAGACTGGACAAAATGCGCAGATCAAAGCTTCGCCGATCCTGGTTAACGGGGTTCTGTACATTACGACGCCCGACAATCTCTGGGCGGTGGATGCGCGTTCGGGACGGCAGCTCTGGCACTACTCCTATCCCATCAATGACGCGTTTCACATCGGGCATCGAGGCGCCGCCGTATACAAGGACTACGTTTTTCTAACCACTCCCGACGCGCATTTGATTTCGCTGAACGCGAAGGATGGCTCCGTGCGATGGAATGTTGTCGTCGCGGATTCGAGAAAAGGCTACTGGTCGACGAACGCGCCCCTCATTGTCGGCAACCACGTGATGGTGGGCGTATCCGGCGACTTCGACAATTTGCCCGGCCAGCTCAAATCGATCGATGCAGACACCGGCAAGACGCAGTGGATCTTTTACAGCACGCCGCCCGCGGGAATTCCGGATCCTCCCAGCGGCGGCGCGACCGGTGGTCAGATGTGGATGACCGGTACTTACGATCCGGAACTCAATCTCGTGTATGTCGGTACCGGCAATCCGACTCCCGTTTTGAACGGGCCGGTTCGTCCCGGCGACAACCCGTGGACCTGCAGCATTGTGGCGCTCCGGCCCGATACCGGCAAACTCGTGTGGGGATTTCAGGCGTCGCCGCACGACACTCACGACTGGGATGCGTCTGAAGTTCCTGTTCTGGTCGATGCCGATTTCCAGGGCGCGCCGCGAAAAATGCTGATGCAGGCGTCACGCAACGGATACTTTTTTGTTCTCGATCGCACAAACGGCAAAAGTCTCGTGACCGCGCCCTTTGCAACAACCAACTGGGCGAAAGGCATCGATAAAGATGGACGTCCGATTCCCGATCCGGATAAAGAACCGGCGCGCGACGGGCGACTCGTTGCGCCCAATGAGAGTGGAGCGACGAACTATCGCTCGCCGAGCTTCGATCCGCAGACAGGTCTCTTCGTCGTCAGCGCCCAGGACGGCTATGGGATTTATTTCTTCAAACCCGAGCATGGCGCGTACGGTTGGGCAGGAGCGGATTATGGAATTGCGGGCCGCGCATTCCTGCGCGCGATCGATTATCAAACGGGAAAAATCAAATGGAGCCATGAACTCGGTGACGGACAATCCAACTCCGGAGTTCTGACGACGGATTCCGGCATAACGTTTTCCGGCGACGTTCCGGGAAATGCGATCGCGTTTCGAACCAGCGATGGCACGACGCTGTGGCATGGCGCAATCGGAAGAGTAGGGAACTCGCCCATCACGTATGAACTCGACGGCCGGCAATTTGTGCTCTTCGGAGGCGGCAGTTCACTCTACGCCTTCGCCTTGCACCAGGAGCGATGACACAAATGAGAAGGATATCCAGAATTGCATCCATTGCGCTCGTGGGCGCCGGCATCTTTGCCGCTTTCGGTTCGCGCGCGGCCGTTCCCATCCACGTCATGATTCTTGATGGCGAAAGTGGAGGTCCTTATCACAAGTGGCAGATCGTGACTCCGGTGCTGAAGAAGGAACTCGACGAAACCGGCCTGTTCCAAACCGACGTTGTCACTGCGCCGCCGGCGGGAGGAGACTTCAGCCGTTTCAAGCCCGACTTTACAAAGTATCAGGTCGTGGTCTTCAACTACGACGCGCCCGATGACCGGTGGCCGGCGGAATTGAAAGCATCGTTCGAGAAATACGTGCAGGCTGGAGGCGGGTTCGTCAGTGTTCACGCTGCGGACAATGCATTTCCAGGTTGGACCGCTTTTAATGAAATGATCGGACTCGGAGGCTGGCGCGATCGATCCGAGAAAGCCGGGCCGCTCTGGTATTTCAAGGACGGGCGTCTCGTATCAGACAATGCTCCCGGGCGAGCCGGAAGCCACGGCCGGCGGACTCCATTTCAAATCACAGTTCGGCAAAACCATCCCATCACGAATGGACTGCCTGCGAAATGGATGCATCAGGGCGACGAGTTGTATGGAACTCTCCGCGGACCCGGCAAAAACATGAATGTGCTCGGAACCGCATACTCGGATCCCGCGAATAGCGGAACCGGCCGCGATGAACCGATGCTGATGACGCTCAGTTACGGGAAGGGCCGTGTCTTCCACACGACACTCGGACACGACATCAATGCGCTGAGTTCGGTGGACTTTGTAGTCACGTTTCAACGAGGGACGGAATGGGCCGCGACGGGCGCGGTAACGCAGAAAGTGCCGCAGGATTTTCCAACAGCCAACGTGGTGAGCTATCGGGCCGACCTGGCGGCTATGGATCCCGGCTATAAGAATGGCCTCAATCCGCTCGATCGCTAAAAAATCCAGCGCGTCTTTCTGTTTTCAGTATTCCACGTTCACCCAGACACCGCCTTTACGCGCGCTGTCCAGGATAGCCTCGACGATGCAGTTGCAGCGGTATCCATCCTCAAAACTCGCAAACGTGTAAGGATGACCGGCCGCCGGAATCTTTCCCTCGGCGATGAATCCGTAGACCTCCCGCATCAGGTTGCAGAATGCGTCCGCCCACGCTTCCTGATGACCCCCGGGAAGACGGGCGTAACCACTGACGGTTGCATCGAGCAGGGAAGGATCCTTCTGGAGAACTTCGTTCGCTTTATCACGCCGGCCGATCCACAACTCATTCTGGTGTTCCTGTCTCCATTTGACGGAAGCTTGCGAACCGCACACCTCGACCACCAGATCATTCTTGTGCCCCGCGCATACTTGTCCGGCAGTAAAGACGCCTTTCGCTCCGTTGTCGAACCGGACGAGAACCGAAGCAAGATCTTCCACGCGAATATCGACCACATCCATATCGCCCGCGACATCTTTTTGAAATGCTTCAACCGACACGCGAGGTTTTTTTCTTTTCGGAATAACCGTCGTGATGTCTCCAAGCACCTGGGTGATGCGCAGGCCCGTCAGGTGTTGGGCGAGATCGCACCAGTGGGATCCGATATCACCGAGAGCGGATGACGCGCCGCCTTTTTCCGGTTCGAGCCGCCAGGAATAATCCGTATCTTTGATCAGCCAGTCCTGAAGGTAGTAGCCGTGAATAAATGTGGGCTTGCCGATATCGCCTTTCGCGATCGCCTGCCGGGCCTGCTGCACCAGCGGATTCCCGCGGTAATTGAACGTGACCGCCGCAACGACTTTTGCGCGCGCAGCCTGTTCAACGAGTTTCCGGGCTTCCGCAGATGTTGCCGCCAGCGGTTTATCCGACACCACATGCTTTCCCTTCGCAAGCGCATCGGAAATCACCTGATAGTGAAGATAGTTCGGTGTGGCTACATGCACGACCTGTACCTCAGGATCATCGAGCAGCGCTCGATGACTGCCGTAACCGCGCCGCGCTCCAAGCTGCTCCGCCTTGCGCTTTCCGGATTCCTCATTGCTGCCGGCGACGGCAACAACATCGACAAAACCCAGGCGGCGTACGGCATCGATATGATGCGGCCCGACGAAGCCTGCACCGACAATTCCCATTCCGATTCGCTTCACTCTGACCTCCTGCGTCGAAAACGATAAACCGAATATAGAAACGAATGTGACCTTTTTATTGACAGTTATTCGATAGCAGCTATTCTCGTCTTCAAACTTCCGGGAGGGTTCATGAACAGAAAAACGTCGGTTGTGTTTGCTTTCTTTGTCCTGATCGCGTGTTCATCGGCGGTTATCGCCGCCACACCGTGTGAGAAGCTGGCCGGCCTTGCGCTTCCAAACGCGAAAATAGACTCGGCTCAGATCATCGCCGCGGGCGCGTTTGTTCCGCCGGGTGGAGCGGCACGCGGAGGCAGAGGACCGGCGGCGAATCCATACGCGGATCTGCCGGCGTTTTGCCGCGTGACGGCAACGCTGACACCCACAAGCGATTCCGACATCAAAACGGAGATCTGGCTTCCCGCTGCAGGATGGAACGGCAAATTTCAGGCGGTCGGTAACGGCGGCTGGGCTGGAACAATTCCATATCCCGCAATCGCCGCGGCAGTGAAGGCCGGATACGCCGGCGCCGGAACGGATACAGGACATATCGGCGGTACTGCCGATTTCGCGTTGGGACATCCCGAGAAACTTGTTGACCTTGCCTATCGCTCGATTCATGAAATGACGGTTCAATCCAAAACCCTCATCCAATCGCATTACGGCACTTCGGCGACGCTCTCTTATTACAACGGCTGTTCTCAGGGAGGCCGGCAGGGTCTGGCAGCAGCTCAAAAATATCCGGAAGATTTCAACGGGATCATTGCAGGAGCGGCCGCCTGGAATTCGATGAGCATGCACGCAGCAAGGACAGGCCTCAACCTGGTTGTTAACAAGGACGCCGATAGTGTTATTCCTCCCAGCAAGTACCCCATGATCCACGAAGCTGTTTTGAATGCCTGCGATGCGATGGACGGTGTGAAGGATGGCGTCATCGAGAATCCGGCGAAGTGCAATTTTGACTACGCGAAACTGCTGTGCAAAGCCGGCGACAGTGCCGAGTGCTTGACAAAAGGCCAGGTCGAATCGGCAAAAGCGATGACGTCGCCGCTCAAAGATCCGAAGACGGAAAAAATCCTTTACGAAGGCCATCTCGTGCCGGGTTCGGAACTGGGATGGGCAACGCTTGGCGGTCCGCAGCCGATTGGCCTGGCGATCAGTGGAATGCGCAATGTCGTTTTTCGTGATCAGAACTGGGACTATCACTCGATGGATCTCGAGAAGGACATCGATCGCGCCGCGAAATCCGACGGCGGTGTTTTGTTTTCCGGCGACCCGAATTTGAAACCTTTCTTCGATCATGGCGGAAAGTTGCTGATGTATCACGGATGGTCGGACCCGCAGGTCAATCCCGTCAACAGCGTCATCTACTACAACAATGTTGTGAAGACCGTAGGAAAAGACAAGGCGGCGAACTCCATTGCGTTATTCATGGTGCCGGGCATGAATCATTGCACCGGCGGACCCGGTACCGACACCTTTGACAAAGTCAAAGTCATGGAGGAGTGGGTCGAGCGCGGGCATAAACCCGCTCAGATTCCGGCGTCGCATTTGACCGGCGGAAAAGTGGATAAGACTCGTCCGCTTTGCCCCTACGGCCAGGTTGCAAGGTACAAAGGCACGGGTGACACCAACGATGCCTCGAACTTTTCCTGTGTCGCCGAAGTTCCCGACGCGGCAGCGCGCTGATTGCAAATCGAAGTTCGAAACCCGGCAACAGGCGAGATTGCCGGGCAAGTTGAGGTCGCGACAACCACCGTCATTCGGGAGGCCGTTGCCCGGGCGCGCCAGGCACAGGAACGCTGGAAGCAACGATCGTTTTCTGAACGCGATCGAGTCGTTCGGCGATTTCACGATTTAATCCTCAACGGCCGTGAACAAATTCTCGACACCATCCAATCGGAAACGGGAAAGGCGCGCCGCGATGCACTCGCAGAAATCATCACAGTCGCAGGTACTGCCCGCTACTATCTGGCGCACGCCGCCCGGCACCTTCGTGAGAGAAAACGCCGGGGCGCTGTGCCGGCAATCACGTCTGCGGAACTTGTGTACAAGCCGCATGGCGTTGTCGGTCTCATAACGCCGTGGAATTATCCATTCCTGCTGGCGATTGGAGATGCGCTGCCGGCGTTGCTGGCAGGGAATGCCGCTGTCATCAAGCCTTCCGAGTTGACTCCGCTTTCGGCGTTGCTTGCCCGGAATCTCCTCATCGAAGCCGGACTCGATCCTGATCTCGCGCCTGTTGTAAACGGATCCGGCGAGACAGGCGCCGAACTGATCCGCCACGTCGACTACGTCGGATTCACCGGCGGCACCGTCACGGGCCGCAAGGTCGCGATTGCAGCCGCTGAAAGGCTGATTCCTTTCTCATTGGAACTCGGCGGAAAAAATCCCATGGTCGTTCTTCAGGGCGCGCCTCTGGAGGACGCGGCAACAGGGTTGATTGCCGGGGCGTTTTCAAACAGCGGCCAGACGTGCATTTCCATTGAACGAGTCTACGTACAGGACTCCGTCTTTGAAGCGTTCGCCAGGCAGGTCGTGGAGAAGGCCTCAAGAATGAGAATGGGCTGGTCAAAATCGTGGGACATCGACATGGGCAGCATGATCAGCCGCGAACACGCGCGGAAGGTTTGCGATCGCGTTCGACTCGCGGTTGATGGCGGCGCTCGAATCCTGGCTGGAAGCGCCTCGCCATCGGAATTGGGACCAAGCTTCGTCCAGCCGGTGATTCTGACCGGTGCCGGTGACGACCTGCCGATCTCTCGCGACGAAACGTTTGGACCGGTGGTCGCCCTCTATCCGGTTCGAAGCGCCGATGAGGCGATTGCGCGAGCCAACGATTCAAACTTCGGACTGAACGCATCCGTATGGGCAGGCGGTGCGGCGCAGGCGCGCGAAGTGGCGCGGCGGTTGGAGACAGGTTCGGCGGGAATCAATTCAACGTTGCTGATTTACAACAGCTTTGATGTACCGATGGGTGGAGTGAAGCAGAGCGGCATCGGGCGCCGTCACGGTGAACACGGAATCCTGCGTTACACGCAGGCTCAGAGCATCGTTAGTGGGATGGCTCTGAGCGGCGGATACGATGCGATGCTGATGCGCGTTCGGAACGAGAGAGTAGCCCGGGGCCTGATTGGCCTGGTGCGAGCCTGGTTGCGAATGCCCTGGGGAAAATAATCCACAAAGGCGCCACGAAGACGGCCCGTCGCAGAAGAAGGAACGTCTGCGCTTCTGCCACGGGCCGTCATCCGGTTAGTTTGGCTGCTTAGCCAAAGGTGGAGGCGCGGCTGCGTTGGTTGCCGACGCCGTTTGAGGCGAACTGGTTTGCCGCGTCAGATAGATGAACACCGGCGTCACTTCAAAAGGCATCTTTTCTCGCGCGGACAGCAACGCCACCGGTTTCGCTTTCGCCAATTCGATCTTTCCGGTCCATGGGTCAACGCGTACCCGCCCGCCCAGCGGCAGAGCGGCGATCTGGTCAATCTTGGCCGGTTCCAGTTTCGGTGCGTTCTGTTTCAGGTTTGCCATGCGTTCGACCTGATTGCCCTTCACCATCGCATTTCCCATGTGCGGCAGGAGAAGGTGATCGAGTTGGCCCGCCCGTTCATCTACGGCCTTCAGGAACAATCCGGCATTGCCGAGTTTGTCCTTATACGGGGAGTTATTGAGAAACTCTGCAGCTTTTTTGTCGGCGTCGATTTCCTCTTTTTCATCCCGTTTGAGATGCACTCTGCGAAAAGCCTCGGGATCATCGAACAGCATGCGGTCGTTAAAGGAATATTTCGTGTCGATGCGGTGGCCGAGTGCGATGTGTGCCAGTTCGTGGGCAAGAATCATCGCAAGGCTGGCTTCGTCGGGCAGTACGTCGACGAGCCCACGGCTGAGGACGATCGTGTGACCGATCGTGAAAGACTCCAGCGGCGATGTCAGAAGGACTCGCGCTCGTACCTCCGGTTCGATCACGACATTGTTCGTGACTTCCAGATTGGTGATGACGGTTTCGAGAACCTTATTGACTTCACCTTCAGGAGCGATCAATCCCGCTTTCTCGAGCCGCTGAATAACGTTGTCTTCCGCCTGACGCTCCCAGGCGCGGAGAGCGCGCACGGGGGACGTGCCTTCAACTTCGTCGATGTTATCCTTCACGCCGTCCGATTCGACGATCAGCGCTGTCAGCTCATTCTGGGCGCTCGATTTTCCAATGTTGTATCCCCAGAGCCGTGTCTGGCCCTTGAATCGAAGGCGCCGGGAACTGATGAGATAACCGTAATCGGATTCCTCCGTGTAGACGTAGGCCGGAAGCCACAATCCAGGCCCCATGTATTCACGCCAACTGTCGAAGTGAAAATACATTTTCGAGGAATTGGAAGGACCATACGTTCCGTTGAATCGCACGATGTTGTAGCCCTGATCTTCGACCCAGATGCGCCCTTTGAACGATCCGTCTTCGCCCCTCTTCGGTTCCACATCGAAAACGAGGC
The DNA here is from genome assembly GCA_964633285.1 of uncultured Solibacteraceae bacterium. Classification (GTDB taxonomy): domain Bacteria; phylum Acidobacteriota; class Terriglobia; order 20CM-2-55-15; family 20CM-2-55-15; genus 20CM-2-55-15. The sequence continues at coordinate 31,331 of CAZWGA010000002.1, read as the reverse complement.
AACGGATTTCTCCGATAAATTCGCGGCGGATGTACTCGAACGAATAGTTCTTGCGCTCAAACTGACCATCGACGACGAGCATTTGAGCGAATCCCGCCGGAAGATATTTCACGGAGTAAAGCTGCTGAAGCTTGCCGCTTAGCGTTTTGGCCCAGCCGGATTTCGGCAGGAGCGAGTGTTCGCGAACTTCGACATTGAAGTCGAGTTTCCCAATGAAATACTTGTCGCCGGCAGGATGGAACGTGAGTTCGTCATCTTTGTCGAGACTTTGAATGTAGGTTTCCACAATCGGATGAAGCGCGCGCATTCTAAGCGATGTTTCGGCCTCTTTGGCGAGGACCTTGTCGATGATTTGATTAAGTGCGGCATCGGCGGGTGAGGTCGCTTCGGGTTGTGCCGTTTGGGTTGCGGCTTGAGTTGCCGCCTTTTCGGAAGATTTGCCTTTGCCCTGTTTGGCGGACTGTCCTCCCAGAAGGAAGCCCGCAGTGGCCAGACTGATGACTGAAAAGAGGAGTAGGAATTTGTAATTTATGTTACGCATAGTCCCTTCTTCATGGCTCGGGTTCTAATAGGCCAATTGAAAAACAATGTGAACCGTTGCCGTAGAATCCACCGGCTGGCCTTCGCGCAAAGCCGGCTTAAAACGAATTTGTTGAGCGGCTCGCAGAGCCGACTCATCGAGTCCATGGCCCAATCCTCTGGCAACATCCAGAACTTTCACTTCGCCCCCGGCAGTGAATAAGATACGTACCAGAACTTCACCTTCCAGTTTCAATTTGCGCGCTTCTTCGGTGTAGTCGGGCTTTGGCTTGAAAAGGATCTCCACGGGTGACGTTGGCGGCCCGAGATCGCGCTTTCGAGCAGCATCCGGTTTCACCGCTTCGGTATCTGCGAATCCGCCCTGGTGGACCGTTCGTTCGCTGCCGGCCCCACTACCGCTGCCTACAGCAGCGACGCCGTTGCCGAATCCGGAACTGATCACAGTTCCTTTCACTCCGTGTGCTCCACCCGTCCCGTTGCCCGCGCCTGACCCGGCCGGCAAATCAAACGATCCCAGGCTGGCGATGGTCGCCACTTTTCCGGGCTTCCCCTCGCCCTTTATCCCGTTGGGATCACCGAATCCCCCGGTTTGAACTTGTTGTGCCGGTAGATTCGTTGTGGGTTTCGCCGAGCTTCCGCTGGAGAAGACGTTGGTTCGAACTTCCATTTTCGGCGCTGCCGGTGCGGCCTCTTCGATGTGCACATTACTGGGGGGCAGCGGCTTTTCACGTTGGATGACATCCGGCAGTTTCACTTCGGCAAGTTTCTTGATCTCCGGTGGTTCGATGACTACGGGTTTCTTTGGCGGAGACGCCACGAGGGGCTTTTGGGGCTTCGGCGGAGGTGGCGCTTTGTAATGCGTCACCTCGAGAACATGCAGCTTCGGCATCGGTGGAGCAATCAGAATGGTATCGAAGTGGACACGAATGGAATCGTGGAAGATCAACGGTATGATCAGCAAAACAGACAGCAACCCACCATGAACCGCGACGCTCATGAAGACTGAATGTTTTCGCGAAGCATGAAACTCCAGAGACTGGAACATTCCATCTTGCGGGACGTTGGCTTTGCGGCTCTGAGGCCTCAAGTTATACGTGTGCAGCATAACGACAAGCGAGGTGCACGGCTCCTGCCAGCCTTGGCGATCCGGCTCGAAATGCTTTCGATGTCAGCGTTTAGTGAAGGAGAGCCCGGGAAGAGGCAATGGCATTGGCGTTCCCATCAGGCCAGCCCGAGATCCAAAGGGTGCATAGTGGGTTTACACCCGGCGGGGCTTTGTACGAGAAGGGAAAGGTGGTTCCCGGAATTCACTTCGTTTCCTGATTCAGCGTGCGAGGGTGTCCGGAGGTGACCGTCGGGAAGTGTCCTACGCGTTGGCAATTGGTTCGGCACTCATGATAGTTATTTTTATTAATGAAAGTTTTGATTGCTGAAGACGATCGCGATTCGCGCGAATTGCTCGCATGGCTGTTACAGAAGCTCGGCTACCAGGTGGTTGCGGCCGCGAATGGACAAGAAGCCTGGGACGTCTATCGCCGAGGGCGATTTCGCCTCGTGATTTCAGATGTGCTGATGCCGGAATTGGATGGTCTCGAGTTTTGCCGCCGCATCCGCAAACACAAGCAGTCGAAGTACACCTACGTCATCATCATCACCGCGCTCATCGGAAAAAAAGACTACCTCGAAGGCATGGAAGCCGGCGCCGATGATTTCGTCACCAAGCCTTTCGATCCCGATGAACTCAAGGCGCGCCTTCGCGTCGCCGAGCGGATTATTTCTTTCCAGGAACAGGCTGCCGCAGCCGAAGAGACCCGCCAGAAAAACCTTGGGGCTGATTAGCCTCGATGTAAACAGTCCCTCCCTCAAAATCGATTGAAAATTTCCGAAAGAATCACTGGCGCCCGGTCTGTCATTCGGTGACTGTAAACAAAGTATTGACTGTCACGTGGCCGAACCTATAAAAGCGACTCGCAGTTTTGAGCAGGGGCAGGATGCTGAGAAGACTCGTCTGGACATTTGCGATCCTCATTTCGTTGTCGCCGAACGTGTTCGGGCAGATAACGCTGAACAACCTCACGGATAATCCGCCCGGAGTGTCCCCGGGCGTTACACAAGTGGGTACGGGATCGTTTGCTTTGACCATCCGTGGCTCTGGTTTTACCACGAACTCTCAGGCGCGGCTGGGTTCCACCAATCTCGCGACAACATTTGTCGATGCCACATCGCTTACAGCCGTTGTTCCCGCATCTTTGCTAAAAGCCGTCGGAACACAGCCGGTGACTGTTGCCGATGGAAACACTACGTCCAATGCGATCGATTTCAAGGTTGCTTTCCGAGGCGATGTCAATGCGAACGGAAACGTGAACATCGGCGATCCTCTGGTAATTGCGCGCTCCCTGGGAGGATTGGTTCAGCCTCCGGTTCCAGCGGCAATTGCCGATATTAATCTGAACGATTTCTTCAACATTGGCGACGCGCTTGTCCTGGCGCTTTTCACCGGAGGCGGCAAAGACAACTTCACGACGCCAATCATTACCGCGACGTCCGCGACCAGTTCCACCGCCCCCGGCAGCGACATCACTATTACCGGCACATCGTTTTCTTCCACTGCAAGCAGCAACGCGGTTTTCTTTTCGAATGCGAACGGTGGAGTTTCATCCGTTACGGCCAATGCCGTTGCAGTCAACAGCACTGACAAGACGATTACCGTAACAGTGCCCGCCAGCGCTGTGAGCGGTCCGATATTCGTCAAGCGAAAGGACTATGGAATTCCCGGGCAGCCTTTTGTGATCAGTCTGGCGGGATCGCAGGTTCCACTCTACGTTTCGAAGATCGCGAATGTTGCGGGACTGATTGCGGGCAGTTCAACCATCACGGTGACCGGTACTGGTTTTGATCCCCAGGCCGCGAACGACACGGTCACGTTCTCCGCTGCGAATGGGACGACGGTTTCCGTCACAGCGACGACGGCATCTGCAACTTCGCTGACCGTTCAAGTGCCGTCGCAGGCCGTCAGCGGTTTTGTGTTCGTCACGGTTGGGAATCAAAGCTCAAATCGAAAATCGATACTCATTTCCGCCACGCCTACGCCGCTCTGGTTAAACCAGGTGTTTTATCCCGATGACGCGGGCGAGCCCATTCTCATCGAGGGCACCGGCTTCAACATCGTTACGCCGGCCGATAATCAGGTTTTGTTCACAGCCTCAGGCAACACCCAGGCGGCAGGCGTCGTTGTTGCCGTAGGGAGAACGGAATTGATTGTTCTCGTTCCCGCCGGCGCGGTAACGGGACCGATTCAAGTGAAGACCGGCGGCGGTACGATCGTTTCGAATACTGTGAACTATGCTGCGCAGGGTACGCCCACTCTTGCGTCCATCAGTCCTTCGTTCGGAGCAAGAGGCGCCACCGTTGCAGTGACGCTCACAGGTACAAATCTTGCCGTTGGAGCCACTGCAGTAACCATCAGCGGAACAGGAGTGACCGGTTCTGCAATTACTGTTTCCGGCACGACTTCTCTGACGGCGAATTTCATCATCGCTGCCGATGCCGCTTCAGGCGCGCGCAGCGTGACGGTCACCACCGTTGCGGGTACCAGTAACGCCCAGGCGTTCACGGTTTATGCGGCACCTGCCGTCAACACGATAAGCCCGTCCTTCGGAGTTAAAGGCGCATTCGTTGATATCTCGTTTTCCGGAAGCGGATTCGCCGGAGCCACGTCCATCGTGATCAGCGGAACGGGTGTGACTGCAACCAACCTGAACGTTACGAGCGATACGGCGATGACGGCGACGTTCACCATTGCTGCCGGATCCGCATCCGGCGCGCGAAATGTGACCGTTGTTGGTCCCGGCGGCACTTCGAATGGAGTCGTGTTCACGATCTTCGGAGTACCGGCCATATCTTCGATTGTTCCGAGCCTCGGCTACGTGGGCGGTTCCGGCTCCGTAACGATAACGGGCACGGAGTTCATCACCGGCGTAACGACGGTAACCTTCGGAGGCACCGGTGTCACAGCCACCAGTGTGAGTGTGGCAAGCACCACTTCATTAACTGCGGCATTCGCAATTACGGCGAATGCGGCTGCGACGGCGCGCACCGTGACGGTCAGCACGTCAGCCGGAACGAGTAATGTGTTGACCTTTACGGTGTATGGGGCGCCGCAAGTGAACACCGTGAGTCCCAGCTACGGATTTCGTGGGACGACATTCTCCACTACGCTGACCGGCACGAATTTTGTTCCGGGCGCCACAAGTATCGTCGTCAGTGGAACCGGCGTCACTGGCGGAAGCGTCAATGTGACGAGTTCTACTTCACTGACTGCATCGTTCACCATTACGGCGGATACATCTTTCGGTGATCGTACCGTTCAGGTCATGACGGGAATCGGCGCAAGTAACACCGTCACCTTCACTCTGCTCGCAACACCGACGTTGTCCTCGGTATTTCCAGCAGCGATGCGGCCGTCAAGCAGCACCGGCATCACTCTTACCGGAACCGGATTCGCTCCGGGCATCGCTATCAACATTCCTGGGGTCACGGTCCAGAATATTCAGGTGTCCAATCAGACCTCGCTGTCGGCGACTTTTGTGAGCAGCGGAGTCGGCGGACGCGGCATTACGGTAACGACGGCGGCGGGAACGAGCAATTCGCTGAATTTCACAGTAGCCGACTCGCCGTTTGTCAACCTTGGTGGTCCGACGAGCGGCTTGCCGGGAGAGTCATTCACCATTTCGCTGAACGGTACAAGTTTCGTACCGGGCGCGAGCCAGTTGCTTTTCAGCGGAAGCGGTGTGAGCGCAGGTCCGGCGGACGTAACAGACAACGGTGATGGTACCCAGACACTGCGGGCATTAATCTCAATCGATGCCGATGCGACTCCGGGCGATCGCCAAATGACCGTCCAGACTCCGATCGGGACCAGTAATGCCATCGTGTTCACTGTACTGGCTCCTGTGCCGACGCAGCGGACCTTGAGTCCGATTTTCGGTCTCATCGGAGCCTCGGTCCCTGTGACGATTACGGGAACAGGCTTCGTGCCGGGACAAACAACGATTCAATTCAGCGACGCTGGAATTACTGCGCCGGTAGTGAATGTGACGAGTTCCAGATCACTAACGACGACATTTGTGATCGATTCGAGCGCCTCTGCATCGACCCAGTATGTTTGGGTTTCAACTCCAGGCGGCCAGACTGCGACCGGCCTCCCGTTCTCTGTCATCAGTTCTCCAACGCTCGCAACCATTACGCCTTCCGCCTGGTATCAGGGTGGATCTCTCGTGGTCTCTTTGAGCGGCGGACAATTCGCAGGCGGCGCCACGACTATCAGCGCCGGTACGGGAGTAACCGCTTCTCAGATCAATGTGGCCAATACGTCAGCGATGACGGCAACGTTGACGATCGATGCCGCTGCGCCGACCGGCGCGCACAGCGTGAAAGTAACAACACCGGCGGGAACCAGCGGCGCGATCAATTTCACTGTAAACGCGCGTCCTGCGGCGCCGACTCTGACGAGCATCAATGTGTCGTCGGGGATGCAGGGCGCTCAGATGACGGTCGTGCTGACCGGAACGAACCTGATCGTCGGTGGAACGGCGCTCAGCTTCAGTGCCACCGGAGTCCTTGTAACGAGCATATCGGGCACAAGCACCACAGCCGTAACTGCAACGCTGGTCCTGAGCAGTCCTCCGGGCGCGCTGACAATCGCCGCAGTGACACCCGGTGGAACGAGCAACACGTTGCCGTTCACGATTTCGACCAGCACGATTGCGGCTGCTGCTCATATTTCAACAACACATCTCGCAGGCAGCACGGGCGGAGCCGGATATGCCGACAATACAGGCGCGTCTGCGAGATTCAACAATCCCACCCAAATGTGGAGTGACGGAACGAACGTCTATATCGCGGACACGAAGAATCACACGATTCGCAAGATGGTTGTGTCAACCGGCGCCGTCACAACGCTGGCCGGCCAGCCTGGGGTTGCCGGCTCTGTTGATGGAACCGGATCTTCCGCGCGATTCTCCTCTCCTTATGGAATTTGGGGTGACGGTACAAGTACGAGTCTTTATGTGTCGGATACCTTCAACCACACGATCCGCAAGATTGTGATTGCAACCGGTCAAGTGACGACAATCGCCGGTTCACCGGGTATGGCAGGTTCGCAGGATGGCACGGGCTCCGCAGCAAGATTCAATTACCCCTGGGGTCTCTGGGGAGATGCAACGAACCTGTACGTTGCCGACTATTCCAACAATGCGATGCGGAAGATTGTGATTTCGACCGCAGCAGTAACGACGCCCGCTGGCTCTAATTTTTCGAGGCCCACTTCCATCTGGGGCAACAGCACGAATCTTTATGTCGCGAGTTCGTACTACATTTCGAAAGTGGTTATTGCGACGAATGCAGCAAGCCAGTTATCGACGTCCGGTTCTATGTTTCCCAGCGCGATCTGGAGCGACGGCATCAATATCTATATTGCAGATGCGTCGTATAACAACGTCCAAAAGGTGCCCATTGCAGGCGGCGCAGTGACTGGTTTGGCCGGGTCGGGCTCGATCGGTTTCGCGGACGGAACAGGAACGGCAGCGGCGTTTTACTTGCCGCAAGGCATTGTTGGAGTCGGCACGAATCTTTATGTCGCGGATACCGGCAATTCCACAATTCGAAAAGTCACCTCGGGTGGTGTCACAACAACTGTCGCAGGTGCCGTTGCGGTATCCGGCACTTCGACCGATGGCACGGCGGGCTCGGCCGCTCGGTTCAACAATCCGCAGGCGGCATGGACCGATGGAACGTATGTCTACGTCGCAGACAATTACAACTACTCGATTCGAAAGATCACCATTTCAACGGGCGCTGTTTCCACGTACGCAGGATCCGCAAGTTCAGCGGGTTTTGCAGACGGTACAGGGACGGCTGCGCACTTCCCCAATCCAAAGGCGATTTGGGGCGATGGAAGCACGCTGTATGTCACCGACGATAACGTGATCCGAAAAATAGTCGTATCGACGGCTGTCGTAACAACACCATTCGGAGGTTTTGCCGCAGGCAGTCTGGACGGAACCGGCACTGATTCATATTTCTCTGGTCCAGCCGGTCTCTGGGGTGACGGTAAGAATCTTTTCGTCGCCGACACCCGGAATCACACCATCCGTAAGATTATCCTTGCCAGCGGCGCTGTGACGACCTTCGCGGGTACTCCTGAAACGGCTGGATGGCCTGATGGAACCGGCACAGCGGCCTACTTCAACAATCCCACAGGCATTTGGGGTGATGGAACGAATCTATATGTCGCCGATAAAGGGAACCATACCATCCGCAAGATTGTTATAGCCACGGGCGTGGTGACGACAATTGCGGGATCTGTTGGCGCTCCCGGGTCAACGGATGGCGTTGGAACGGCTGCGCGTCTCAACGCCCCGACAGGAATCTGGGGAGACGGATCGAATCTTTACATCTCAAATTCCAACAGCATCCGGAAAATGGTGCTGGCAACCGGAGCCGTTACGACGATTGCCGGAAACATCCAGGGCTCGGAAGATGGATTGGACAACGTATCCGGGTTCGACACTCCTGGCGGAATTTGGGGGACCGGGTCGAATATTCTCGCCGTCGATTCGAAAAACCAATCCATTCGACTGCTGACTCCCTCGCCATGAGAGGGGTCTGCCCAACAAGAGCGTTGCGGTGCCTCTTCGCTCTTTTATGGTTCCTGTTTTTCCCACTCTTTGTGTCCGCTCAATCCGCGCCGGTGATCACCAGAATCTCGCCCACGATTGCGCCGTTTTACGGGACCGCGTTCACACTGACCGTTACGGGTCAAAACTTCGATTCCAATTCGCAAATAGCCGTTGGCGCCAACGGAATCGCCACCACTTTCACGAGCAGCACGCAGCTCACCGGGATTGTTCCCGCGTCGGCGTTGATTTCACCAGGAACCCTGCCGGTGAAAGTCGGCACATCCAACTCGATCGATCTGAAAGTCGTCGAGCGATGTGATCTCAATGCAAACCGGACCTTGAGTATCGGCGACGCGCTTGTCCTGGCGCTGACCGTCGGCAACATTATCGATCCGCCACTTCCTCCATCGGTCGGCGATTGCAATCTAAACGGAGTCGTGAATATCGGCGACGCGCTTGTCCTCGCGTTATTCGCAGGGGGGACCCTGCCGAATTTGCCGGTGCCTGCCGTCAACTCGGTTTCACCGGATCCGGTCGGCCCCGGTCAGGTGTTGACGATCAACGGTTCCGGCTTCTCGGCCACCGCCGGCGACAACCGCGTGTTGTTCACCACGGCCAATGACTCGGTCGTACGTGTAACGCCGTCAACCGCATCGTTCACGCAATTGACGGTCACCGTTCCGAACAACGCCGTAACGGGTCCCATCCAGGTCTATCGCTCCGACATTCCGCTCGGTGGAACGGAGTTTGGCATCAACGTCAACGGCTCAGCAACTCCGCTGGTGCTGACGTCGGTGAGTCCGATCAGTGGCGTCGCACCCGGTTCGAGCGTGACATTACGCGGCATGGGATTTGATCCCGGGGCGGGAAACAACACCGTGAAATTCAGGTCTGCCGCCGGTTTCTCGAATGGAACTGTGACGTCGGCGGCAACGGGATCGTTGTCTGTCACCGTTCCTCAGGATGCCGTTTGCGGGGAGGTATGGGTCGAAGTCGGAACACTCAAAAGCAACGCTCGGGCTGTTCTGATTTCGGGCACGCCATGTGTTCCGCGTCTCGTGGATTACTATGGCGCAGCAGCACCCGGCGAGACGCTGGTTCTCGAAGGCACCGGGTGGAGCGCTGTTTCGCCCGGCCTGAACATTGTGACGTTTGCAGCGTCCGGCGGAACGGTGACGGCTCCGGTTCTCTCTGCAGGACGTACGCAATTGCACGTGCGCGTGCCGGATACCGCGATTGAAGGAACTCTTTCAGTGAGCGTGAACGGCGTTGTATCCACGCCGATTATTTACCGTCCCGCGACTTCACCCGATTTCCCGTCGAATCGTCCGTCAATCAGCAGCATCTTTCTCCTGGATCCCGCAACAGCGGCGATCACGTCGGAGGTGCTGGTTAAGGAAGGCAGCGCAACCCAGGCACGCTTGCGAATTGTGGATAACACCGGCGCCACGCGCACGGACACCGGTCCCGTGTATTCGAGCGCCAATCCCGAGATCGCGACAGTCGATGCCCTCGGCAACATTCAGGGCAGGCGCTTTGGTTTTTCGACCATCACCGTGACGGCCGGTAACGTCATTGCAAATGCGACAATCACCGTGGTTCAGGTTCAATCTGCCCTCGGCAATACAGATGCAACGGGAATTGCGCAGGATCAAGCCCGCCGGCTCTACGTTTCATCCACAGCCAGGCACACCATCCTCTCCGAGGACGATTTGACTCAGCCCGCGCAGATCTATGCGGGAACGAATCAGACTCCCGGTCTCGTGAACGATCTGCGGTTGCAATCACTCTTTCGAAATCCATCGTTCATCGCGTTCGATCAAGCGACCGCAACTCTGTATGTCAGCGACTCCGGCAACAACGTGATCCGCCGGGTGCGTACGGGCGCGGATGGCCGGGTCGATACGCTGGCCGGCACGGGAGTGGCCGGCAGTCAGGACGGCACGCTGCAACAGGCGGCATTCAACAATCCCCAGGGCCTTGCTCTGGATTCGTCAGGAAATCTGTGGGTCGCGGATTCCGGCAACAACACAATACGCCGGATCAAAATCGCAAGCGGAATGGTGGAAACGATCGCAGGAAGCCCGGGCGCAAGCGGCACGACGGATGGATCCGGCAACCAGGCCCGTTTCAGTTCTCCACTCGGTATTGCAGTACTGCCCGATTCTCTGTCGCAGCAGAGCGGCCTTCTCAACACGCGAGGCGCACCGCCCTCGACTCGAATTCTTGTTGCGGACAGTGCCAGCGGAAGGATCCGCCGCGTCAGCGCCAGCGGCCAGGTCGAAACCATTGCTGTGACGTCTCCCACAGGCGTGCCGGCGCAGGATCGATTAAACGGTTTCGCTCTGCCGGCGCCAGCTACTTTCAATTCACCCACCGCCGTCGCGGCCGATTCTTTCGGCGACGTTCTGGTCACAGAGAGCGGAACGGGATCAGTCAAGATGATCCTGCCAACCGGCGACATTGTCTCAGCGGCGCCGGCCAATACATTCACTTCTCCAAAAGGAATAACGGTGACGCAATCAGGCCGGATCCTGATAGCGGATAGTCAGACCTCAGCTCAGGAGATCCGTTACGGCGAACCGGCGATCACGAGCATTACACCGCCGCGCGCCCCGTCGAACGGCAGCACGGCCGTCACGATTGTTGGCAGCAACTTCGCTCCCGGAACGACGGTGCTTGTTGGCGGCGTGGTGATCGCCGGCGCCACGGTTGAAAGCACACAGCGCATCACGTTTACCGCGTCGGGATTGCCAAGCGGACTCACAACCGTAACGGTTCAGAATCGCGGCGGCATCGCCCAGCGTTCCTGGGTTGTCGATCCACAACCCTTGTCGACGCTTGCAGCCGGCCAGATCACGACCATCGCGGGCGGTGGAACATTTGTGGGTGATGGAGGAACTGCGACTTCAGGATTCTTGTTTCCATGGAAAGCGGTATTCGATTCTGCCGGTAATATCTACGTCTCCGACAGCGGCCACAACCGAATCCGAAAGATCAACGCGACGACGGGAATCATCACCACGATAGCCGGCACAGGGGATGGACGCTTTGCCGGTGACGGAGGGTCGGCTACGGCGGCCGCGCTTAATTCACCTCAAGGACTCGCCATCGATGGAGTCGGCAATCTGTATGTCGCCGACACCGGAAATCATCGTGTGCGCAAAATTGAAGCTGCCACGGGAAACATAACGACTCTCGCGGGCGACGGTAACGCGCGATTTTTCGGGGACGGCGGGCAGGCCGCTTCAGCGTCGCTTGCGACACCGAGCGATGTCGCGGCGGATTCCCTGGGTAACATTTATGTTGCGGATAGTAATAACAGCCGCATTCGGAAAATCAATTCATCCGGCGTCATCACTACTGTTGCCGGTAACGGACAGTTTGATTTTGCAGGTGACGGCGGGCCAGCGGTCAACGCGGTACTCAATTTTCCTCAAGGCATTGCCGTCGATCGTTCCGGGATTCTCTATATTGCGGACACATACAATGGCGTCATACGGAAGATTGCGGCGGCCGGGACGATTGCCACTATCGCAGGGACGCCAGGTACGGACGGTTTTGGCGGCGACAACAATTCGGCAACCGCGGCTGTACTCAGTGAGCCGGCCGGATTGATTGTGGATGCGGTCGGCAACCTCTTCATTGCGGACACAGGCAATCACAGGGTTCGCAGAGTCGATGTCGTCACCAGTGTGATTACGTCGATTGCGGGTACAGGCCAGAAAGCATTCTCGGGCGACAATGGGCCCGCTGTTTCCGCCTCGCTCGCGTACCCTACGGGCGTTGCGGTCAACGCCGCAGGTGATATTTACATCGCGGATCTATCGAATTTGCGCTTGCGCCGGATCTCCGTGCGGACAGGGATTATTGCGACGGTCGGCGGCAATCAGGATTTCGGCTATGTCGGCGATGGAGGACCGGCAACGGCCGCTGGTTTCAATTTCCCTCAGGGTGTCGCATTCGATTCTGCCGGAAACATGTATATTGCCGACACGAATCGTATCCGAAAAGTCAGCGCGTCAACCGGTATCATCACGACAATAGCCGGGACCGGACAAGCCGGCTATGACGGTGATGGCGGGCCCGCAGTCAACGCGCAGTTGTTCGGACCCGCGGGAATGGCAATCGACTCCGCCGGCAACATATTCGTCGCAGATGCCGACAACAATCGAATTCGCAAAATAGCAGCAGCCACGGGAATAATCTCGACAATTGCCGGCACTGGAGCAGCCGATGTGTTTGGCGACAACGGTCCTGCAATATCGGCGGCGTTGAGCAGTCCGCTCGGTGTCGCATTAGATACAACGGGCGCGAACCTTTATGTCTCGGACACCCTCAATGGTCGCATTCGGAAGATCAATTTCGCGACGGGCATCATCGCTACTGTTGCCAGCGGTTTCGGCTTGCCTATTGGAATTGCCTTCGACAGTTTCGGAAATCTTTATGTGGCGGACACAGGCAACAGTGCTGTTCTGGCGGTCACACCAACAGGGAACGTGGTGGTTGTTGCCGGAACGGGTATTGTCGGATTCAGCGGCGACGGAGGTTCCGCTGCGGCTGCCACATTGAGTCTTCCGATTGGTGTGGCGGTAGACGGGCAGAACAATTTGTTCATCGCGGATACCTTCAATGCCAGGATTCGCAAGGTCGAGGCCTCCACAGGAATCATCAGAACCATTGCTGGAAACGGAGACATTGGTTTTTCAGGAGACAGCAGGCCTGCAACCGACACAGCCCTTGCCTTTCCGGAATTCATGACCTTCGACCGCAGCGGCAATCTGGTTTTCGCGGATCCTTCATCGTCGTCGCGGATTCGCGTTATCAAGAGTTCGCAATAATCCGCTTCTGGGATCCAATCATTTATATGCCGGAAGGCCGGTGATGTATTCGCCGAGAATGAGCGCGTGAATGTGATCTGTTCCTTCGTAGGTGTACACCGATTCGAGATTGCACATATGTCGGAACACGGGATACTCGAGGGTGATGCCGTTCGCTCCCATCAGGTCGCGCGCGACGCGTGCCGTTTCGAGTCCCACCCGGACGTTGTTTCGTTTGGCCATCGAGGTCTGCGCGAAGTGCAGTTTTCCTTCGTCCTTTAATCGTCCGAGCCGCCAGGCGAGCAACTGTCCCTTTGTGATTTCAGTCAGCATGTTCGCCAGCTTTTCCTGAACCAATTGAAATTGAGCGATGGGCTTGTCGAACTGCGTGCGTCCCTTGGTGTATTCGACAGCCCATTCGTAACAGGCCATGGCTGCTCCGATTCCGCCCCACGCGATTCCATATCGAGCCTGATTCAAACACATGAGCGGAGATTTCAAGCCGCCGCTTTGAGGAAGAAGGTTCGCGTCAGGCACGAGAACGTCGTCGAGAATCAAGTCCGATGTCACGGATGAGCGGAGTGAAAGCTTGTTTTTGATTTCCGGTGCCTGAAAGCCCGGCGTTTTTGTTTCAACGATGAAGCCTTTGACTTCGTCGTTCACCTTGGCCCAGACGATCGCGATATCCGAGATGGTGCCGTTGGTAATCCATCGCTTGGTGCCGTTGAGAACCCAACCTTTGTCGGTGTGGCGTGCGCGTGTTTCCATACCGCCGGGATCGGATCCATGATCGGGTTCGGTCAGGCCGAAACAGCCGATTTTTTCGCCCTTCGCGAGGAGAGGCAGCCATGTTCGTTTCTGTTCATCTGTTCCGAACGTGAAGATCGGATACATCACGAGAGCGCCCTGAACGCTGACAAAACTTCGAAGCCCGCTGTCGCCGCGCTCGAGTTCCTGCATGACCAGGCCGTAAGCGACATTGTTCATGCCGGCGCAGCCGTACTCTTCAGGAAGATTTCCGCCGAAGAGGCCAAGCTCCGCCATTTCCGGAATAAGTTCGCGCGGGAATGTTGCTTCTTCGAAATGTTTATCGATTTTTGGAATAACCTGATCATCAACGAATCGGCGAACGGTGTCGCGTACCATTCGTTCTTCATCGCTCAATAAATCGTCGATTCGATAAAAATCGACACCCTTAAATGCCATCAAGCCCTCCGGTCAAATGAGGCTATCATAGGCGGCGTGAAGAATTTCGGGGACGATACACCAAATACTCGAATGGAATTCTCGATCCCGCCGCAACATGAAGCCTGACTCGGCAATCAACATCGTCAAAGAGCTGCGCAGGCACGGGCACGAGGCCTACCTCGTCGGTGGATGTGTGCGCGATATGGTGATGAACATCGAGCCCGCCGACTACGACATTGCGACCAGCGCCCGTCCGGAAGAGATCGTGAAGATGTTTCCAAGAACGGAGAGCATCGGCGCGCAGTTCGGAGTGATTCTGGTGATCTATCGCGGCGTTCCCTTCGAAGTGGCGACGTTTCGCTCCGATCAGGCTTACATTGACGGGCGCCGCCCGACCGGCGTCATTTTCACCGATGCCAGGCAGGACGTGGTGCGCCGGGATTTTACGATCAATGGTCTGCTCTACGACCCGATCACCGATGAAATCATCGACTATGTCAACGGGAGAGCCGACATCGAATCAAAGCTGGTTCGAGCCATCGGCAATCCTCGTGAACGATTCGAAGAAGACAAACTAAGGATTCTTCGCGCAGTTCGATTCGGAGCCAGGCTTGGATACACGATCGAAGCCGAGACCTGGGCCGCCGTTTGCGCGATGGCCCCGAAGATTCATCTGGTGAGCAGCGAGCGTATTCGCGATGAGATCACGCGGGTTTTGATCGAAGGCCAGGCTGCGCGCGGATTTCGAATGCTCGAGGAATCGGGTCTGCGCAGGGAAATCCTTCCGGAATTGACATGGAATGAGCACATCGAGAAATCCCTCGCGTCGATGACGCCGAAGCCGGATGCCGATTTTGCCGTTGCCGTTCTCCTTCATCACACTGCCGTCGATGCCGTCGCGCGCATTGCCGAACGATTGAAATTCTCGCGCGCCGAGATGCATCATATCGTCGCGCTGGTTGAGAACCTGCCCCGGTTTTCCGAAGTTCAGCAGATGAGCATGAGCCGTCTGAAGAGGTTCTGCAGGTCTAATCGTTTCGAGGACCATCTGGAGCTTGCGCGTATTCACGCTGCCGCAGCCGGTGCGGACCCTGGAGACTATCTGTTCGTTTCACAAAAGCGCGCAGCGTGGTCCAACAGCGACATCTGGCCTGAACCGATCATCACGGGAAACGATCTCATCAAGCTCGGCCTGGCGCCCGGACCCCTGTTTAAAGACATTCTGACCGGCGTGGAAGACGAGCAACTCGAAAAACGCCTGACCAGCCATGATCAGGCCATCGCTTTCATCAAAACAAAATGGGGCAATCGCCTTTCCTGACACTTGCTGTGATCCTGCTGGTTCTCATTAATCTGAACACTGCGACGGTTCAGGAATTGCGAACGCTCCCGGGCATCGGCCCCGTGCTGGCAAAACGTATCGTCGATTTCAGAGAAAAGAAACACGGCTTCAAGCGCGTCGAGGAATTACTCGCGATACCCGGCATCAGTGAAAAGAAATGGAAGGTGATCAAGGAAAGAGTTGAAGTGAAGTGAATTCACTTCTCTTGTTTCTTTTCGGAGCCGCCGAACAGTCCTCCGAGCAGTTTGCCGATGCCTGAAACCGTCTTGCTGATTCCTTTCCCGGTTTCGGTCACGCCCTGCTGGACGGCTTCGGAGATTTTGAAACCGTGAAGGGGACAATACGAAGTCGGGGCAGTGCCGGAGATGAAAGCTTCTTCGAACGTTTCGGGGCAGGAGGGATTTGCGAGTTGCAGGCTCTCGGAATCAACTCGGGCGAAATCGATTCCAGCCGGTGCGCTGAAATACATTTTGTCCATGTCGCGTGGAGGGTAAAGCTGCGCCGCTTTGATCATGAACTCGGTCCAGATGGGCAATGCCGAGTGGGCGCCTTCAAGATTTAAATCGCGGTTATCGTCGTAGCCGACCCATGCGATGGCGAGAAGATCCTTCGTGTATCCCGCGAACCAGCCATCGCGCGACGTTCCTGTTTTTCCAGCCGCCGGCAGCGTAAATCCACGAGCGCGGACGCCGACGGCGGTGCCCGACCGGATGACGCCTTCCATTAGATACGTCATCAGGTACGCCAGTTCGGGCCGGATCACTTCCTGCGGCTGGTACGTGTACGTTTTGTTCAGCGTTTTATCCGGAGACGTTACGCGAAGCACCGCGTGAGGCTGCATGCGGCGGCCTTCATTTGAAAAAGCGGTGTAGGCGCCGGCCATTTCGATCGGCGTCACTTCGAACGCGCCGAGAGCCACGGACGGATAACCCTTGATCTTCGCGTTAAGGCCCAGACGCTTTGCCATTGCCGCGACGCGATTGAAGCCGATCATTTCCGCAACCTTGATCGTCGGCACGTTCAGCGAGTTCTCCAGAGCGGTACGAACGGTTACCAGCCCACGATACTGTTGATGGTAATTGTTCGGTTCGTAGGTTCGGTCGCCGTCGTATGTGAATGTCGTCGGTTCATCGACCAGCGTCGTGATGGGAGTCACCACTCCTTCATGACGGAATGATTCGAACCGTGGCGAAGAACTGTCCGAGGTATTTTCCGGTGAGGGCGCGTTTTCGTCCGTCTTCCGGTCGAAGGCCGTTTCCAGGGCCGCGGCATAAACAATCGGCTTGAAAATCGAACCGGGTTGCCGCGACGCCTGGATGATCCGGTTGTACTGGCTTGCGCCGTAGTCGCTGCCGCCCACCATCGCCTTGATTTCACCGGTGTGCGGATCGAGCGCAATCAACGACACCTGCGGGCCAGGCAGATTTTCCGGATTCTTCTGCCGTTTTTTCAGAGCTGCGATTTGTTCGTTGACGAATTTCAGCCCGTTCGTCACCGCTTCAACCGCGGCTTTTTGAAGAGCGGGATCGAGCGACGTGTACACACGCAAATTGCTGCTCGTGAGCACGTCGTCATTGAAGTCCTTAAGCAGTTCGTCACGAACATAATCGACAAGATACGGCGCATCGCTCGCGTCCATCTTGATGGGCGCGACTTTCAGGTCCGCATTCCGCGCTTCCTGATATTCCTTGTCGCCGATCGTGTGAAGCGAGTGCATCGCATCGAGCACGTTGTTGCGGCGCCGCTTGACTTCGTCGGGATGTTTGATGGGCGAGAACTTGCCGTTGGGCGCCGGAATAATCGCAACGAGCGTGGCTGTCTCCGGCAGCGTCAGATTCGACAGATCCTTGCCGAAATACGCGCTGGCCGCTTCGCTGAATCCGTGAATGCTGAACGATCCGCGCTGTCCCATGTATGTTTGGTTCGCATACATGGTCAGAATCTGCTGTTTTGTAAGCCGATGCTCCAGCATCAGCGTGATGAAGATTTCCGCGGCTTTGCGTTGAGGCGTGCGATCGGTGGTGAGGAAAAAGTTTCGCGCAAACTGCTGCGTAATGGTGCTCGTGCCGCCGATGCGGTCCGAAGTACGCACGCTGTGCAATACGGCGCCGGCGAGACGAACCGGATCCACTCCCCAGTGCGTGAAGAAATGCTGGTCTTCCGCGGCGGTCAGCGCATCGATAAACACCTTTGGCAGATCGTTGTATTCGATGAGCCGGCGCTTTTCGCGGTTTTCATCGTATAGATTCGTTACGAGCTCTGCTGGAAACCACGCCTCATCGACTTCGCCGCCCGGAGCCTTGACGATTCGCGACAGCGAATTCTTCCCAAACTCGAGACGCAATGGGTCGCCGACTTTGGGGTTAATGGTGAGTTTCGTTCCGCTGACCTGGTAGGCTCCGTCGTCGGAGCCGCCTTTTTCGGCGGACTCAAAACCCGCCCGCTGCAGCCTTACGACGCTTTCATCAAGCGTCAGTTTCTGTCCGGGATAAATGCGATAGGGCGCGGCATAAATCTGCGCCGTGTTCTTGAAGATCTCGCCGCTCAACTTCCGATCGATGAGCCTCGAATAATAGTTGTAGTAGTAAAGGACCAGGGCCGAGGTTCCAATAAAGAAGAACAGGAAAATCGAAAGGAGAAGCTTGAAAAGCGGCGACCGGAGGAAATGCGAAATTCTTGCGGACTTGACTCTCTGCGGCTTACGTTCAGCCATGTGCGCAGTATAGCATCGAGGACGGGAATCAATCGGTCTACAAATCGGTCATGGTTTTACTTGCCGGTTTCCATCAGTTCCCTCGCAACCCCTGCTCCCATTCCGCAATCATGTCTTCAAAATGCAGGCGGACTTTCGAGTCCTTGAGCCCGGTCAGATTCGTACGCATGTTGGAAATCGCGCCGCGCAGGGAAGTGCGTAACATGTGAAGGCCAACCTGCAAGTCCGATGCAACGTTGGGGTGAATGATGGATCGAAGGTCTTCCAGCACCCGCAGCGCTTCGGCTGCACAGTTAGCGGTTCTCGATGGGATTTCGGTAGCCCGGACGAGCCCTTCCTGAATGGCCTTTTCCCGTTCCGGCGAATTCTTTGGAAGCTTGTAAGCGGCCATCACGCGGCCATAGGCTTCCGTGTCTGCATCCACGAATTCGAGCAATGCCGCAATATACGGCGCAAGCCGATCGAGCGCATCGGCGTAGCGTTCCTCATACTGTCTGTAATCCTTCTTTTCTTTCGTGATTCGGATGGACATTTCACCCAGCGCCGCCCCCAGTGCTCCCGCAACGGCCGCTACACTTCCACCGCCCGGCAAGGGTTCCGCCGATGCAACCCGGCTGACGAAGCCTCGGAGGGCATCGGCCATGCCGGTGGGCCGCGCCGAAGCCTGAGCGATAACTTCGTCCAGCCGATTCTCCAGAATGCTTGCGGGCCGGAAATTCTCGACGCGCAGATAGAATTCCGCCGCCTGATCCAGAGCTTTCTGCGGAACCAGTCCTACGATTTCGCTGGTGGCGATACTCACGCCGAACTCACCGGCGATTTCTCGAACGGCTTCGAACACTTTCTCGATGGGTGTCTGCTCGAAATCGGTGAGGTTCATCGAAACTTGAGCCTGATTCCGGTCCTTCAGCAAAACGCCCATGGCTTTGACACAACGGAAACCGCCGGTGGAGAACCGGATGCGCTTGGCAATTTGTTTCGCGATCCCGACATCAGGACTGTTCAAATTGATGTTGTAAGCAATGAGCGGCTTTCGCGCGCCGACCACGGTTGCGCCTGCGGTCGGATGCAGCCGCGGCTCTCCGAAGTCGGGGTGGCGATCCGGATTCGTTACGATCTCGGTCTGAAGTCCTTCGAATTGGCCGCGTCGCACATTTTCAAGATTCACCCGGTCGGGGCGTGTTGCGGCAGCTTCGTACAGATAAACCGGAACTCTGAATCGGGAGGCGATTTCGCTTCCGGCATGGTTCGCGATCGCGACACATTCTTCCAGGGACACACCGCGAATCGGTACGAAAGGAACCACATCGGCGGCGCCAATCCGCGGATGTTCGCCGCGCTGCGTCGTGAGGTCGATGCGCTGTACCGCAACTTCCACGGCGCGAATAGCCGCTTCGCCGATGAACTCCGGAGGTCCGACCATCGTGACGACGGCCCGATTGTGATCGCGGTCCATCTCACGCCCGAGAAGATAAATATTGGGCACGGATGTAATCGCGCTGACGATTTCATCGATAACTTCGGCCCGGTGTCCTTCACTGAAGTTCGGTACACATTCAACAATCCGGTTCACACTCGGTCTCCGCGTTTGAAAGTTGCGACACAGAAGTTTACCGCGGCGAAATACGGAATCTCACGGTAATCGCCCACATCGTAAACGCCGGCGTCGGCCTGTTTGCCCGGTTCGAGAGAACCCAACCGGCCGTGGCGGCAAATCGCAGCGGCTCCGTTAATGGTCGCTGCCGTGATGGCTTCGGCCGGAGTCATCTTCATTTGCGTGCAGGCCAGTGAAAGAACGAACTGCATGTTGAAAGTTGGCGATGTTCCGGGATTGAAATCCGTGGCCAGCGCAACGGCAGCACCTGCCTCGATCAGTTTGCGGGCGGGAGCATAGCGTCCAGCGCCCAGCATAAATAATGTTGCCGGAAGGAGAGTCGCGATGACGTCCGAGCCGGCAATTCGGGGAATGTCCTCGTCCGCAATGGCGCCGAGATGATCCGCGGATACAGCCCCGGCTTCCACAGCAAGGGCGGCGCCTCCGGATGATTGAAACTCATCAGCATGGATTTTGATTTTCATGCCGAGGGCGCGGGCTTTGTCGAAGATTCGTTTCGCCTCGCCGGGAGTGAATGCCCCGGGCTCGACGAACACATCGCAGAATTCCGCAAGTTTCCGGGACGAAATCACCGGCAGGTCGCCGATGACGCGGTCGACAAAGGCCGCGCGATTGCCGGCGAACTCGGCGGGTAGGGCATGGGCCCCAAGGTATGTGGGCACGATCTCCAGTCTGCTCGCCGGCCGCATGGCTTCGAGCATCCGGATTTCATCTTCAAGGTTGAGGCCGTAGCCGCTTTTCGCCTCGATGGTTGTCGTTCCGTATTCGAGAAAACGATCGGCAAACTGAACGTGGAGATTTCGCGCTCCACGAACAGCCCTGACGCTCGACAGGATTCCGCCGCCACGCGCGAGGATATCCATGTACGGCGTTCCACGAAGGCGCGATTCAAATTCCTCGGCGCGGGTCCCTGCGAAGACGGCATGTGTGTGGGAGTCTACAAATCCCGGCATGACGACTTTCCCTGACGCATCGTATTCCGGGGCGGTCTTGTCGGGGAGTTGATCGGTTGGACCGGTCCAATGGACCGTGCCGTCACGAATTGCGATAGCTCCATCCTGGATGATTCCGAGTTCCTCCAGGTCGGAACCTCGCCGCGCGCGTGCCGGACCGCGAAGAGTCAGAAGCTGGCGCGCATGAATGATGTTTAAGGAGCCTTGCATCGCGCGTTCTTCACAGTTTCATTCCATTTCGCTGCGCGAACTCTCGAGCCTCCGTGTATCCCGCATCGGCATGGCGAGCGACGCCGATACCGGGATCGTTCGTGAGTACGCGATTCAGGCGTTCGGTCATGGAGTCCGTGCCGTCGGCGACGACGACCTGGCCGGCGTGAAGCGAATATCCAATCCCTACGCCGCCGCCATGGTGGAACGAAACCCAGCTTGCGCCGGAAGCCGTATTCAACAGCGCGTTCAGTATCGGCCAGTCCGCGATCGCGTCGCTGCCGTCTTTCATGGATTCCGTTTCTCGAAACGGTGATGCGACCGAACCGCAATCGAGATGATCACGCCCGATCACAATCGGTGCTTCAATCCTTCCGGTCTTGACGAGATGATTGATCCTCTCGCCGAACAGCGCCCGCTCTCCATATCCAAGCCAGCAGATACGAGCGGGCAAACCCTGGAATCGAACTTTGTGCCGCGCGAGATGGATCCAGCGGTTCAACGTTTCATCCTTGGGAAAGAGCTCGAGAACAAGGTCGTCGGTCAGTTCGATGTCCCGGGGATTTCCCGAAAGCGCTGCCCAGCGAAACGGCCCGCGGCCTTCCGCGAACATCGGCCGGATGTAGGCGGGAATGAAGCCGGGGAAATCGTATGCGTTTTTCAGGCCGCCTTCGAATGCTATGGTCCGGATGTTGTTCCCGTAATCGAACGTCACGGCGCCGCGCTTCTGCATGTCGAGCATTGCCTGGACGTGAATGGCGATCGATTCAATCGAGCGCGCGCTGTAGGAACCGGGATCGGATTCGCGAAGCCGGGATGCGGCTTCAATCGAGAATCCTTTTGGGATGTATCCGTGAAGAGGATCGTGCGCGCTCGTCTGATCGGTCAAGACATCAGGAATC
This sequence comes from uncultured Solibacteraceae bacterium, assembly GCA_964633285.1. Classification (GTDB taxonomy): domain Bacteria; phylum Acidobacteriota; class Terriglobia; order 20CM-2-55-15; family 20CM-2-55-15; genus 20CM-2-55-15. The sequence goes on along the minus strand of CAZWGA010000002.1, from coordinate 9,369 downwards.
CAACCCCGCCGAACCATCTGGGGCAGAATCTCGGCGCAGTTGCCGGCGAGGCCTACCGATACAGGTTTTCGCGCGTCGCGCGCAGCGGTTACGAGTTCCCACGCCGCGTCGAGATTCTCCGCGGACTTGTCAAGGTAGCCTGTATCGATGCGGCGTTTGATTCTGGCAGGATCGGCCTCGATGCCAAGGAACGCCGCGCCATTCATCGTTGCGGCCAGAGGCTGAGCCCCGCCCATTCCACCGAGGCCGCCGCTCAGCAGAATCCGGCCCTCAAGGGATCCATTGAAATGTTGGCGTGCCGCGGCCGCGAATGTTTCGTACGTGCCCTGGACGATCCCCTGGGTGCCGATGTAGATCCAGCTTCCGGCCGTCATCTGGCCGTACATCGTAAGTTCGAGAGCTTCGAGCCGGTTGAATTCATCGCGCGTCGCCCAGTGAGGAACCAGATTCGCGTTCGCAATCAGCACGCGCGGAGAATGAGTGAACGTGCGAAACACTCCGACGGGCTTGCCCGACTGAATAAGCAGCGTCTCGTCGTTCTCGAGATTCTTCAGGGCGCCGATGATCGCCCGGAATGCATCCCAGTTGCGTGCCGCCCGCCCCGATCCTCCGTAGACAATGAGGCGGCGCGGATCCTCGGCGACTTCTTCGTCCAGATTGTTCATCAGCATCCGCATGGCTGCTTCCTGATGCCAGCCTTTGCACGAAATCTGCGTCCCGCGAGGCGCCCGAATGGGTGTGTACTCCGGCATTCCGTTACTCCGCCAATCGAAGAAATTCGGTGTCGTTCATGATTCCAATCATTTTCTCGATGTCCACGGACAGCACACGATCTTTATCAACATGTGGAATCTGTTTTCGAATGTATTGATATGCGGTTTCCACCGTGCGTCCCGGTTTCAGCGGACGCCAGTGATCCAAACCCTGGGCGCCGCACAGGAATTCAATGGCGAGAATTCGTTCGACATTGGCGATGATCTGTTTCAATTTCAGCGCGGCTCCCATCGCCATCGGAACATGATCCTCCTTATTTCCCGATGTCGGTATCGAATCCACTGAAGCGGGATGCGAAAGAACCTTGTTCTCACTTGCGAGGGCTGCGGCTGCAACCTGAGCGATCATGAATCCGGAGTTCAGTCCAGGTTGATCGGCAAGAAACGGCGGCAAGTCGCCATATTCAGGATTGAGCAGGCGTTCAATACGGCGTTCCGAGATGTTCGCAAGGATCGAGAGGGAAATGCTCATGAAGTCGCATGCGAGTCCGAGAGATTGTCCGTGAAAGTTTCCGCCCGAGATCACTTCTCCGGACTCGGCGAAGACAAGAGGATTGTCGGTGGCGCTGTTGATCTCTATTGCCGCGACACCGCGAACGTACTCGAAGCATTCACGCGCAGGGCCATGAACCTGAGGCATGCAACGCAGGCTGTACGCATCCTGAATACGTCCGCAATCCACGTGAGATTCCCTGATTTCGCTGCCGTCGAGAAGGCGCAGCAGCCTGGCCGCCACTTCCATCTGGCCACGCTGCGGCCTGGCTTGATGAATGCGTGGATCGAAAGCGGCATGTGATCCTTTCAGAGCTTCGAGAGACATGGCTCCTGCGAGATCCGCCATATCAAGTAAATGTTTCGCGCGTCTCCATCCGATGACTCCCACGGCTAGCGTCGCCTGTGTACCGTTGAGAAGCGCGAGACCTTCCTTGGCCTGAAGGCTCAGCGGCTGCACTCCGATGCCTTCAAACGCCTCCCGCCCGGTGATCTTTGCGGAAGCGCTGAAGACTTCTCCTTCACCAATGAGCACGAGGGCGAGATGCGCCAGCGGCGCCAGATCTCCACTTGCGCCCACGCTGCCGCGGCAGGGAATTACCGGATACACGTGATGATTGAGCAAGTCGCACAACCGGTCGGCGACGACGGGCCGTGCTCCCGATAATCCTTTTGCGAGCACATTCGCACGCAAAAGCATCAGCGCCCGGACTTCTTCATGACTGAGAGGATCGCCAAGGCCCACGGCATGGCTGCGCACGAGATTGTGTTGAAGCGGTGTGATCTGTTCGCGGCCGATGTGAACGTCGGAGAGTTTGCCGAATCCTGTGGAAACGCCGTAGACCGCTCGATCCTGATTGACGATCGAATCGATCACCGCGCGAGATCGAGACATATTTTGCGCGGCCTTTGGAGCCAGTTCGACGCGCCGCCGCTCGAATGCAACCTCATGCACGTTGTCGAGCGTCAGACTTTCGCCGTCGAGGAGTAGCGGACGCATTGCAGTAATCATACGACTTGTTTGAGAAGCTCGAAGTATCGATCCGGCATGGCCCGTGGTTTTCCATCGTCACCGATCACAACGTGCACGGTGTGCCCCTCCGCCAGCAGCTTCTCTCCGGTTTTGATGCGATACACAAACTCCACAACCCGGCTCTTGAGCCGAGTCATTTCGGTTTCGACGATAATCTCGTCGTCGTATCGCGCCGGCGCACGATAGCGGCAATGGGCCTCGGCAACGGCGAGGTAGGCCTTTTCTTCACGTTCAAGTTCGCGATAGTTGAATCCGCATTCGCGGCAGAAGTCGGTGCGGCCGACCTCCATCCAGACCAGATAGTTCGCGTAATAGACCATTCCCATCTGATCGGTTTCCGCATATCGAACTCGAAATCGGCTCAAGGTGATGTGAGGCATCAGGACACTTTCAACACGCGTGATGGAAGATCGCGCGACAATTCGTTTGCGATGAAGCGCGATGCGGCCCGGATGAGGTTCAATGAGACTCCGGTTTCGATTCCCAACCTGTCCAGCAAATAGAGAAGATCCTCGGTCGCGAGATTGCCCGAGGCGCCTGGTGCATAAGGGCAGCCGCCGAGGCCGCCCGCAGAACTGTCAAATATGGTGAATCCCATCTGGAGCGATTGATAGACATTCGCCACGGCCATTCCGTAGGTGTCGTGGAAATGCATCGCCAGAGTCTGAGCGGGGAAGTGCTGGAGCAGATACGATCCCGCAGTCTCGACATCTCTAGGCGTTGCCGCGCCGATCGTATCGCCGATCGAGACTTCATCCACACCGAGGTCGAAAAGCGCGCGGGCGACGTCTCCGGCTTTCTCTTTCGCAATCGCGCCTTCATAAGGGCAAACAAAACACGTCGAAACATATCCACGGACCGACATGCCTTCCTTCAAAGCCCGATCGACAACGGGTTTGAACGCATCAATCGACTCGCGAATCCCCATGTTGATGTTTTTGCGATTAAATGTTTCGGAGGCCGCCGTGAAGACGGCAATCCTTCGAATGCCGCTCTCGATCGCTCTTTCGAGTCCTTTCATGTTCGGTACAAGCGCCGCGTACCTCGCATTTGAATTCGGTTCGAGCTGTTGAATGAGTTCCCGGGCATCCGCGAGCTGTGGGATCCATTTCGGATGTACAAACGAAGCGACTTCGATTTCTCGAAGGCCGGCCAGAGTCAGCAGCCTGATGAATTCCGCTTTGTTCGCGGTGGGTACGGTCTTCGCTTCGTTCTGAAGTCCATCCCTCGGTCCCACTTCCACAATTCGTACTGCCGCCGGCAAAGCCATGAATGCATTTTAGCAATGTTGCGGTTACGCGTCCGCTATCACAATCAACACTTCGCCCATTTCGACAATCTGTCCCGGCTGACAATGAATCTCGGAGACGCGGCCGGATACAGGCGCGATGAGGGCGGTTTCCATTTTCATGGATTCCATGATGGCGAGTGTCTGTTTTTCGGAAACCGCATCGCCGACCGAGACGTCGACGCGAAGAATTTTGCCGGGCATGATGGCGGAGACTTCACCGTTCGCGACAGCGGCAGAGTGATGTGCAGGCGAAGCGGCGGAGCTGCCAACCTCGTACGTCCGCCCATCGAGCCACACGGTGACCGCATCGCCTTTGTTGACGACATAGAAACGATGGCGGCGGCCTGAGATTTCGATGTGATCGCGGTCAATCAGTCTGTAAGAGAGTCCGCGAAAGGTCATGAGTTGCGCCAGGGGCCTGAAGTCCAGACGTCGGTAATCGAGGGACTCGCACTGTTGCCGGACATCTCGCGTCCGAGCGAGGCGATGAGGAGGACCTCATCAGGTGAATCCGCCGGAACCTCGAACAGTTCACGATGCCGCTCGAGGAAGCCTGTGTCGAGTTTGCCATCGATAAAATCGGACGTCGAAATCACCCGGCGAAGAAACTCGATATTGTTGCGAACTCCCAGGATTGCGAAATCATCGAGCGCGCGTTTCATGCGTTCGATCGCGGCAGAGCGCGAAGGCGCCCATGCAATGAGTTTTGCGAGCAACGGATCGAAATGATAGGTGACCGCAGATCCTCGATCGATGCCGCTGTCGAGCCGAATCCCGGGCCCGCAGGGCGGTTCGTAGATTTCGACCTTTCCTGTCGAGGGCCGGAAGCGTTCCTCCGCGACTTCCGCGTAGATGCGGCATTCGATAGCGTGCCCCATTTGACGGAGATTCGACTGCACAACAGAGAGTTTTTCACCTGACGCGATGCGCACCTGTTCCCGCACGAGATCGAGTCCGGTGGTCATTTCCGTTACGGGATGCTCGACCTGCAGCCGTGTGTTCATTTCAAGGAAATAGAAATGTCCGGAGGCGTCGAGTATGAACTCCACCGTTCCGGCGCCGCGGTAATTCACGGCGCTTGCCGCGGCAACAGCGGCGTCTCCCATTTGCTCACGCATGGCAGGCTTCAAGGCGGTTGAAGGCGTCTCCTCGATTATTTTTTGATGCCGGCGTTGAATCGAACATTCCCGCTCCAAGACATGAATGCAATTGCCGTGGCTGTCACCCAGAATCTGGAACTCGATATGCCGGGGCGAGCGAATGTATTTTTCGATGAATACCTCACCGTTACCGAATGCAGCTTCCGCTTCCCGGGAAGCCGACGCGATGGCATCCTCCAGACCTCCCGGATTTTCGACGAGCCGCATTCCCTTGCCGCCCCCGCCTCCGGCCGCTTTGACCAGAACGGGATATTCCGAAGCCGGCGGATGAACGTCCCAGATGGGAACCACAGGAACGCCTGCACTCTTCATGATGCGTTTCGATTCCAGCTTGTTGCCCATCGAACGCATGGTGTCGGGCCGCGGACCGATAAAGGTGATCCCCGCCTCTTCGCACGCTGCGGACAGCGCAGCGTTCTCCGAAAGAAAACCGTAACCGGGATGGATCGCGTCGGCGCCGGAATGTTTCGCCGCGCGGATGATTTCATCGATGTCGAGGTAGCTTTGAATGGCGACGGCTTCCGGCGCCACGCGCACGTGAAGCGCGTTTTCGTCGGGCCCGGTGAAGACTGCCGACCATACGATTCCCATTTCGCGCAGCGAGTGCGAAATACGGACGGCGATCTCTCCGCGATTCGCGATGAGAACTTTGCGGATCATTTGCCGTTGCCGGGTTTGTCGTTCTTCTCGGTCTTTTCCGCCTTCTCGATCCAGGGTGGCTTTTGGCGATCGAGAAATGCCTGCATTCCGGCCTGGCCTTCGCTGCCCGCGCGCGCCTGCGCAATGGCTCCGGCTGCGAATTCCAGCGCGCTTTGAAGTTCACGAGCCGCGACACCAAACACCAGATCCTTCGCGGCTGCGATGGCACATGGCGCGGAAGTGAGAATCTGGGAAATCTTGGACTCGATCAACGCATCGAGCGCGAGTTCATGCGAAGCCACATGCTGGATCAGTCCGATATTCAGCGCCACGGGCGCAAGGAATCGTTCACCTGTAATAAAGAATTCGCGCGCCCTTCCGGGACCAACGCGCGCAATGACAAATGGAGAGATGATGCCCGGAATAATGCCGAGTTTGACTTCCGTAAAGCCGAATTGAACGGACTCGAGCGCGATCGCAATATCGCACGCGGCAACGAGCCCGGCGCCGCCTCCCAGCGCTGCGCCATGCACACGCGCGATGACCGGCTTCGGACATCGCGCGATCGCCAGGTACCTCCGCCCGAACTTGCACGCCTCCTCGAAATTTTTCTCCCTCGAAAACTTGACC
>CAZWGA010000002.1:0-3341 GCA_964633285.1 uncultured Solibacteraceae bacterium | reverse complement strand
TGGACCATCCGCTTCATCCAGTTCAGATCGGCGCCTGCGCAAAAGGATTTTCCATTTCCGCCAAGCACGATGACCCGGACTTCGCTGCGCGAGCCCAGTTCCGTGAAAGTCTCGGTGACGAGCCTGACCAGTTCGTCATTGAAGGCATTGTGGACGTCGGGCCGGTCCAACGTAACAAAAGCGACGTGTTTGTGAAGGTCGACTTTTAACATGCGATGTCTACATCCGGAAAACGCCGAACCTTGTTTCCGGTTGCGCCGCATTCATTGCGGCTGAAATGCCGAGAGCGAGCACCATCCGCGTGTCCGCCGGATCGATGACGCCGTCGTCCCAAAGCCGTGCCGTACTGTAATACGCATTGCCCTCTTCTTCATACTTATCCAGCGTGGGTTTCATGAATTCCTTCTGTTCCGCCTCCGGCATCGTTTTGTTCTGACCTCGAAGCTGGTCCATTTTCACCTGAAGCAGAACCTGCGCGGCCTGCTCGCCACCCATCACGGAGATTCTTGCATTCGGCCACATCCAGAGCTGGCGCGGCGCATAGGCCCGCCCGCACATCCCGTAATTTCCGGCGCCGTACGACCCGCCGATGATCACCGTGAATTTCGGAACCGAGGCATTCGCGACAGCGTTGACCATCTTTGCGCCGTCTTTTGCGATGCCACGATGTTCGAATTGTTTTCCCACGATGAACCCGGTGATGTTTTGTAAAAACACCAGAGGGATGTTGCGCTGCGCGCACAGTTCGATGAAGTGGGTCGCCTTGAGCGCGCTCTCGGAAAAAAGAACTCCGTTGTTGCCGATGATTCCAACCGTGTAGCCCCAGATTCGCGCGAACCCGCACACGACTGTTTGTCCATACAGCGCTTTGAATTCATGAAACCAGCTCGCATCGACGATCCGGTAGATGATCTCCCGAACATCGTAGGCCTTTTTGGGATCGCGCGGGATGATGTCGTAAATCTCCTTCGGATCGTGCTGCGGGTCTTCGGGTGGCGCATTTGAGACCGGCTTCTTCGTTTGCGGTATCGATCGAAAGATTTCGCGGGCAATCCGGAGCGCGTCGGCATCATTCTGCGCGTAGTGATCCGCCACACCCGATATGCGGCAATGCACATCGGCGCCGCCCAATTCTTCCGCAGTGACCTCTTCTCCCGTCGCCGCTTTGACCAGCGGCGGGCCGCCGAGAAAGATGGTGCCCTGATTCCGTACAATGATCGCTTCATCGCTCATGGCCGGAACGTACGCCCCGCCGGCCGTGCAGGATCCAAGAACCGCAGCCACCTGGTAGAGTCCCGCCGCCGACATTCGAGCCTGGTTGTAGAAGATCCTTCCGAAGTGTTCGCGGTCCGGGAATACTTCCGCCTGAAGCGGAAGGAATGCGCCTCCGGAATCGACAAGGTAGAGACAGCCGAGATGATTCTGCATGGCAATTTCCTGCGCCCGGAGATGCTTTTTGACAGTGATCGGAAAATACGTTCCGCCTTTGACGGTGGCGTCATTCGCAACGATGACCGTCTGATGTCCCTGAACCATCCCGATGCCTGTAACGATTCCAGCGCACGGAGCTTCGTCATCGTACATGGCGTTTGCGGCGAGAGCGCTGAATTCAAGGAAAGGAGTTCCAGGATCGATGACGGCATCGATTCGCTCGCGGACGAACATCTTTCCGCGTTCTTGGTGACGTTTGACAGCCGCGTCGCCGCCGCCTTTCCTGACCGTGTCGAGCCGCGATCGGAGGTTCGCGACCATCTCCTGCATAGCCGCGCGATTGGATTCCGCATCGATCATGAAATGCCCGGCGCCTGAGGGAAGTATTCTTCAATCCTTCTTTCGCACATGTGTTCGGATGTACTCGATAATGTCTTCCGTCGATGCGCCCGGTTGAAAGATTTCCGACACACCGCATTCCTTCAGTTTCGGGATGTCCTGATCCGGAATGATACCTCCGACCACAACCAGAACGTCATCGAGCCCTTCCTTCTTCATCAATTCGGTGATTCGCGGGCACAGAGTCATGTGCGCTCCGGAGAGGACGGAAATCCCGATGACATCCGCATCCTCCTGAAGAGCGGCGTTGACGACCTGTTCGGGTGTTTGCCTGAGCCCCGTGTAGATCACTTCGAAGCCCGCGTCTCGAAACGCTCGCGCGATCACTTTAGCTCCGCGATCGTGTCCATCGAGTCCGGGTTTGGCGACGACAACGCGGATTTTCCCGTTCATGAAAATGAAGGTTCCTCGTAGACGCCGTAAACGGCGCGAAGCTCGTCGCAGATTTCGCCAAGGGTGCCGTAGGCCCGGACGCAATCGAGAATGTAAGGCATCATATTCTCCCGATGTGAAACCGCTGCGCTGCGCAAAGTCTCGAGTGCCGTACGAACCCGGCCGTTATCGCGTGATTCCCGCAGTTTACGGAGTTGCTCGATTTGGCGATGGGTGACGGATTCATCGATGAGAAGAATATCGATTGGAGGTTCGTTCTCCATGACGAATTCATTGACGCCGACGATGATCTTTTCTTTTTTCTCGATCGCCTTCTGATATTCGTACGAAGCGTCCTGGATTTCACGCTGCGGGAATCCTTTCTCGATGGCGGCAACCATTCCTCCCATGGCATCGAGCCGGTCGAAGTATTCCCAGCAGTCCTTTTCCATATCCAGCGTGAGCCGCTCGAGGAAATACGATCCTCCGAACGGATCGGCAGTGTTCGCGATGCCTGTTTCGTGAGCGATGATCTGCTGCGTGCGAAGCGCGATGCGCGCGGCATGTTCGGTCGGCAGCGCGAGTGTCTCGTCGAGGGAGTTTGTGTGGAGCGACTGGGTTCCGCCGAGGACGGCGGCCAATCCCTGGATCGCAACACGAACAATGTTGTTGTACGGCTGTTGCGCCGTCAGCGAACAGCCGGCGGTTTGCGTATGAAAGCGCATCATTGCCGATCGCGGATTCCTGCAGGCAAACCGCCCGGTCATGACTTTGTACCAGATCTTCCGCGCGGCGCGGTATTTCGCGATCTCCTCGAAGAGGTCGTTGTGCGCGTTAAAAAAGAAAGAGAGCCGCGGCGCGAATTCATCGACATCCAGGCCGGCTCTTCGCGCCCATTCGATGTATTCGATGCCGTCGTAAAGCGTGAACGCAAGCTCCTGCAATGCGGTCGAACCCGCTTCGCGAATGTGATAGCCGCTGATCGATATCGTGTTCCACTGCGGAACGTGCAGGGTTCCAAACTCCAACGTGTCCACGATGAGTTTCATTGAAGGCATCGCCGGGAAGATTTAGGTCTTTTTCCCGATGTGTAGCCTCCTGATCGTGGTTAGGTCTGGCACTAGCAGTCTTTTCCCGCT
>CAZWGA010000001.1:0-254932 GCA_964633285.1 uncultured Solibacteraceae bacterium | reverse complement strand
TACGGAGAGACTGAAGACGCCGCGCCTCGAACTTTCCAAATCCGACTTATGGGGCACTACAGCAGATCGACTGGGACTACAGAAGCTTCTTGAACTTCTCGATCGTGAGACCGGCGTCTCGAACGATACCGCCCATCGTGAATTCATTGACCGGGTTGTGGCGAGGAATGGTAAGTATCCGGCTCCCATCACTCATCACAATATGCTTACCTTGATTAACGATCTTGAAGCCGGCTCTTTCCAACGCTCGAACTGCTCGAAGATGGTTTACACCAGGTAGCTTCGGCACAACTAGACAGGTACTTCAACCTCGCGGACCTTCGCACCTTTTGAAATCTTGACAGCCGCCTCAAGGTATTCCCGAATCGCGTCTTGTATGTTTTCGATGGCCTCGTCCTCAGTTTTGCCCTGAGACCAACAGCCGGGAAGACCGGGACACGACACGCTATAACCTTCCTTGGACTTTTTCAGAGCCACTTTGTATTTCATGCTGAAATCATTTTCGCTCACGGCTGTGGCATTTAGGCCAAATTTTTGATTCGGTGAGAACCCACGTACCGCAAACCGTCCTGAGCCTACTGTACACTTCGTCATGTAAAGACGGCGCAAGAACCCGAACGTGATGAAGGCAAGCTATCGGATATTCCATCTCATGATGACAGTCGCCTTCCTTGTCCCCACGGCGATGGGCGGGCCGGACATCTACGTCAAAGTGGTGGTCGATCCAGACGAGTATCTTCAAATCACAACCAAAGACGGCCGAACGATCTCGCTTAAGAAGGATAACGAACAGGTTGGCTATGGCGACCCTGTTATCTCCCCGGACGGCAAGGCAGTCGGCTGGACAGGATTGTATAAGTATTCGACATCGTACCCGGTTCCATGGGATCTCGTGGTTTACTCCTCGGGGAAGGTGCACCACTTTGGCCAGGGCGGCGGCATGCTGATCTCAGAATGGCGCTTTGAAGCGCGAGGCAAGCAGGTGGCATTTCGCGCGGAAACGCTTCATGGACCCGAGAAGGAATACTACGTGTTGAGCGATACCACCAGCGGCCGCATGATTGCGCGATATGATCCGGCCGACCGGCCAAGCAAGCCGCTGCCCAAATGGGCCGAAGGGCTAAACGAGAAGAAGTAACGCCAACGAATCGATCTTTTCAATCGCCACGTTTCCCGCCGCAAGATTCAATCGACTCACTACCCGGCAACACAATTTGTAAATTCACGTAAACTGATCGGATGCAGGAAGCGGCCTTTCATTGGATCTCCCAGTACGGCTATGCCGGCATTTTTTCGCTTCTGGTTTTCGGAATAGTGGGATTGCCGGTGCCGGACGAATGGCTCCTCACATTTTCCGGTTATCTCGTTTCCAGGCACACACTGATTTTCCTGCCGACGTTCGCTGCGGCGTTCCTGGGAAGCGCGTGCGGCATAACCGTGAGTTATTCGCTCGGCCGGATATTCGATACGTACGTACTCGTGAAGTACGGCTACATTCTTCACATCACTCCGGCAAGACTCGCGCAAGTCCATTCGTGGTTCGAACGGCGGGGTCGGTGGACACTGCTTATCGGATACTTCGTCCCCGGTGTGCGGCATCTTACGGGTTATATCGCCGGAGCCTCAAAACTGGATTTCAAAAACTTTGCGCTTTTTGCGTACAGCGGCGCATTTTGTTGGGCCGCTGTGTTCATCACGCTCGGTTACGTGCTCGGAGAACAATGGAATCGGGTGCTGGAAAGTCTTCACGAGACAAAACTGCTGATGGTCGCATTAGCCATCGTCGCAGTGGCCGGCTATTTTGTGCTGGGATATCTGAAACGCCGGCGGCTTTCCGTCGGAACATGACATCGATTGAAATTCGAAAAGCCACGGCCGGCGATGCGGAGGCCATCACCTCAGTCTTGGTACGTGCGTTTGCCGAATTCGAATCCCGGTATACGCCGGAGGGGTTTTCGGCAACCACCATCTCGGCGGAAAAGGCGCGCAAGCGGCTCGAGGAAGGACCCGGCTGGGTTGCGATTCTCGATGGTTCGATCGTCGGAACCGCGAGCGCCGTTCCCAGAAACAGCGCTTTGTATGTGCGCGGGATGGGAGTCGTGCCCGAGGCCAGAGGACTTCGCATAGGCAGCTCGCTGCTTCAACGCATCGATGAATTCGCAGCCGCCGGGCGTTATGACCGGCTTTTCCTGCACACGGCTCCATTTCTCACACACGCCATTCGTCTCTACGAGCACAATGGTTTTTGCAGAACGCCGGAATCCTATGACTTTCATGGACAACAACTTTTAACAATGGTGAAAACGATGGATCCACGATATCCGATTGGACACTTTACCTGGAGCGGTTCGAATACTCCGGAGCAACGGACGCATCTGATCGATGAAATCGCTTCGACGCCGCAGCGGATGCGAAGCGCGGTGGCGGGACTGAGTGAAGATCAACTGAACACGCCTTATCGCGACGGCGGCTGGACCGTGCGTCAGGTTGTGCATCACCTCCCGGACAGCCACATGAACAGCTATATTCGCTGTAAGTTTGCGCTGACCCTACACGAGCCGACGATCATGGCATACGACGAAGCGCGATGGGCGCAACTCGTCGATGCGGAGAAGGCGCCGATCGAGCCTTCATTGAATCTGCTCGAAGGTTTGCATCATCGGTGGGCGATGCTTTTCAGATCGCTTTCACAAAAAGACGTGGAGCGGAGATTTCATCATCCCGAACTCGGTGTGGTCACAATCGACCAATACATCGCGTTGTACGCCTGGCATGGCGCGCATCATGTGGCGCACATCACCGCGCTGCGCGAGCGAAAGGGCTGGCGATAACTCAGCGTTCTTTTTGGTAAGGCTGACCCAGCGCCTTTGGAGCCCGGGCCGCGCCGATAAACCCGGCAAGAACCACCATCGTAAGAACGTACGGGATGATTTGAATGTATTCGACGCGAACGTGCGGAATAACGCCCTGCATCTGAATCGACGCCGCTTCCGCAAAGCCGAACAATAAGCAGGCCAGCATTGTTTGAACCGGCCGCCACTTGCCGAAAATCAGCGCGGCCAGCGCTATAAAACCGCGGCCGGCCGTCATGTTTCGCGTGAACAACGAAGACTGGCCGATCGACAGATAAACGCCGCCCACAGCCGCAAGCGCGCCAGAAATCAGAACCGCCGTGTATCGAATGCGCCTGACGCCCACACCTGCGGTATCCGCAGCTTCGGGATTTTCTCCGGCCGCCCGCAGTCGAAGCCCGAACGGCGTTCGATAAAGGATGTACCAGAGAATCGGCACGAGACTGAACGCGATCAGCACCGGCGCATTCGGGATGAGATTCGTTTGGGGAATCTGCGGCGTGGATCCGGTCGAGTCGTACAACGCGACAGAAAGCAACGTCGGCACGCCCAGCATCAGAATATTGATGGCGGTTCCCGCGACAACCTGATTGGAGTCGAACTGAATGCACGCGATCGCATGAATCGAAGCAATAAAAACGCCGGCGGCGATGCCGGCGAAAAGTCCAATCCATGCATTGCCTGAAGCGTAAGTAGCGGCCGCGCCTGTGAACGCGCCGGCCAGCATCATGCCTTCGAGCGCAATGTTGATGACGCCGGCCCGTTCGGAAAGGAGACCTCCGAGAGCGGCGAGCAAAAGAGGCGTGGCCATCCGGATGGTCGTGAACAATATGGCGAGTGTGAAAATGTCTTTCATGAGGTCTTTCCAAACCTCCGCCGGAACAGGGCCTCCGCGGCCACAAAGAGAATGACCAGCGCCTGCAGAATGAATACCAGGTCCTTCGAAACTTTTTCTGTAAAGATATCGACAAACAGCCCGCCGCGAATCAACGCGCCAAAAAACAGAGCGGCGAGCAGCACGCCAGCCGGATGATTGCGGCCGAGCAAAGCGACGGCAATTCCGGTAAAACCGTAATTGGCGGAAAAATCCTGATAGTAACGATAGCGATAGCCCAGTACTTCGTTCACGCCAACCAGGCCGGCGAGTCCACCGGATACCGCCATCGCAAAAACGATTTGTTTCCGGACCGAGATGCCGCCGTATTCGGCAGCCGACGGATTCGCGCCTGTTGCGCGAATTTCATATCCCCATTTCGTTCGCCAGAGAAAAACGTAGACAAGCGCGCAGGCAGCCAGCGCGATAAACAACGCAAAGTTGAGCGGCAGCCGCGGCGGTATGCCGGGAACAAGCGATCCCATGCGCGGTATGTGAGCCTGTGGCGCGATGGGAAGCGTTTGGAGAATGGGGTCTCCCTGCACCTTCAAGTACGATTGTGTGAGGGCGCTTGCCACTCCCACTGCAATGAAATTCATCATGATCGTGTTGATGACTTCATGCGATCCGAATCGCGCTTTCAGAATACCCGGGATGGCCGCCCATGCGGCTCCGCTGAGAATAGCGACGGAACACGCAACGGGAATCAGAATCCATGCCGAAGCGTTTGCGAAAAAGATCCCCGCCCAGGCGGTAGCGAACGCCGCAATCGTAAGCTGTCCTTCGGCGCCGATGTTGAGCAGGCCGCATCGGAATCCCACGGCGACGGCAAGTCCGGTGAAGATCAGCGGCGTGGCATAGAACAATGTGTAGCCGATGCCGGCCGGCCAGGACAGAGCGCTGCCGATGAGCAGCCGATAGGTTTCGATGGGATCGTCGCCGATCAAAGCAACCACAACGCCGCCAACCACGAAAGCTGCGGCAATGGCGATCAGCGGAAACAGAAGTTCGCGCAGACGTGTCATCAGACCCTCGCCCTCCGGAAGAGGGTTCGGCTAACCATTGGCCCCGCCAGTCATCATCAGTCCGATTTCTTCTCTTGTTGCCCGCGCCGGATCCACTTCTCCCGCAATGCGCCCGTGATAAATCACCATCAAACGGTCCGCGAGCGCGGTCACTTCCTCCAGTTCGGCCGAAATCAAAAGCACGGCGCACCCCGAATCGCGAAGCGTGACAAGTCTGCGGTGAATGAATTCAATGGCGCCGATATCCACGCCGCGCGTGGGTTGCGAAACGAGGAGCAACTTCGGCGGCAGTTCCAGTTCGCGGCCGATAATCAATTTTTGCTGATTACCGCCAGACAGCGCTCGCGCGGGCAAATCCGCATTGGCCGGACGGACATCATAGTCACGAATCATCCGCTCGGCGTTCGTGCGGATGCCGGCAATATCCAGCATGACGCCGCCGGCGCGGCCTGCTGCCGGTTTTCGATGATGAACACCGAGGATCGAATTCTCCGCGAGACTCGAATCGAGCAGGAGACCGCGCCGGTGCCGGTCTTCGGGCACGTGCGCGATGCCCAGATCTTTCCGGCGGCGCGCGCTCATCGACGTGATGTTGATCCGCTCAAATTCGATGTCACCGCTCAACCGATCGGGTTCAATCAGTCCCGCGAGAGCTTCGATCAACTCCGTCTGGCCGTTGCCTTCCACTCCCGCAATGCCGGCGATTTCGCCTGAACGGACTTCGAAGGACACGTTATCCAGGCGAAGCAAACCATCGCGGCCGATCATCGACAGATTGCGGACGCCGAGAATTCGCTGTCCGGGGTTCGCGGCCTTTTTCTCGACCCGGAGCAACACATCACGGCCGACCATGAGCCGCGCAAGTTGCGGCGCCGTAATTTCGCCGGTCACGGAATGCCCGACGACATGCCCATCGCGCATCACCGTCACTTCATCGGAAATGGCCAGCACTTCGTCGAGCTTGTGAGTGATGATGATCACGGTTTTACCCTGTTCGCGCATCCGGCGCAGGATATGAAAGAACTCCGTCACTTCCTGCGGCGTCAGGACAGCCGTAGGTTCATCGAGAATCAAAATCCGGGCGCGGCGATATAACGCCTTCAACAACTCAACGCGCTGCTGCTGCCCGACAGAGAGGCTCTCGACCACGGCTCGAGGATCGATCGCCAGATGGAATTCTTCCGAAAGCGCCCCGATTTGTTTCTCGGCGCCGCGCAGATCCAGCGCTCCCGCGGAGCCCGGCTCGGCGCCCAGTATGATGTTCTCGGCCACGGTCATCGTGTCGACCAGCATGAAATGCTGATGAACCATGCCGATTCCAAGCGCGATCGCATCGTGCGGCGTGTGGACGGGCTGTACCCGGCCGTCAACCAGGATTTCGCCGGCATCGGCGCGATAAAACCCGTACGCGATCTTCATTGCCGTCGACTTGCCGGCGCCGTTTTCTCCCACAATCGCGTGTATTGTGCCCGCGCGAACCGCGACGCTGACGCCATCATTCGCCAGCACACTTCCGAAGCGCTTCGAAATGTTCCGCAGCTCGAGCATTTCGATCCCTATTTCTCCATCGCGTTGGTGACTTTGATTTGACCTTCGATGATTTTGCGTTTGGCGGCTTCGACCGCCTGGATGGTTTCAGCCGGAATCAGGTCTTTGTTGTACTGGTCGACGGCATAGCCAACGCCGTCGTTGTCGAGGCCGTAAACGTGAACGCCGCCGATCGAACGGTTCTCGACGCGATCCTTGACGATTTGATAAACGGCGTTGTCCACGCGTTTGACCATGCTCGTCAGAACAAATCCGGGCTTCACCCAGTTCTGATCCGAATCGACGCCGATCGCAAATCGCCGGGCGCGGCCGTTGCCGTCTTTACCGTATTGTTCGACGGCGTCAAAAGCGCCCAGGCCGGAGTTGCCTGCCGCTGTAAAGAGGACGTCCGCCCCTTTGTCCATTTGCGACCGCGCGAGTTCCTTGCCTTTCACGGGATCATTCCAGGCCGCTTCCGTAACGCCGAGGAAATTGGGAATCACGCGGATTGCGGGATTCACAGCCCTCGCTCCTTCCTCATATCCCGTCTCGAATTTATGAATCAGCGGAATGTCCATGCCGCCGATAAAACCGATCACGCCGGTTTTGGAAGTCATCGCAGCGAGCATGCCGACAAGATACGAGCCTTCGTGTTCCTTGAAGATCAGTGATGCAACGTTCGGAAGCTTGCTGACAGCGTCGACAATGGCGAAGCGGAGATTCGGATAGTCCTGCGCCACACTTTCCAGAGTCGGAAAATTCGAGAATCCCACTCCGATGATCAGATCGTAACCACGCTCCGCGAAAGCACGCAGCGCCGGCTCCACAGAGGTTGGATCGCCCGGCTCAACGTCTCGCAGGATGATCGGAAAATCTTTTGCAGCGCGCTGCACGCCCTGCCAGGCGGCCGCGTTGAACGAGCGGTCGTCCTTGCCGCCGATATCGAACACAATGCCGACGTGCACTCTGGATTTATCATCTGCTCCGTAACTGGAACGATTGCACCCCGCGACCGAAGCCGCCAGCAGACAGCCCAGCGCGCCAATGCGAATTGATTTCATTGCGCCGCGATTGTACTCCAAGTCAGAATGTGGGCTCCTGAAATCCGGAGGTTTACTGATGTTCATGCTTCGACGCCGCATTCTTCTTGCAGCAGCGACGGCGCTGTTTTCGTTCTTCGGTCCGCTTGGGCTCACGTCCAGTCCCCTTCCCGCCACGGAAGAGATTCCGAACCAGCTCAGCGACGAAGCGTTCTGGAATCTGGTGACGGAGTTTTCCGAGCCCGGAGGTTATTTCCGGTCGGACAACTTTGTTTCGAACGAAACAACATTCCAGTACGTCATCAAGGATCTCAAGAAGACGAAAGCAGGCGGCATTTATCTCGGCGTCGGGCCGGATCAGAACTTTACGTACATCATCGCCATGCGGCCGCGGATGGCGATCATCTTCGACATTCGCCGCCAGAACCTGCTTCAGCACCTGATGTACAAAGCTCTCATCGAAACTTCCGCAGACCGCGCCGAATTCCTTTCAAAGCTTTTTTCTCGAAAGCGTCCGGCAAATCTGGGAGCACAGTCCACCGCCGAGCAACTCTTCGCAGCGATGGACGGCGCGGAATCGAGCCGGCAGTTGTTTGTGGAGAATCTCGATGCAATCAAGAAGCACCTCGAGGAACATCACAAATTCAAACTGTCGATGGAAGACGAACTGAGTATCGATTACGTCTTTCGCGCTTTCTACGCGGGCGGGCCGGACCTTACTTACAACGGAGTGGGCGGAGGCTTCGGTGGACGCAACCGCATGCCGTCTTACGGCGAACTAATGCAAATGACCGATCAGGAAGGGATGAACCTCAGTTATATGGGAAGCGAAGAGAATTTTCGCATCCTGCAGGATCTGGAAAAAAAGAATCTGATCGTTCCCGTCGTTGGAGATTTCGCCGGACCGAAAGCCATCCGCACTGTTGGATCTTATTTGAAAGAGCACAACGCGTTTGTAACAGCGTTTTATCTTTCGAATGTCGAGCAGTATCTTTTTCAACAAGGCGACGACTGGAGCAAGTTCTATCACAATGTGGAAACGCTCCCCGTAGACTCCACTGCCGCTTTCATCCGTTCGATCTTCAATGGCCTCGCGCCGAATTACCAGACGAACTCCTATATGCGTTCGGCGTCCGTTCTCTCGTCGATTCCAGAAACGCTGAAAGCATTTGGAACCGGCGACCTCAGGTCGTACAGCGACGTCATCAATCTGTCGCGATGACTATGAATGGACAGACGCGTTCGAACATCCTACCCGGAATGAAAGTCCGAGTTGTTGAAAAACAGAATCAACGCAGCGGAAAACTGACGGAAGGAATCGTTCAACGCATTCTGACCCATTCGCCGAACCATCCACATGGAATCAAGGTCATGCTCGACAACGGTATTGTCGGCCGCGTGAAAGAGATTGTCAGCTCGCTTCCTTATCCGAATAAAACGTAAGGTTGAAATCCTCCTCTTTCGAGTCCTTTTTTACAGGAGGGTGCAGTTGGACTTTCCAGTCCAACGCCGCTTTGCGTTTCCTTCGATTTATTTTTTGCGACCGGTCAACGATCTTGAGAAGAAATGTGCTCTCCTTCGCTTTCGAATCTTTTCTCATGTTGCACCGCCAGCACTGGAATTCGCACGATAAGGGCCGACTCTGAGAGTTCAATATCTTGCGCCATGGCGGCCCTCAGATTACGCGCTTTACACGGCGCTCCTGATCACACAGGGAGAGAGATTCCTTGGAAACTCTCCACGAAATCACGTGACGCCTGCTTCCTGATCCAACCAGAATAGTGGTCGTGAAGTTCCATCATTCGCAGTGGATTTGCGTCCTGGCTGGTTTCATCGCGCTTGCACGATCGGTAACGCCTGAGGTAGAGCCATTATTTCTTGCGCCGGTTTACATCGAATACCTGACGTCCTCGCCTGAAGAATTTGCAAATCAGGCAGCGCAATTGAAACAGAAAGTTGGAACGACGAATGCGCGCGTGCGTGTTGGCTATTCGGCCTTCCTCGACATCCGTTATCGCCGGCCCGATTTGAACAAAGCGGTGGACTCCGCCACGATCCAGCCATCCCTCGATATGATCGACTTGATTGTGAATCGGGCGCGCGTCAATCAGTTGCCTGTACATATCTCCGTCGTGTCGGGATTCTTTCACAATTACAACACGCTGCGAGAATCGGCCATTCGGCAGGACGTTCGCAACGCACAGTGGTTTTCCGACGGCTGGATCGCACGGCCGGCGGATGTGCGCCCCGGTATGATTCCCCGTTCGGCATGGATCACTCCGTCGCGGTATGCGCGAGTTTTGCGGCAGCGCATGGAAGAAGGCACGCGAATCATCGGCAATCATTTTGCGGAAATCATGGAGCGATTTCCTGAAACTCTGTTGAGTATCAGCGGAGATTCGGAGGTCGAGCTTTCGTTCGAGAGAAACGACAAAGACCGGATCATGTATGCCGACTACAGTCCATTTGCAATCGCGGAATTCCGGGACTTCCTGCGAAGCAGCCGCTACGCCGGCGATCTCTCGCCGGCATCCGACGACAATCATGACGGCCATACGCTCGATCGGGATTTCCATAGAGATTTCAAAACGTGGCAGCTCGAATATTTCAACGAGAGCGGCCCGATTTCATACGATCGATATGCCGCGATGCCGGAAAAGATGCCGCGTGCAGGCGCCTATTTCATCGGGGGCGGCTTCGATGCTCCCCGCAAACCACAACCCGGAGATCCTTTCTGGGAAGTGTGGAAAGAGTTTCGCGAGAAGATGATTCAGAACTACCTGAGCGACTTCAGCCGCTGGATCACAGCCGATTCACGCGTTCCGGCATCACGCATGTACACGCATCAGATTCCCGGCGACTTCCTGTTCGGCGGCAAAGACAGGCGGAGGCTGGAAACATCCGCCAGTCCCCTGGAGACGGCGTTCAATCAGCCTCTCGCTTCAGCGGGCGTGACCGTCTTCGATACATGGGACGGGAAGCGCCACTCGCATACTTCCGACCCCGAGATGTTTTCCCGCCTGATGCGCTCGGGTATGCGCTGGGGCATTCTTGAATACAGCCCCTCCGTACCCGCGGGTGGCGACGAGAATTATTACTTCGATGAATTGCGCAAGGTGAATTCGTTTCATCCTTCGATCCTTGCTCCATTTGCGTGGACAACAGCGCCGGAACAAAAGCAATACCAGATTCAGGGCACTGCGTACGAACGCGCGCTGCGGGCATTCGTGCGTGATCTATCGAGCCGCTGACGCGCTTCGGATTACAAAGATCGAACTTCAGCAACAACTGCTCACTCTGAACACCGCACTTGACGCGGGTTTCAGCTCAGGGGCGAGTTATTCACATTCATGGGCGGCTTGAAATCCGCGCTGGATCTGAGAGCGCACCAAGCGAAATGCAGCGCAAGAAGTTTCCGAAAAACACGCTGAAATTTATTTTTCAAAAAAATAAAAATCGTGTTGACGCGATGAATGCGTTCTCATAAATTGTGCCTCGGTCGTTGTGGTTCATGAGACTTTGAACACCGGCGGATGACAGACGGATGGGGTTAACAGCTTTGTTCGTCAGACTAGGAAGCCGGAGCCGATCGGTTGAAACCAATCGCCGGTTGGCGCTCTTGGGAGAAAAACTCAGGAGCTGGTCGCTCCTTCTGGCTGCTGTCTCGGGTCGGGCATCGGTTCGAGGCGTTCCGAAAGAGTCGGGTCAAAGTAAACAGAGCCACAACGGCCATTACTATTTTTGAACCTTCCTTCCGTTGTAACCTCCGCAGACCCTCCTCACCAAGCAACGTCGCCTGAATCGAACAGCTTCAGAAAGTCGATCGAGACTCGCCTCCGCGGCATTCCAGAAATTCTGAGCGAACGTTGCAGCAAGTGCGACCGCTTTGTTGCTTTTGCACAAAAAGTCGAAGGGAGGGATAGGCTGCCCTGCTCAGTTGAGGAGGGCAAGCCGAGGCCTTGAAGCGAGCCCGATAGGCGAGCATCAAGAAAAAGTCCTCGGCTGGGTGGTGCTGTTCAAGAAAACCAATCTCTTGATCAACACCACCTCGGCGCCGCCTTCTTTATGCTCGCCCTGTCGGGCTCGCGCTTCGAGGCGCCACTCCTCCTCATCTGAGGAGGAGAGCTTTGTGTCCAACGCGCAAAACCCGCGCTGGCAATACCGTCAGCGAAAGCAAAACTCTCAAATGATGTTCTCCTGAATTCGGTGTCAGACCCAAAGAACTGATAAAGCAAGGGTCTGACACCAATTTACGATGAGCTGAAAATCCATGTGGACGTGGGTTTCAGCCGAGGGGCGAGTTATTCACATTCATCGGCGGCTTGAAATCCACGCTGGATCTGAGAGCGCACCAAGCGAAATGCAGCGCAAGAAGTTTCCGAAAAACACGCTGAAATTTATTTTTCAAAAAAATAAAAATCGTGTTGACGCGATGAATGCGTTCTCATAAATTGTGCCTCGGTCGTTGTGGTTCATGAGACTTTGAACACCGGCGGATGACAGACGGATGGGGTTAACAGCTTTGTTCGTCAGACTAGGAAGCCGGAGCCGATCGGTTGAAACCAATCGCCGGTTGGCGCTCTTGGGAGAAAAACTCAGGAGCTGGTCGCTCCTTCTGGCTGCTGTCTCGGGTCGGGCATCGGTTCGAGGCGTTCCGAAAGAGTCGGGTCAAAGTAAGCAGAGCCACAACGGCCATTACCATTTTTGGGCCTTCCTTGGATAATCCTGATTTTGATCGCTGGCGTAACCTCGACAATTTCCTTCTTGAATGGGATCAGCGCGCCGAAATCGCGAGTCGATGGATCCCTCCCGGCACTACGGTTCTCGACATCGGCTGCGGCCGGATGTCCCTCGAACGATATCTGGCGGCTGGATGCAAATATGTGCCTTGCGATTTGTTTCCTCGCGATGAGCGTACGCTGATCTGCAACCTCAATACGGATCCGATTCCGGCCGTTCAGGGCGTCAATGTCATCTCAGCGCTCGGCGTCACCGAGTATCTTACGGATCCCGCGGCGTTCTATCGCGGCGTTCGGCAATTCGGAGTTCCGTTCATCAACAGTTACCACCCGGTTCTCGAACGTCATCCGTTGGATCGAAAGGCCAACGGATGGGTCAACGCCCTTACATTTTCCGATTGGTTTCTCATTGCGGATGAGTCGGGATTTCGCGTTCAAGAACTAACCAGTGTCAGCGCAGTGCAGTATCTGATCGCGTTTGAGCCTGATTAAGGCAGAATCTCCGTCAACAAGCGGGCATCAAATTCCTTCGGATAATTCAATCCAAGGATTTTGCCGAGAGTGGGCGCGATGTCTTCCGGCCCGCAGTCTTCGGAATACCATCCCGGCTTGATTCCTTTGCCCATAAAAATAATCGGGACGTGGCGGTCATCTTCGTGAATGGTTCCGTGACCCGCGGCATTTGTCGAGAACGTGACTTCTTTTTTCGGCATGAACGTCACATTCGCGCTTCGAGGCGCGAAGAATGAATTCACATAGAGCTGGAAATCGGGATCCCTGGCGCCGCGGCGATCGATCAAATCCGCTTTGGTGTATGCGGCCTCAAACCAGCCCGTTGCCAGGATGGCTTTCTTTGCGGTCTCCTCCACTTCATGCAGGTCGAGGTTGTTTTTTCGGATGACATCTTCGTCCAGATACAATCCCACATCCATGAAAAGGTCCGCAATGAGCGGCACACCCGGATATTTGTCTTGAAGAGTCCGGCGTATTGCCGTATCGGCATCGGCGCGCGTTAAACGGCGCGCATCGACGCCTTTCGCCTGCAGCACTTCGGCCAGAGGCGTGACGCCGTGATCCGCGGTCGCAACAACCAGCGTATTGGCCAACCCGACAGTTCGATCGATGTTCTGAAACAATTCATCGAGGACACGATCGAGGCGAAGAAGCTGATCCATAATCTCCTGGCTTTGCGGACCGTATCGATGACCTACGGTATCTGTCGCTGAAAATCCTACAGCGAGAATATCGGCCGCTTCATCCTGACCGAGGCTGTGTGATTTCATCACCTGCAGCACGAATGAAAGCAGGACCTCGTCTGCGAAGGGTGTGTTGCGCAATCCGGCGTAATAAGCGGGAGCCGGCGGCGTTCCTGGCAGGACGTGCGGAAATACGATGTCCCGATTATCGTACTCGCCGCGTTGATCGTCGCGGCCGGCGTATTTCTCGTAAATCGTTTCATCGGTCAGCAGCCGTTCCCATTTTTTTCCGGCATAAGTGTCGGCCAGGCGTTCCGCATTCCACTTTCCAAGCCAGTCCGGAGCTTTCGGCATGTAATACGTGCTCGTGACGAAATTCCCGTCAGCTTCAAACCAATACGCCGCATCGCCACGGTGGCCGGCGGGCAGAACAGCGGACCGATCCTTGAATGAAGCTCCGACAACGTGTGAAGCGGGATTCTTCAACTTCAACATGTCGCCTACGGTGAAGCCGATGAAGTTGACCGGTGACACACCGCGGCCGCGGCCTCCGAGTGTGGTTTGAACCGGATCGTCCACGACGTTGAGCCTGATGTGGAGCAGCGAGTCCCACCAGGCATTCGCGATGATTCCCGAATTACTGGGATGGCGGCCCGAAAGAATAACGGAATGGCCGGGCCCGGTCTCGGTCACCGTGTGCCGGTACCGCGCATTCGTAAAAACGGCGCCTTGATCGATCATCCTTCGAAGGCCGCCCTTGTAGAGATCGTTGAACCGCGGCAGATAGTCGTACCGCATTTGATCGAGAACCAGAACAAGGACCAGCTTGGGCAGGTTGGCTGAAGATGGTGATTGCGGAATCTGGGTGGCCCGTCCCACCATGATCAGCGAAAGAACAAAGACGATACCGAAGAGTACGAGGAACCGCTGCGCCGGGTGACGAACGGCCTGCGAAGATTTCTCCACCCAAGCCCTCACACGCGAGCCTTCGGCTCGCTGCCCGCTCCCGATGACGGACCGCTCTCTGCGAGGTTGGCGAGCGCGTCACCGGTGACGCGAAACGTCGTCCATTCCGTCATAGGGATGGCGCCGAGTTTCTTGTAGAAGTTGATTGCCGGTTCGTTCCAGTCCAGCACCGCCCATTCGAATCGCCCGCATTTCCGGTCGCGAGCGATCTTTGCAAGGTGCGCGAGCAAAGCGCGGCCGAAGCCTTTGCCGCGCATTTCCGGAATCACGAACAGATCTTCGAGGTAAAGCCCGGCCCTGCCGAGAAACGTCGAGAAATTGTGAAAGAAAACAGCGAAACCGACGGGCCTGTCCTCGTAATACCCCAGTAGTACTTCGGCGGCGGGACGCTCGCTGAAGAGACTTTGCCGGAGATCATCGTGCGTCATGATCGCAGCGTCGGCGAGTTTCTCGTATTCGGCCAACTGCCGGATAAACGATGCGATGACGGGGATGTCCCGTTCCGTCGCTTTCTTGATTTGAAGCTCGTTACTCAACGGTGACGTGGGTTCGATCTTTCGCGGCCGTTTTCCTGTTCGTCGCGTAAATCGGATAGCACCAGTCGCGATACTTCGGAACTTTCCCGCGAACGACATCGAAGTAAAGTTTGCGGAGGCGGCCGGTGACGTCACCGATCTTGCCCGTTCCAATATCGCGATGATCGACCTGCGTGATCGCGCTGATCTGCGCGCCGGTACCGCAGTAGAAAGCTTCGTCGCACAGGTACATCTCGGTTCGATCGATCTGCCGTTCCTGCACTTCCATTTTCAGCTCTTCGCGCAAAAGCTGAATCACGGTCCGGCGTGTAATCCCTTCGAGAACGTTGTCGGTAATCGGAGGCGTAGCCAGAATGCCGTTGCGGAGGAGGAAAATATTCGCCGCCGAGCCTTCGGAGATATGGCCATCGGCATTCAACACGACTGCTTCATCAAAACCGGCGCGCACCGCATCTGTTTTCACAAAGGCGGAATTGACGTAGGCGCCGGCGATTTTACCGCGGGCGGGAATGGTGTTGTCGTCGACGCGTCGCCACGAAGAAATGGTGACGTGCATGTTCTCTTCATTCTTGTTATAGGTGCCGAAGGGCATTACCACGATCGAAACTTCGGGATTCAAATCGTGAAGCCGGACGCCGATGATCTCATCCGTATAAAACGCGAGAGGACGGATATAGAGATCTTCTTCGTGACCTTCAGTACGAATCAGTTCGGCCAGTCCTTTTTGCAGCTCTTCACCGGAATAAGGAAGCTCCATCAGCAGCAGTTTTGCGGACTGCAGAAATCGCCGGAAATGATCCTGCGGCCGGAAAACAAACAACTGCTTCTCATCATCATTCCAATAAGCTCGAAGACCACCGAATACCGCGGTTCCATAATTCAAAGCGTGCGTAAGAACACCGAACTTGACCTCGGAATAGGGAACAACGCGGCCTCTGAAGAACACGAAATTGGGCAACGCCACGGGTTTCACCTCGTTAAGGCGTCGCGGGGGAAAACAGAGGAACACCATTTGAGAGTGGAGATCCCAGGATCTGAGATCTCAAATATTGGGATCTCCACTCTCAAATGGTGTCCCTGAAATTCCCGCGCGACAGCCGGAATTGAACCCGTTCAGTCTACCACACGGACCGGTTCGGGGGCCGATTGGACCTGGAAGGCCAACAGGCTGACAAGCCCGACAAATGTGGCTGCGAAGTAGAACGGCATTCCGTGACTCACACGCTGAAAGAGTTGCGTCGAAAGCACGGGTGCGATGACGCGAGAGATGCCGGCGAAGGTTTGAGCAATGCCCATCGTCGTGCCCAGTTCGGATTTTTCAGAGTGACTCGACATCAATGCCGTGGTTGCCGGAAAGAGCAGCGATGTTCCAATCGGAACCAGCGGCACAATGAAAGCCAGCGACCAGAGGTTCGGCGCAATCGGATACGCCAGCAATCCGACAATCAAAGCAGCGGCGCCCGCGCGAATCGACCAGGCTTCGCCGATACGATCGACGATTGGACCGATCAGAGCGGAACGCATCAGCACAGAAAAAATGCCGACATAAAGGAAGACATAACCGATGGTCTTCTCGGTGATGCCGAACTCCGCACTCAGGTAAAGGGCCAGCACGGAGGTCAGACAGGAAAAAGCAAGCATCGCCACGGCGTAAATCAGCGTCAATCGCGAAACGCTGTCCGCCGGATTTCGAAGAACCGTCCATACGCCGTGCCAGACCGGCTTGCGCGGGCGCGTGTGCGCGTGATGCTCCTTCGATTCCGGAAGCCACTTCCATGCGAAGATTGCATTCGCAACGCACAATGATGCGGCCAGGATGCCCGGCCATTGCTGTCCCCAGGATGTCGCGAACGAACCCACCACCGGTCCAAGCATCGTCCCGACATTGGTTCCCGCGGAAAGCCAGCCCAACGATCGCGCCCGGTCTTCCGGTGGAACGGTGTCGCTGACGTAGGCCTGCACGACGCCGGTTGTTCCACCACCGAGGCCCTGCACAACTCGACACAAGAAGAGCAGCCATACGGCATTGGCAAAACCAAAAACAAAAAATGCGGCAGCGGAAGCGCTCAGTCCGATAAGCAGCGCCGGGCGGCGTCCGTAGTGATCCGAAACGCGGCCCCACAGCGGCGCAGAGATGAGTTGCGCCACAAAAAACGATGCGATGATGGCGCCAATGGTTGCCGGTGACGCGTGAAGTTTGAGCGCGTAAAACGGGATCAGCGGAAACACCATGGCTCCGCCGATCATGTCAACGGTAGCCACCGCGATGAGAACGAGCAGTCGTTTGAATTGATCCTTCGACGAGACCGGTTGAGCAGGCATAAAGAGGACATTATACTGTCTTGCCGCGATGAATCACCGTCACGTCAACGAAGCCATTCGTCATCTGCGTCAGGCCGATCCCGTTATGCGTGAAGTCATTCGCAGGGCTGGACCTTTTCGGCTCAAGCTCCGGCGGGACCGCTTTTATTCACTCGTGTCGTCGATCATTTCACAACAGATTTCCGGAAAGGCTGCGGCGTCCATTCGCCGGCGGATCGAGGACTACGTCGCGCCGGAACGGATATCGCCCGAAAACCTCCAGCGTCTCAAGCCGCAGCAGCTTCGCGGCCTGGGAGTGTCTCCTCAAAAAGCCGGCTATCTTTTGGATCTGGCAGAGCGAGTGGCGAGCGGTGAATTGAAACTGAATCGAATGGGAAGAATGAGCGATGAAGATGTCATTGAAGCGCTCATTCAAGTCAAAGGAATTGGTGTCTGGACGGCTCAAATGTTCTTGATTTTCGCGCTTGGCCGCCCGGACGTGTTCCCGCACGATGACCTGGGCGTTCGAGCAGCGATCCGCAATCTTTACGGACTCGATGAATTGCCGACAAAGGAAGTGAGCCATCGTATCGCGACGCCGTGGCGGCCGTATGCGAGCGTGGCGAGTTGGTATTGCTGGCGGTCACTCGAATTCAAGGATTAGCGAACCCGAATCTCACATTAAAAAAGGGCCGAGCGATCCTCTCGGTTGATCGCTCGGCCAGATGACAGGACAGAGGGAACTTCGTCAGATCTCGGCCGGACTGGCGAGAGTGAACGATATTCTCGTTTCGGGCGGATAGTGGATCTCTTTGCCCTTTGTCGCGAGGACCGTTCCGGTGCCGGCGCCGCCGCCGACGGCAGCGCCGATCGCCGCGCCCTTGCCGCCTCCGGCTATGGCGCCGATTGCTGCTCCAAGACCCGCGCCGCCGCCAATGATGGCCGCGTCACGCTTTTTTGTCCCTTGAGCAACCGCCGCGTACGGCTTCGTTGCGATGCTTACCTGCCGGCCGTTCTCACGCGTAACTGAGGTCAGCCGCAGCTCGATACTGGCGCGGCCTTTCACGCGTCCGGATTCTTTTGCATCAACCACACGTCCCGTGACCTTCGTTCCCTTCTCCAGAACCGTTCTGCCGTTGACGACGACAGGCTCCGCAAGGCTTGCCAGGAATTGATCTCCGGGCCGGCTCTTGTCGGAGCTGACGGCATCGATCAGGGAAACTCTCAATCGTGTGCCCGCGGGAATCGTGATTCGTGCTGCCGGCCTGGGATTCTCGGCAATCGAAGACGAGTCATTAAGGGAATCCGCGTTTGTCGTTGACGGTCCCGCGCCGCACCCCGGCATGCTGGTCAAGAACGCTGCAATGAATATTGAATGAATGATTCGTTTCATATCAAGCCTCCTGTCCTCTGTCAGCGGCTCCGGCGAAACCAGGCCAGAGCCCGCTCGCTAAGCTTCTTTTCTTTCTTTTCGCGTTGACGTTCGTTCACTTTCTCCCGCTTGAGCCGCTCCGAGAGACCAGGACCTACCCACGGAGCAGCCGTGTTCCCGATCAGGATGTTGTGAAAAGACGTCCACTTGATACGCATGTGTTACTTCCTTCTTTTAAATCGATAACTAGTTCTTTCGGACTCCAACGAGCATCTGCATTTGAGCGCCGCTCGTAATTTCAAAGTTCTTGTTCGGCGACGTGATGACCGTGTCGTTGTTCAGGTGCGAAAAGATGTCGACCGACTGTTTTGAGCCTCCCGCCGACACCATCTCTCCATGACCAACCTTGAACAGCGGGTTCGATGATGCTGCACCCAACTGGTTTTCAATGGCCGCACTGGTCTGATGATCGACGGCCACCACTGAAGGCATATTCAACAGGGCCGCATTGGACTGACTCCCGGCCTGAGTTGAAGAAACGGATGTCACGCTGCCGGCCGTTGAGGCCACGCTACCGGTCACACCGCCAATCGCTCCCGAACCTATCGTCGCAACTCCCGCAGTCGCGCCGGCAACGCTTCCTCCGACGCTGCTCAACAATCCGCCTCCACCGCCACCCGAAGCCGGCCGCGCTGGACGCGCAATCGCGCCCGGCGTCGCGCTGTTTCCCGCAAGTCCGAAATCATCCGCAGCCTCGTTCTGTTCGTGCTGGTATAACGAGTTCACCTGCATTATTGATTGCAATGTGAACGACAAATCTCGTCCGGTATTGCCTTGAGCCGCTGGAGCGAGCCATTCGATGGCCATCATTGATTGGCCTTCACCTTTCGCTTCGGAACGTTTTACGTTTCGCACAATGCCTGTGATCGTTGTTCCCTTTTTCAACACGACTTCGCCGTTCGACTTCACATCGTCCTTGAGTCTTAAAGCCACCGTGTCCCCAGGCTTGCTTTCCGATGGATTCAGTTTTCCTTTCGTCATCTCTGCCGAAACGTGACTCGCGGAATAAGTCTGGGCATTGCCCGACACTTGTGCTCCGGCGGTTATGGACGACAGGGCCAACAGGATCGCCGCTCCGAATGCGGGGGTTTTCTTCAGCGAAAGATTCATGTATTTCTTCTCCTTTGCTCAAATGGCATAACCCGCATGGACTAATAGCAATCGTTCTGCCCAATAGCTGGAAGCCAGGTGTGGCGTGGTTTTGGAGCAGATGAACCACAAAGTCTTCATTTTTCGGGAGCTTTAGATACAAGACCGGCTCCCGGCATTCCACAAAGTTTGTAGATCGGCTGGGTGGTACACTCGGTCCGTGAAAAAAATCCATGATCTTCCGACGCCATGCCTGGTCGTCGACAGGGATGTTCTGGAATCCAATCTCGATCGTATGAGCGGGTTTACGCGCGAACGGAAAGTGGCGCTGCGCCCACATTCGAAGACGCACAAGTGTGTCCGGATAGCGCGCCGGCAACTTGAAAAGGGTGCCATCGGCATATGCGTGGCGACGATCGCGGAAGCTGAAGTCATGGTGCGCGGAGGGATTCGCGGCCTCCTCATCACAGGCGAAATGGTGGGCGAGCCGAAGATCTCGCGGTTGATGCAGGTGGTCTCAGAGGCTCCGGAAACCATGGTCGTTGTCGACGACGCGCGCAATGCCGACGATCTGCAGGACGCAGCCGTCAAGGCCGAAGTTCAAGTTGGCGTGCTTATCGATCTTGATATCGGCCAGAACCGTACAGGCATTCAGCCGGGAACGCCCGCGCTGCGACTCGCGGAGCACATTGCGCGATCAAAGAATCTTCAGTTAAAAGGCATTTGCGCATATGCCGGACATGCCGCGCACGTGGCGGGATTTGAATCGCGGCGCGATGCCACGCAACGTGCGTTTGCCCTGGCAACCGAGACGCGGGATCTGCTCCGGCAGAACGGACATCCAGTCCAAATCCTGTCGGGAGCAAGCACCGGAACTTATAACATCGATTCTGAAATCGACGGCGTTACGGAATTACAGTCCGGTTCGTACGTCTTCATGGATGTCGAATATCGCAGAATCGGCGGCCGGACCAGCGCCATCTACGAGGATTTCAAGCCGGCATTGTCGGTGCTCGCCACGGTCATTCATCGATCGGGCGCGAAGGCGATCGTCGATGCCGGGTTGAAAGCGTTTTCCACGGATCGGCCCTTTGGTCCCGAGTTGCTGGATATCGCCGGCATCCGGTATGAATTCGCCGGCGACGAACATGGACGCCTTTTTCTCGAGAACCCGCCCCGCGAGATTCGGCTCGGCGACAAGCTGCGGTTTATTCCTCCTCATTGCGATCCGACCGTTAATCTCTACGATCGCTTGTTTTGTGTACGCGGCGAAACAGTGGAAGAGGAATGGCACATCATGGAAAGGGCCTCAGGTCCCGCATTTTTCTAGCGAGCCCGCCGTATTTTTCGATCCCGTCTCGATCACTTTTAATTTTGGGGAACTCATGCGTACAGACGGCTATGAAATGACCGGCGATCTCAAAAAAGCGCTCCGCGCGATTAAGACCGGAAAGCGCGTCGTGCTTACCATGGACGGAGTGCCTGTCGCGATGCTGGAAGGGCTGATACCCGCATCAAAAGAGGAAGAAGGCGTCATTGTCGAGATGATCGAGTCGGGCGCCCTGGAGCCCTCACAGAAATCGGGAATGCGGGAATGGAAATGGAGACGTCCGCATCGCAAAGCGGCTTGAATTCAGGCTTCGGCCATCCTCGGCAGGTGGACGTCCGCCATCATGCAGCGGGCGCTGCCGCGGCCGATACCTTCAAACAGCGGTAGAGGTGATTCCACAATCTTCGAGAACTTCTCGATAGCCTCGCGTTGATCGGGACGCAACGCGAGGCAGGCGGCAGTGGAAATGGCGAAAACCGTTCCGCCGTTTTTCGATTGGAGTTGAAGAACGTTGCCCGCAAATCGATCGACTTGTTTGAGATCGATCGAAATGATTTGCCGCCCGGTGGATTTGAGGCTGTCGAGCACGCGTTTCCGCTCCGAAGAATCCGCAATCGATTCACCACAGAAAATCACGAAACGATCGCCAATGCTCACCATCATGTCCGTGTGAAAAACGGGATCGCCATTTTCACGCAGCGCCTCGAATGTGACGGGCTTGTAGCCCAGAGTGCCGCAAAGCTCGCTCAACACGTCCGCATGGGTCCGGGGAGAGATTGCCGCGTAAGCGAGCCTGTCGGCATGGTCGAAAACAACGCTGCCGGTGCCTTCGAGAAATCGTCCCTGGTCTTCGTGATGCGTCAGGTCGATGACCCGAGACACCTGGAACCCGCTCGCCTGTAGTTTGTCGATGATGTCCCGTCGCCGCTCCGGCCGCCGGCTCGGCGCCAACATTGGATAGAGCACGACCGTGCCGTCATGATGAAATGAGACCCAATTATTCGGGAAGACGGCATCCGGAGTCTGGAGCTCCTCCTTGTCTTCCACGATAATCACATCCACGCCTGCATCGCGGAGCCGGCCGGCAAGAATGTCAAATTCCATCCTTGCGCGCCGTTCAATTTCCTTGCGGCTGTTATCCGTGATTTCACGCTGAAACATGAATGATGGCGCTGTATCCGGATTGAAGCCGAACGAAACAGGTCTTACCAATACGACCGCCGCAGGTAGCTGCATACCCTGCCAGTTTACACGACGCGTTCAACCGGCAGTCGGTTTGAGCGTCGAAGGTTGCCTGTGCTTCATTTTTTTCGATACACTGCCGCCGCTATCACAATAGGAGTCTCAAATATGAGGATTCGGCAATTCAGCGGGTGGGTGAGCCTTGTTCTGGGCGCTTTATTTCTTCTGACCGGACCGCAATCGGCAAGCGCTCAAGTGAACGCGAGCATGACGGGAAAGGTCGAAGATCCGAGCGGCGCGGCCGTGGGCGGAGCGACCGTAACAGTGAAGAACCTCGAAACCGGTTCCACGCGAACGGTGACAACCGACGAGACGGGAAATTACCGAGCGCTCTCTCTTCCCGTTGGTCCGCAGGAAGTCCGAGCGGAGAAACCGGGCTTCAAGTCGGCCGTTCGAACGGGAATCACTCTGGTCGTAGGCCAGGACGCAGTCGTAAACCTGAAGCTCGACGTGGGACAAGTGACTCAGGAGGTGACGGTCGCCGCCGATGTTGCAATCATCGACACGACGACGGCGTCCATTTCCGGACTCGTTGGCGAACGCGAAGTGAAAGATCTCCCTCTCAACGGACGCAGTTTCGATAACCTGATCGCGCTGAATCCAGGTTCCGTCAACTACGTGCTGAAGAGTCCGAACACGACAACAAGTAACGGCAACACATTCTCCGTTGCAGGCCGGCGGCCGCTCGAGAATATGTTCCTCTTGAACGGCGTCGAGTACACCGGGTCGAGCCAGCTCGCGGTCACACCCGGCGGCGTGAGCGGGCAGTTGCTGGGAATCGACGCGGTTCGTGAATTCAATGTGCTGACCGGAACATATTCGGCGGAGTACGGAAAACGCGCGGGCGCCCAGGTGAGCATCGTGACGCAGTCGGGAACCAATCAACTGCACGGATCGGTTTTCGAATTCCTGCGCAACAGCGCGATGGATGCGCGCAATCCCTTCGATCAGGCGACGATTCCTCCGCTCCAGCGGAATCAGTTTGGCTTTGCCGTGGGAGGCCCGATCAAGAAGGATAAGCTTTTCGCCTTTTCAAACTATGAGGGATTCCGGTACCGCTACGGAGTCAGCAATGTCTCTGTTGTTCCCGACCCGCAGGCGCGCCTGGGTCTTCTGCCGAATGCAGCGGGCGTCTACACGCCCGTTACAGGTCTGAATCAGGCGATGTTGCCATTCACCTCTTTATGGCCGCAGCCGAATGGCTCGGAGATTCTTTTGAATGGACTGCCGACGGGCACGGCGTATTCGTACAATTCTCCAAAGCAAGCGATCAATGAAGATTTCAGCACGATGCGCGGCGATTACAACCTTCGGGATCAGGACTCGCTTTCGCTGAGTTACACGATCGACAACAGCAATAACCTGACGCCTGTGGCTGATCCGCTGTTCGGATCGTACTCAACGCTGCGGACGCAAGTGGCGAGCGTGCGGCACTCTCACATCTTTTCGCCGCGAGTCTTAAATACGTTCACTGCCGGATTCTCCCGCTCTTCCTATGGTTTCGATTCGTTCGCATTCACTTCGTTTCCAGCGAACGTTTCCTTCGTCGCCGGCGCGGGACCGGGTGGACTGACTATCGGAGGCGGCGCAGCAGGAACCGGCGCGGCAGCAATAACGGCGGCAGGTCCCAACGTTGCTTCCGGATCCCGCAATCATCGAAACCTCTTTACGTACTCGGACGGATTGCAGATCAGCCGGGGAATCCATCAGATCAATCTCGGCGCGTGGTTTCAGCGGATGCAGGATAACGAAGATATCGCATCGCGCCGCCTGGGGCTGGCAACGTTCGCGACTCTAACGACATTTCTCCAGGGAACCACCAGTAATTTTCAAATCGTGCCAACGACGACGGAATTAGGCTGGAGAAGCCTGTTCGGCGCCTGGTACCTGGAAGACGCGATGCGTCTTCGGCAAAACCTCACGCTGCGAGTGGGAATCCGCCACGAATTCTCAACGGGCTGGAATGAAGTGGCGGGAAAAGCAGCTAATTACATCACCGATGCGCAGGGTGTGCTTGTGACCGACCCGCGAGTGGCAGATTCCGTTTATACGGGGAACAACGCGAAGCGTTTGTTCGGTCCGAGGGTGGCATTGGCGTGGGATCCTTTCGGAAAAGGAAAGACTGCCATCCGCGCCGGTTTCGGAACCTATTACACATTGATCGACAATCTCGCATTCCTGATCAACGCGCTTCCTCCTTACAACGGCTCCGCTGCATATTCAGGTTCATTGTTTAACTTCACCAGCACGAACAACAGCATTCCGTTTCAAAAAGGCGTCCTGCCGCCGCGATCGTGCGGCCTTGGAATTCCTCAACCTTGCACGACATTCGCGCCCCAGGGAATCGACGCCGTGGCGAAAACACCCACAGTAGAGGAATGGAACCTGACGGTTGAGCAGCAGCTCACTTCCAATACAGCGATTCGCGTTGGCTATGTTGGATCGTTCGGTTATCACGGCCTGCTCAGCGTCGATCCGAATACCGTCGCGGCGCAGATCTGCTCCACGGCCGGCGGATGCAGAGCTGGAGGCAATGCCGCAGCAGCGGCGCCCACGAATGCCGCTTTGCAGTCGACGGTTTCCCAGGGAGCGCAGTACATCCCCGTGCAATTGCGGCCCAATCCATACGTCTCCGCCGGATTCTTCTGGCTGACTGAAGGAAACAGCAGCTACAACGCGCTGCAGGTGGAAGTGAATCGGCGGCTCACGCGCCGGCTTCAATTCAGAGCAAACTACACATGGGCGAAAAACCTCGACACGAATTCAGGATTAACGGGAGCGCAGGCAAACAATCAATCGCAAATGATTTTGGACCGGAACGATTTGCGGCGCGACTGGGGCCCATCCGCGCTGACTCCAACCAGCCAGGCCAGTATTTCGGCTCATTACGAATTTCCTTTCGGCGACGCCAAAGGCGTGGGACTTCGAAACAAGCTCGCCGGCGGCTGGCAAGTGAATGGAATCACCACGCTGTTGAGCGGTTTTCCATTGACGCCGACTGTTGGATCGAACAGGTCTGGCGACGGAAACACGCGAAATCCCGACCGTCCGTTCCGAAATGCGTCGTTCACCGGTCCCGTCAGCGGCCGGGAGGTCTTGCGCGCACAAGGCCGGTGGTACGATCCACAGGCTTTTGTGGTGCCGGCAGTTGGAACCTGGGGAGACCTGGGCCGCGGCGTTCTGCGAGGCCCGGGCCTTGCCAATGTGGATCTATCCATGTCTAAGAATACGAGCCTCTCCGAACGCGTCGGCCTGCAGTTCAGGGCGGAGTTTTTCAACGCCTTCAACCATACGAATCTGGGAAACCCTAATCCCATCGCGTTCTCGGGAACTGCGCCAAGCCCATCGGCGGGATTGATCACGTCGACGGCAACGCTGTCACGGCAAATTCAATTGGGACTGAAGATCATTTATTAGAAATATCGGGACGTGTTCCCGTTTTTTCCAACTACAGCAGCGACACGGGATCGACATCCACGATCACTTTTGTCGCACCGATTTTCTTCTCCTCAATGTACATCTGCAAACGCTCGAGAATGGTATGAAGGGCTGCGCGTGACGACGACTTGATCAGAAGCTGGTGCCGGTGAACGCGTTTCAGACGTTCGAGAGGCGCGGGCGCCGGGCCGAGTATTCGAATGGCATTGGAGCGAAGCGAATCCAGAAACTTCGCCACATCACGCGCCATGCTTTGAGCACGGCCGGGATCCCTGTCGGTGACCATTATTCCGGCAAGCGAAGCGAAAGGCGGATAGAACATCGCTTTTCGATAACGCGATTCGCGCGCGTAAAAATCTTCAAAACGCTGCGTCACGGCGAGCTGAAACGTGTAGTGGTCCGGAAAGTAACTCTGCACAATCACCTGACCGGGCTGATCGCCCCGGCCAGAGCGGCCGGCAACCTGCGTCAGCAATTGAAATGTGCGCTCGGCTGCCCGAAAATCGGGAAGTGCGAGCGGCGCATCGGCACCGATAACACCCACCAGAGTGACTCTCGGAAAATCGTGACCCTTCGCAATCATCTGGGTACCGGCAAGAATATCGATATCGCCTTTACGAAATCCTCCCAGCACACGCTCAAAATCGCGGATGTGCCGCATCGTGTCCCGGTCGAGCCTGCCGATTCTTGCGTCCGGAAACGCGTTTTTCAATTCCGCCTCGAGACGTTCCGTCCCCTCCCCGACATAATGGATGTACTCGCTGTCGCATTCCGGGCATCGTGACGGCGGACGTTTCGCCAGTCCGCAATAGTGGCAAAGGAGCTTGTCGATCGAGCGATGATACGTCATCGCAACGCTGCATGAAGTGCACTGAAAGGTATAGCCGCAGTGACGGCAGAGCAGAAATGCCGCATAACCGCGTCGGTTGAGCAGAATCATGGTCTGCTCGCCGCGTTCGAGCCGCGCGGCTACAGCCTGAAGAAGGCGGCGCGCGAAAACGACCTGCCGGCCTTCGGCCGCATACTCCTCTCGCATGTTGACGATTTCAACATCCGGCAAAGGCCGGTTTTCGACACGATTCGAGAGCGTGACGTATTGATACTTCCTGGATTCGGCATTACGAAAAGATTCCATTGAAGGCGTTGCGGAACCAAGGACCACTGCAACGTCCGCGAGTTTCGCGCGCATAACGGCGGTATCGCGCGCGCTGTAGCGCGGAACTTCTTCCTGTTTGTAACTCGTCTCGTGTTCCTCGTCGACCACGATAAGGCCAAGATTCTCGAGGGGCGCAAACACTGCCGAACGCGTGCCGATGACAATGGAGGCGTCGCCGGCATAAATGCGCAACCATTCGTCGATGCGCTGACGCTTTGTAAGAGAACTGTGAAGAATTGCCGTCCTGCCTGGGAAGCGCTCGGCGAAGCGGTCGGTGAGTTGGGGCGTGAGCCCGATTTCAGGAACGAGAACCAGCGCTGTATTGCCGGCGGCAAGCTGTTGCTCGGCGGCACGCATGTAGATTTCAGTCTTACCGCTCCCGGTGACGCCGTGAAGAAGAATCGGATGAAAAACGTTGGCGGAAAGGATAGCGGAGAGAGCTTGAGACTGATCGGCCGTTAACTGCAGAGACGGTGTGTGGCCACCTTTACCCCGCGCGCTTTCGGCGCGATGCCCTTTTCCCCCGGGAGAACGCGGCGCTGTAGCCCCAGGCGACGGCCGGCCTTGAAAGTGCTTTGCCGTAATCCCCGGCGGCAGCGATCCCTTCAATACCTCGCCAAACGGCGATACGTAATACTCCGAAATCCATTTGCAGAGCTTGAAAATGTCAGGCCGGACAAGGGGAGTCGCATCGATCACTTTTATAACAGCGTGGACTTCGAAACCCTGGGGCGCTTCCTTCGTCAGGCCGGTGACGAAACCTTCCACGTGGCGTTTTCGAAACGGAACCACGACCCGGCAGCCGATTTCCGCGGGCTCGTTCAATTCATAAACAAATGTCCGCAACAGCGGCAGGCACACCGCGATGTGCGTGTACATGGCAGGTCAGGAGCGCAGCCTGAATAGTTCAGCGCGAATCTGCTTCATGTCTTCCCAGACTTCACGCTTCTTCTCGGGCGACCGCAAGAGGTAAGCCGGATGAAACGTCGCAATCACGCGTATGCCGTCCATATCGAAAAACCTGCCGCGCAGTTTGGAAATTGGAGAGGCGGTTTGAAGAACGGTTTGAGCGGCGAAAGTGCCGAGACAGCAGACGATCTTTGGCCGGATCGCGGCGAGTTGTTTTTTCATGAAGGGATTGCACGATGCAACTTCGTCCGGTTCGGGATTGCGGTTTTCGGGCGGGCGGCATTTTAGAACGTTGCAGATGTAGACATCTTCCCGCTTGATATCGATGGATTCGATGATTTTGGTCAGAAGCTGGCCGGCGCGGCCGACAAAGGGAAGACCCTGCTGATCTTCGTCATAGCCGGGTGCTTCGCCGACGAAGACAAGTTCCGCGTTGGGATTGCCGGAGCCGAACACAATGTTGGTTCGCGTGGGATGGAGCTTGCAGCGCTGGCAGTCGCCGATTTCTGCGCGAATATCCTCAAGTTTGGGTCCTTCGCTCACCTGCAAAGGTGCTCGATAAACGCCCGGGCGGTCGCCGGCCTCCCCTGCAGAAAGAGTTTCCACACCGATGTCTCGAAAGAATTGAAGCTGGCAGGCGATTTCATTGTTGTTCATTTCAGCAATTGCACCACGCGATCCAGGATTTTGTCGGCCATGACCTGTTTGCTGACAAGAGGAATCTCCTCAGTCTGGCCGGACGCATCAATGATTGTCGCGTGATTCATATCGCTGTCGAAGGCCGAATCAGGACCACTTACGGGATTGACGACGATCAAATCGAGGTTTTTCGCTCTGAGCTTTTCTCTGCCGTTCTTGATGTGATTCTCGGTTTCGGCTGCAAAACCAACGAGAATCTTGCCGTTCTTTCGGCTGCCCAGTTCCTTGAGAATATCTTTCGCCGGTTCGAGCTCGAGAATCAGATCCGAATTCTTTTTTTTGATCTTCTGTTGCGCCACATTCTTCGGACGAAAATCCAGCGGCGCTGCAGCCTTGATGACGACATCGGCGTCCGCGGCATTGTCCAGTACAGCCCGGCGCATCTCTTCCGTCGTCCGTACGCGAATCGTTGCCGGAAACTCGAGTTCCGAGGGACCGGAAACAAGAATCACATTGGCGCCGCGATTGCGCGCGGCGTTAGCGATGGCGAATCCCATTTTTCCTGATGAACGATTGCTGATGTATCGTACCGGATCGATGTCTTCAACGGTGGGTCCGGCAGTCACGACGATCTTGCGTCCTTCGAGATCGCGAGCCCGGCCGCTCAAGGTCATGACGTACTCCACGATATCTTCCACCGAAGCTAGGCGGCCGGGACCATACGTGCGGCATGCCATTCGTCCGGTGTCAGGATCGATGATGTGAACTCCGCGGTTCCGCAAGGTGCGCAAATTCGCCTGAACCGAAGCATGCTCCCACATGCGAGTGTTCATCGCGGGAGCGATCACCATTGGAGCCGTTACGGCCAGATGAAATGTCGTCAGGAAATCATCCGCGAGACCCGCGGCCAGCCGCGCGATGCAGTCTGCGGTTGCGGGAGCGATCAGAAACAAATCGATGGATTGGGCAACAAGAATGTGGTCGAACGCGCCTTCGAAATCCTCACCGGATCGGCCGCCTTCGAACATGTCGACATAAACTTTGTTGCCTGAAAGAGCCCGGAAAGTCAGTGGCGTAACAAATTGCGTGGCGCCCTTTGTCATCAGGACAGTTACTTCGGCGTCACGATCCTGTAGCCGGCGGACGATCTCGGCCGCCTTGTAACACGCAATTCCGCCGCTGATCCCAAGAGCTATTTTCATTCTTCGCTTTGTTCTTCCTTCGGTTTACCGTCTCGTTCGGGAATGCGAAACTGAACAAGGTTCTGCAGAATTTCCTTCTGCGCAATCTGAGTCGCTTTATGCCTCGGTTCCTTGAGCTTGGGCATGCTTCCGCCTTGAATCTGCCGGGCACGCAGCGCCGAAAGGATGACGAAACGATATTTGCTGTCGATATTGTCGGGAATCGTTATCAAGCTAAACCTCCGAAAGAAGCAATGATCTCCTCGATGCGATCTTCCTGGCGCTTCGGTACAGCGGTGCCGCTGCGGACAATGGATTCGAGGAGCAGCACAGAATTCTGCAAAATGTCGTTAATAACAATGTAGTCGTAGTCACGGTAATAACGGATCTCGCCCTTCGCAATCTCCAGCCGCCGGCGAATCACATCATCGGGCTCCATCATGCGCGCCTTCAGCCGGCGTTCTAATTCTGCAAAAGACGGCGGCAGTACAAAGATGGCGATCGCGTCGGCCATCTTCGATTTCACCTGGTGGGCGCCCTGAACATCGATGTCGAGAATGACGTCTCTCCCCTGCTCAAGCTGTTCATAGACAAACGCTGCTGCGGTCCCGTAAAGCTGGCCGTTGAACTCGGCCCACTCGAGCAATTCCCCTCGTTCGGCCAGATTCAGAAATGCCTGCCGATCCGTAAAAAAATAATCCACACCGTTCTGCTCCCCCGGGCGAGGCCCTCGGGTCGTGTATGAAACGGAAAACCTGAGATCCTTGAAACTGCGAAGTAAGTGTTGAAGTAACGTGGTCTTACCGGACCCTGATGGAGCCGAAACGATGTATAGGTTGCCTCGCATTCACCTTAGAAAACCTTTAGCTTACCACAAGGTGGGCATGGGGTCTGCCCCCTTGTCCCTTATTCAATGTTCTGGACTTGTTCGCGAAGCTTTTCGATTTCGACTTTGATTTCGATGGCCGCCTGGCCGATGCCGACACCCAGTTCATTCAGGCCGGAAGTTTTCGAAAGGATCGTGGTGACTTCACGATTCATTTCCTGAAGGAGGAAATCCATGCGTTTTCCGGTTTCGTCCTGGAGGTTTTTCAGTCCGGCGAACTGATCGAGGTGACTTCGGAGCCGCGTTGTTTCTTCAGCAATATCGCTTCGCTCGGCATAAAGGAGGGCTTCGGTTTCGAGCCGGTGCGCGCTTTCACCAACCAGTTGAGGCGCGAGTTCCGTAACACGGCTGATCAGTTGCTTCCGGTAATGTTCCACAAAATCGATCGCATGAGTAAGGATCGTCGATAAATGCCTGTCGATATTGCCGAGACGCCGGTCAATGTCTTCCATTAATGCTCTGCCCTCGGTCGTCCTCATCTGCCGGAGTTGAGCCAATGCGGCATCGGTTGCCTCTCCCAGCGTCTTGCCGATGAGGTCGAGTTCATCGGCCGAAAGGTCTGTGCTCGAAACACTCACAAGGCCGGGCAACCGTGTGATCATGTCGAGTGTGAGATCACCCTGAACGGGATAAGTCTTCTTCAAACCCGAAATCATTTCGACGTACGCGCGAATCAGGCTGTGATTCACATCCAGCTTGATGTTCTCCCGCTTGTAGTCGACTCGCACGAACACATCCAGCCGGCCACGCTTGAATGCGCCTGAGATTCTCTGCCGAATGATGTTTTCAAAATTCTGATATTCAGCGGGAATCTTGATGTGAACATCCAGATATCGATGGTTCACGCTCTTGATCTCGACCAACGTCGACAGGTTCTGAGCCTCCGCGCGCGCGGAGCCGAAACCGGTCATGCTGTAGATCATGAATTCACGTCCTTCAAGTCGTCCTGAAATTGGAGATTGTACAGCTTCCAATACAGCCCGCGCCGAAGCACAAGCTCTTCATGCGTGCCGGATTCTTTGATTCTACCGTCCGCAAGAACAATGATGCGATCGGCGCGGCGCACTGTGGAAAGCCGGTGAGCGATGACGATCGTTGTTCGTCCCTCCATCAGATTCTGC
Source organism: uncultured Solibacteraceae bacterium (assembly GCA_964633285.1). Taxonomy (GTDB): domain Bacteria; phylum Acidobacteriota; class Terriglobia; order 20CM-2-55-15; family 20CM-2-55-15; genus 20CM-2-55-15. The sequence goes on along the minus strand of CAZWGA010000001.1, from coordinate 223,453 downwards.
AGCGCCTGCTGGACCAGAACCTCCGATTCGGCATCAAGCGCAGACGTGGCTTCATCCAGAATCAGGATTGGCGCATTCTTCAGCAAAGCCCTGGCGATGGAGATCCGCTGACGCTCACCACCGGAAAATCGAGATCCCCTTTCGCCGGATCGAAGATCATAGTCGGCCACAAAACTGTCGACGAGCGCGGCCCTTGCCGCGCCCATCACGGCATCGTCGCTGGCGCGTGTGTCGCCATACTTGATGTTGGCTCGAACGGTATCGTTGAAAAGAATAACGTCCTGAGTCACCACCGCAATCTGTTTTCGAAGGGAAGCGAGAGTGAAGCCGCGCACATTCTGTCCGTCGATGAGAATCTCTCCGGCCGTCGCTTCATACAGGCGCGGCAGGAGGTTCACAAGCGTCGTTTTTCCAACTCCGCTGGGACCGACGATCGCCAGGACTTCGCCTGGATTAACGCTGAAAGAAACGCCGTTGATGACACTCTGCCCCGGCGTGTATCCAAACTGGACGTCATTGAACTCGATCGATCCTTTGCAGCCGCCCAGAGTCTTTTCGCCGGTGTCTTTCTCTTTCTCCAGACACAGAATCTCGAATATCCGGCTCGAGGCTCCAAAGGCCTGCTGGAATGAGTTGTTGATGCCGCTCATCCGCCTCACAGGATCGTAGAGCTTGATCAATCCGATAACGAACGCAATAAACAATCCCGCAGTCATGCGCTGACCGACGACCTGCGTGCGGGCATAAACAAGGAAACCGGCCACCACCAGAACGCCGAGAACCTCCATCAGCGGCGACGACAGCGATGCCGTCATGAGTTCCCGGACATTGAGCCGGAAAATGCGCTGTGTCACGGTTCGAAAGCGTTGCGCTTCATTGGACTCCATCGTGAATGACTTGACGACTCGGTTCGCCTCGATACCTTCGTACAAAATGTTGGCCATCTCGGCCATCTCCTGCTGATTGGAATGACTCAAGGCACGAAGTCGTTTTCCAAACCAGACAGCAGGCAGAAAGACAAGCGGAGCCAGAATCGCGGACGTCGCCGCCAGCCTCCAGTCGATGACAAAAACAGTGAAAACCATGAAAAGAAGAATCGCGGTTTGCTTGAGGAACTCCGACAACGTCACGGAAGCCGCAAGTTCGACGCGATCCACGTCCGTCGAAACACGCGAGATCAGTTCACCTGTGGGATTGAAGTGAAAGAAGCCGAGAGGCTGCTGGAGAATTGTTTGGAACAAATCATTACGGATATTGCGAACAACGGATTGCCCGACATGAACGCTCGCATACGTCGATCCATATTCGGCGGTCACTTTAATCGCCGTGGCTGCTATCAACATGAGCAGAAACATTCTTCCATCGGCGGCAGCGATATTGATATGAAGGTTGAAAAAAGGAATCGTTATCGTGGGTATGTCTGCGGCCCCAAGCATGGTGTCAAACACAAGCCCGATGAGGAAAGGTGTTGCAGCCTCCAGCAGACCGACAATCGCAACCAGAACGACAGCTCCCCCCAGAAGCCACGAATAGGGCCGCACATAGGACCAAAGCAGTCTGAACGGCGCTTTCATGACCGGAAAATCGCTGCCCGGATTTTCGCTTCGACTTCTTTTGGTTTTTGCATCTTCAATATTTCGGCCGCCAGTTCGCGAAGCCGGCCAATGGAAACCGAACGGATCAGCCGTTTGATTCTGGGATAGGCCGCCAGACTGACCGACAACGAAGTAAAACCCAAACCCAGCAATACCGCCGCCGATGGCGGATCCGCCGCCATTTCGCCGCAAACCGTGACCGGCTTTCCCGTGGGACGAAGCAAAGTGTATACCTGATCGAGACAACGGAGAATGGCGGGATGAAACGGATTGTACAAATGGGCCACCGATTGATCGGACCTGTCGATCACCAGGTAGTACTGGATGAGGTCATTCGTTCCCAGACAGAAGAAGTCCACGCGTGAGGCCATCAGGTCGCAGGTCTGGGCAGCCGCTGGAGTCTCGATCATAACGCCGACCGGAATGCGCGGATCGTAGGGCTGATGCCGCGCATCCAGCTCGCTTTGAACTTCGCAGATAATTTCGCGCGCGGCGTCGAGATCGTCCACCGTCGAAACAAACGGCAGCAGGATTCTTGCCGGACCGTTCTTCGAAGCGCGATAGACGCTTCGAAGCTGTTTTTTGAAAATCTCGGTATTCTCCAGGCAGAACCTCAAACCACGGACTCCCAGATTCGGATTCATGCCGTCCCAACTCTTTTGATCGATGCCGACGTCGATGGTCCTGAAAGTCACCGGCGCTCCTTTCGCGGCTTTCAGAACAAGAGAATAGTCCGCCACGAGCGATGCTTCGTCCGGCTGTTTGCCTTCGCGGAAAAAATCGAACTCGGTTCGATACAGTCCAATCGATTCGCAACCATTCGAAACGGCAGCCTGAACTTCTTCGCTGAAATTGATATTGGCGCCCAGCGAAATAGGAATCCGATCCTCGGTCACCGGAGGCGACGGCATCGAATCGCGCGTTTTCCTCTTGAGCTTTCTACCGTCGCGATCGTGGCTTTTGTATGCCGACAGCGTCTCTTCCGACGGCGAACAAATCACAACACCGCGCTCTCCATCGACGATCAGCAGATCGCCGGAAGAAACGTCCGCCAATCCGGGCGCGCCCATAACCGCCGGGATCTCCAGGGAGCGGGCCATAATCGCGGTGTGCGACAAGGGGCTTCCGGTTTCGGTTGCGAGGCCGACAATACGCTGTGAACGCAGCTCAAACAATGTCGACGGGGGAACGAGTTTCCCGATCAGAACCGCATCGTAGGGAAACTTCTGAACCGCAACGGCGGGACCTGCCTGCAGGTTATGCAACAACCTTCGAACGATATCTTCGAGGTCGCCGCGCCGCTCGCGGAGATATTCATCGTCAAGGCGGTCGTAAGCCTGAAACAGGTCATCACTGACTTGCTGAATCGCCCATTCCGAATTGATGGATTCGGTTTCGATCTTTTCAACAATGCGATCGACAAACAGCCGGTCTTCGAGCACAAGCAGGTGCGCGTCAATGAGAAACGACGATTCGGGCCCGCTTTTGCGCCTGAGCTGCGACTGCATTCGTTTCAACTGCTCGCGCGATTTTTCAATCGAACCGCGGAATCGCTCGATTTCCTTTCGAACCTGATCGGGCCGCAGCTTCAAATTGAACGACACAAACAGCGGATCGAACGTTCTAACGGCCTTTCCGATGGCCGTCCCGACCGAAGCCACAACTCCGTGAATGACGCGTTCCGCCCTGAACTCACTCATGCTCTACCCAGCCAGGTAATCGCAGATGCTGTCGACTGCCTGTTCTTCATCGGACCCACTCGCCCGAACGTTAACCCTTGAACCGTATCCTGCAGAAAGGAGCAGGATACTCAAAATACTGCGAGCATCCGCTTCGATGGGGTTCGCCGGATCCGGCCGGGACAGAATGATGGTGGACTGAAACTTCGATGAAAGCTTCACCAATCTTGCAGCAGCGCGGGCATGAATGCCGAGCCGGTGCCCAACCACCACTTCCTTTTCCTTCATGATTGGGGCTTGGGCGCTAGCAGTTGGCTCGCGATGTATATGCTGCTTTGTCCCTGTTCACGGACGATCCGGGCTGCCGCCGATAGCGTTTGTCCCTCGCCCAACTGGGCGAATTTGATCAGCATCGGAAGGTTGACGCCCGTCACAACCTCCACCTTGTCCTGATCCAGGAAGGTCGAAGAAATATTTGTCGGCGTCCCGCCAAACATGTCGGTCAAAATCAGGACGCCATCGGGGCCCTTTACGCGATCGAGCGCCTTTTCGATCATGCTGGTGGCCATATCGACGTCATCGTGCCATCCCAATGAGACCGCCGCGATGTGATGGATTTCGCCGACGATCATTTCGGCCGCATTCAAAAGCTCGATTGCCAGCCGGCCATGGGTGACGATCAGACCACCAATCATGGGTAGATGTTAACCCTTCTTTTCCGAGTCGCGATGCGAAACCTTCACACGGTATTTCTCGTCTGCCACGTGTTTCGCAATCGCATTGGCAATGAAAACCGAGCGATGACGTCCGCCTGTACAACCGATGGAAATCGTGACGTAGGACTTGCCTTCGCCTTCGTACTGAGGCAGCAAAAAGTCGACGAATGCGATAACCCTGTCCAGAAAATCCTTCGTGACCGCGTGCGAGTTCATGTAATCGATGACCGGAGGATCCGCGCCTGTTAATGGTTTCAGCTCGGGCACAAAGTTCGGATTCGGCAGAAATCGCACATCGAACACAAGATCCGAATCTATTGGAACTCCATACTTGAATCCAAAACTGACAAGCGACACCAGAAGATGCTGCGCTTCCTTTTCTTCAAACAGGCGCACGGCGTGTTGCCGCAATTCATGAATCGTGAAACGCGAAGTATCCAGGATCTGATCGGCCATCGCGCGGATGGGAGCCAGCAATTCCCTCTCGAGCGCAATCGCTTCCAGAACGGGCCGATTCGGATCGATCGGATGCGGCCGGCGCGTTTCGCTGAAACGCCGGACAAGGACATCGTCGGAAGCTTCGAGAAACCACAACGACACGGGCAGGGATGGAGTTTTCTTCAGCTCCGCGAAAACGGACGGAAAATCGCTCAGAGTCTGGCCTTCCCGAACATCGATGACGACCGCCGCTTTGGCCGCCTCATCTTCAGACTTCGAAATCAATTCATGGAACTTACTGAGAAGGCCGAGAGGAAGATTATCGACACAGAAGAACCCGCGATCCTCAAGGGCTCGAAGAAAGGTTCCTTTTCCAGAGCCGCTGAAACCCGTGATGATGATGAAAGACGATGGCTGCATGGCGTGGGTGTCAGAGCCCGGAATTTACCTGGATTTGAACGGTAATTAGGGGGATTCAGGCCTCTGACACCGAATTTAAGCTTCAGGCTCAATCCATCCGATATTTCCATCCCTGCGTTTATAGACAACGTTGAGACGCTCCGTATCCGCATTGCGGAAAACCAGAAAGTCGCGGCCCGAACCTCCGATCTCGACAGCGGCATCATCAACACTCATGGGTTTGGCCGCAACCTCGTGATTGCGGATGATGCGCGGGAGCTGTTGCCCGAGAACCTCTTCGACTTCAACCACGGAAGTTGTCGTGATGATTTCTCCGCCATGATTGTTGTGCCGCTTGCGCGCCACTTTTCGTTCTTTGCTTTTGAGGATTTGTTTTTCGACTTTGTCGATGGCGGCGGCAATCGATGTGTACATGTCGGTCGATACTTCCGCAGCATGATGAAAATCGATTCGAGTCTTGATATTCACTTCAGCAACATGCCGCTGGTGTTTTTCCACACTCAGAATGCAGTGAACTTCCTGGACTTCGTCGATGATTCCGCGCAGGCGTTCGATACGATCGGTCGTGAACTTTCGCAATGGCTCGGTGATTTCAATGTGGCGCCCCGTGATATCGACACTCATAGGCAACCCTCCATCAATGGATAGGATCAGGATCTGACGCGACGCTGGTGTGTGCTGGGTATCCTTAAATCTTCCCGATATTTTGTAATGCTCCGGCGCGTGACAGAAATGCCCTCTTCTTTGAGCATTTGGGCGATTTTCTCGTCCGTCAGCGGATTTCGCGGATCTTCAGTCTCGATATACTTTTTCACTTTCCGCTTCACGATGAGCAATGAAGTTCCGTTGCCGAGCGGACCATTTACCGCCTCGGAAAAGAAATATCGCAATTCAAACACGCCCTGCGCCGTATGGGCAAATTTGTTGGCAACCGCGCGGCTGACCGTCGATGGATGGACACCGACTTCTTCTGCCACGTCTTTGATCATCATCGGCTTGAGCTGATCGATGCCCCTGTCGAGAAAATCAGTTTGCCGGCGGATGATCGCCTCGCAGACTTTCACGATAATGTGCTTGCGCTGTTCGATATTCTTCAAAAGCTGCACTGCCGACTTGAAACAATCCTTGACGTAATTCTTCACCTCTTTGTTCAACGAATCGCGCTCCAGCATGTGGCGGTACGTTGGACTGAGCCGAAGCTGCGGAACTTCGTCCTCATTCGTCACAACGGTGTACTGGCCGCCGACTTTGACGATGAACACATCCGGCTCGATCAAACGAGGCTGCATCTTGTTGTATTTCTGGCCGGGCCGCGGATCGAGGTGCTTGATGATTTCCACCTCTTCCATGATGACGTCGAGCGGCTTATTGAGCGCTTTAGCGATTTCCTTGAACTGCTTGTTCTGTAGCTTGTGCAGATGATCACGGACGATGTCCACCGCAATGCTTTCATCCTCACCCAAAAACACCAGTTGAATCATCAGGCACTCGCAAAGGTCGCGCGCCGCAACTCCCGGCGGGTCGAAATGCTGAACAACCTCGAGAGCTTTCTGCACTTCTTCCAGAGTGTGCTCTCCGCTTTCCGCAATCTCCTCGAGCGTGATTGGGACTTCGCGCCCGTTTTCGTCGACGGCCAGCAGATAACCGTCTTCGTTGAGGTTTCCGATAATCGAATGGCATGCGAGACGAATGTTTTCCTCAACGGTAGCCAAACCGAGCTGCCATTCGAGGTGATCGGTCAGTGTTTGCGGCTTCGCCAGGAAATTTTCGAAGGATGGTTTTTCAAAAACCTCAGTTTCGCGAGGCCGGGAAGCGCCGTCGTTGAGGTATTGATCGAAACTCTGAAAATCGATGTCACCGTACGGATCGTCCGCGGTGGGCTCCGGTTCCGGCGCTGCCGGCGCCGCAACCTCAACGGTTCCTTCGGCGCTTGGCTCCGGTTCTCCGACGCAATGGTCGCGCGCGGCAGCTTCGTTCAGAGCCTGGTATTCGGCATCGGAACTATCCCCTTCAGAGGATTCTGCCACGGCCTGTTCCGGTGCCCCATCCGCGTCGCGCATTTCGGCGGTGGGCTCGGCGGTCTCAACGATTTCGGTGCCTTCCTCCAGCACAGGATTCTGAACCAGTTCCTGCTGGATCATCTCAGTCAGCTCAAGCTTATTGAGCGTGAGCAGGCTCACCATCTGTACGAGTCCAGGAGTGAGAACCTGCTTTTGGGTGGGCTTGACGACTAACTTCGGTTCCAAATAAGCCATAGATGCAAATTACTTCTGTTTCTAATTTAGACTGAAATGCTCTCCGAGATACACCCGCTTCACTTCGCTGTCGTTTCCAAGTTCCCTTGGAGTCCCCGATCTGAAAATTGATCCGTTATTGATGATATAAGCGCGATCCGTGACCTGCAAGGTTTCTCTGACATTGTGGTCGGTAACAAGAACGCCAATCTGCTTGGTTTTCAGGTGATTGATGATCTTCTGAATCTCCAGAACCGTTATCGGATCAATTCCCGAGAAAGGTTCGTCCAGAAGAATGAACTTTGGGGAAATCACCAGCGATCGCGCAATCTCCACGCGGCGCCGCTCCCCACCCGAAAGCGTGTCCGCCAGACTCTTGCGAACGTGACTGAGGCCGAATTCTTCAACCAGGGTTTCCAGCCTGGATCGCCTTTCCCTGCTCGTGAGCGGCAGCGTTTCAAGAATTGCCATAATGTTGGCCTCGACAGTCAGCTTGCGGAATACCGACGCTTCCTGCGGGAGATAACTGATTCCGTTCTTCGCCCGCAAATACATAGGCAGATCCGTTATGTCGTTCTCCCCGAGCAGAACGGACCCGGAGTCCGGCCTTGCCAGACCAACGATCATATAAAACGTTGTCGTTTTACCGGCCCCATTAGGTCCCAGCAATCCAACGACCTCTCCCTGCCCTACGACGAGACTAACATCGCGGACAACTTTTCTGCCCTTGTAAGATTTGGTGACTTCAACCGTGGTGAGAGAAATCATTCTGTAAGCGTGGGCTCCCCGCTCTATTTCTTCACGGGATGCGTTGTAACCGTGCGTCCGCCACTTCCGCTCTGAGCGGAAACGGCATCGCCTTTTTTCATAATCAGGCCGCTCTGTACGGTACCGCGCGCTTTGTCTCGGATCTGTGCGTTCGCGCCGGAGAGCGTCACGGTGTCCGTCGCAGCTTCATACACGGCCCGCTCCCCTGTCCCGATTTGATTTGCGCGCGTCACATTGACGCCGCTGCTTGCGGTGATATCCGAAACATTTTTGTCTCGAAAGGTGACAATCATGTCGGGAGTCTCCATGATCATATCCTGCTTTTGGGCGTGAACGTGGCCGGTGTAGTGCGCCATTCCGCCGGCATCGTCGTATTCGAGTTTGTCCGAATTGGCCCGAACCGCCTGCAGGTTCGAGAAGACCTTGCCCTGGGCCAGTATTTTTGCGTTCTCCTGGTTCTGGCCGGATGCTTCGAGGCGATCCGCTTTCATATAAACATTCTCACGCCACATCTCGACGTTACCTGTATAAAGGATCGACTCGGATCCGCCTTCAGCACGTGATGCTTTGACGAGAGTCCTCTGATCGGAAGTCTTGAGCACGGTGCTGACATTCTTCGTTGCAACGAACGAGTTCTCTTTCTGATTCAGGCGAATCTGTCCGTCTTTTCCGGCCTCGATCTGCTTGTCCGAATCCATAACAACCGGTGACCCTTCGAGTGTGACGATCGATCCGCCGTCTTCAAACCTGGCGCTGCCGGCATGTCCCTGACGTTGAGCATCACGGAATTGAAAGTTGCCCGATTGAATCAAGCTCACGAGCATGTTGGTGCGGCTCTCAAAGCTGGCATCGGTTCGATCGGCAGAGCTCTGCTGCTCACCGGACTTCAACGTTGCCCTCCGGGCGGTGCTGAACATGACGAATTCTTCCGCGTTATGAATGGCGAAATCGCGGCCTTCGATTGTGGAATCGCCCACCTGAAGAACGGAGTTGTCCGTAGTATTGACGGAACCCGCCGCATTCGTCCGAATCTGATTCGAACGCAGCGTCTGGTCGGCGCCGAGCACCATACGGGCGTTCTGGCGAGCTTCCAGGTCCTCCACTCGTCCCGAGTCGTTGAGTGTTGCATCGATTTCCGCGCCGCTCAGTTTTTGTTTGGAGTCGCGGCCGTCTTTTTCGACTTCAACATTGGATCGTGTCCGCACCCGCTCGGCATTACCGGCGGCTGATACCGTGGCCTCGAGCCAGCCGGCGCGCAATTTCCACGCATCACCATTGCTGGAGCTTTTGGATTCTGCGGTAACGTTGCCGTCGACGGTCACCAACCTGGCCTTCAAAGTTTTAGCTACGAGATCCGCGCGGCCTTTATCGCCCTTGACCCAGCCATTGACCGATTTGATGAAGACATTGCCGTCCATCGTCGCCCAGTTTTCCTTCTGGTGAAACAGCACCGCGTCCGCCTCGAGTTCGGTTTTGCTCTCGGTCTCGAGATGAACATCTCCGGTCAGCTTCAGCAAACCGGTGCCGGTTTTGTATTCGAGGCTGTTGGCGTGACCGGTCTTCCCTTCCTGTTGAATATCGGCACGCTTCGGCGCGTAAACCAGACCATCCTCGTGCCGGTAAATGATCTGCTGCGTGTGCACGACGGTCTTTTCGTCGAGCTGAACCGTGACGTTGCCGTCAAATTGGAAGTCGCTGGTTTCCTGATCGTACGTACAACTGTCGCCGTGAATGTTTCGAACAGGATCTTTCTCGGTCGCTCCGTAGACGATGACGTCAACATCCTGAAGCAGGCCTTTCTTGTCCTTGAATCCGAGATTCGATTTCGCGTGCACCGTAAAAATAGTCCGCTTTCCTTCGGTTTTTGAAAATGTGAAGCCTTCGGTATGAACAGAGACATTGACGGGTAACGGACGGCCGCTCTTCGGTGGAGAAGTTCTCTGCGCAACCCGCATCACGTAGTTCCACGCGGGAATGGCGACAAGAACCAGGACGAGTAGAGGAATCGTCCAGCGCAACCATCGGATCAATCGATAAGTAAAGACTCTTTCCAGGTGCACAGTAGGCAATCTCGCAAAAGCTAGCATACAATACGTTGCCGTTCCTCCGAATTGCATGCAAACCCAAGGAGAATCACGTTATGCACGTGAAGATCAAGATTAATGGAACGCTCTATGAAAAGGACGTCGAGCCGCGCCTGTTGCTGACGCACTTTATCCGCGATGTGGCGGGCCTGACCGGCACGCATATCGGCTGCGAGACCAGTATTTGCGGCGCGTGCACGGTTCTTTCGAATGGTTTGGCCGTGAAATCCTGCACTATGTTCGCGGTTCAAGCCGATGGCGCAGAGGTTGTGACGATCGAAGGAATGTCGAAAAACGGCGAACTTCATCCGCTGCAGGAAGGCTTCTGGGAGGAACACGGGCTTCAGTGCGGTTACTGTACTCCTGGAATGATCATGTGTTCACATCAGCTTCTTTCCAGAAACCTCTCTCCCACCGAAGAAGAAATCAGGGATGCCCTCGCGGGCAATCTTTGCCGCTGCACCGGGTATCAGAACATTGTGAAGGCAGTCCAATCCGCTTCACGGAAACTTAAACAAACCCCGAAAGTCGCCGCAGGAGATTGAACATGACCAAACGATTTGTCGGCCAGGCTATGAAGCGCAAGGAAGACCCTCGTCTCATTTCGGGGACGTCCACGTACGTGGACGACGTCGTTCTTCCGGGAATGCTGCACATGGCGGTTACCCGCAGTATTCACGGGCACGCGCGGATCAAAAGTATCGATGTATCAAAAGCGCAGAGGCTGCCCGGCGTTGTGGCGGTTGTCACAGGCGAGGAAGCGGCGGCTCACTGCGGTCCGGTGCCGTGCATGGCATCGCTGCCCAATATGAAACCGGCCCAGCGGCAGCTTCTGGCAATCAACAAGGTTCGTTTTGTCGGAGAACCGGTCGCGGTTGTCGTGGCAGAAAACAAATACATCGCGCGCGATGCGGCGGACCTGATCGAAATCGACTATGAACCGCTTCCCGCCGTCGTCGATCCCGAGAAGGCGATGCAGCCTTCCAGTCCGCGGCTGTACGACGAGTTTTCCGACAACATTGCATTTAACTTCGGTTTTGAAAGCGGGAATACCGAAGAGGCTTTCAAGAAAGCCGATGTAATTGTCAAAGAGCGTTTGGTCAATCAGAGGCTGGCGCCCGTTGCCATGGAACCGCGCGGCGTGGTGGCCACCTATCAAATGCCCGACAACGAACTTGTCGTTTGGAACTCAACGCAGGCGCCGCACGGTTTAAGAACCCTGCTCGCGAACATGCTCGGTGTTCCGGAAAACAAAACTCGGGTCATTGCTCCTGAAGTTGGAGGCGGGTTCGGTTCCAAGATCGACTTGTATGCCGAGGACGGTCTTGCCGGTTATCTCGCGAAGAAAACCGGACGTCCCGTGAAATGGATTGAAGGCCGGCGGGAAAACATCGCAGCAACGATTCACGGACGCGATCAGATTGACGATGTCGATCTGGCATTGAAGAAAGACGGCACGATTCTGGGCATGAAGGTTAAAGCCATTGCCGATCTTGGTGCGTTTTATTCGCTCTTCACGCCGATGATTCCAACGTTGACCGGCCTGCTGGCTCCCGGCTGCTACAGAGTTCCGGCGCTCAAGTTTGATCAGGTTGGAGTTTTGACGAACAAAATGGCGACAGACGCTTATCGTGGAGCGGGCCGCCCCGAAGCAACCTATCTCATCGAGCGAATTGTGGACATCGCGGCGCAGAAGCTGAAAATGGATCCCGCCGAAATCCGCAGAAAGAACTTCCCCCAGCCGAATGAGTTTCCATTCCAGACGTCGGGAGGAGTTGTTTACGACAGCGCGAACTATCAGGCGGCTCTCGATCTCGCTTTGGAAAAGGCCGACTACAAGGGCCTCCGCAAGAAACAAGCGGACCTTCGGGCCAAGGGCAAATTCATGGGCATTGGTCTCTCATCGTACGTTGAAATCTGCGCGATGGGCCCGTCCACGGCCCTGCCTGGCGGAGGATGGGAAGCCGGCACAGTTCGTATCGAACGAACAGGAAAAGTCACGCTTCTGACCGGTGCTTCTCCTCACGGCCAGGGACAGGAAACGTCGTTTGCGCAAATCGTCGCGGACGAGTTCGGGATCGAACCCGATGACGTCGTCACGATTCACGGTGATACTGCCCGCGTGGCCGCCGGCATCGGAACATTTGGCAGCCGCGGCACGGCGGTAGGGGGAACGGCAATATATCTTGCCGTGCAGGACCTCAAAGAAAAGATGAAGAAGATCGCGGCTCATCTGCTCGAATCCACGCCCGAACAGATTGAATTCGGAATCGGAAAGCTCCATGTGAAAGGGCACTCCGAGCGATCCATCAAATTCACGGAAGTCGTTACCGTCGCCTATAACGCCGTGAAACTGCCGCCGGGCCTGGAACCAGGCCTGGACGCCACGCGCTTCTTCGAGCCGTCGAATTTCACATTTCCGTTTGGCACTCACGTTTGTGTTGTGGAGATCGATGAAGAAACGGGAGAGCCGAAGATTACGAAATACGTGGCCGTGGATGATTGCGGGAATGTCATCAACCCTCTGCTCGCTGAGGGTCAGGTGCATGGCGGCATCGTGCAGGGAGTCGCTCAGGCGCTGTATGAAGAAGTCGTCTATGACGAAAACGGCCAGCTTCTAACAGGATCATTGATGGATTACGCACTGCCGCGAGCGCACGACATGCCCGAATTCGAATTGGATCGCACGATCACACCGTCTCCGGTAAATCCGCTTGGGATCAAAGGCGTCGGCGAAGCCGGGACAATCGGATCGACACCGGCAGTTGTGAATGCCATCGTGGATGCCCTCGCCCCCTTCGGCATTACCAACATCGACATGCCGGTCCGTTCTGAAAAGATCTGGAAGATTCTCAAAGGAAGGAAAGCATCATGATCGCGCAAAACTTCGAGTATGTCGTTCCGGCGTCTCTCGGCGAGGCCGTCAACCTGCTTCAAAAGCATGCAGGCCGCGCCAAGATTCTGGCGGGAGGACACAGCCTGATACCGATGATGAAACTCCGGCTTGCGGCTCCGGAATTCCTTATCGATATCGGCAGAATTCCGGAGTTGTCCTACGTCAAGGAAGACTCGGGCAAGATCCGCATCGGTACGTTGACAACGCATCATGCGATCGAAAGCTCTGACGTCATCCAACGGCGCTTACCGGCCCTCGCCGATGCGGCCGAACTGATCGGCGATATTCAGGTTCGGAACAAAGGAACCATCGGCGGAAGTATTGCTCACGCGGATCCCGCCGCGGATTATCCGGCAAGCATCCTTGCGCTCGACGCAGTGATCGTCACGCTCGGCCCGAAAGGCGAACGGCAGGTCCCGGCTTCAAAATTCTTTGTCGATATGCTGACGACGGCGCTTGAAGGAAATGAAATCGTTCGTGAGATTCAAATTCCCGTAAGGAGCGGCAAAACCGGAAGCGCTTACTTGAAAATGGCGCAGAAAGCGTCGGGCTTTGCGATCTGCGGCGCCGCGGCCGTAGTCGAGCTTGATGCATCGGGCGCGCTCACGCATATAGCATTGGGGATAACGGGTGTCGGCAGTCATGCATTCCGGGCAACCGAAACGGAAAAAGCCTTGAAAGGTTTGAAGCCTTCGCAGGATGTCTTGAAGAAGGCCTGCCAGAGAGCCGGAGCCGGCGTTGTCGCTCTCGACGATATTCATGCCTCGTCCGATTACCGGCTCGATCTCGCGGGCGTGTTTGCGCGTCGTGCCATCGAAGCGGCTATCGAGCGTGCGGGGTGAAGGTCGAAGGGCAGTTTCTGTTTGAGGGAATTTCATCCCAGGCCGTTTGGAGCTTTCTCACGGACGCCAAACGCATCACGGAATGCCTCCCCGGCTGCGAGAACCTGGTTCAAACCGGCGAAGACACATATGAAATGAAGATGCGCATTGGAGTCGGCGCGATCACTGGCGTCTTTGCAGGTTCAATCCGCCTGCATGATCTGAAACCCACATCCGAATATCAAATGACGGTCAACGGCAGCGGCGGTCCGGGCTTCGTCAAAGGCGAAGGAACGGTACAGCTCGTTCAGGATGACTCCGGCACAATGCTCCGTTATTCCGGTGACGTGAGCGCCGGCGGAGCGATTGCGAGTCTTGGCCAGCGCATGATCGGCGGCGCGGCTCGTATGGTCATCGATCAGTTTTTCAAGTGTGTCGCGGGCAAGCTGCAACCCGCGGGCTGACAAACGTTACTAGGAATCCACCACAAACACGTCGTTCGCATCCGCAAGTTCCCGGGCGGACGGCGTGACGATCGTTTTCTTCCCAACAATGATTTTCGAATTTGCGAGGATCGCGCTGCGGACATCTTCCTCGCAGACGAAGCCCACAGGCCTGGATTCCGATTTCTCGACTTTGGGTTTTGAAGGCTCGAGTTCCTTGAAGGAAGCAAGGGGTGGAGCGACGGGAACGGGAACAGAAACGGGAACAGGTACTGTCGACGCTCGATCCTCACCTGCGGCTTCGCCGCGGCCTCTCCCAGAGGGAGACGCGCGTTTGCCGAGGAATTGATCAACGACGTTCTCGATCGTTGCACGTTTGCCGGACGATGCCGGCGCGCCGACATCGCGGACTCCGTAAGCAACACGCTTGAGGTTGATCAGATGCAGCGGAGATATGTTGTCGGACGTAATGTTTCCGCCGGCGGCACCGCAGCCCAGCGTCATGGCCGGAAAAAGATTCGTCGTATAACCCACTGCTCCGAGCGCTGCGGGCGTATTCACGCAAATACGAAAGGCAGGCTTACGCAAGCCGAACTGCCTGACGATCTCTTCATCCTTTGTGTGCATACTCAGCGTGTGGCCAAGTCCACCGAAACTCAGAATCTCAATGCACCTCGCGCAGCCTTCTTTCCAATCCCTGACGACATAGAAAGCCAGGAGCGGTGACAGCTTCTCCATCGAAATCGGATAGTCGATCCCGACGCCATCCGCGTGGGCGACAAGCGCGCGCGTTCCGGCTCCTACACCGAATCCCGCCATTTCGGCGATCTTCATCGCGGACTTTCCGACGATTTTCGTATTCAGCGTTCGGCGGGGTGTTTGGATGGTCTTTTCAAGGAGGGCTTTCTCCTGCGAGCTGCAGATATGCGCTCCATTTGTTTTGAGTTCCGCGAGTACGGCATCTTTCACGACATCATCACAGATGATGGCCTGCTCCGAGGAACACAGCGTCCCATTGTCAAAACATTTTCCGGTGAGGATGTCGCGCACGGCTTTGGGAACGTCGGCGGTTCTTTCGATGTAAGACGGAACATTGCCGGGCCCGACTCCAAACGCCGGTTTACCGGCGCTGTAGGCCGCTTTAACAAGACCTGTTCCACCGGTTGCGAGGATGAGTGAAGTCAGGGGATGCCGCATGAGTTCCTGCGTGCCTTCCATCGTGGATGCCTGCATACACGAAACGATCCCTTTGGGCGCGCCGGCGCGCTCGGCAGCCGCGGCGATCAGGCGGCTTGTCTCATTGATGCAGCGTGCGGCCGAAGGATGCGGGCTGAACACGATTGCATTCCTGCCCTTAAGCGCGATCAAAGCTTTATACAAAGCGGTGGATGTCGGATTCGTTGAAGGAATGATTGCGGCGATTACTCCGATGGGACTCGCAACCTCGAAGACCTTTTTTTCACGATCTTCATTCACGATGCCCACCGTCTTCATAGGCCGGATGGCGCGATAAACGTGGTCCGCGCCAAAAAGATTTTTCAGAGTCTTGTGCTCGACCGTTCCATAGCCCGTTTCCTCAACGGCCAGCTTCGCGAGGGATTCCGCGTTAGCGATCCCCGCTTTTGAAATCTCCAGAAGGATCGCTTCGACCTGATCTTCACTAAAACTTTCGAACTTCAACCATGCTTCGTTCGCGGCCTGGAGCAAACGTCGAGCTTCTTGAATGGACTCGAGATCTTTATCCACTGCCTGTTATCCCGGAGTGCTGTCGCCCGGCGTGCCGGAACCGGACCAGTGTTTAAGGATTTTTTCTGTCTCGTCGAACGGACGGGGAATGACGTGAACGCTTATCAGTTCGCCGACTCGCCTGGCGGCGATGGATCCGGCTTCGGTCGCGGCCTTGACGGAACCGACATCGCCTCGGACCAGCACGGCCACATAACCATTGAGAAGATACTCTTTGCCGATCAGGACGACATTTGCGGTTTTCACCATCGCGTCGGCCGCCTCGACGGCTCCGATGAATCCGCGCGTCTCAACCATCCCCAATGCTTCGTTGTTCATAAAGGAAAAAATTGCGGCCGGAAAAACCCGCGAGAAACCTAACAGAAACACAACACAAAAGCAATTGACCGGCTAAGTTGGTTTCCATATGATTCTGCGCAAGTTGCAGGAATAAGGCATTTTGCCGGCCCGACATGACCGATTTTGGTGCGACCTTCAAAAAAGCGCGAGACTCCAGGGGAATTTCCCTGGACCAGATTGCCCGCGAAACCCGGATCAGCACACGCTTTCTCGCCGCCATCGAAAATGAGGAGTTCCACCTGCTGCCCGGAGGAGTCTTCAATCGGGGATTCATTCGGACTTTTGCGGAGAAAGTGGGATTGGATCCGGATCAGGCCGTGCTGGATTATCAGCGCCTCGCTGATGTTCCTGAATCGCGTGAGAGCGCCGGAATATCGAGTGAAGGAAGAGCCAAGGATGGCTGGAGTTATTATCCGGTGGCAATTGGAGCGCTGGCCCTGCTGATTGCTGTTTTTTATATTGTCACGCGAGAGACAAGCACCACTTCGCAAACCGCGCCGCCTCCCACCCCACCTGTGCTCTCGCAGCCCGCAACACCGCCTCCGCAAGCAACACCCGTCCCGGAACCGCCATCAACACCTCCAAAAACAGCAGCCGCTGCGCCTGAGCTTGAAACCGCGCCTTCGTCAGAGCCCCTTCGAATCGATCTGGAGGCTCAGTCGCCCACATGGATGAAAGCAACCGCGGACGGTTCGGTCGTTAACGCGGGGGAGATCCTGCAGCCCGGAATGACGCGGCACTTCACTGCAAAGAACTTCGTGGATCTGGTGGTCGGCAATGCAGGCGGCGTCAACATCAAGATCAATGGCATGCCGGGGAGACCTCTGGGCAAAGGCGGTCAGGTGCGGGAGTTGAAGATTACAGTGGAGAACTTCAGGGACTTCATCAGTTGATCTTCCATTTTCGGGGTGTCTGAACCCCACCGGGTCCTTTGAGTCCGTTGTATAATGCGGGGTTTATGACATCCGTGGTAAACCCATCCGGGACGCCGGGCATTGTCGTGCGCGGCGTGCGGGTCCACAACCTCAAGAACATCGATTTCGAAATTCCCCATAACGCGCTGACGATCGTCACCGGCGTCAGCGGATCCGGAAAGTCATCGCTTGCCTTTGATACGATTTATGCCGAAGGACAGCGGCGTTATATCGAATCCCTCTCGGCATATGCCCGCCAGTTTCTGGAGCGTATCGAAAAACCCGATATCGATGAGGTCTACGGGATTGCGCCCGCAATCGCCATCCGGCAGCGAAACTCAGCGCGTACACCCCGTTCAACTGTAGGCACGTCCACCGAAGTCTACGATTACATGCGGTTGCTGTTCGCGCGAGTGGGATCGACGATCTGCCGCAAATGCGGCGCAGTCGTTCAAAAGGATACGGTGGATCAGATTGCCGATGTCGTCCTGCAATGGCCGGCGGACACGCGCTTTTATGTTCTTTACGCGCTGCCGGCGGGTTTGCCGCAGGATCGTCTTGCGACATTGCTCGCGGATCTGAAGCGTCGCGGCTTCAGCAGGATTTACCAAAACGGCCAAACTTTCGACTATTCGCGACCAGAATCGCTGCTCGATGTGGATTTCACGAAGACCGCGTATGTGCTGGTGGATCGCTTGAAAAACGGCGACGGAATCCGCCAGCAACTGATTGACGATATCGAAATATGTTTCCGGGAAAACAACGGCGAAGTCATTTTTGAAACTCTTGAATCCCCGCCCGGGAACGGGTCCGCAATCGCCGGCAGCCAGTTTCGTTTTTCGGAATCGTTTGAATGCAAAAAATGTGGAATACGTTACGAGGATCCGGAGCCGAAGCTTTTTTCATTCAACAGTCCGTTCGGGGCCTGTCCTCGATGCCAGGGTTTCGGCAATACGATCGATCTCGATCTCGATCTGGTCATACTGGACAAGAGCAAGTCGCTGAATCAGGGTGCGATTGAGCCCTGGACGAAGCCGCGGTACCGAACTTACTTCAACGATTTCAAAAAATCGGCGCGCGGCCGTGGAATCCGGCTGGATGCGCCCTTTCGCGATCTGTCGCCGGATGAACGCGGATTCGTCCTGGCAGCGGTTCGAGAGTTCTTCGACTACCTCGAGACGAAAAAATACAAGCTGCACGTTCGAGTGTTTCTCAGCCGCTATCGTGGATACACCGTATGCCCGGACTGTCAGGGGTCGAGGCTGCGCCAGGAGGCCCGCGATATCTTCATCGACGGAAAAAACATCGCGGATGTTTGCCGCATGACGATTCACGACGGCCTTATGTTTTTCACGAATCTGCAGCTTCAGCCGGCGCAGGCGGAAATCGCCGGCCGGATCCTGATCGAAATACGGTCGCGGCTGCGGTTTCTGAACGACGTGGGACTGCAGTATCTGACGCTCGACCGGCTATCCTCGACGCTGTCCGGAGGCGAAGCTCAACGCATCCAGTTGGCAACATCGCTCGGCTCTTCCTTGGTAGGCGCGTTGTATGTTCTGGATGAACCGTCCATCGGATTGCATCCCCGCGACGGACAGCGGTTGATTGAAATTCTCCAACGCTTGCGGGATATCGGGAATACGGTTCTCGTCGTCGAACATGACGCGGAAATGATGCGCGCCGCCGATCACATCCTCGATCTCGGTCCGGGCGCGGGAGAAAACGGCGGCCAGCTTGTATTCCAGGGATCCCTCGAGGGCGTGAAAAACTGTACGGGATCGCTTACGGGCAAATACCTCATCGGTGAACTAAAAGTGCCGATCCCCAGGAAACGCCGCACCCCCGGGCCCAAGGTGCTGAAGCTTCGCAACGCGGCAAAACACAATCTCAAGAACATCGACATTGAAATTCCGCTTGGCCTCATGACGTGCATTTCGGGCGTTTCCGGATCGGGAAAATCGACGCTTGTCCACGAATGTCTTTTCGAAGCCATGAAGTCTGCGCTTCATGGCGGCGATCCGGATCTGGGAACGGGAGTCATCGAGTCCGGCACGAAATGGATTTCGGACGTCGTCCTTGTGGATCAGAGTCCGATCGGCCGTACGCCCCGATCGAACCCCGTCACGTATATCAAAGCCTTCGATCATATTCGAGACGTTTACGCCACGACGCGTGAGGCGCAGAGTCGCGGATACAATTCGGGTAGTTTTTCGTTCAATATTCCCGGCGGCCGCTGCGAAGTCTGCCAGGGAGACGGAACGGTAACGGTCGAAATGCAATTTCTTGCGGATGTAGAACTGGTTTGCGAAGAGTGCAAGGGAACACGCTATAAAAGCAGCGTGCTCGAAATACTCTACAAAGGAAAAAACATTTACCAGGTTCTTCAGTTGACCGTACGCGAAGCGCTGCTGTTCTTTGCAAATGTTCCGAAGATTACAAAGAAGCTGAAAGTACTGGAAGAGGTTGGACTGGGCTATTTGAGACTTGGACAATCCGCGACGACTTTGTCCGGCGGCGAAGCGCAGCGGATCAAACTGGCTTCCTATCTGGCGCGCGAAACCAGCGAGCGGACGCTATTTATCTTCGATGAACCGACAACCGGCCTGCACTTCGACGATATCAACAAGCTGCTGGTCGCATTCAGGCGTCTAATCGAGGCGGGAGGCTCGGTTCTGATCATCGAACACAATCTGGATGTCATCAAGTCCGCCGATTGGGTGATCGATCTTGGTCCGGAAGGCGGTAATGCCGGCGGCTACGTTGTCGCAACCGGAACGCCGGAGCAAATTGCCGGGAACATTGCTTCCCTGACCGGGCGGTTCTTGAAAAATGTTCTGCCGTGATATTCGACCGGCAACGAAAAGATGCGCAGGCCAATATGTAGTCGCGGGCTTTATGCCCGCGTTCAAAAATTTGTTTTCGAGCCAGAACGCGGGAAGCATCAGCAATGAAGACGATCATACTCATCATCACTCTCCTCCAATCCGCGCAGGACGTCTTTAAATCGGCCACGGCCGACTTCGAAGCCGGACGATGGGCCGAAGCCGCGGCAAAATACGAAACAGTTTTGAAGGAAGACGCGTCGCTCATCCAATCCCGATTCAATCTTGCCGTTTGCTATTCAAAAATGGGCAACATCGAAGGATCTATTGCCGCATACCGAACACTGCTGGATCAGAACGGCACGATTTATGAAGCTCGAGTAAACCTTGCCGTTCTGCTGAACGAAAAAGGACAGCGCCCCGAAGCCGCTGAACAGTTCGAAAAAGCTCTTGCGTTGCGGCCTGATGATGCTCAGGCTCGTCTGAATCTCGGCATGTTTTACCTGAGCGGCAACGAACTCGACAAGGCTTTGCCGCATCTGTTGACTTCGGCCGAAAAAGGCTTGAACTCATCAGCGATCTATGCGGCGCTTGCGGACGCTGAGCACGCTCGAAACAACGAGACGAAATCGCGGGAATATCTGCGGAAAGCGATCGCGCTCGATAACACCAGCAGGAACCTGAAACACCAGCTTGCCGTTTCTTTTTTCACAGGCAAGGAATACTCCAACGCCGCGCCGCTTCTGGCAGAACTGGTCCAAACCGGGCCTGGAAACGCAGACGATTTCTACATGCTCGGAAAATCGTATGAGGAAATGAAGTCGTATCCTCAGGCGATTGCGGCGCTGCAACAGGCGATTCGGATCAAGTCCGACTATGGTGAGGCCTACGGCACGCTCGGCGCTGTCTTCTACGCCCAGCAAGACTGGCAGCGCGCGTCCCAGGCCGTGTCGCGCGTGATTGACCTGCAGCCGCGCCTCGCCCTGCCGCATTTTGTTCTGGCGACGTGCCTGGACAATTTAGGAAACGCCAGGGAAGCGCTCGTACAATATAATAAGTTTTTGGAATTGGACGACGGCTCAAACGATGCACGATCGTTTCAGGCGCGCCAGCGGGCTCGAACGCTTGAACGCCGTCTGAAAAGGTGAAGCGGTTCACCACGTGATGCGGTCAATTGGACGATCCTTAATAATTCTTCTTGCCTTCGTCCCCGCTTCCTGCACACTTCGCAGCGCTTCACTCCAGGGTCAATTCGACCGCCGGCTCGAACGTCTCGAAAGAGAACGAGACAAGCTCAAGAAACTTACCGATCCTGTCGATCGCACGAAAACCGACATCGCCATCTCTGAAATCCTGCTCAGCCTTGTGACTGACGCCGTCCGTACCGGTGAGCCCGAGGCTCTGGTGAAACGAATCAACGAATATGTCGATACCATCCAGGATGCGCATCAAACAATGGCGAAGACCGGACGCGATGCGCATAAAAAACCGCATGGGTTTAAAGATCTGGAAATTGTGCTTCGCCGGCAAATCCGGATGCTGGATGACATCGGAAAGTCTCTGACCTTCGATCAGCGGCAGCCCGTCGACAGAGCAAAGCAGGAAGCATCCGATATTCGCGAAGATCTCTTAAAAGCCCTATTCGGAGAACAAAATGCGCCAGGCCGTAAAGGTTAGTTCCTCGGTCGTCCTTTCCCTGGTCCTCGCGGTTTCGTTGCTGGGACGCGCGAAAAAAGAATATCTCACTGAAGACGAACTCGATCTTATACGTGATGCGCAGGAACTCAATGCGCGCGTCCATGCATACTTCAAGCTCGCGGAGCGCCGCCTCATCTTCCTGGGCGTGATGGAAAAAAGTGAACAGGAAAAAGAAAAAGATCGAAAGCAAAAAGAAAAACTAGAAAAACAGCAGAAGAAAAGCATCGACACCAAGGCCACTTCCAACAAGGCTCCCGTTGACGATACCGCTTATCTCGATACTTTCAGTTCCGCCGAACTTCTTCGCGGTTACATTCAGACGCTCGATGAGGTCATGACGAATATCGACGACAATTACAACCGAAAACTCGATGTTCGGGATTCACTCGAAGACCTCGTCAAGTTCACAGGAGATACTGTTCCGCTGCTTCAGAAATTCCAGCCAAAGAACAACGCCGATCGCAACGCTCTTCAAGATGCGATCAGCAAGGCAAACGAAGCCCAGACTCAGGCCAGGGAAGCTTTAAAAGTCGTGCCGAAAACTGAGAAGAAACGCAAATGAACCGCTGATGCAGGATCTGGTAACCATTTTCAGCAGAGCTCATCGCGAGCTTCGCCCCAGGACGCCGCTTCCCGAAATCTCGGTAGAATTTTTCCGGTTCGCCGGACTCAACCACACAGCGCGACTGAACGAGAACCGGTTGAAGATCCGTTTAAGCGATATCCTTACGGATGCTCCCGAAAATGTTCAACACTCACTGGCGTTGATTCTTCTCGCCAAGCTGTATCGAAAGAAAGTCGACGATTCCTATCACCGGATTTACAGATCTTTTGTTCTCACGGAAGCCATTCAAGAGCGGGCACGCATCGTCCGGAATGGTCGATGCAGGCTCGTCCGGCCGAGGGGATCAAAAGGAACCCACATCGATCTGGAGGAATTATTCGATCGGCTTAATGCCCAATATTTCAAGAACACGCTTACCAAACCCAGAATCTCCTGGTCCGCGAAAAAATCGCGATTCGTACTCGGCCGATACGACAGCACACACCAGGTGATCTTCATCAGCCGCATCTTCGACTCGCCGGCCGTGCCCGATTATGTCGTGGCTTACATCATGTTTCACGAAATGCTTCACGTGAAACACCAGTCTCGTGTCCACGATTCTCGACTCATTGTCCACACCGCCGAGTTCAGGGCCGAAGAGAAGACGTTCCGAGAATTTCCCGACGCCAAGCGTTGGTTGAAGAGCTTTTAAACTGTCAGCGTTGAGTCTGCTGAAAAGCGCGCAGGAGTTTATCCACAGCGCGGACGGCCTCACGGCCGGACAGGTTTGCGGAAACGTTGAATCCGTCCGGATCGGGCAGCGTCATCAGGCCGTAGCCCAGTACGAGCTGGATATCGGCATATCGTGCATTGGTGGGAGCCACGTCCGGCGTGGCCACCGGCGCACCGGAACCGGTAGGCAGGCCCAGCAGGCGAATCAACCGCGCGAGCGCGACCGCAAAATCTCCCCGGGTAACGGGCGTGGCCGGTTCAAAAGTATGGTTGGGCAATGGTTCGATCAATCCGATGCCGGTAATGATTTGAATCTCTGAGGCGGCCCATGAGCTTTGAACATCCGTAACGATTTGGGAAGTCTGGCGGAACTCTGCTGTCTGGGGAAAATAGCGCACCATCAGAGCGGCGGTCTGTTCACGCGTGATCGCTTCTGCTGCCCGGATTTCGTGAAAGACTTCGATGTCCTTTCCCCAACGGCCGAGGTCCTCCAGATCATCCAACTTTTCCCCACCCGCGCCGGATGGTCCGCGGCGATTGGGTCTCAATTCCTCCGCGATTTTCTTCTCCGCCGCAGCTTCATCCGTCTTGCCTTCCCTGGCGAGAAGCGTGGACAGTTGCGTGTGCAATGCCGGCTCGTTTGGCGCCAGATTTAAAGCCTGCCGATAGAATTCCTCGGCCTCACCCAGCCGATTCTCGGCTTCGGAGCGCGCCGCGGACCGCAACAGATTGTCTGCGGCCAGGAGAAACGCCTTCTGGCGTTTCGGTTCGAGGTCCGTGCGCGTTTTGTCGATGGACATCAAGCGGGCGTAAAGACTGCTGGCGCGAGCGTAATTCTGCCGACCGTACGCAAGTTCGGCAAGATAGTACAGAGCAATACGATTGTTGGGATTAATCGCGAGCGCCTGCTCGAATCGCTGCGCAGCGGACGCATCGTTGCCTTTGTACAAGTCGAGATAAGCCTCGATTGTAACGATGGCATCGAGATCCTTCTGCTTCTTGAAGAGGTTGTCGAGATCCTTGAGTAACCGCGCATCTTCTTTCCCGGTTACAAAGCGCGTCCAGAGCTTGTCGTAGTCTTTCTGGATTTTCGGAGGGATTGGCGAAACGACAGCCGGATTCTCAACCGCAACCCGCGGAGGAAGCAGCAGGGACTGAAACAATAATGCGACAAGAAGACTCGTCATACGCGAACGGGACTCACACGATGCACGATTTCGGTGACCAGACCTTCAAGACCCGCGCCGGTTGCAGCCGAAACCAACATGCCGCCAGAATCAAAGACCGGCAATTCTCGAACCAAATCGACTTTGTTGTAGACAGTCAGTACCGGATGGCCGCCTGCGCCGATCTCTTTTAACACTCCTGACACAACTTCCTGTTTCGCGGTCCAGGCCGGATCGGAAATATCAATCACATGCAGAATCAAGTCGGATTCCACGACCTCTTCCAGCGTGGCTCGAAAAGCCGAGACCAGTTGATGAGGTAATTTTCGAATGAATCCAACCGTATCGGAAACCAGAATTGGCACGTGACGGCCCAGTTGAATCCGGCGAATCAACGTATCCAGTGTTGAAAACAGCCGGCTGGAAACCAACGTATCCTCTTTGGACAAGGCGCGAAACAACGTTGATTTTCCTGCATTCGTGTAGCCAACCAGAGAAACCAGAGGCAACTGATCTTTGCGGCGGCGTTCCCGATGGAGATGGCGATGTTTGCGAATCTGTTCGATGTCTCGCTTCAGCGTGCTGATACGATGTCGAATCTGCCGCCGGTCCATTTCCAGTTTTGTTTCACCCGGACCGCGAGTACCGATGCCGCCGCCGAGGCGCGACAGATACTCCCGGTAACCCGCCAGACGCGTGAGGCGATATTCCAATTGAGCAAGTTCCACTTGAAGCTTTCCCTCTTTAGTGCGGGCTCTGCGAGAAAAGATGTCAAGAATCAGACCTGTCCGGTCGACAACCTTTGTCTCCAGGGCCTCTTCGAGGTTCTTGGCCTGGCTTGGTGAAAGCTCATCGTCGAAGATAACGACGTTGACGCCTTCGACGAGGATTTCTTCCCGGAGTTCTTCGACTTTTCCTTTGCCGATAAACGTCGCCGGATCGGGCCGATCGCGATGTTGAATCATCTCGTCGATGATTCGCGCACCTGCCGATGTGGCCAGTTCACGCAATTCATCCAACGCGTGAGTACCGACCAATATTGCGTTTTCCATTTGTTAGGTGAGCCCGATCCTCGTCTTTTTACGATCTGTGTTCAGTTGTTGCGGTCTGGGGCAAAGGAGCCGGTGGCGGAGGCGGCGGAGCGGCAACCGTCTTGGCCGTGGTGACCGTCGATATAGCGTGTTTGAAGATCAATTGTTCCTGATTATTGGCTTCAAGAATGACCGAGTACTTATCGAATCCTTTGATTTTACCGATCAATTTTACGCCGCTGATGAGGAATACGGTGACGGGCGCTTTGTCGCGACGGACGGTATTGAGGTAAACATCCTGGATATTCTGGGAAGGCGCTTTGTTTTCCATAGGAACTCCCTAAAAATTAACAAGAGCGGCGGGCCAGACGGGCCGCCCGGCGCTAAAGTAAAGGTTTCAGAAACTGATGGACCTTCTTCTTTGTCTCTTCAGTATCTCCCGGCCCATCAAACCACGTCACTTCAGGTTGCTTGCGGAACCATGTCATTTGACGCTTTGCATAGTGCCTGGTGTCACGCTGGATTATACGAATCGTGTCCTGCCAATTAATACAGGAATCCAACTGAGGAATCACGTGCCGGTACCCGATGGCTTCAAATGCTTTGACGCTTGGCGGAATGCCACGGTTCAACAACGCCCGCACTTCCTCAACCAGGCCCGCATCGAACATGCGGCAAACGCGCTCGTTGATTCGTCTGTAAAGTTCATCCCGCGGCGGATCAAGCCCCACAAAGTGCACGCTGAATCCGACGAGCGGATCCCTGGGCCTTTCTTCGAGGTGTGTGGAAAGCGCCCGGCCGGTCTCCAGACGAACTTCCAGGGCGCGAATGATTTTGGGTTTGTCCCGCTCCGCAATTCGATCCGCGGCGCCTGGATCAAGCCTCTTCAGAATCCGATGCAGATGCGGCCGACCCTTCCGTTCGGCCAGCATCTCCAATCGGTTTCTCCAATAAACGGAGCGCGCCGGCCCGTCAAATAATCCTTCGGTCAGCGCGCGCAGATAGAAACCTGTTCCACCCGCAAGGACGGGTGTTTTACCGCGTTCACGAATGTCTTCCAGCACAAAGCGCGCTTCACGCTGGTAGTCTCCTGCCGTAAAGACTTCGACAGGTTCGCGGATGTCGATCATATGGTGGGGAACTCGCCGTAGTTCTTCAGCGCCTGGCTTTGCGGTTCCGATATTGAAGTGCCGAAAAATCTGAACCGAATCGTAATTCACGATTTCACCTGAAATACGTTCGGCCAACGACAATGCGAGTTCGGATTTGCCGCTCGCGGTCGGTCCGACGATGGCGATAACTGGATGCATCGTGGATGATTTCGTTCAGTACAGTTTCTTCAGATCGATTCCGGTGTAGTACTTCTTGAGTATTTGGTCGTAAGACGCGCCATCCAGCGCCATGCCGTATGCGCCCGTCTGGCACATACCCACACCATGCCCCCATCCTCGCCCGTAGAACATCATCCCCAGGACGTCGCCGCGGGAATTACGCTCGACATCGAATGAAAACAAACTGTCACGCAATCCGAGCAATGAGCGCAATCGGAGGGCCCGCACGGTGCGGCGGCCGCCGGATCCCGCGATTTCCGAAGTGACCGCGCGCTCGGATGGTCCGCGTTCGAGGACGCGCACATCCTGAATGTCGCCGATATTGAGCGGTTTGAACGCCGTATCAAGCTCCTGACGAGTCTTGTGCACCTGCCACAGCGCAAGGCGGGAATAACGATCCGCCGCGGGATTGGCGAAGTTGATGCGATAAGCAAGCATCTGAATAGTCTCGTTGGACGCGCGGAAATCAATCAGTTCCCCGCCAAGCCACGCCCCTTGACGCATCGGCAAACGGTCGTCTCCGATTCGCTGATAGATCGGCGCATCCGGACTCAAACGAAACTCCTTCGGTTGTCCGCCGACTGTGAGCTTCATCACGTTTCCATCCCAGGACACGAGAATGCCCTGCTGCCATTCAAAAGCATTCTTCTTTTCGATGAGACGAAAGAGGATTTCTTTTGTGGAGATGGTTCCCGCGGCCGGCAGGATGCCCTGCTCCGTTACAAAACCCGAATCGGAGGCGGTTATGACTGAGGGATAGAATGCCTGGCGGACAAATGACGATAGCGTCGCGGCGTCATTCGCTCGCGGCTCTCCTTGTCCCGGCAGTCCCATGAAGCGGCGGGCTTCGGTGAAATTTGAAACTCCGGCGACTGAAAGAACCGCATCCTTCCAATCGGGAAACGATCGAGACGTGGAGAACGCGCGCGGCTCGGGATGCTTGTATTCACACATGACCGAAACAAGGTAAGGAACCTTCTCCTCGAAAATATTCTGCGCGTCTTCCGTACGGCCTCCGCACGTCGAACTGTAGAGTGCATTGATCGGCTGATCGCGATACGTGGCGATCACTCCCTCGGTTTCCATGACCGCCTGAGTTGACAGCGGATTCTCGGAACCCTCTCCAAGGTATACCTGACAGTTGTCGCTCGCGCAGATGTCGTAGCCTTCATTCCTGTACTGTCCCATGTTGCGAACAATGTACGTGCGGGCTGCCACTGCCTGCGCCTTCAGCGCTTCAATCGCTCCAAAAGTGGTCGGACTCAGTTCACTTGGAACAACCCCAAGCAAATATTTTTCGAGCGGCAGTTCGTCAACGACAGTAAAAGTGTTGCGCGAATTGCCAAAGACTTCGATGGCTCCTCGATACGTTCGATTGTCAACCTCAAGCAAAGCGTCGTTGCCGGGCTGGATCCGAATCCTGGCATTCTTCGGCAGCACGAGAATCCGGCCGGCATCAAGCTCGACGATCGCCCGATATTGCAGATCTGCGCGTGAGACCGTTCGGGTTGCGGCTGCAGGGTCAACAGCCAGCGCCATCGAGAACTTCGCTGTTCGCGTGCGGGTTTGCTGAATGAGGAAAAATGCCGCGGAACTGACGCTGACTGTGGGGGCATTTTGTGACAGCCCGATGCGAACCGTAGGCTCACCGGTCGCGGGCGTATAGCCCGCGACTACATACTTGACCGCATATGTAGCCGCGGGTTTTATACCCGCGCCCGCAACGATGATTGCCAGGAGGACGGGGATCGTCCGGCGCATTACCTAATGTTATACAAAAACGTGAACTGGAGGACCAGTTGATCGCCGTCAAAGCCTGCAGGGAGTTTCGCAAACGGATTCGACAGAGTGATGGCGCCCTCGGCGGCCCGATCCAACGCAACTGTTCCGGAATTGGCAACAAGCCTTAGATTCTCAACCGTGCCGTTCTTGGTAATGGTGAAAATAAATACGACACGGCCCTTCTTGCCCAGGCGAGCGATCTCGGGAATGGACGAATACCAATTCACTCTGACGCGATTGACGACTTGATTCATGTAAGGTCCGAAGTCATAGCCTCGCGTATCGGACAGTATCGTAGGATCCTCGGTCGAGAAATTCGGATCCTCTTGAACACTCGGTATTCCCGTGTGCGGTCCCTGCGAAATCCGGCGGCGCGCTTCGTCGTTCGTTTGATTGATGATTCTGTTGGCGCTGTCCGCCAGGCTCGGCAGCCGCAAGGCATTGGGGTTGGAATTCTGGGCAATCTGTGTTCTGTTCTCGGCCTGCTGCTGAGGAGGCTTCGGCTGAGGTTCCGGCTTCGGAGGCTCCGCCGCGCCGGCGCCGGCTCGAGCCTGTTCCGTTGTATCTCCCCGCGAGGCCTTCGGCTGAGCATCAGGACGCGCACCTTCCTTGAGGACATCCTCCGGACCAATGATCGGCGGCGGCGTCTGTGGTGGAGGAGGCGGAGGAGGTGGTGGCTGCAGCGGTTGAACTTCCGGCTTCGGAACGGGCGGCTGGACGAGAGGTTCGGCAGGAGGCTGCGCCTTCGAGCGCAGGGAATCCGGCGGCACCACGAGTTCAGTGAGCTGTTGTTTACTGAGATCGTAATCCTGCCCCATGATTCGAACGATTCGTTTGGGCGCGGTTGTGAGCAGATCCGGATTCAAAGCCACAAAAATCAGCAAAATCGCATGAATCCCGATGGAGATCAGGAGGGTTTTCGTTCTCCGCGGTTGAAGCTCGACGTTCTCTTCTTTTTCAAACAACATTTTTTACAATTCCGCTTTCCCGCTCAGGCTCAACGTAACACAAGTCGTTCGGCGATGGCAGCGTTAATGCGCGTCGCCAGTTCGAGAGCGCGAAGCCCGTCTTCTCCAGAAACGACGGGCCTTTCACGCTTTTGCACACTACGCAGAAAACTTTCAATTTCGAGCTTCAAAGGTTCCTGCTGGAGCGGTTCAAGCTTTCGCTCGATAACGCGCCCCATTCGCAGCGAAACCATGAGTCCGGTCTGGCTTGCGTAGTCTATAGAAATGTAATCGTGCGGCTGGAAAAATCTCAGCTTGCGCGTCTTCTCGAAGCTGACCCGGCTCGCGGTGAAATTCGCGACACAGCCATCTTCAAATTCCACTCGAGCGTTAGCGATGTCGGCCTTCTGGGAAAGAATCGGGATTCCGACTGCGCGGACTTCGCTCACGCGAGAAGGAACAAGGCTCAGGACAATATCGATATCGTGGATCATCAGGTCGAGAACGACATCGATGTCGAGACTCCTCGGCGAGAAGGCCGCCAACCTGTGGATCTCAAAAAACTGCGGACGCGTTGCTGCTTCCCGCGCAGCGATGACGGCGGGATTAAAACGCTCGACATGGCCGATCTGCAGAATCCGGTCATTGCGTGATGCCGCATCGATGAGGGCCTGCGCATCTTCGCTCGTGGATGCGATGGGTTTCTCGACAAGAACATCAATTCCGTTTTCGAGGAGCGCTACACCGATGCGGGCGTGATCGGCCGTCGGTACCGCGAGACTGACCGCATCCACTTTACCGAGAATGTCGTGGTAGTCCGTGAAAGGCCGGGTGTTGTGCAACGCTGCAATCTCCTCGGCGCGCGGTTTGAGAATATCGACGACACCGGCAAGGTCGACACCTTCGCATGCCGCGTAGAGCCGCGCATGTTCTTTACCGAGATGTCCGACGCCAATGACTGCGACTCTCGTCATTACTCCACCGCTACGATCGCGATTCCCGCTCCATCCGCCTCGCGAACCAGATCTTCACGATCGATCATCAAGGTCTTTCGAGCTTCGATAGCCAGCACTGTCACGTTAAGACGTGCCATCAGGCGCACTGTTGCCGGACCGATCACGGGCACATCAAAACGCAGGTCCTGACCGGGTTTCGCCAACTTGACCGCCGAAAGACGCCTGCCGCTCACCAATGACGCAGCTCTCTCCATGACGGCATCCGTTCCTTCCATCGCTTCCAGTGCCACGCATGCTCCATCGGCGACAACAACGCTCTGTCCAAGGTCGAGGCGGCCTAATTCGCGGGCGATTTTGTATCCGTAATCCAGATCGCGTTGCTCGTCCGCGGAAGGGATGCGCTTTGTGAGGACACCAGGATCGGGCAGCAGCGGCCGAAGGAAGTGCGTGGAATCCATCAATTGAATTCCCTCAGCTTCAAGCATTTTTGCCACACCGCCAATCAGCGAATCCGTGTTCTTGGTCGCAAGGCTCGCAAGAAGTTGAATCATTTTCAAGTCCGGCACAATGGAGCTGAAAATCTGCTTGTGCTTTACCTGCCCTGCCATGATCGCGTGATTCACGCCTTCGGATTTGAATGTCTTGATCAGCTTTCCCAACTGACCCAGCGACATCCAATGGACCGTCTTCGCGTGCTGTTCAATCTCAGGAAAGGTCTCTTCCCTGATTGCCGCAACAATCATGTCGATTCCCTGGCTTCGGGCGGCTTCCAGCACCAGAAACGGGAATTTGCCGTTTCCCGCAATCAGACCGTACTTATTTAATGACGCCACGACTCGACGACTCGATGAAATCCACGATGGTCTGCACTTCGACTGATTCCAGCTTTGACCGGATGGCTTCTACTGCCTGTGTCGTGTTCAATTTGGACTGGAGCAGCAACCGGAAAGCCGCTTTGATGTTTGCAATTTGCTCGGGCGAGAATCCTTTTCGCTCGAGTCCGATGACGTTTGGTCCGTACGACTGAGTGCTGCGTTCGCTTACCGTTTTGGAGTACGGCAGTACATCTTTCGTAATGACACTGTAACCACCGACATATCCATGCGTGCCAACACGGCAGAATTGATGAACGCCGGAAAAGGCGCCGATCGTCGCATGATCCTCAATCACGACATGGCCGGCCAACGTTGCCGCATTCGCCATGATGATATGGTTTCCGATAACGCTGTCATGCCCGACGTGCGCATACGCCATCAGGAAGTTGTGGCTGCCGATTCGAGTACATCCTCCGCCGCCTTTTGTTCCGCGATGCACGTTGACATATTCGCGAAAGACGTTGTGATCGCCGATCATGAGCGACGTTTCTTCACCCGCGAACTTGAGATCCTGCGGCTGGAGTCCAATGGTTCCGAAAGGATAAAACTGATTGTTGTTGCCGATGGTTGCAGGTCCCTCAACAACAATGTGCGATTCCAATCGGCAATCATCCCCGATGCGGACCCGTCTTTCGACGCGGCAATAAGGACCAATATGGACATTCGCCCCGATTTCAGCTTCGGAACTCACAATCGCCGAAGGATGGATCACGGTTGCCGGCCTATCGAGGAAAGCAGGATTGCTTCCGCAGCGAGATCCGGTCCGACATATACCTGGCCTTTCATTTTCCAGACGATCGCTTTCCGCCGAAGGACTTCGACAACAATTCGCATCTGATCGCCCGGCACAATCGGCCGCCGGAACTTCGCTTCATCGATCCCAAGGAAATAAACCAGCGTCTTGCTCAAATCAGCGTTCTTCTCGAGTAACCCCAGAATCGCACCGGCCTGCGCCATCGCTTCAATCGTCAGAACTCCAGGCATCACAGGCGCGCCAGGAAAATGACCGTTGAAAAACGGTTCATTAATGGAAACATTTTTAAGCGCGACAATGCGCTTGTCCGGTTCGACTTCGATGACGCGATCCACCAGGAGAAATGGATACCGATGCGGAAGGATCCGCATGATCTCAGCGATGCGCAGTTCCATAGAGAATCTTGAGGGAAATTCCACGGCAGGGAACCAAATCACCTAAATAGGGGAAATCTGCTGCTATTTAGGTATTTGGTTCCCTGCCGAGGAATTACGGCTTTTTTGCAGGCTCGGACGTCTTCGGCGCAGTTGCAGAAGGCGCCGGCGCTTTCAGGGCTTCGGCATCGACGCGACGAATGATCTCGGTGGTGATATCGGCCACATCGGACCAGTGAACGATGCTGTTGGCCTGGCTGGAGAGATCAAACACAACGCCGAATCCATTCTCCGCCGAGTAAGCCTGGAGAACCTTCTGAGCTCTGTCGGCGATGGGCCGGAAGTATTCCTGCTGTTTGTCGGCGAGCTCTTTTTGGAAATCGTCGTTCATGCGCTGGAGGTCCGTGCTCATCTTATCGATTTTTCGATTGAGCTCCAGTTTGGCGGCATCACTCAAGGCCTTGTCCTGTGTTTGAAGCTGGTTTTGAGCGTCCGTCAGGCCTTTCTGGGCCTCTTCGAATTTTTTCTGCCGTGTCGTTACTTCAGCCACGAATTTTTCCTGGGCTTTCTTACCCTCCGCGTTTTCCGTGATCGCCTTTTGAAAATCCACAACCGCAACACGGCCGGTACCCACGACGCCCCCGTTTGACGGCTCTTTTGGAGCTGTGGCCGGAGGCTGCCCTGTGGGCGGTGCCGGCGCCTGAGCAATTAACGCTGCAGGCAAAAGAATCAAACCTAAAAACAGCAATGTTTTTCTCATCTCACCCTCGTCTCAGAAAGTTCTTCCAACTGTAAATTTAAAATCGCGTCTCTTCTCGTGTATGCCGAATTGCAATCCCGTAGCCTGGCCGAAGAAGTCCCGGTCAACCCGATTTGGATTGAAAGCAAAAATCAAGCGGAACGGCGCATTGATGACCGGCATCATCACCTGAAGTTCCAAACCTGTGCTTGTCCTGAATCCTGAATTTGTGCCTGGAAGGAAGTGTACCTGTTCCTTCACAATCTGCCCTTCACTATTGAGCACCTGGCGGGTCAACTGTCCCCGATTCAGGACCCATGCGTTTCCTATGTCAAAGTACGGGGCCATTGTAAAGACCCGTCCGACAATGGGAATTCGATATTCCACGTTCATGACGCCTTGAGTATCACCGCCGACATAAACAATGTCGTCAAACGGTCGCGATACCGTGTTTCCCGTTTCCGGATCCACGACGCCAATGTTGCGGACAACAAATGCGATCGGGCTGATCGCCCGAAAATCGAATCCGCGAATGTCAAAGTCGCCGCCCATGAAGAATCGCTGGTAATACGGAACTGCCGTACCCCGGTATCCCTGAACGAATGAACTCAGGAATCGAACCGCCAGCGTGTTTCGCCCTTTGTTCAAGGGGTGATAGTACCGGTAGTCCACGGTCGGACGATAGTAATTGACAGTGCCGCCGAGAAATCCACCTGTGTACTCAAATGTTGCAGAAAGGCTGGATCCGCTTGTGGGACTGAGCGCAGGTCCGTTCGTCTTGTTGAAGCTGAAGCTCGGAATCAAAGTGTGGGCGTGAAAATTTGAAAAGCCGCCACCACCCGTTGTCGAGATGAAGGACTGGTTATTCTGGGTCGTAACGGAATTGAAGTATTCTTCGGTCGCGGGATTGATCGCGCTCGTTTGCGAATGATTGATCCCGAAATTCAAACCAAAGCGATTCCAGATCTTGAATGGATAGCTTCCAAAGACGTTGAATCCCGATCCCTTCTGTTCGAAGTTCAAACGATTTTCAAAACCAAGGCCTTGCGGCAGCTTGCTCGGATCCAACCCAAAGAACTCGCGCGCCTGATCGTACCGATAGCTCGTATTGAAGACCGAGAATCCCGCAGAGAGCGGCCGGTCGAAGAGATAGGGTTCAGTGAAACTGAATTGGTATTGCGACTGGCGGGTTCCGCCCTGAAGAGTGACCGCAAGAGTCTCACCGAATCCGAGAAAATTGTTTGTCTCATAACTAAGACCCATGAAACTACCGCCGATGCCACTGACGCCGCCGTTGAATCCGATCGAATTACGGCCCTTCTCTTTGACTTTCAGATTGATGTCGACCTGGGGTTCCGTGTTGCTCGGTTTGACTTCGGCATCTTCCGTTTTGATTTCTTCAAAATAACCCAGCTGATTCAGGCGCTGAAGACTCATATCCCACGCCGATGAATTGAAAATCTGCCCTTCCGCCACCATGATTTCCCGGCGAATGACCTTGTCGCGGGTGGTTGTGTTTCCGGAAAACGCAATGCGATTCACGTAGAACTGGCGGTCCTCATCCACGTTAATGTTGAGGTTGACCACCTTCTTGGTTTCATCAAAGTCCTGAATTGGAACCGCGGTGAAATTGATATAGCCCCTGCCGCCGTAAATTTTCTTTAAGTTCTCAAAACTCTTGCGCAGCCGCTCTTCGTTGAAGACCTCACCCGGCACAAGGCCCAGCACGAGCCGAATAAATGCTTCCGGATACTGTTTGGCCCCGGTCACTTTCACTTCACCCACCCGATACTGATCGTTCTCTTCGATGTTGATCGTAATGTAGTAGCGATCGAGCGTCTTTTTCCAGAATGGAAGAGGGATTCCCCACGGAAACGGCGGCCGGATCAACGGCAGCGTCCGCATAAGCTGCTGAGGTTTCGTTTCGACGACCGGATCGAGAATATTCGCACGGACATATCCGTGTTCCGCATACAGCATGCGGATACGGGTGAGGTCATCGGCCAGTTTCAGATCGAAGTAAGTATCCTTGCTGGTAAAGGCGGTAATCGGGCCGGCCTCCTTGATCAGTTTCATCGCTTTCTTGATCTGGCGATCCGAGAAGACCTTGTTTCCCTCAATGGCAATCTTCTGGATACGAATCTTCGGTCCTTCGTCCACTTTGAACGTCACTGCGATGGAGCTCGGCGGAATGTCTTCCGTGGTTGCTTCCACAGTCGCATCCTGATGGCCCTTCTCGGCCAGCATCATCTTGATGACGGTTTCCGCCTTCTTGATCTTGGTGGGGTCGTAACGCGATTCCTGGCTGATTACGGCTTTCTTTTCTTTCAGCTTATCAATGACTTCTGAATTTGTGAGGGAACTCAGGCCTTCGTACTTAACGCTTCGAATGGTCCGCTTTTCACGAACAATGAAGTGAATGATTCTTCCTGTTTTGCCTTGTTCCTCCTCCACTCGAATATCGTCGAAGTAACCCTGGGCGTAGAGCGTCTTGATATCACGCCGGATAACATCCATGCTGAAACGGCCATTCGGCTTGGTTTGGAGGTTGAACTTGATCGTGTCGGACGGAATACTGCGGTTTCCTTCAACTCGGACTTCTTCGATGCGGTCCGGATCCGGGGTTTGCAGCGCCTGTGGCTCAACGATACCGAAAGCCAGAGCCAGCACCACTGTTAGGACCATCTTCCACTCCTCCAACCCGTGAATTCTACTATAAATGGAGGGATTTAGACTGGCTTTGGCCTATTTGGTTTGTAGCTTTCTACATGGTCAGCGGGACGCCGACTTCTTCGCGATCCCTGTCAAACGGGCGGTACCACAACTGGCCGCCATCCATGTAAACCTCAACCTTTGACAATTCCTTGAGGTTTCCCTGAATGAGAGCCTCCGACAACGGATCCTCGATATAACGCTGGATTGCGCGACGGAGGGGCCTCGCCCCGTAGTTTCGGTCGCGGCAGGCTTTATCCAGTATCCATTGCTTGGCGTCGTCGGTAATCGTAACCTCCAGCCTCTTGTGGGCGAGGTTCTCGTTAAGTTGAGCGATCATCATGTCGACGATGCGGCTGAGGTCTTCGTTCGTCAACGAATTGAAGATGATGATTTCATCGAGGCGGTTGATGAATTCGGGATTAAACAACCGCTTCACTTCCTGCATCACCGCGTCTTCCATCTTCTGAGCGGTCGTCTCCTCGCTCGGCCCCTGGAACCCAAGGCTGGTGTGCTTGGAGAGGAATCGCGCACCGATGTTCGACGTCATGATGATGATCGTGTTCTTAAAGTCGATCGTATTGCCGAGCCCATCAGTCAGGTGCCCGTCTTCAAAGACCTGCAACAGGATGTTGTAAACATCCGGGTGAGCCTTCTCGATTTCATCCAGAAGAATCACAGAATACGGGTTGCGCTTCACGCGCTCGGTTAACTGTCCGCCTTCCTCGTACCCGACGTATCCCGGGGGCGACCCGATCAGCTTCGAAACCGAATGCTTCTCCATGAATTCGGACATATCGAAGCGAATGAGGGCCTTCTCACTACCGAACAGGAATTGCGCGAGCGACCGCGCCATTTCTGTTTTTCCAACGCCGGTCGGCCCAAGGAACAGGAACGATCCCGCAGGACGATGCGGCGACTTCAACCCCGCCCGCGAACGGCGGATGGCTCGAGCCAGGGCGTTGATGGCTTGTTCCTGGCTGACGATGCGGCGATGCAGTTCCTCTTCGATTCGCGACAGGCGCTGCATTTCCTCTTCTTTGATCGAATTCACCGGCACGCCGGTCCAACGCGAAACCACGTCTTCGATGTCACTCTTCGTGACGACGCCCATGCTCGTCGTTTCACTGATATTGAACTTCTCACGAACGCTTCGCAGGTTCTCGCGCTCGAGTTGTTCCTGATTCTTGTAATGTTCCGCTTTTTCGAAGTCCTTGCTGGAAATAGCGCTCTCCATCCGCGCTACGATAAATTTGATTCGGCGCTGAATGTCTGTCATTTCGGAAGGCAGCGTCGCCTGCCGCAGTTTCACGCGAGCGCCGGCTTCGTCGAGGACGTCGATCGCCTTATCCGGCAAAAACCGGTCGGGAATATACCGATTGGAGAGATACACGGCAGACTCGATGGCCTCGTCCGTGTAATTCACCATGTGGAATTTTTCGTATCGGGATTTCACACCCTGAAGAATTCGCACGGCTTCGTTCTCACTGGGAGCGCCGACTTTCACGGACTGGAACCGGCGTTCGAGTGAGCGGTCTTTCTCAATGGACTTCCGATATTCCGCGGGTGTGGTGGCACCGATGCACTGAATCTCACCGCGCGATAGCGCCGGCTTCAGGATGTTCGCGGCATCCAGAGATCCCTCGGCGGATCCTGCGCCCACAAGAGTATGCAACTCATCGATAAAAACCACCGTGTTGGGATTGTCGACGAGTTCTTTCATGATCGTTTTGAGGCGTTCTTCGAACTGGCCGCGATACTTCGTCCCGGCCACGATCAGGGAAAGGTCCAGCACGAGAATGCGCTTGTCAGCAAGGAATGACGGGACTTCGCCGTCAACGATGCGCTGCGCGAGTCCCTCGACGATGGCTGTCTTTCCGACGCCGGGATCGCCAATCAGCACTGGATTGTTCTTTGTCCGGCGGCAAAGGATTTGAATCACGCGATCAATTTCCGCATCACGGCCCACCAGCGGATCCAGAACTCCATCCATTGCAGCTTGCGTGAGATCCCGAGAGAATTCGCTCAACAGCGGAGTCTCTTTGGGTTTGATCAACGTCTGCCGATCCACTACCGATCGGGCCAACTCCTCGCGTATGGCATTAAGCCGCAGTCCACGTTCATGAAGAATCTCGGCTGCAACGCACTTCTCTTCACGAAGTATTCCAAGCAGAAGATGTTCGGTGCCGATATGCCTGTGATTCAAGCGTTCGGCCTCTTCGGCGGCATAGGCCAGAATGCGCTTACATTCGTTCGAAAGCGGAAGATCGATCGAGGTTGAAACCTTTTCCCGAATCGTTGTACGGCCTTCAATTTCCTTACGAATACTTTCAATTGAGGAATGATTTCGAAGGAAACGATTGGTCAGATTCTTGTCTTCGCGGATTAATCCCAGAAGCAGATGCTCGGTCTCAATGGTCGTACTTCCAAACTGGCTAGCTTCGTAGCGGGCAAAGAAAATGACCCTCCGTGCTCTCTCAGTGTATCGTTCGAACATATGTTTTTGATTCTCTCAATGTACCGCTGGTCCGATGGATTTTGCGGCTGAATCTGATTCTAAACGAAGCGCATAAGTCCCACAATAATGAAATTTTACGCCGTCCGGCGGAAGACTCCTGCATCGAGTTCCCAAACCTCATCGCATTGGACGGCGATTCGTTCATTATGCGTCACGATGACCGAAGTCAGGTCTCTCTCGGCATGCAATTCGCGAATCATCCCGAAAATGACTTCCCCGGTTCGATGATCGAGATTTCCCGTAGGCTCATCGGCTAAAAGCAACTGCGGCTTTCCCGCCAAAGCACGCGCAATGGCGACACGCTGCTGCTCTCCGCCTGATATCTCACCAACTTTGTGGTCCAGGCGGTGGGACAGGCCGACACGTTCCAGAATCTGGCGTGCCATGGACTCCGCCTCCGCTCGGCTGCTACCGCGAATCAACTGCGGGATCGTCGTGTTTTCCAGCGTTGTGAATTCCGGCAGAAGATGATGAAACTGGAAGACAAACCCGACGTGCCGGTTTCTAAAACGGGCCAGTTCCTGAACGTTCCACTGGAAAATGCTCTGATTGTTAAAGACCACATCACCTCTTGTCGGCGTATCCAGCCCGCCGAACAGGTGAAGAAGCGTGCTCTTTCCAGCACCCGAAGGACCAATTATCGCGACCAGACTGCCATGCTTGACCACAAGATTGAGGTCTTCAAACACGATGACTTGCGCTGCCGGTGTCTTGTAGATCTTCGTGAGGTTGCGCGCTTCAATCATTCCTATTCATACCGCAGAGCCTCTACAGGCTGCAGTTTGGAAGCTGCGGCCGAGGGATAGAGCGTCGCCAGGAAACTGATCAAAATCGCCGAGGCGGCAACCATTGCCGATGCGATTGGAGCAGCTTTGAAAGGAACGTAAGCCAGTGGATAGACGTCGGGAGCGAGGCTGACCAGATGGTATTGATCGGCAAAGTGACACACGATCTGTCCCACGATGACGCCGCAAACCGTGCCCACTACTCCGATGATCACACCCTGAAGAATGAAGATGCGGCGAATGTTTTCATTCGTGGCTCCCATCGACATCAGGATGGCGATATCGCGAGTCTTCTCCAGGACCATCATGATCAGTGTGGCGACAATGTTGAGGCCTGCTACCAGAACAATCAGCCCGATGGTGATGAACATCACATTCCGTTCAAGCGCCAACGCCTGAAACGTGGTCTGGTTCAGCGTCATCCAATCGGTGAAATCGAAATTCGTACCGAGCCGATCGACGATTTTTTGACCGATGCTTTTTGCTTTCCAAATGTCCGACACCGCCGCCTCGATGTTTTGCGCAACGTCGCCGATACCCAACAGGCGTTGTGCCGAAGCCAGCGGCACGTAAACCCACGACGAATCGTAGTCGGACAAGCCTGATGAGAAAATGCCTTTCACTTCAAGAATGCGGCTTCGGGGAACTCTTCCCACCGGCGACAGGCGCGTCTCCGCACTCGTGATCTGGACGTGACCACCCCTTGAAACCCCCAGCGTCTTTGCAAGCTCTGCTCCTATGACAATCGAATCATCTTTGAAGTCGTTGAGATTCCCTTCCGACATGTTTTGGGACAACGCCGATAATCGCGTTTCCATATCGGGAATGATGCCCTTCAGAATCACGCCCTTATTCTGAGAACCACTCGAAGCCAGCACTGTCTGATAGACGGACGGAGCCGCAAAGAGCACACCCGGAACCTGCTCCACCTCCTTAGCGACCTGCATGTAGTTCGCGATGCCGGTTCGCCCCCGTGAAACGATGGAGACATGCGGTTGCGCCTGGAGCAGTTTGCGCTGGAGTTCTTCGCGAAATCCATCCTCGATCGCGAGCGCGATGATAAGCGCAGCCACACCGGCTCCAACACCGACAATCGAAATGATTGTGATCAGCGAGATCACGGCCTGTTTGCGTTTGGCCTTCAGGTAGCGAACCGCGACAAGAAACTCGAATTTCATTCCGCCCTCAAGTGCGGAAACAGAATCACATCGCGAATGGATGTCGAGTTGGTCAACAGCATCGTCAATCGATCGACGCCGATGCCTTCGCCCGCAGTCGGCGGCATGCCGTAACTCAGAGCTCTGATGTAATCGTCGTCCATCTGGTGTGCTTCCTCGTCGCCACGCTCGCGCGCCTGCAACTGCGAAAGGAAGCGGTCGCGTTGATCGATGGGATCATTCAACTCGGAATACCCGTTCGCTACTTCCATTCCGCCGATAAACAATTCAAACCGCTCCACAAGAGAAGGGTCACTGGCTTTCTGTTTGGAAAGCGGAGACAACTCGATCGGATAGTCGTAGATGAACGTCGGCTGGACGAGGTGCTGCTCCGCAACCGCTTCGAACAACATGCCGATCATATTTCCCAGAGGCAGATTCGAGTCGTAATCAACATGCAATTGTTTCAAAGCCCCGCCGACTGCCGCGCGGTCGTTTAAAACGTCCTCCGAGATCTTATCGGGAGCGAACTTGAGGATGGCTTCCTTCATCGAAAGTCGCGCCCATTTGCCGAAATCGATTTGCTGATCGTCATAGGTTGTGAGCTTCGATCCGTTTACTTTCTCAGCGATGCCCGTGATCATTTCTTCGGTCAGGTCCATGAGATCGGTGTAGTTGCTGTACGCCTGGTAAAACTCGAGCATTGTGAATTCGGGATTGTGGCGTGTTGAAATCCCTTCGTTCCTGAAGATTCGATTCAGGTCGTAGACCCGGTTCAGGCCGCCAACGATCAGACGTTTCAGATAGAGTTCCGGCGCGATTCGCAGATGCAAAGCCATGTCCAGCGCGTTGTGATGCGTCTTGAATGGCTTCGCGAGCGCTCCCCCGGCAATGGGATGCAGGATCGGAGTTTCAACTTCGAGATATCCCCGATCATCCAGGAATCGCCGCAACTCACGAATCACCGTGCTGCGCTTGACGAACACATCACGCACTTCGCGATTCACGACGAGATCCACATACCGCTGCCGATATCGGATCTCAATATCCTTCAGACCATGCCACTTCTCCGGTAAAGGCAGAAAACATTTAGCGAGAAACGTCATCTCAGCGGCAAGAACAGTGAGTTCTCCGGTACGCGTGCGGAAAAGAGTGCCCTCCACTCCGATGAAGTCCCCGATATCGAGCAGTTTGTACAACTGAAAGTCGCGCTCGGGCAGTTGATCCTTCTTGGCATAAACCTGCAACTGGCCTTCACCGTCGGAAAGAGTGATGAATCCGGCCTTTCCGAAGGGGCGATTTGTGAGAATGCGCCCGGCTACCCGAACCTTGATTTTGGCGTGTTCCAGATCCTCCGCTGTTCGTTCAGAGAATTGTTTTCCGACGTCCGCAAGCGTGTGAGTATTGCGGAAAAATGTGGGATAGGGATCGTAACCGAGGGCCTGAATGTCCTTGAGCTTCTGAATTCGAATTTGTTCGAGTGGATCCATTAACTTTCCAATTCCTTCTTGATACTGTCCAGAATGCCGTTGATGAACTGAGGCGATTCCTGAGCGCTGAATCTCCGGGCAATCTCGATAGCCTCATTGATAACGACTGTCTTCGGCGTTTCCTTGTCGTAAAGAAACTCCTGTGCGGCAAGGCGAAGCAGATTGCGATCGACGGTAGCCATGCGATCCAGGCGCCAGTGCTCGGCATGACGTTGAATCAATGCATCGATCTCCTCTACGTGCTCGACGGTACGCGTCACCAGAGCGCGGGCAAAATTCACAACACCGGTGGATTCTTCCACGTTTTCGAAGAAGGTTGATGCGATCTGCTCGACCGTGTCGTGTGTGATATCCCATTGGAAAAGCATTTGAAGCGCGTACTCTCTGGCTTTTCGTCGTGGTCCCATTTTCTAAGATTCATATCCTTCGTAGCACATTGACCATCTCAATTGCGGCTGCTGCCGATTCGAAGCCCTTGTTTCCCGATTCGCCTGACCGCTCCATTGCCTGTTCGACGGTATCGACGGTCAGTAGCCCGAAGCCCACGGGAATGCCGGTCTCGAGTGCGACCTGCTGCAAGCCATGACTCACCGCGCTGCTGATATATTCAAAGTGTGGCGTTTCGCCACGAAGCACGCAGCCGAGAGCAACAATTCCATCGTACTTCCTCGAAATGGCCGCGCGTTTGGCGGCCAGCGGAAGTTCGAAAGATCCGGGAACGCGAACGAGGCTGCACTCGTGTTCCTCCAACGCCCGTTTCGCGCCGTTGATGAGGCGATCCATGATGACAGAGTTGTATTCGCTGGCAATGATGGCAAATCGATAAGCCATTTCTTTAACGCCGGGCTGTTACTTGCCTTTAAAACTGGGAGTGCGTTTTTCCAGGAAAGCTCTCGTTCCCTCTTTCATGTCCTCGGTCGTGCAACACAAGCCGAACAAAGTAGCTTCAACGTGCCGGCCTTCATCCTGCGCCATCTCGATTCCACGATTGACCGCATCGAGGCAAAATTTTACCGCCTGTGGAGCATTGCCCATAATCTTCTTTGCGACAGCTTCCGCCGTGGAAATGAGTTCAGCCGCCGGCACCATCTGATTCACAAGCCCCAACCGGAGAGCGTCTGCAGCAGGCAGCATTTCACCCGTAAGCAGAATCTGCATCGCGGCGCCTTTGCCCACAAGTCGCGGCAGGCGCTGGCTGCCGCCGTAACCGGGAATAATCCCGAGTTTGACCTCGGGCTGACCGAAGAAAGCGTTTTCAGACGCAATGCGAAATGTGCACGCCATCGCGAGCTCGCAACCGCCTCCCAGCGCGTAGCCGTTCACAGCAGCGATCACAGGCTTACCCAGATGTTCGATGGAATCAAATACGGCCTGGCCGCGCAGCGCATATTCGGTGCCCTCAACAGGAGTAAGTTTCGCAATCTCGTTGATATCGGCCCCGGCAACGAAAGCTTTATCGCCGGCTCCGGAGAGTATGGCAACTCGAATTTCATCATCATTCCTGACGGTCTCGATTACTGCCTTCAGTTCCATGATCGTTTCGGAATTCAGCGCGTTCCTCACGGACGGCCGATTGATGGTTATATAAGCGATGCCTGCCTTCTTTTCGTAAAGGACGTTCATAAAATCAAAAAAGCGGCCTTGGATTCGCCGGATCCGAATGATCGTAGAACCCGCGCCCCGTCTTCTTTCCGTGATGGCCGGCGAGCACGAGCCGTTTCAAGAGAGGAGGCGGCGCAAAACGCTTTTCACGAAACTCATCGAACATGATGTTGGCGATGTAATACGTTGTTTCAAGGCCCACGAAATCCAGAAGGGTGAACGGCCCCATTGGATATCCGCAGCCGAGTTTCATGCCCTTGTCGATATCCTCGACGCTGCCGACACCCTCTTCCAGAGCGCGAATAGCATCCAGAAGATACGGA
This sequence comes from uncultured Solibacteraceae bacterium, assembly GCA_964633285.1. GTDB lineage: Bacteria > Acidobacteriota > Terriglobia > 20CM-2-55-15 > 20CM-2-55-15 > 20CM-2-55-15. The sequence continues at coordinate 180,022 of CAZWGA010000001.1, read as the reverse complement.
ACCAGCAATCGATTGACAATAAATCCCGTGCGGTCCGGCGTGCGAATGGGAACCTTGCCCAGGCTTGCCGCAAACTTCATTGCCTCATCCATGATGGTGGCGGCTGTGGTAATGGTGCTCACCACTTCAACCAGCTTCATGAGAGGCACCGGATTGAAAAAGTGCATTCCGATAAAACGGTCGACGCGTTTGGTCGCTACCATCATTTCAGTGATCACAAGCGACGAAGTGTTGCTCGCGAAAATGGCATTGGGCTTGACGATTTTGTCGATCGTTGAATATGTCTCGGTCTTGACGGACAGATTTTCCGTAATGGCTTCGATGACGATATCGCAATCCGCAAGGTCCTCGAATCGGGTTGTGCCCTTCAGTCTGCCGAGCGTTTCGCTGAGTTTTCCCGCTGTCAATGTACCCTTCTCGACGAATCTCGCCAGCGATTTCTCGATGGAGGCAAAACCTTTTTTCAGGTACTCATCCGCGACTTCCTTCACCACCGTCGGATACCCTGCCGCCGCCGACACCTGCGCGATGCCTGCGCCCATCAATCCGCAACCCAACACTCCGACCTTCTGAATACTCATCCCAGCGCCTCCACGATCATCGCTATTCCCTGGCCTCCCCCGATGCACGCGGACGCCAGCCCGAGCCGTTTTTTGCTGCGTTTCAATTCATGCAGCAGTGTGATCACCAATCGTGTTCCTGTGGCGGCCAGCGGATGTCCCAGCGCGATGGCGCCACCGTTCACATTAACCTTCTTCCGGTCGAGTTCGAGCGCTTTCTCCACCGCGAGGTATTGAGCAGCGAATGCCTCGTTGACTTCAACGAGATCGATATTCGATAAGGTCAGCCCGGCGCGCTCAAGCGCAATCCGCATAGCCGGAACGGGTCCGATTCCCATAATCTCGGGCTGGACGCCCGCGATTCCCCAACTCAGGATACGCCCGATCGGTTGTACCTTTGCCCGCGACGCCGTTGACACGACGACGGCGGCACCGCCATCAACAATCCCGCTTGCGTTTCCAGCAGTGACAAATCCGCCGTTCGAAAATGCCGGCTTCAACTTGGCGAGACCTTCAATCGTTGTGTCCGGCCGCAGGTGATCGTCATGATCGAGCTTTCCCGCAGGACATATCTCATCACGAAACCGGCCTTCGTTCCAGGCAGCCGCGGCGAGTTTCTGGCTTCGAAGCGCATACTCGTCCTGCGCTTCGCGCGTGACACCATATTTGCGTGCAAGGTTCTCGGCGGTTGCCGCCATATTGCATCCGCAATAGGTATCCAGCAATGCCACCATCAACGAGTCTTCAAGCTGGCCCTGTCCGAGACGCAATCCCCACCGCGCGCCTCGAATCACATGTGGAGCCTGACTCATCGATTCCATGCCGCCGGCAAGAACGACCTGCGCTTCCCCAAGCTGAATCAGTTGAGCCGCGGAAATAATCGATTGAATTCCTGACCCGCACAAACGATTCACAGTCAACGCCGGAACCTCTACCGGCAACCCGGCCTTCAGCGCGACATGACGCGAACCGTAAAGAGCATCACCGCTGGTTTGAAGGGCATTTCCGAAAACGCAGTGATTGAATTCACCCACGTCAAACCGGGATTGCTCAATTGCCGCCTTCGCAGCAATAGCGCCGAGATCCAGCGCGCTGATATCACGCAGTGCGCCACCGTACTCTCCCATCGGAGTGCGCTTTCCGGAAACAATGACGATGTCATCCATTTGAAAAATTATATTAGACTTTCCGGTTATGACTTCGACGAAGCGACTGCTGATTGTCTTCCTGCTTCTTTCAAGTACGGCTTTCGGACAGAACGCCGCCCTGAAGAATCCGTCCTCTTTGAAGGAACGGGCACCTGCAGTCTACAGGGTTAAATTCGATACAAGCGCCGGAGTTTTTGAAGTCGAGGTTCACACCGACTGGGCGCCCAACGGCGCCGATCGCTTCTACAATCTGGTGAAGAATGGTTTCTACGACAATTGCCGCTTCTACCGTGTCGTTTCGAACTTCATGGTTCAGTTCGGAATGCACGGCGATCCCTCGGTGAACCGCGTTTGGGCGGCCGCAAGGATTCCAGCGGATCGCGTAACTCAGGGAAACAACCGGGGCATGATGACCTTCGCCATGGCCGCCGCGCCGGATACAAGAACGACCCAGGTCTTCATCAACTTCAAAGACAATTCCGGCTTGAACCGGCAGGGCTTTGCTCCATTTGGAAAAATTGTTTCAGGAATGGATGTGGTCGATAAAATCTACGGCGGGTACGGCGACGGACCACCGAAGGGCCGCGGCCCCGCCCAGGATCGAATCACGGCCGAAGGCAATGCATATCTCACGAAGAATTTTCCAAGACTCGATTACATCAAGAAAGCGACAATTGAAAAATGAAACCAGGCACCTATGCTCATTTTGAAACGTCGATGGGAAACTTCACCATCGAACTCTTCGTACGACAAACACCTGACACAGTTGCAAATTTCGTCAAACTGGCTGAAAAGAATTTCTACGATGGCGTGATCTTTCACCGCGTCATCGATGGATTCATGATTCAGGGCGGCGATCCTACCGGTACTGGACGAGGCGGTCCCGGGTATCAATTTGCGGATGAAATCCATCCGCAGTTGAAACACACGTCGGAAGGCATTCTGTCGATGGCAAATGCGGGCCCGAACACCAACGGCAGCCAGTTTTTCATCACGCTGGTTCCTACACCGCATCTGGATGGCCGTCATACGGTATTCGGAAAAGTCAGCGAGGGAATGGACGTCGTCAGGAATATCGGAAAAACGAAAACAAGCAAACCCGGAGACCGGCCTGTGGTCGACGTGGTGATGAAAAAGGTGACGATTGAGAAAGTGGCAGGAACTTAGTTTTTCGTTGTTAGAAACTTCACGAAATCACGGGCGTCGTAACCGGAAGGCACAACCTCGACGCCTAGTTCGCGCTCGACGTCCTTTAACGTGAGGTCGTCCAGGAAAAGATACTCGTCTCCTACCATGGACTCCGACGGCAGCACAGCGAAATCTCCGTAGACACTACCTTTGAGGGCAGCTATGAAGTCGCTGCCCGTGAGAAGGCCGGCAACACCAATACCGGATCCCCAAAAGCGGCTCTCCACAGCAATGGTCTTCAAATCCATCCCGAGCCTGTCGACGCAATCCTTCAAATACGGGTAGAAGAGTTTGCCGGTACAGATCGTGCCTCTCCTTCTGCCGGCACACCCGGTGAGGACCCGCTTTCGACACGCTGCTTCAAACTGGGCCAGGAACGTCCGAACCATGCCGACTCCGTTTTCGATCTGTGGAAAATCGGAATAGTGTCTGGAAGAGGGAATCGGGGCTCCCGCCATAATGTAGATTTCATCTCCCAGAAACGCGAACGGCGTTCCGATCCGCCGCTTAAGCTTTCTCTGAATGGCAGTCACGTGGGCGATAGTGTGCCGTGCATAATCGGGTGTGAAGGATTGGAGTTTTGGAAGATTGCTTCGATGGTCCGTCAACCCCACGGGCACAATTGCGAGCGAAGCAACCATCGGATGAAACCTCAGCAAATCATCGATTGTACGTTCGAGGTGATCGCCATCGTTCAAGCCAGGGCACAAAACAGCCTGACCGTGCAACTGGATTCCTGCTTGAGTCAACCGCTCGATCTTGGCAAGGAAACCATCATATTCATCGATGCCAAGCAGCGTTCGGCGCAGTTCGGGTTCGGTGGCATGAACGGAAACATAGAGGGGCGAGAGCCGCTGATCGATGATACGTTGCATTTCGGTTTCGTTCACGTTCGTCAGCGTCAGATAATTTCCGAACAGGAATGAAAGCCGGTAATCCTCGTCCTTGATGTGAAGAGAGCGTCGAACGTGCTTTGGATTCTGGTGCACAAAGCAGAATACGCACTGGTTCTTGCATGTCAGCGGTTCGATGGGTTCGAACTCTATTCCGAATGTCTCCCACTCACGGCGAACGAAGGTGAGGGTTCGATCCTGGGTTCGAATGGTCGTGCGCCGTCCGGTATCGGCGTTGAACTGGAAATCGATGACGTCGAGCAGCCGTTCCCCGTTCAGCTCATGAATTTCATCGCCGGCTTTCAGGCCGATCCGCTCCCCGAGTGATCCAGGCTCCACCGACAACACCCGGAGGACTTGCGTTTCTCCGCTGCGGTGCGCGGGCGCATCGCGGTATTCATGAACGGCATGGTGAACATACGCGGATGACGAGAATTGCTTCTTGCTGCTACTCATTGACGTGCCACTGACGAAGACTTCGAGCGAGGTAGTGTAAGCCGGAAACTGCCGTCATGAGGCCGGTCATGTAAAAGAGAATACTCAACTCGGGAAAGGATACGTGTTTCCAATTCACGTACAGGACGGCAAGCACCGTCAGGACCTGCATAACCGTGCTGGCCTTTCCATAAAGGGAAGGAGTAAACACTCGCCAGCCGACCATCAGGACAACAATCAGCGAAACGAGAAGAATGAAAACGTCGCGGCAGATGATGATGATCATCAGCCACCGCGGAATCGTCACATGAAATTCCATTTGCGGAAGCGAGAGGATCAGAATGGATGCCGTCATCAAGAGTTTGTCTGCCAGCGGATCGAGGACAGCACCGATCGACGTTCTCTGGCGGAAGCGGCGGGCAATGATGCCGTCCAGCACATCGGTGATGCCTGCAGCGATGAAGGTACCCAGGGCCCATCCGATCTCGTTATAGACCAGAAGAATGATGAACACGGGCACAAAGACAATCCGCAGGATCGTCAATTGATTTGCCGTGGTCAGTACGGCAGACGTATATCCTTCGACTCGAGTAGACATTGTTTCTTAAGGAACGGCCTGAAACCCCTATTCGACCGTAACCGGCATCTTAACGTCGAGAACCTGTCTTGAGCAAAAACCATCCGCCTTCGAGCAGAAGAAATATGTGAGCTTGCCGGGAATTTCGTATTTTCCGGCCTTCTCGACGGTCACAGGAACTTTGATGGTGGGCAGGTCGACGTAATATTGATCTTTTGCTTTGGGATCGGCGGACGGCGCCGCCAGATCCGTTTTTGCCAGCGTCACACCCGGCACAGCCGTCAGCTTGAGTGTCAGCGGCAGCGTTCGATCAATTGCAAACCCCTTCAGTGCGCTGAACGACACCGTGACTTCGCCGCGCTTGCCGGCTTTTATCGGCGCCGCGGCCTTGAAATCCGGATGGAGAATTTGAGGCAGGCTGCCTCCCGGACCGCTCAATTGACCGAACAAAAGAATAATTCCAAGAGCCATTCGCAACATGCTGATCTCCAGGTACGTTCCGTACGGAATAGAATATGCTACTGAATATTAACATGAAAATCCTCAACGTCGTGGGTGCCCGGCCCAACTTCATGAAGATCGCGCCAATCGTGGAAGAAATGAAGAAAGCACCCGGGTTAAGCTGTGTGCTCGTCCATACGGGGCAGCATTACGACGAAGGTATGTCGGATGTTTTCTTTCGCGATCTGGACATTCCAGTTCCTGATGTGCATCTCGGCGTCGGCTCCGGTTCTCACGCTGAACAAACAGCCCGCATCATGGTCGAGTTCGAGAGGGTCTGCAGCCACCAACGCCCGGATCTTGTGGTTGTGGTCGGGGATGTGAATTCCACCATGGCATGCACGATCGTCGCGGCAAAGCTGCGGATTCCGGCAGCCCACGTTGAGGCGGGATTGCGGAGTTTCGATCGCAGCATGCCTGAAGAAATCAATCGCGTCGTCACGGACGCTTTGGCGGAACTGCTTTTCACCACCAGCCGGGACGCTGATGAAAACCTCAAACATGAAGGCGTTGCCGCATCAAAAATCCATTTTGTCGGGAACGTCATGATCGACACGCTTTTGAGACATCGTGAAAAAGCAGCCGCATTGGAAATCGACAAACCGGCGCAGTATGCGCTGGTTACGTTACACCGTCCATCGAATGTCGATGATCCGGCAGTACTGGAATCCATTCTGAAAGCCCTGTCCGAAATCTCCAGAAGAGTTCCAGTACTCTTTCCGATTCACCCGCGAACAGCGAAGCGGGTTCACGAGTTTGGTTTTTCGACGCAGGGCATTCGGACCATGGACCCGCTCGGATATCTGGAGTTTCTGAATCTGGAATCGACAGCGACCGTCGTCCTTACCGATTCGGGTGGACTTCAGGAGGAAACGACGATTCTTGGCGTTCCGTGCCTCACTCTCCGCCACAACACGGAAAGACCCGTCACCATCAATCATGGAACGAACACCGTGGTCGGAACCGATCCCGAAAGGATCCTTGATGCCTTTCAGAGAATCATCAATCGAGATTGGAAGCCTTCGGGCCCTCCGGAATACTGGGATGGACACGCTGCCGAACGAATTGTGCGAGTAATCCGCGACTTTCGCGACCGCTAAAAGCGCGACCTTTTTAACTGCCTCTCTGCTCCCTCAACAACTTATCGATGGACATCGACATGCCTTAGTCATGACGGCCGATGTCATGGCCGCGCGGTGCGCTGAATTTCGGAAGTGGGCAGGTAGGGCCGGTTCCTTCCGATCCTCACCGCGTGTTTTCGACCACGATCGACCGGCGGCCTGGGGGCGCGCTTGCGTATTCGGGTAATGGGCAAAGGGCCGCAAGGCGTTGGCCGCCGGTGGATTTTTTCAATTCGAAAGGAGAAAACATGTTACGTCGAAACTTTGTCGGGATTGTTGTGCTTGCTCTCGTATGGACGGTGGCGGTCAGCGCTCAAGTGAAAGAGATGCCGAGAACACCAATTCGGCCGATCAATGTGCCGAAGGTTGTCGATATCAATACGGCAACAGAGGCGGATATCGCAGCGGTGGGGATTGAAAAGGCCGCCGCGAAAAAGATCGTCGAAGGCCGTCCGTGGCGGAACAAGCACGATCTGGTAACACATCAACTGCTCACGAAAGAGCAGTATGAAAAGGTCAAGGAATCGATCATCGCGAAACGCGCAAAGAAGTAATACACATGTACGCGCGTATGGTCATCGGTGAAGCCGTCAGCAGAGATCAAGTGCAGGAATTTGCACGCATCTATATTCACGAGGTCCTGCCCAAACTGAGACGAGAACCAGGATTGGAGTCGGCTCGCCTGATGGTCGAGGAAGACGGCCGAATGGCCGTCTCACTCACACTGTGGAGGACACGAGACGAATGTCTCGACTATCACTGCAGCCGTGCTTATCGCGAGTTCGTTGCCCGGACACAGCATCTGTTGATGGGCGATTTCGTCGTCAAACTGTTTCAGGATCTCGGCGGACAGTGAAGCTCTCACTTTCGATATTCCCGGAAATCGACCTTGCAATGATGCCGCCGCAGGAAGTCCATAAACCTCTTGTAATCCGAATCTGGAATATGGAACAAGGGCAAGAGTCCTCTGTAGCTGCCGTTCGTTCGCTCGAGACCCTGCCGAATCACATGTTCCATCTGGTTTCTCGTGATCAAGCGCTGCGCATATGGCCTTGCTACCGAATCCCAGAAGTTTCCTACAATCACATCTTCGACCGGCCATCGCCGGGCATTTTCATGAGGCAGGACGACATCTTCGTTTTGGATCAGATCACTAGCCGAAGTGCAGATCGCCGCCTCCACGATGTTTTCCAACTCCCGGATGTTCCCCGGAAAACTGTAGGACATGAGTTTCGCGACAGCGTCTTCGTGAATTCCTTTTCTGCCTTGAAGGATGTGATGCACGAGCAGGGGCACGTCTTCCAGTCGGCGGCGCAGCGGCGGCACCTGAATCGCGAACACATTCAGCCGATAGTAAAGATCTTCGCGAAAGTCACCTCGACGCACGAGACCGGCAACATCACAGTTGGTTGCCGCGACTACACGTAAATCGAGCTGTCGAAGAATCACGTCTCCCAGACGCCGGAGCTGGCGGTCTTGCAAAACGCGAAGCAGCTTGGCTTGAAAACGTTTTGAAGTGTTCCCAATTTCATCGAGGAATAACGTGCCACCGTTCGCTTCTTCAAACAGGCCCGGCTTGTCGGTCAATGCCGTCGTAAAAGCCCCGCGGCGATGTCCGAAGAGCTCGCTCTCGATCAGATCATCGGGAAGTGCGCCGCAATCGACGGCGACAAACTTTCCATTGCCCCGCTCGCTGTGCATATGGATTGCCCTGGCCACAAGCTCCTTTCCTGTCCCCGATTCACCGGTGACGAGAACAGAACCGGAAACACGAGCCGCCATTCTTATTCTTTCTCTGAGCTTCTGCATCAATTCGCTTTTGCCAATCATGTTAGGTATAGCCGCAACACGAGGAGAACGGTCACATGAATTTCACACCATCGGACATTCGCGCGCTGGTTCATCGGGCGACGAGACAAACAGGCACACCTGTCCATGATGAAGATCTTGAGCAGGACGTGGCGGTGCGCGCCCTCGAAGCTTTTCGACGGCTTGAGCGTGTAACTCATCCGCGTGCGCTGTTGATGAAGATTGTTCAAAATGCCGTAACCGACCGCTGGCGCCGGCACCGCTGCGATGAAGATCTCGCTGATATCGACCCTCGTTTTATTTCCCAATTGCCATCTTTCGAATTTGATATTGACCTGAGCCGCCGCCTTGAATTGCTGCGTATCGCTCTCGAACGGCTGCCTCCTGCAAGACGCGAACTGCTCGATCTCTTCTACATCGAGGGCCATTCCATCACCAGGATCTCAAAACTGCAGGGACGCTCCGCATCCGCAGTAAAAATGGAATTGCTTCGCAGCCGGCATTCGCTCGCGCGAATAGTCGCCGCCCTGGCAAGAAGAAATCGCAGTTGCCGCTACAAACGCGACAAATTTTGAAAGGCGATGCTTTGTTTTCTTTGCAAGTAATGTGGCTGACAAGGTGCATTGAGCAGACCCATCATGTGTTCGTTCCCTCCAAATCATCGCCTCATACTGGATGGGTTCGCTGCGGCAGTCCTAAAGACGATTCTCCCGCTTACCCCGTCATTTGCCATCCAGCCGCTTGCGGATGCTGTTTTTGTCCTCGAGCGAAAACCTGCCTTGCATCAACTCAGACCGAAAAGCCTGGTACTGAGTCCACGTCTATCAACCCACCCTATTTCGAGAATCGTTGCAGAAATGCATGGCCACCATGAGCTTCTGCAAAGACTGCCGCACTTTTTTTTCAATTCACTGACCAGGCCAGGAATCAAACGAGTATCCATCGCTCTGGCTGCGATCGCGCTCATTGCCGTGTGTCTTGAGCGTGTTGGTTTCCAATGGAATAGTACCGGACCCGTAAGGATCGTTGCCGAGGCCGGAGGGCGTGTCCGCACGTTGTATGTGACCACGGGCCAGCATGTACGCACGGGTGATTTGATACTGCAGTTCGACACCGACGATCTTCTGTCCGAAGGACAAGAGCTGGAAACTCGAATCCATCTCGCAGAGACGCACCAGGATTACCCGCGCGATCTCACTCGGCTATACGTGGAGCTTCAGCAGAATCGGCTCAATCTGAATCGGCTGACAATCACAAGTCCTATTGATGGGGAAATCGTGTCATTCACGTCCGCAAGGAGGGGAGATCTGATCGCTCCATCGGCTACGATCGCTGAAGTCTTTCCAGACCGTCCAATTTCTGCGATCCGTCCTTAGAACAAAAAAAGAGCACCGAGATAGTCTCGGTGCTCTTTGATGTTGGTTGACTGTAACGCTGTTTACGACTTTGAAGCTGTTTGCGGAGCAGCAACCTGTTGGATTTGAATCACAGGTACGTTGGCGCCTTGCTGGTTCGCAGAGGTGATCAGGGCACCTAACGCGATGATCGAATTGTTGATCTGGACTCGCGCGCTGTCCAACTGACTCTGCAAGGTAGCCAACTGCGACAACTGCGCAGTCGTTGCTGTGCCCGAAGCGGATATTGTTGCTTGCAGAGCCTGAATCTGAGAGCTCAACGAAGCTGCCGTTGCGGCTGCCTGATTTGCAGAGTTGATGATGGGAGTCGCCTGCGCCTGCAAGTTTGCCTTTGCTGCAGCGCTAAGGTTTGAATTGGCGATCGCCGTTGAGGTTTGTGCCGACGCTGTTGCTACCTGTGAGCCGGCTGCCTGTACTTGAGACGCAGTCGCCAAAAGAGCGACAGCATTCGAAATCGCAACCAGCGCGTTAGCAGTCGCCGCCTGATTTGCAGCCAACGCGGCCTGATTTGCGGCCAACTGGCTATTCAGTTTTTCGATATCGTCGTGGTTACTCTTGGCAACAACCAGACCCCAGATCGCCACGGCAGTCACTGCGCCGGCGGCAGCGATAGCAAGCCAGCCGCCCGTATCCAATGCCAGACCACCGCCAGTTTTTCCGGCTGGGGTCTGCGGTTTGGGCGCAGGAATCGGAACCGGAACGGTAGAGGCTATATCGGCGAGCGAGGCGTGCTGTTTACCGTCCTTCAGGCCGAGAAAACGCTCCTGTCCCTTTTGAAGGACGAATGATTCGGAGGTCTTGAGGTTTCGAACGGTGACCTTTCCATTCAACGCACGCACACCAGCGGTCGTCGGATTCATGATCGCAACGTTCCCGGATGCGCCATCCGTTGCCAGAACCTCAAAAGGCTGAACTCCAATTCGGAGAGACGTACGGGCTGTGAATCCCACGTTTCCGGTATTCATGGCGATCTTGACGCCCTGACTATCCGGGTTGACATTAATGTCGGTCTTTTCCGCAAGCTCAACTTTGCTGCCGCTGCCAAAAAGGATTTTCGCGTAGCCTTTCTCGCGGGAGCGAATGGAGTCTCCAGGAAACAGTGTGCCTTCCTGCGAGATGAGAACGCCTCTCACTTCCACAAGACCTACCACGCTCACCGAACCCAGCACCGGTTTAGGGGAGGAGAGATCCGATGCCGAAACCGGCAAAGTCACCAACGTCGTGGTCAACACCAACCCAACCGCCATCAGCTTTCTGAATTCACGACTCAACACGTTAACCTCCTGAGGTTAATCAGCCAACATCATTTCAAAAGGGGGGTGGATAACGAACAACCTCATAATTGTTCCTCTGGTGAAATACCCAACGCAAGAGGTTTTTTCTGAATTGGTTGCCTTCATCTTCCCTGGTTTCTTTCTCAAAAATTTTTTCCTTGAAATAGCTTAGGGAAATTCTCCTTTTTCCGGCAGATGCGAAACAATTCTTTCGTTCGCCATATCGACTTTGGATCCGAACCTTTAGCGTGTAAGAAAACGTACAGGTTCACAAGGGCCTTGTAAAGATAATTTGTCGTCTTACGATATCTCCGGCAATTCGCCCGAGCATCATTTTGCGATTGCTTGTAAGTGGCCGCGCCGTCAGGATTACAGCCGTATGCCTCACCGTTGGTGGATTGGAACCTTAGTCCTGTTCTTCCTTGCGGCCCACTTTCCATTTCTCGACAGTCCGTTTGTCAATCTCGAATACGCCTATGCTGAAAGCGCTCAGTTGATTTCCCAGGGACAGGTCTCACAAGCAACTCGGAGCCTGGATCGAGCCATTGCCAATCCCCTGGGCACTTCTGCTGCAGTGTCTCTGTTCTATCTCGTATTTGGGGCTGGCGAGCGAGTTTCGCGCTTGTTACCTCTTTTTTGTGGAACAGCACTCATCCTGACAACGTTCCTGGCCTTGTCGCATTCTCCCTTTTATAGCGCTCACCGCACGGATGCGCAGGCGGTGATCGCAGCGGCATTCGTTGGATTTCACCCGCTGTTATGGGTCTACAGCGGAGTCCTGGGATCGGATATTCCGTTTATTTTCTTTATAACGGCATCTGTCTGCCTGACCCTGGCAGCCAACCGCAAAGACTCCACCAGTCTTCATTTCTTATCCGCTCTCTTCATATCGGCAGCAGCTCTAATCAAATACAGCGCTATTGCATTCGTACCGATCCTCATCGCGATTATTGCAGTTGAAACTCATGCTGGCCGCTATTCTCCTCACGACCTCATCAAGACGCTCCTGATGTACGCATTTACCGGCGGCGTGGTTGTTTCCGTGTATCTGGCATACATCACCTCAACGCTGGGTCACGTGATTTCTCAGGAGCAGGCAAACCACCTGGGTCTATTCCCCGCCTGGAATAATCTGCGTCATATCCCACCACGGCTGGCTGCGTATTTCGTTTGGATGGGCTTGTTCAGCGGCCCATTTATTTTCGTTCCGATATGGTGTGTCTTGCATCGTTTTCAATTCCAGAAACGGATCTACGGCGGAATATCACTGTTCGTCGCAGCGTGTGCCGGCGCCTATCTTGTCGTGAACGACAGCGCAGAAAATCCGGATCTTTCCGAAATGCGACTCGGATGGATCCGTCACTTCGTCACGGGTAAGCCGGCGTTGTGGGTTGCAAATACGTTTCTTCTCTTTATCGGGGGTATCGCCGTCATTGCTCTCTTTGTGTGGTGCAAAGAAAACTGGCGCGAGCGATACATCCATATGACCTGGATTACTTCCTTTTTTGCTTTCCACACTTTCAGCAGACCTTCTCTGCGTTATATGGTCTTCATCCTTCCGCCGATCGCGGCCTTCGTGGCGGATTCACTGATGCCATCGACCGATTCAAAAACAAGACTCGCGTATACAACAACTGTAGTGTTATTGGGATGTCTGTTATTCGCGTGCGTCTCACTCTTCAGCAGTGCTTACTTCGCCGAAGAAGGACGCGCCGCCGCGCTCGTTGCCGAATTCGTAAACAAGAATCACATTCGAATTCCTTCTGAAGGTGAAGTGCAGCCCCACTGTCTTTATTTGATCGAAAAACAAAACGTCGTGGAGACGGAATCTGACACGCAGTACCAATTGATCTCACTCGAACGGAACGAGCTTCGCGCAGGAGTTTTGTTTGAAGCTCCCGTGACGGTTGCGGGTATCCTGATGCGGCGATTCGCCGTAGCTACCCAATAGCGCAAACTTTCAGATGGATCCTGAAATCAGCATCATCATTCCCTGTCTTAACGAAGAACAGAACATACCGATCCTGGTAATGAAGCTGGAGGATCTGATCCGGCAATATCAATTGTCCGCCGAGATTCTCATTGTTGACGACTGCAGCGACGACTACACGTTCCGTGAAGCATTGATGCTCGAACACCGGCATCCCATGGTTCGCGCCCTTCACAAAGGCCTCCCGCGAGGAATCGGCGCTGCGATCAAGTATGGGATCGCACACGCGCGCGGCGCGATGGGCACGATCGTGATGGGTGATTGCGTGGACCCGCTGGCAGCAATACCGGATTTCCGGCAGAAGACAATCGAGGAAGGCTTCGATCTCGTTTTGTTATCGAGGTACCTCGCGCCGGAGGATTCAACGAATATCCCAGCTTCATACCGGTTTTATCATTTCTGGTACCGCCTTCTGAGCCGCTGGGTGGCAGGCGTCGACGTGAAAGACATCAGCTACGCATTCCGGGGTTTTCGAATGGATTGGATTCGCTCCCTGAAGCTGGAATCCGATGGATTCGAGATCTCACCGGAAACGACATTCAAGGCCTGGTTCACAGGAAGCCGGATTTGCGAACTACGAGGACGACAGGGACGCCGCATGGCCGGCGAATCCAAGTTTCTGTTTTCGAAAGAGGGAGCCGGTTACGCCAGGGTTCTTATTAAGGCCATTTGGATGCGCGTAGCGTCGCACTGGATGGGTTCGGACATCAGGATCTGCGGAAAGGCGCGCCGTCAAGGCGTCGTGCGTTGACAGTGCTCCTAAATGAAAAGCGGAAAGAGGGCGAAGACCAGCTTCGCCCTCTCGTTTCGTTTAGAGATATGCCTACTTGTTCCGGGCTCTGATTTTGAGAGAAACCAAACCCGCAAGTCCTGAACCGAGGAGGATCAATGATGCCGGTTCGGGCACGTTTTCACGTATCGGACCTTCAAGGAGTGACACCTGGTTGATCGCGAAGTCGTTGCACGACTCGGGACAAGTATCCAGGCTCAGAACGGCTCGCGTGATGTTTTCACCACTCAGATCCCAGACGCCGATGAAAATAGCGGTGCCCGTGTTAGCGTCCGAGACTCCGTCCTCTGTGACGAACCCCAGGGAATTCGCCCCATTGAAGACTTCCAGTCGGGCCGTGAACCCTCCATACCAATCCGACTGAATTTGTGTTCCGATTCCTCGAACGCTGGAATCCAGTGCGAGTTCGAGCGGGCCGTGACCCGAGGTTATCGGATTGCCGAATTGATCGAAATTCGAACTGTCATTAGCCCAGAGAAGGTGATCACCGTCTGCAAAATTACCGATCCACATGCTGTTGCAGGGATCGGTACCGAACGATGTCGTATTGAGTCCCTGTTCAATCGTGCCATTTTGACCGCTGGCTGTTACGGTCCTAAGATTGGTACTCGTGCTATTGATGCTCGCATGCGGTACCTGACAGTCGCCACCCCAGACTGCGGCATCGTTAAACCCCAGTCTCGATGTTCTCAAAAGCAATGCATCTGCTGCGTTTAAGGTCAAAGCGCCAAACAACAAAAACGTCAGCGCCAGTATTGTCATCGTCAATGATAGTCTTCGCATCATGCTTTATCCTCGCCTCCGGAAGCTTGCAACCATCATACCTTTGTCACGTCGCCCGAGTATCTCATTTAGATTCTTGATGTCAAGGGCTTTTGCAGAGAAGAGCTGGTTTTTGGAATGTGTAAACACTTCCGACGTTTTTTCGGAATCCTCGAGCCTAATTTATTGTTACAAAGAAATTTACGTCCGGCTGGTTCGTCGTAAAGGCCACCGACGATTCTTGTCAGGAAAAGCCGGAAAATTCTGAGAATATACTCGCGTGCCAAGCCGTCGTTTGAACCTTCCGTTATGGAAGAAATCCGTCTTTACGGTCCTGATTTTTGTCTTTGTTTTTGTTGCCGCGGATGTTTCAGGACACATCTACCATCGGCTTAAACGTGGAACCTTTCTCTGGACCGGCTTTCATTCCCCGCTGGTTTTTAACGTGGTCGATTTGACAGAACCCGTCAATGACGACCGGGTTGTGACACTGAAAAAAAGCTTTCAGACCGGGAAATATGCGTTGGACGAAAACGGCTTCCGGATTGGGCTAAACGCCTACAAGGGGAAAAAAAGAATCATCGTATTCATTGGAGATTCGGTCCCTTTCGGCTGGGACGTTCCCACTGCGGCATCCGAGCCCTCAAATTTTGCGCAGCTTCTTCTTAAGGACGGCAAGCCGGATATCGGAGTGCTTAATGCGGCAATCCCCGGATATTCCCTTCGTCAAGTCGTGAAACGATATCTTTATGAAGTACACGGGAAGTACTCCGTTTCTGCGGTCATATTGCAAACATGGGATCCCGCCGGCCAACTGGCCCTCTACGGAAAAGAGTGGACTCACGAAAAGAACTGGTCAGACTGGCGGTTTGAGAGCAAGTGGTGGTATCGACATGAAAACTGGATCAAGTACTCATCGGTGGTGTACTACTCGACGCTTGTTTTTCGCAGACTAAACAAGGAAGTATTGCAACTCTCGCCGGACGACGAATACACGAGAAAGCGATTCATCTCCGACAACATCTCGATCCTGCAGGAGCTTGGTACGATGCTCAACGATGAGAACGTCCCGCTGTACATCCTTCCGGTGAATCCGGCCGAGGGTGTCGATAAGGAGGAACCGCCGCTGCGTGCAGCTATTACCTGGTTTAACGAGGCATTACGGTCTTATGCTCTCACCGCTTCCCGGACATACTTCCTCGATATCGAAAAACGATTCGATGCGGCCGGTCGAAAGGGTCTTTTCATAGACGACTGTTGCCACTTATCCGATGCCGGTGCCAAACTTCAGTCGCAAATCATTTACGACGAAATGACGGCTCACGGGGATCTCGATCCACACAAGTGAAACCCAGACGAATCCTAGGTATTTCCGCCTACTATCACGACAGCGCAGCCTGCCTTTTGATTGATGGGAAAATCAGAGCGGCGGCCCAGGAAGAGCGATTCACACGCAGAAAGCATGACGCGGGCTTCCCCGCGCATGCTGCTCGATATTGCTTGAACGAAGCTGGACTGCGTGTGGAAGAACTCGACTATGTTGTCTTCTACGACAAGCCGCTGCTGAAGTTCGAGCGGCTCCTGGAAACCTACCTCACGTTTGCTCCTCGAGGCCTGCGGTCCTTCATGAAAGCAATGCCGGAATGGATCCACGACAAACTTCTGCTGCGCAGGCGGCTTCGTTCGGAACTTCGGGACCTGGATCCGACGAGCCACTCCCTGCCCGTTTTCCTGTTTAACGAACATCACGAATCCCACGCAGCTTCGGCTTTTTTTCCGTCGCCATATGAGGAAGCTGCGATTCTCTGCGCTGATGGCGTCGGCGAATGGGCCACAACATCCGCATGGCGCGGTTCCGGCAACAAACTTGAACCCCTCTGGGAATTACATTTTCCGCATTCGCTGGGCTTGCTCTATTCGGCGTTCACGTACTACACGGGCTTCAAGGTCAATTCAGGTGAGTACAAGGTGATGGGCCTGGCTCCCTATGGCCGTCCGTCATTCGTCAAACACATTTACGACAATCTTCTGGATCTCAAAGCGGACGGAACTTTTCGTTTGAATCTTGATTATTTCGACTACTGCACCGGCCTGCGAATGACCAACAGGAAATTCGATGCTCTTTTTGACGGACCGCCGCGCCCTCCCGATTCGCCGTTGAGGCAAAAGGATATGGATTTGGCCAGATCCATCCAGGAAGTGACTGAGGAGGTGATGCTGCGGATGGTCCGGGCACTCCACGCGGAGACTGGATGTGACAGTCTGTGCATGGCCGGCGGCGTGTCGTTGAACGCCGTCGCGAACGGTCGCATATTGCGAGAAGGTCCATTCCGAAATGTCTGGGTGCAACCGGCGGCCGGCGATGCCGGAGGAGCGATCGGTGCGGCCCTTTCAGGATGGTATCAATTCGAAGAAAATCCCCGACTCGCCGACAGGGTATGGGATTCTCTCGAGGGGACTTTTCTGGGGCCCTCTTACAGCAGCAGTGAAGTATCCCGTGTTCTGGACTCTCTCAACGCTCCTTATCGAACCTTTCCCGATGCTGAACTTGCCGACCATATTGCCGAACAACTCGCCTGCGGCAAAGTTGTTGCCTGGTTCCATGGACGCATGGAATTCGGGCCACGTGCTCTGGGCGCGCGAAGCATTCTCGCGGATCCGCGCATTCCGGAAATGCAATCGATCCTGAATTTGAAAATTAAATTTCGAGAATCATTTCGGCCCTTCGCGCCGGCTGTCCTCGAGGAACGAGTTTCAGAATATTTTGAATTGGACCACAGAAGTCCCTATATGCTTTTCGTCGCACTCGTTGAAAGATCTCAGCAAGAACCGCTTCCGGCGGTTACCCACGTGGATGGTTCAGCTCGCATCCAGACAGTCGATGCCGGGGCGAATCCCCGGTTTCACAGCCTGCTGCGCGCATTCGAAAAGAAGACCGGATGCGGAGTGCTGGTCAATACTTCATTCAACGTTCGCGGCGAACCGATAGTCTGCACACCTGAGGACGCATATCGTTGTTTTATGAGCACGGGCATAGACCTTCTGGCAATCGAGAACCACGTCGTCGCAAAAACCAGTGAGCAACAGATGGAGGTGCATCGTCTTCCGCGGAAGTTTGAGCTTGATTAAGACGGTCAAGTCCGATCCAACGAAGGAAACAATGCGACGCTTTGGACTAGTAGTGGGAGCTGTGTTTGTCGCGTTGGGTTCATATCGAAGCGTTTGGTTCACGCCTTCGACGTCTGCGTTTGTTTTGCTGGTGACCGGTCTATTTCTTGTGACGGCAGGATTCATCCGCCCCTCCGTCCTGCGCTGGCCTTTTCGAATCTGGACGTCGCTTGGCATTCTCCTGGGCCGCGTAACCAATCCCATCGTTTTAGGCCTGGTTTTCTACACAATCTTCACACCCATTGCATTAGTCCGGCGGTTGTTTGGCTCGCCCGGATTACAATTAGGGCCGGCAAAAAGCATCTCGTCATACAAGATTGCCAGACAACCTCGGCCGCGGTCACATATGCTTCGGCCTTTTTAGCTGAAACTGAAAGGATTGCTGTGAAGGACTTCTTTCTCGATCTCTGGGCCTTCATGAAAGAGCGAAAGAAGTATTGGCTCGTCCCACTCGTTATTGTCATTCTGCTGATGGGCGTCCTGGTAGCCCTGGCTCCCAACTCCGTGCTCGCACCCTTTATTTATACGGTCTTCTAAAATGAGCAGAAGAATGGCCGCGTGGAAAGCGGTTATGGCGCTTTCCTTGAGCACATTTATTTTGTTGTTTGTTATTGAAGGTGTACTCCGCGTTTACGATGTTGTCACGGGCCGAATCGTATCCGAAGATCTCGTATCCAAACTCCGGACTCACCCTGCAACGGCTCATCCCTTCCTTGAGTACACAGCGATGAGGAGTTTTAGCGGCGATATCCCCTTCATCGAGCCTTACCAGGTTTTTCACGTTCAAACGAATGCTTTTGGATTTCGCACGCATGAGTTTTATCCGAAAACAGGAAACGAATTTCGTGTCGTGCTTCTCGGGGATTCGTTCACGTACGGTTTCAATGCAAACCAGAACGAAACTTATGGCGCAGTGCTGGAGCAATTGCTTCGACAGCGCATTGCCAGGAACATTCGCGTCTACTCGCTTGGGGTGCCCTCTTATTCCGGTGTCAGGTATGCGGTACTGGCACGTCTATTTTTTGATTGGCTTCAACCGGACATCGTGATCGTTGCGCTGGACGGCAGCGATTTCAAAGAAGACGTCGAACGAATCTCTTCATATGTGCTGGATGAAAATGGAGCCCCCATAGTCCTGAAAAACACTGAAGCGCTTCTGGAACGCGAAGAATTCAGATATCGGATCGATGAAGATGGACATCTCCTTTCCCAGAAAACGGAAATGCCTTCGTGGTGGCTGCGGCTTCAGTTCGGGAGTTCTCTCATTCGGCACTCGGCTCAGGTGCTGGCCCTTGCTCGGCGAAAACAGTTCGAACTCCGGTTCGCGGGCATCAACCGGTCGGCGAGCCGAGGAGAGATCCCCATGGTGACCTACGATCAATTGGTTGCAAAATACGGTCCTGACGATTTGTCGCCCGGGCTACCCGAAGGACTGCTGAACGACACCATTCCCTACAGTCTCCGCCGTGCCCTCGATGTTTACAAACCTACAATCACAAGCCTCCGCTATATCAAGACTCAGACGGAACGGCGCGGTGCAACGCTGTTACTTTCGACTTATCCGTATCCGTGGTTTGTGTCGGCGGCTCAATCACTCCCTTACCAGGTTGCTACTTTCGGACAGATCTTCGATCTTCGCAAAGACCGAACTCAGCCCCAACTTGTCTGCACTTTTGCTGAAACATTGGAGGTCAAGTGTCTCGATGCTTTTCCTCTTTTCGAAAAAGAAGCGGCCGGGGCTTACGGCAGCCTTGATCCCCACTTCAATGCGCGCGGATATGCACTGTATGCAGAATTCCTTTTCAATGGGATCGAAGCTGAAGTAAGTCGCCAACTGCATCGCTAATTCAGCTAAGACTGCCGATAGAAGACTCGAGTCGAGCAACAATCATTGCGTTCCAGGTAGTTTCGTCCGGGTCTTTGCAGAACTCCGGAAACTTACCCATGCGGACGCACGAAAAGCCGGCGGCATCAAGCAATAGGCGAAGTTCCATGGGAAAGAAGAATCTTACTTTGTGTGTTTCCGACGCTGCGACAACGACACGATCGTCACAGAATTGCCAAAGCCGATATTCGACCGTACATGTCTGATTCCCTATATCTAATGTGCCACTTCCCACACGGACGATGTGGCCTCCCGAGGAGGGTATGACCTGTGCGCGCTCGGAGGGTTGGAGGTGAACGACGGCGGGCCCATACCAAAAATCAAAAATAAATAGTCCGCCTGGATTCAAATGCCGGGCGGCCGTAAGGAGCGTCGCGGTAACGCTGCGGTTGTCCAGTTGATACCCGATAACCGAAAACATCATGACAACAATGTCAAATTTGCGATCAAGGTTCATTGTGCGGATATCGTCCCAGTGGAAGTCGGCATTGAACCCGCGCCCAACCATTTTTGCGCGCGCCTGTGACAACATGTCCATTGATCGATCTACGCCAACGACTTCATAGCCGCGTTCAGCCAGAATCAAGGCGTGACTGCCCGTTCCACATCCCAGGTCCAGAATGCTCCGCATCGGCTTGACGCCATGGTCCCGCGCCATGCGTTCAATAAGATCGCATTCGGCAACGTAGTCTTTGCCGGTATAAAAACGGTCGTATAAGCTGGCGTAATCTGAACCAAAGACACTTTGCATAGGATTGCTGTGCTTGCCCTTTGAATTGTAGGGGATTTGCGTATTTCAGCGTGCATTTCGTGTCGACTCGGACGTTTAGTGATATTTGTCGGAAAATATCTGAATTGCCTAAACGGGGTCGGCGAGGAGAAGGGGCTCTGTGGTAGGCTGACTAAGGTACTAGCCCATACCACACCGGCAGTTGTCTAAAAGAAGGAGTCGGAAGACCGCTGATTCGAATAAGTGGTTTAGCAGATCTCATAATACTATCTACGATTCACAAGACTGTAACGCCAAGCTGGTGAGAGTGTGGCCATGGCGCGAACAGCCATGGAAACGATTCGGGGAAGGTGGGAGAGGTTTCGATGAACGAAGGTCGTAAGGTAAAAGGTGCGGAGGACTCAACCCCGCAGACACAAACTCACGAGGAAACCCACGAAAAGCTGAAAGCGAAGGTGGAAGTTCCGGCGCTGCGGATCGCCGTAACTATTGAAAGCTTGCCCGACACGGGAGGAGGCTTTCAGCAGGCTTTTTCGACGGTCGAATCCCTCGCGTCAAGCAGTGCGATGCGCCATCAGGTGATCGTCTTCACACCCCACAAACAGACACAACGTTACCTGCTTGAGCGAGGAATCGATGCAATAAGGTTCAGGGAATCGGGGGTTCGCCTGTTAGATCGATGGTCCGCCAGCCTGGTGGGAAATGCGCTTCTTCGCCGAGTACGGCGACTGGGCTTTCGGCGCCTCGGCCGTCATTTCGATGCTTTGCTCGATGATCACCGGATCGATCTCGTGCTGTTGAACGAATATGGTGATACAGCTCAACGCATCGGTGATCACCCCTTCATTATTACTCTGTGGGATGTCGGCCACCGGGATTTGCCTGGACTTCCGGAATCGTATGAGAATCGCAACTTCGAAGCCAGAGAACGGTCACTTGAAGTTACTCTCGCCAGAGCAATCGCCGTCATTGCAAATTCTCCCTCTGGGGCGCGAGGTATTTCGGACTTTTATCATATCGATCCGAGACGCATCATCCAGCTTCCCTTCCAGCCGGCCACCGCTGTTCGGCGGCACGCATCGGGTAAGGGCCTGGTAACTGAGAAAGAGGTCAGAAAGAAATTCAATTTGGTTTCTCGCTATGTTTTCTATCCCGCCTCATTTGCTCCGCAAAAAAATCATTTGTACTTGTTAGAGGGCCTCGTCGAACTCGAACGGCGATACGGAATCGTCCTGGATGCGGTTTTTTGCGGGCCTGGTAGTTCGGACACAGTGGAGCGGCAAACGAAGCATCTGGGCTTGAGCGGACGTATACACTTCCTGGGAGTTGTGCCCGACGAAGACATTCCCGCCCTTTACGAAGGAGCTGTCGGCCTGGTTATGCCTGCCCGGTTAGGGCCAACGAACCTTCCACCGATTGAAGCCGTAACGGTGGGTTGCCCCGTAATCTACGCGGATCTTCCAAGCTTCCGCGAACAGATGGGTGACGCTGCGCTGTATTGTGATCTCCACGATCCGGCAAACCTCGCCGTACATTTGGACGCATTAATCCGGGATAAGGGGTTGCGTGAGCGCCTTCGCCGGAACGGATTTGCGATGGCCGCGGAAATCGCAAGGGTAGACTACGGCAAAACTCTGGCGCCCTTCCTCAACGACTACGCTTACTATCGCCGAAACTGGACCTGGCCGGAAAAGCCTTGACATTACCTCGCCTTTCTCGATCCTAAGATCTTGAATGCGCATTGGGATATTTCTGGAGCGTCTGCACGATGGCACAGGTACCTTCCAGCAAGCGCTCAACATCATCGAGTCACTCCTTCAGAGCGACGCCATCCGGCACGAGATCATCGTTTTTACGCAGTTCAAAGATACACACCAGCGTTTGGCGGAACTCGGCATCAAATCCTTCCTTTTTAAGCACGACGTATACCGGCTGCTGGATCGTTGGTCTGCTACCACCGTCGGCGGCGCGATATTACGGCGGCTTCGACGGCTTGGCTTTCGTCGGCTCGGGCGACATCTGGATGCCTTCCTGGATGTTCATCGAATCGATCTGGCGTTGTTTACAGAGTGCGGTGAGGTTGCAATGCGAATTGGCGACCATCCTTTCATCATCTCAATCTGGGATTTCTTTCATCGCGATTTTCCTTCGTTTCCGGAGATATATAAGGGAAGGCAGTTTGAGATTCGGGAAAGAGTTCCGCACAACACCTTGAATCGTGCGCACGCCGTCATTGTGGATTCACCGTTTGCCGCAAGCCGGCTTTCGCAGATTTACCACGTCGATGCAGCACGAATTGTAGTGTTGCCCTTCGTACCATCGTTAAATGTCAGGCGATATGCAGCAGGCCGGGGAACCGAGACCGTGGAGTCTGTGCGGCGCAAACACAAATTGCCCGAGCAATACGTGTTTTGGCCATCCTTTCCGGCGTCGGAAAAAAACCACCTGTATTTACTTGAAGGACTCGTGTACGCGGAGCGGCATCATGGCCTCAAGCTGCACGCTGTTTTCTGCGGTGGGGGGCGGCAGGAAGATTGGTCCATCGTCGAACGGCAGGTTCAGGCATTGGGATTGACCTCGCGAGTACACTTTCTTGGCCGCGTCGCGGATGATGAAATTCCAGCCCTCTATCAGGGAGCCGTGGCACTGGTCGTCCCTGCTTATGTCGGACCGACGAATCTTCCCCCATTGGAAGCAGCGATTCTGGGTTGTCCTGTAATCTACAGCGATCTTCCCGAGTTCCGGGAACAAATGGGAGAATCCGCGCTTTATTGCAACCTTGCCGATCCTGGGAGCCTCGCGGAGCATCTCCGCAGTCTGCTTCAGGATCCGCTCCTTCACGAGCGTCTCCTGACAGCGCAACGCCAAATCGCTGCCAACCTCGCGAATATCGATTACGGCAAGATCCTTTCGCCGGTTCTCGATGATTACGCCTATGTGCGCAGGCGTTGGGCCTGGCCCGAGAACTAGAATGCGTCACGCGCGAGGAAGGATATTCTTCACTGCCTCCGATACCCTTTCGATTTGCGAGTTTTTGAGAGTCAAACCGGAAGGAACATAGAGACCGAACCGGTGGATACGTTCGGTAACCGGCAAACGTAATCCTTTGAAAAACCCACGCTGAGCGAATAACGATTGTTCATGCATTCCCATGAAGAACGGACGAGTCTCAACATGTTCGTTTCGTAATCGTTCGGCAAATTCTCTCGCGTCCATTCCAGCATCGTCTTGAAGCATGAGGGTGTACATCCAGTAATTGATGCCAGCCCAATCACGTTTGGAGGGCAGCCTTATCGTCTTCACAGCACCAAGAGCTGAATCGTAGAGTGCTCCTATTTCACGTTTACGCTTCAAGATTTCCGGCATGCGTTCGATCTGCCCGACGCCGATGGCGGCCTGCACATTGGTCAGGCGAAAGTTGTAGCCGAAGTCATCATGACGAAAACGATCGGAATTAAAGCACAGATTTCGAAGGCTCCGGCAACGCTCGGCCAATTGTGTGTCATTCGTCATCACCATGCCGCCCTCTCCGGTTGTGACGAGTTTATTGGCATAAAAGCTAAAGACAGAGATAGTCCCCATACCCCCGCAGCGCCGCCACTGTGGGGGAGACGTTCGTCTCGTCAAATACTCGCAACCATGCGCTTCAGCAGCATCCTCAATGATCGCCAGGCCATGCCGTTGGGCCAGCTCCAGTAGTGGATCCATGTCGCAAGGATGCCCATACATGTGAACCGGCATGATCGCGCGGGTTCTCGGCGTTATAGCCTGAGCGGCCTGCCCAGCATCGATGCAATAGGTGTGGGGATCGCAATCAACCAGAACCGGCGTGGCTCCGGCACGCAATACTGCCAATATGCAGGAGACTATTGTGAAGGAAGGCAGGATGACCTCATCACCCGGTCCCAGGTGAAGCGCATCCACAGCGACCTGAAGAGCAGCCGAACCGCTCGATACGGCAACGCCGTGCTTCACTCCGCAGTAACGAGCCCAGTCCTCTTCAAATCTTTCGACATAGTCACCTGCCGATGAAATCCACCCGGATGCAAGACAATCGCGAACGTATTCCTGTTCGTTGCCGGCCAACATGGGTTCGCTGACTGGAATGAACTCAGAACTGTTCTTTTTCCTGGTGCCCATAATAAGGTCCCTGCTTCACTTCGAGCAGCACCGTCTCTTCGATGAGGTGGAAACCATGGCCCCCAGTCAACAGAACAATCACGTCACCAGTCGAAAGCTCGCGACTGCAAAGCAGCCTTCGGTCATCTTCCGCATAAAGATCCACTATTAAACGCCCGCGCTGCACGACGAGCACTTCGGGAGTTCCAACGACCGTTCGAGTTGTTCGGCGATGTTCGTGTCTTGGAATTTCACTGCCGGCGGGATGTACGACCTGGCCGACCTGAAAGGAGAACTCCTCCTGAGTGTAGAATGTCGTCGATTTCGGGAAATGGCCGGCGCGGATAATCATGCACACAACTTTGCCGGATTGAGAGATTGTCTCGGTACACTCTCCAGAAATTCCAGTCAGTGCTCTGCTCTCTTCCATTAATCTCTCAAAGTTTAACTTACAGACATTTTGCCGCCACCCCCAGAAACTCAACGGCGATGTCATCCCACGAAGACGGAAGCCTCTGAAGCTGCTTTCCCGCGCATATGGCGTAATTCTCCACGAAACCGGTTTCTACGAAGCCTGAAATCGCGTTTGCCACCGATATGGGATCGGCGGGTTCAAAGTAGATTGCAGTTTCTCCACAGATCCATCTGGCGAATTCCCGGTCCGAAGTCAGCACCGGGATTCGCGCTGCCATCGCCTCCGCAAAAGGCAAACCGAATGTCTCCATGTTTGTGGGAAGGAAAAGAGCGCTCGAAGCAGCAAGCAGCGATGGCACTCGATGATGGGGAACGGACCCAAGATTGGTGACGAAGTTCCTATATGGGCGAAGATCCTTCATGAGCCGGCGGCTCAATTCTTCCCGCTGTTCATCAATCGTAAGGAAAAAATGAATGGACTGATCCAGCCCCCGTTTCTGCAGTTCCTTGCACACTGACGGTAGAACCGCGTGTCCCTTGTGAGCGCGCATGTCCGCAAGATACAAAAGCCGCACTGGCTGAGGAACCGAGAGCACTTCAGAATCCGCCGGGACTTTGCCTCGCAGGGCGTTCCGAGTGGATTCGGCTATCGTCGAGGGAATGGTGGCAATCTGCTCGCTCTTGATATCACAGACTTCCTTAAGCCGGCGCGCGACGATCGGAGTTTGCACGATGATGAACCGGCAGTGTCGAGCCATCCGGCGAAAGTGCCACGAACAATACGATGCCCTCAAGACCTCTTGCCAGGATGCGCCGGGTAATATCGTTTTCAATTCGCGGCCGGGATACAGACAATGCAACCGGTGGAGCATCACCACATGGGGAATATCGAGCCGGAAGGGCCCAATGTCGCCGAGTGTCAGGCAAATATCAGCGCGCTCCCTTCTGCACAGATGGGAAACTTCGACCATGGTCTCCCATATCCGGCGAACCGGTCCCGGCATTCCGCTGCGAGGAAAAATCAATTGGAGTCCATCCATCTGCATTGGACATTCGCATTGATAGGTTTGAGGAAGGAACGCGACAAACTTAAATTCAGGGGCCGCTCGAACCAGCGCGGGCAAGAGGTTTTCCAGAACCCGCCGGGGGCCGCTGGCAGTCACATTGGAGGCATTAATAAAAATCTTCACGGTATGCGGATCTGTTGAAAACACTCAGGCCTGAAACTATACTCACAACGCGGGTGAACTGAGGTTCCAAGTGTAAAAATACAATATTGAGGCGAAGAGGACCGATAAAGGGCTTCCCCCCCACCTCCGCGAAAGGTGGCCCTGTGAATCCGTAGTCCAGGAACAAATGAATTCCCGAGAGCAACCTGATCTGAGCATCGTCATCGTCAATTACAAGTCGGATGCATATGTATTCGACTGCATTCGTTCGCTCCAGGCCGTACGACAGGGTTTCCGATCGGAATGCATCATTCTGGATAACAGCGTCGAAGATACCGGAACCCGTTCATGGGACGATCTTGGCGATGTCCGCGTTATTACTCCCGAGCGCAATTTAGGATATGCAGGAGCATGCAATCGCGGCTTCAATGAGTCCACGGGCAGATACATTCTTTTTCTCAATGCGGACACTGCATACCATTCCGGCTCTTTGGAAGGGCTGATCCGTTGGCTTGATGAAAACCCGTCTGTCGGATTGGCAGGGCCCCGCGTCCTGAATCTGGACGGCACTCGACAGTTTTCATGCCGAAGCTTCCCCGACTGGAGTACAGCGCTTTGCCATCGACATTCATTCCTCACTCAATGGTTCCCGAATAATCGCTGGACGGCAAAGTATCTTCGGACCGATCTCGATGGCAAACCCACAAAAGTGGACTGGGCATCGGGATGTTGTCTCATTGCGCGCCGAGATGCCCTTGGAGAAATCGGCGGCTTTGACGAAGACTATTTTCTCTTTTTTGAAGATGTCGATCTGGCCTATCGCCTGAAATCCAACTGGAACTGTGTCTTCTATCCGATGCTGACATTTACTCATGTACTGGGCGCGAGCCGTGCCTATCTCGCCGATGAGGGCGACCGCATGAAACATATCAGCGCCCGGCGGTATTATTCAAAACATCTCATTCGCCATCCCCTGCTGCTGCGAGCCTTCAATACGGCGATCGGTCTGCGCTCCTATTTGAACGAACGGTTCTGATGTCCAAACGCATCTTCGACGTGCTGGCTTCAGCGCTGGGGCTGGTCGTTTCCCTGCCGCTTTGGCTTGTCATTGCGGTTGCCATCAAACGCGAGGATGGCGGCCCGATATTTTACAAACAGGAGCGTGTGGGAC
This sequence comes from uncultured Solibacteraceae bacterium, assembly GCA_964633285.1. GTDB lineage: Bacteria > Acidobacteriota > Terriglobia > 20CM-2-55-15 > 20CM-2-55-15 > 20CM-2-55-15. The sequence goes on along the minus strand of CAZWGA010000001.1, from coordinate 152,903 downwards.
TGAAAGGCCATCGCTTTTACAGTCACAAGTTCCGTTCCATGGTCGAAGACGCCGACAGGTTCGGACCGCTTCAAGCCCGTGTTTCCGATGAGCGGATCACAACCGTCGGACGCTTCCTTCGGGCAACTGCCATGGACGAACTACCACAGCTCTGGAACGTGCTCGCCGGCGATATGAGTTTCGTGGGACCGCGGCCTTTGCGGCCCGCGGAAATTGAGGTCTCAAGCAAAAGCAAGTCGTTCTCAATCGAGGAAGTTCCCGGATACATTGCGCGCCATAATGTCCGGCCCGGCCTTACGGGTCTCGCTCAGGTTTACGCGCCGCGAGACGTGCCACGCCATCAAAAATTCAGATTTGATCTTTTGTATATCCGCCGGCGGAGTTTCTGCGGGGATTTGAAACTCATCGCGCTCTCTTTCTGGATCAGCTTAAGAGGCAGATGGGAATGTCCCGGCAAAAAACTTTAAACTGCCGGACAGCCTTCTATACCGCACTCTGGTCGCGCGGAACGATCTTGTCTGTATTTTCCGCGTCTTCCTGAATGTGCCCGTAGTACGAGTGGTAATAGGAATAGCCCTTCGAGTAGTAGGCCGAATAAACCGATCGCAGGCGCAAGTCGAGATCGTTCAGTACAACACCGGCAACCCGGACTTGAGCTTCCGCGAGATGTTCCAACGCCCTGTTTGCAAGATGCCGGGATGTCGAAAAGGCTTTGACGACCAGAACGCCTACATCGCACGACGAAGCCAGGATTCGACCGTCCGAAACGTTCGATAGCGGCGGTGAATCCACAATAACGTAATCAAATTCAGCGGCCAGTGCTTTCATGATGTCTTTGAATCGGGCGGACAGGATCAACTCCGCGGGATTGGGAGGAATCACACCACACGGGATGACAAAAAGGTTTTCAATGACCGTCGGCGAAATCGCATCTTTGAGCGGGATGACACCGGCCAGCACGCTCGACAGGCCATGACCTTTAAGGTGAAAGATTCGGTGCATGCGGGGCTTTCGCATATCCGCATCGACCAGCACCACCCGCTTTCCGGTCTGCGTAAGGGCGATAGCGGTATTGACTGCAGTAACTGTCTTCCCTTCACTGGGCAGCGCGCTGGTAACCAAAACCGAACGAGGTGGACGATCGGCAAACGACAAAAGCAGCGAAGTCCGGATCGTTCGATAGGATTCCGCAATCATGGAGGATGGAGCCGAGTGGGGAGCCAGTTCAATGGCAAGACCTGGCTCGGGCTTTCCCTCGTTTCCTCCGTTTTTGGCCAGCCTGCCGTACCCATACTTATATCCGTGTGCGTAACCGTTCTTGCGGGCAGCAAGACTCGATAGTTTCGGCACCGTGCCGAGCGTGGCCAGTCTCAAGTGCCGCGTGACGTCATCCGGCGACTTGATCGAACTATCGATATATTCCTGGAACAAAGCGAGACCCACTCCAAATACCAGGCCAAAAATCAGCCCCAACGACATATTCAAAGTACGCCTGGGTTTCACCGGAGACTTCGGTATTTCGGCTGTGTCCACAACTCGGATATTTGAAGCACGAAGACCGCCCGTAATTCCGGCTTCCTTCAATCGTGTCAACAGACCTTCGTAGATCTGTTTGCTCGATTCGGCTTCGCGCTTGAGGATGTTGTAGTGAATAACCTCCTGGCTGATGCGGTTGAGGGTCACGCGTTGCTCGTCTAGAGCGGCGGCCAGCAAACGCTCCCTTTCCATAGCCGCGGAGTATTCTGCCGCGACGGTCTTGACGACTTTCTCTTTCTCCGCATCGATTGCCTTTTTGTACGATTCAATCTGGCTGCGAGCACGCTTCCGGCTGGGATAGTCTGCCCCAAAACTGACCGCGAGTTCGGATTCTTCCCGCTGCACTTCCACAAGCTTCGTTGAAAGCGACGATATCATCGAATTACCTGTCACCTGCGGCAGGGCGTCTGAATTTCCCGATTGAATCAGACGCTCATAGGACTCCTTCTGAAATCTTTCCGCTTGCGCTTTTGTATACTCGTCCTGCAGCTGCCTTAACTTTTCATTCGCTGCATTCTTTCCATCCTCGGTAAAGACGAGTTCGTTGTCACGGCTGTATGATTGCAGTTTGTCTTCAGCGTTCTCCCAGTTCGCCTTGAGATTGACCAATTGAAGGGACAGGAACTCGGACACCTGTTGCGTTGCGTCAAATTTATTCTGAATGTTTTGTTCGATAAAATGCTTGCCGTGAGCATTGATGACGCGCGTCGCCAGCTTGGGATCTTTTGCTTCGAAAGTAACCTCGACCAGCCACGAACTCCGGATCGGTTTTACGGTCACTCGGTGGACATATTCATCGATCAACGGCCGCAACGCGTCCGGTTCGTCGGGTGCCGGAGGTTCCGGGCTCGCAACAACCATGCGCTTAAGCTGTGACAGATACTGTGAGACGACGTCCGGTTTTTGTCCTTCGAATTCTTTTTTCAAATCCACCTGGAGTTCTTCAATAACGCGCCGCGCGAGCGAACGGGACGACAGGATTTTGTAATAAGACTGAAGCGTGTAGTCGATGTAGGGATCGTCCGTTTGATAGAAATCCTTGATATTGAGGACACTTGGAGTTTCACGCTCGATCTGAAGCGTGATCGTCGCATCGTACATCGGCGTTTGTCGAAGAGTAAAAATCAGCGCAACGGCAAGCGCAGTCGCAAGTATTGCAAGAACGGTCCAGCGGCGGACAACGATGACCCGCCAGTAATCCAAAATGTAGCTTCCCTGCTCAGAATCCGCCGCGTCGTAGGTCCGTATCGGAGTACTGTTCAGAATCTCCGGATACTTTTCGCGCCCCACGTAAACCGGCTTATCTTGTGAAGTGGACATCAGGTCCTTCCTCCCTGTCGGTCACCAGATTTAGCATCAGGACATCCCGTATCGCACTGTAAACTCAAATTTAATCGCTGGACGTTCCGCCATCATTGGCGCATCCAGATAAATGAGCTGACAGGATCCTATATCCTAGCCCGATTCCCCGGCTTCTCCGCCACTTCTTTTTGCAAAGGCCACGGCTATTCCGACGAAACTGAAGAAAAGCATCGCATTGGAGGGAATCTGCAAATTGAAGTCCGTCAGGCTGTGGATCAGGATCGCAAAAATCGATCCGATGCAGGCCAGCAGAATACCGCGGCGTTCCGGGGAGTCCTCATGCAGGAAAGCACTGACCGAGGAAATCAGAACCGAAATCACAAATGCCCAGAAGAACAACGAAAGCGGGACTCCCCATTCTGCCGCCGTTTCAAGGTAGTCGTTGTGGGCATGATCGAACAGGCGATCGAGCCGAAAGGTTTGATATCGTCGAAAGGCATCCTGATAGTGGCCGGAGCCGACCCCCAGAGGATGGTCCGAAATCAACCGCACGCTGTCGCGATAGGTTATGAAGCGGCCTTCGCGCACGATTACATCGACACCAACCAGTTCAGAATATCTCTGCACCACGATGTCCAGACCCACCCACAAAGCTCCCGCTGTCACAAGCGCGACCACCCCAAGCCCCATCGCCGTCGACAATCTGTGAGTCGACTCTCGAAGCCTTAACAGCACCGCGAACAGCAAAATGGTCAGCAGGAACGAAAAGATCCCCATTCGTGAGATCGAGAAAACCAACGCGAGCCCCATGAACCCCGCTTCCAGAAGATACACATACAGGCGCGCGACGTCTCTGTGCCGGCGAATCGCAATGTATGCAAAACCGATGGCAACGGGAATCAACATTTCAAGGAGCCCTGCAAAGTGATTCTTGTTGATCAATGTCCCACTGGCCCGATTGTCCTGGGCGTAGGGGTTCATGTAGCCGAAGATCCAGCCGGGGTTGACAAAAAACTGGAACAATCCAAGTACCGCTTCACCAACGCCAAGCAACAGCAGGAAGCGAAAAAACCTTAAAGTTCCTTTGGAGTTGTCGTAGGCAGCAGCCCAGGCCCAGATGCCCGCCATGAACCCGAGCGCAGGTTTTGGCGGCAGGACGGCAAAGAGGACGGCGGAAACTGCAAAAACAACTGCCAACCTCACATTGAGTCTGCGTTTTCGAATTGAAGAGACAACCAGAAGACCTGCCGTACAAGCTAACCAGAGAATCGTGAGGGCGAGCCAACTGAACGGCAACGTCGCACCGAATGTCAGGAACGCACTACAAATCAATAGGGTGAGAATGCCGAACATGCGAGCTCGAAAAAACTAGAATCCGTAAATCAATCGTCCGCTTACGATCGCAAGAGTTGTGTCGAGGGCCCTGGTCACGCCTGTCTTGACCTTGTTCGAGGGGACAAAGAGGATATCGTTGGGAACCATCGCCACATCGCCGAGAGACCCATCAAGAATCTTTTCGATGTTAACGGGAATCTCTTCTTTGGTGCCATCGGGGTGGACCCGAATGATCGAACAGCCCTTCTTCTTGGCGTGTTGGGTAGTGCCGCCGGCCAGGGCTACTGCCTGCGCAGCAGTCACATCTTTGCCCTGTTTCAAAATGAACTCTCCACCGTGGCTCACTTCACCAATAACGAAGACAGATCCGGCATGAAGAACGTTGATGACGTCACCGGCCTCGACCGGAATATTGAGTTCCGTTTTGCCTTTATCCAGTAAATCAACCGCATCAATCTCAATGGTCGTTGCGGCTTCGCCTTCTTTTTTCCGGCGCATGATCTGAATCGTCTTACCGGCTGACATCTGGTCGACACCCTGAGCCTGGGCCAGCATATCGAGCAAATATTTTTGGCCTTTGATCTGGTAAATTCCTGGAAGCTTCACGGCTCCCATCACCGATACCGGTTGCGAGGCATACTCGCGAATCAGCACGGTCACGTGAGGATCATTGACGTATTGCGCTTTCAACACCTGTTGTATCGAAGTCTCCAGTTCCTGTACCGTCTTGCCGCTGGCCTGCAAAGGTCCGACCAGAGGTAGAGAGATCATTCCGGTTGCGCTCACGCGAGTGGTGATACCGAGATCGGGAACCTCGAAGACGGAAACGTCGATCAAATCATCGCGGCCGATGCGATAGTCGGCGCCGGTTAAGGAAGTCGGTGACATTACCGGACCGTTATTGAGGAAGCCGTCATTTACCGAAGGGGTAGCCGGAACCCTGCGTTGTGTGCTTTGCTGAGCCATTCCCTGAACAGCAAACGCCAATAAAACCGCCGCAACGAGACCGCGCATTCTGATCCTCCTGGTAGCAATTCACCTTATGGTTGGTAGTTTGTTCTGTCAAGACTATAATATGGAACCCTATGTCTACTGAAAAACCCGTGCACATTCTGCGCAATCAGCATCCGGAACAGATCTATCCACAAGCCGTAGCACCCGTAAGCAGCCGGTACGATCTCAGTGAAGAGGAAACACCGCTGCTGGATTATTTGAGGATTCTGATTTCGCGGCGTTGGTCTGTTCTTGCAGTCCTCGGGACCGTCGTGACGCTGACTGCGATTTACACGTTCAAACAGACGCCGATATATCAGGCCAGCGTTACGATTCAAATAGACAAGGAAAACCCGAACGTCCTCAGTTTCAAGGACGTTTATCAAATCGAAACTTCTACCGACGATACGCTTCGCACGCAGTTCGAGGTTCTGAAATCTCGCTCGCTTGCGCGGCATGTCATCGAAGACCTTAGTCTCGATAAGGCCGAGGAGTTCGCGCCCAAACCTCCCACGTTCTTCAATACATTCCTGACGACAATTCGGGACTTCGTCGTTCCGAAACCTCCGCAGAAATCCAATAGAGAACCGGATCACCTGCGTCCGGTCATCGACCAATACATCAAGCGTCTGGATGTGTCCCCGGTTCGATTGGCGCGACTGGTCAGCGTAAGTTTCGAATCCGAGGATCCCGAACAGGCAGCCCGCGTGATCAACTCTCACGCAAGACATTTTATTGAACAGAATCTCCAGTTCAAGGTCGAAGCCACACAGGAAGCTTCCACTTTCCTTGAACAAAACCTTGTTACTTTGAGGGCGAACCTCGAAAAATCGGAAGACAAGCTTCAGGAATACAGCAGGCAGAACCAAATCCTTTTCACGGAGGAAGGCAAGAATACCGCGACCGACAAGCTCCGGCAGGTCGAAGAGGAATACACACGGGCCCAGGCGGACCGAATACAAAAAGAATCCTATGATCGGCTTTTAAAAGTTGGAAACATCGACGCGCTTCCTCAGTTAATCGACAACAAATTGATTGCCGACCTTTCAGCGAAGATGGCGGACCTGCAACGACAGGAATCGGAATACGCCGTGACTTTCCGGTCGGACTACCCGCTACGCCAGAGACTCGCCGGACAGATCGCTCAGATCAAGAATTCGATTCAAGCCGAGAAGACCAGGGTCGTGACCACCATTCAATCGGAGTATTCGGCTTCACTTGAAAGAGAACGATTGCTTGGCGTGGAATTGCAGAAACAGCGCGACCTGGTGAACCAGATCAATCAGGATACGATTCAATACAACATACTGAAACGCGAAGCGGAATCGAACAAACAGCTCTACAACGGGCTGCTTACACGATTAAAGGAGGCCGGTGTATCAGCGGGACTGACGGCTTCCAATATTCGAGTCGTGGATCGCGCTGAAGTTCCGGTTACGGCCATTAGACCACGAAAGTCGATGAACATCCTGCTGAGTGCGATGATCGGACTGGTCCTCGGCGTCGGATTCGCATTCTTCCAGGAATACCTCGACAGTTCCATCAAGTCGCCAGAAGATATCAGCCGCCATCTCAGTCTCCCGACACTTGGCTTGATACCCAAGCTCAGCAGCCTGACATCGCGCAGAGGCTATGGCTACGGCAGATACGGCTATGGTCACCTGAAAGCCACTGAAGGCGAAGACGGACAGAAACCGGAAAGAGTGGACCTCGTTGTTCACGAATCGCCTTCATCGTTGATGGCGGAATCGTACCGGTCGGTTCGCACATCGGTGCTTCTGTCATCGTCCGGACGGGCGCCAAAAACGATCGTGATCACAAGCGCTGCGCCAAGCGAAGGAAAGACCACCACGGCCATCAATCTGGCAATTGCACTGACTCAGATCGGGGCCAAGGTTGCCCTTATCGACGCAGACATGCGCAAGCCGCGCATCTCCAACGTATTCTCACTAAGCACTTCCATCGGGCTATCGGCATTTCTGACCGGAGCCTCGAAACTGCGCGACATCATTCATCCGACCAGCGTTCCAGGGTTGATGGTCATTCCGTGCGGCGTGACTCCGCCCAATCCCGGCGAACTCATTCTCTCTAGTGGCTTCAAAAACATGGTTGATGCTCTCCGTGAGTATTTCGACTTCCTGGTTCTGGACTCGCCGCCGGTTGCCAACGTTTCGGATGCGCGCATCCTGGGTGTCCTGGCCGACTCAACGATTCTCGTTGTGAAGGCGTTTTCCACATCTCGGCATATCGCTCGCGATGCGGTATCACACCTGGTGCAGGCGAACGCCCGGGTCGGCGGCGTCGTGCTGAACGATGTGGATATACGCCGGCGATCGTACTACTCCGGTTACCAGAACTACCAATCGTATTATTCCGGCTACTACACGCCGTACGCTGAAACCGAACGCGTTAAAAACGGCTAGCAGTAATCAGGTCAGGTCAGGCGGGACTGAATGGCGGGTTTTCCGACTGCCGGTGCCATGGCCGTTTTCTCAGGCGTTGGCGCGACGTGTTCGGAAGATCTGTAGGTCGGAACTATCTGTTGCAGTAGCCCGATGGTTTTCTCGCTGTCGCCGCGTTTGGCCGCAAACTCCAGTTGCATGATTTCATGAACCAGAGTTGCGGGATCGGGCAAATGGCGCGGCTGAATGATCTGGATCTTTTCCATGGACGATTGTTCAACGGCCTCGTCGTCAGCGACGAGTTCCTCGTAAAGCTTCTCGCCGGGCCTCAATCCAATGAATTCGATCTTGATTTCCTTATCGGGTACTAAGCCCGACAGACGGATGAGATTGCGTGCCAGATCCACCAAGCGCATCTGCTCACCCATTTTCAGAACAAAAATCTGGCCGCCCTTCGTCGCTGTGGCAGCGTGCAGCACGAGGTTGACGGCCTCAGGAATCAGCATGAAATAACGTTTGATCTCGGGATCAGTAACCGTTACCGGGCCGCCCGATCTTATCTGTGACAGAAACCGCGGCACAACGCTGCCATTGCTTCCAAGAACATTGCCGAACCGTACGGCTACGAAAGTATTCCGCTGCCCGCCGTTCATCGTCTGGATGAGGAGTTCCGCAACTCTCTTTGTGGCGCCCATCACGCTTGTTGGATTCACAGCCTTGTCGGTCGAAATCAGAATGAATTTCTGGACGCCATGCTGAAGCGCAGCCTGTGCAAGATTCCGCGTTCCCAGCACGTTGTTCTTCACGGCTTCGCACGGGTTGAGCTCCATCATGGGAACGTGCTTATGAGCAGCGGCGTGAAAGACGATCTCCGGATGGAAATGAGACATCACGTACTCGACACGCGCAGCATCCGTCACATCGCCAATGATTGCCGAAATCGGCAATTGCGTCATGGCTTCCAATTCACTGGCTATTTCGTACAGACCGTTTTCATACCGCTCGAACAAAACGACTCGCGAGGGCCGGAACGAGAGAACCTGCCGGCACAATTCCGATCCGATCGAGCCTCCGGCACCGGAAATCAGCACGCATTTACCGCCGATCAGCCTGGTGACCGGTTCCGAATTCAGAACGATGGGAGCGCGCTCGAGGAGATCCTCGATCGCAAGATTTCGAATGTGACTCACGTTGACCTGGCCGTCGACGAGGTCGCGCAGATTAGGCAGAGTTTGAATCGGAAGTTTGAAAGGTTCGAGACTCTTGACCACGCTTCGAGCTTCCGCCGGATCGAGCTTGGGTATCGCAACGAGCAGGCAGTGCGGTTGTGTCTTCTCAATAATCTTTGCGAGAGATGATCGCGTTCCCAACACCTTGACACCGTGAATCCGTTGCCCCACCTTTAATGGATCGTCGTCAACGAAACCCACCGGCTCATATTGGTGATAGTCGCTGTTCTTCATGTCGCGAACGATCATTTCTCCCGCGTCGCCCGCCCCAAGTATAAGAATTCGTTTTTCGCGCTCGAGATGACTGACTTCACGATACAGGCGGCGGCCGATCCGTATACCGCCCGTCAGCATGATCAGGAGCAGGGTGTCGAGAATAACAACAGATCGCGGATACCAGGTTGCCTTGAAATTCAAGATCAGGAAGAGATAAGCAAGCGCGGAACTGGAAGTCACGCCAAAGATGATGTTGCTGAGGTCATGAACACTGGTGTAGCGCCACAACCCTTCATACATGCGAAACGGAACGAAAGTGATGCCACGAATGACAAGGACCCACGGAATGAGCTGAAGCCACAATGCCCATTCGCGCTGCGGGATATCGCCGTCGAAACGGAGATAGAGAGCCGTGTAGCTGGAAAAGGCAATCAGCAGAAGATGGATGAGAACAACAATGGGACGGCGTATCTTCAGAACCGTCGTCCAGGCGCGATCCACAGAACTCAAAGCCACACCATCCTAGTTATAAACACCGTTGCGCCGTGTGAAGAATCAATTCAGCAGAGTCAGGAGTGTCCTCCCGATGAGAACGACATCGGAAAACATGGTCCGATGATGGAGATAGTCTAATTCAAGTTCCAGTTTCCTGGGCATGATCTGATTCACATAGACCTGATGCCAGTCCGGACCGGCCAGAAGCTTTTCCTCAGCCTTGAAGGCCAGCGATGCCGGGCTTGTGATACCCGGCCGAACCTTCAGTACAGCTTGCTGCCTTGTGTCGTACAGCGCCACGAATTCGGGATCTTCGGGCCGAGGCCCCACCAAAGCCATTTCGCCTTTTAAAACATTAATCAACTGGGGCACTTCATCCAGCTTGGTTCTTCGAAGAACCTTGCCGGCCCGAGTCACACGCCCATCGCCGGCAACAGTGATACCTGGGCCCGACGCATCGGCCCTCATCGTGCGAAATTTATAAATGTGGAAACGTTTCCCGTTTCGTCCAACACGCAGGCCGCGATGGAACACTGGACCACGGGAATCGAGCTTGATCCAAACGGCTACAAAAACAAACACGGGAGACAGAACGATAAGGCCCAGAGCGGAGACTGCGGCATCAAATAAGTACCTGATCACGAGTTTGATCAAGAACCAAATACTTTGGCCCTGCTGCTCACGGCAATGTCCGTGACTGAAGCAATCACGTCGTCCACGTCTTCATCACTCATTCGCGGATACAGCGGCAAGGAAACAATCCGCTGATACTCGGACCAGGCGACGGGGAAATCATCCGGCTTATATCCGTACTTCTCTCGATAGTAATCATGCATGTGTACCGGTATGAAATGAACACTCGCGCCGATATTCGCCTGCGCCAGCGCCGCAATGAACTGGTCTCGATCCACAGCAGGGTGTCCGGAATTCAGCCGCAAAACATAAAGGTGGTTCGCGTTTTCAACCTCAGGATCGCACACGGGAATTTCCACCTGGCTGAGCTTTGAAAACGCATAGTTGTATCGTTGAACGATTTCCGACCGCCGCGCCTGAAGTTCCGAAATCCGTTTTAATTGCGCCAGACCGAGAGCCGCCTGAATATCCGTCATATTGCACTTAAAACCCGGCAGGGATACCTTATAAAACCACGACCCACCGGCACCATAACGCTTGTAGGCATCGCGACTCATTCCGTGCAGTACCCACGGCCGCGCCCGATCAATCCATTCCTCCGAGCCGGTCAACATGCCCCCTTCCCCGGTTGTCAGGTTCTTCGTCGCATAAAAGCTGAAAGCGGTAAAGTCTCCGAGCGTGCCCACAAATCGTCCTTTCCATTTTGCGGGAAAGGCATGAGCAGCATCTTCGACGATGGTCAAGTTGTGACCTTCCGCGATATCGAGCAACGGCCCCATGTCGCACGGATGACCGTAGAGATGAACGGGCATCAGCGCTCGAGTGCGTCCCGTGACAGCACGCTCGACTTGTGCGGCATCGATATTCAGCGTGCGGCGTTCGACATCGACAAAAACAGGGCGCGCCCCCAGATGTTCGATCACATGAGCCGTGGAACAGAACGTCATCGGCGTTGTAATTACTTCGTCTCCGGGACCTATTCCGCTCGCAGCCAGAGCGACCAGCATTGCGTCCGTGCATGAGTTCACCGCCAGGGCGGCGGGCGCACCGATGAATTGGGCGAATTCTTTTTCGAATCTCTTTGTCTTCGGTCCTGTCGTTATCCAATCCGATCGCAGAGTATCGACGACCTCGTCGATCTCCGCGCCTGTCAGGAAGGGCGGTGAAAACGGCAGAAACGTCTTCCTTGGACTCACCACTTCACCGCGATGCTCGAAAAAGTCCCTGTATCATTCCCGCCCCATATGCCAGGTGCATGACCGGAAAAGCAGCGAACGAGAACGGAAACGCCCACGCTCCCAGGCGGTACGCGGTGAGCCCTGCTCCGATACTCATTGCGAGAACATAGGGCCCTACACTTGCGCCAAGCAGGAACAGGCCTCGTGAATCAAGTAGAGCGAAGATGATGCAAACGAGAATGGTGAGCAGAAAAACGGAAGGAATAACGTGCCGCCAGCGCATCGAGCCGGGTACTTTTCGAAAGACAAGAGGCTTGAATAACCCATACTGGTAATACTGGCGCCACAGAGAACGATAGTTCGCCCTGCTGTAATACACCGACTTCACCGATGCAGTTTGAAAATGACGTCCCTTTGCAGCGTGCAGCCGGTAATTGAATTCGTCGTCCTGATTGCGAACCAGTTCCTCATCAAAGAGCCCGATCCGGTCAAATACTTCTCTTCGGTAAAGCCCCATATAAACCGATTCGACATATTGATCGCGTTTGTCGTAGTGGAATCGGGATCCGCCGACGGCAAACGGTGAATTCGTCGATTCCGCGATTGCCTGAGCAACACGGCCGACGCCTACCGCAGTCATGAGACCGCCGACGTGATCTGCTCCCGTCTGGCCGAGATGCCTGACACATTCACGAACATAATCGCCCGCGAGCACACTATGGGCACTGATGATTCCGATGTAATCTCCCGAGGCCGCAGCTATTCCCACATTGAACGCAACGGGAGTAATTCTCCGCGGATTATCCAGAAGCCGGACATTCGGATGATTTTTCTGATAAGAACGGACGACCTCCCGGGACGAGTCCGTGGAATTACCGTCGACAACCAGAATTTCAATTTTGTCGCCGGGATAATCCTGCGAAACCAGCGAGTCCAAACACGTCCGGATGTGTCCCGCTTCGTTGTACATCGCCACAACGAGTGAGACCGCCGGTGCTCCGGAATTCACCGGTTGCGCAGACAATCCTGCAAGGCTCCCAGAGTCAATTCCAGACATCGTTCGAATTCGGACATGGACAATTCGGCGTAGATCGGCAGTGAAAGGACTGTATCGGCCGCTCGTTCGGTTTCCGGCAATCTGACAGGTTTTTCAGAAATCGCCAGATATGCCGGCTGAAGGTGAACCGGAATCGGATAATGGATGCCCGCTTCAATACCTTCCTTTGCGAGCGTCTCACGCAGCAAATCCCGCTCCTGAAACCTCGCAACATAGAGGTGCCACACGGATTCGGATTCGGCGGCAACTTCCGGAAGCACGGCGTTCATTTGGCGAAGGCGTTCGCTATACAAAGCTGCAAGGATCCTTCTCTTCTCGTTCCACGCGTCGAGATGTCTCAACTTAACGCGCAGGATTGCGGCTTGTATGCCGTCAAGCCGGCTGTTGAATCCCATAAAACTGTGCTTGTATTTCTCCGTGCGTCCATGATTCGCGAGCATCCTGATATTTTTCGCCAAAGCCTCATTGTTCGTGACGACCGCGCCGCCGTCTCCATAGCACCCCAGATTCTTCCCTGGGTAAAAACTGAAACACGCCACATCGCCGAGAGATCCGGCACGCCGGCCCATGTAGCGGGCGCCGTGCGCCTGCGCCGCATCTTCGATCACCTTGAGACCATGTTTCCCCGCAATTTGCCTGATCGGCTCCATCGGGCAGACTTGTCCATACAAATGGACAGCAATGATGGCCTTCGTCTTCTCTGTAATCGCCGACTCAATCAAGGCAGGATCGATCAGCATGGTATTCCGGGAAATATCGACAAACACGGGACGCGCGCCCACAGCGTAAATCGGCTCAACCGTTGCTATAAACGTATGAGACACCGTAATGACTTCATCGCCTTCGCCGATGCCGAGCGCTTTCAGCGCCAGGAATATAGCGTCCGTTCCGTTGGCGACACCGACGCATTCGGCAGCCTCGCAGAATTCCGCGAAATCGCGTTCAAATCGGCGGACTTCGTCTCCGCCAACGAAAGCGGTCGAATTGATGACGCGTGCCAGAGCCTCATCGATTTCAGGTTTGATGCTGAGGTATTGCGCGTGAAGATCAACCAGCGGTGTTTTTGTTGTCATAGATTGGAGGAACGTCCTTCAGAAATCGCGCGGGATTGCCCGCCACCACGGTATTCGGCGCCACATCCCGTGTTACTACAGATCCGGCGCCCACGACGGCATGATGTCCGATTCGCACTCCGGGAAGAATCGTCGAATTCGCGCCGATCTTCGCGGCCGTTTCCACTCGCGGCCCGGCAAGCTCTTCCTTAACGTTTCTGGAGCGCGGATATTTGGCATTGGTCAAAACGACATTCGGCCCGAGCCAGCAGTCGTCATCGAGTATGGAAAACTCCGGAACAAATACATTCGAATGCAAACGCACGCGATGGCCGATCCGAACATGGTGTTCGATCGTGCTGCCCGAACCGATGCTCACATCATCACCAATCTGGTTTTCTTCCCGAATCAGGACTCCATGACCGGTGCGAAACCGGCTTCCGATGTGATTGCCCGCATAGATGACTGTGTGGGATCGAATGACCGCGTCAGGCCCGATGTGCGTACCTGCCGAATCTGCTCCGCCGGGATGGCCGACAACAACAAATGCTCCGATGTCATAGCTTCCCTTCCACACGACATTCGGATAAATCACATGAGGAACTTCGACCATCATCTCGAACTCTGCGCGGAAATCGTCTGGTCTTCAGGGCTTGAGAACCGGGCGCTGCGGTATATTCTCTCGATTGCTCGAACCGTCAACATTCCTTCGCTGCCCTCAACCACTCTGGATCCTCCCGAAACAAGATCCTCGATGACGTCGCGAATGACCTTGTCGTGATTGGAACTGGATCCTTCGAATTTTCCGTATTTGTTTGGCTGATCGACAAACTGGACATCATCGGCAAGCGGATAGTCTTTCACATTCCAATGTTCGATCCGATTCAGATACTGCCCGCCAATCTTGATGATTCCGTTTTGACCTATGACCGTAATGCTTCCTTCATAGTTGCGGCCATAAACGCAAGTCGTCCATGTGAGAGTACCCAGCACACCGGAACCGAAGCGAATGTAAGCCGTGCCGCAGTCTTCCGTCTCAATATTGTGACCCATTGTGGAAACACTGGATGACGCGTCGACAACATCCCCAAACCACCAGATCATCAAATCCAGAAAGTGACTGACCTGCGTGTAGAGCGCACCACCTTCGAGGAGCTTGCGTCCTCGCCACGGTGACTCGGAGTAATAACCATTGTGACGATTCCAGAGAACGTTGCACTGGGCCATGAATACGCGCCCCAGTTTTCCATTATCGAGGGCCGCCTTCGTCAAAACGATCGGTACGTTGTATCGATTCTGTTTAACGACCATCAATCGGCGATTATTCCGGCGCGCTGCCTCGATCATGGAGAGAGACTCTGCGGCCGTCAGGGCCATCGGTTTTTCCACCAGCACGTGCTTTCCGGCTTCCAATGCCTGAATTGCCATTGGCGAATGCAGAGCATGAGGCGTGCAGATGTTGATGACGTCGGCGTCCGTGGCCAGCACATCATCATAGTTTGAAAGGATGGGTATATCGGCGCCCGGCTCGAGCAAGGCGGAGCATTTGTTCCTGTCGACATCGCACAAGGCGACCAGGCGCGCCCCTGGTTCCGACAATAGAATGGCGGCATGACGTGAGCCGATGTTGCCGCAGCCCACAACTGCAAAACGGATTGGCGTGTTCATGATTCGGCGTGTAAGCGCAAAACTCAGTTCAGGGCCAGCCGTCTTCGTCGCAGTTCGGCGAGTGCTTTCAGGAATCCATCGATGAGCCAGCGGCGATTTTCGAATTCCAGAAAGGTCCGTCCGGGTGCCTTGATCATGAGATTCAGTTCCGCAGAAGTGAGCGTCAGTTTCTTGAGAACGAATTCCAGTTCACCGGCGCCGACTCTTTCCCCGATTGCGGAGAATTCCCTCATGACCGCATCACGACCGGCAAGACCCGACACGATAAGAGCCGAGAGGTGCGCCTTACGCTTGTCGATTCCAAATTTTCGTGGCAGGAAGTAATCCTGATAGAACTTCGTGTAAATCGAATCGTGATGTTTTGCGCCATAGTCTTCCCAACCAATCTCGCTTCGAAGCAGGTTGAGTGTTTTGTGGCGGTCATACGGCAAATAATTGATGAGCGCAACTCGCTTCAGTCTTTTCAAAAGAACAAGCCGTGCCAACTTCGAAAGCGTGAGCAGCGGATACGTTTTAAGCGGAATCCGTCCGTAGTTCTCATGCACACTCCGAATATATGTTGCGTCGAGATGACCGTAGGCCCACGACCGCGGCATGATTCCTTCAGTGCGCACGTTGTCGCCGACAAGGATGTAGGGGATGTCATTTTTTGCCGCGACATCATACAGAGTCGCGATAATGCCATGATCGGTTGGAATTTCTCCGTCTGGTGTTGACGACTTCAGAAACGAGAGCTGAAGATCGCGAAACTCTTCCCAATCCACTACCTTTGTATAGAGGTCGATTCCAAGACGTTTGACGAGTCTCTCGATGTTGCTTGTCGCAACCGCGGAGTTCCAACCATTGTCGAAATGGACGGCCAGGATCCGAAGCCCGAATTCCTTCGCCTTTAACGCGACGAAACTGCTGTCGAATCCCCCACTCACACCGACAACACAGTCGTATCGCCGGTTTTTCCCTGTAGCTTTCATTGAGGCAATCATCTGCTGCAGGATCTGAGAGGCCTCTGCCGGCGGCGGCACCCGCAGCAGCAACTTGGCACGCTGCATGGAAACGTAGTTCGAAACGCCGTTCTCGTCGAATTCGATATCCGGATCCGCTTCGTTGTCCATCAGAGTCACCGCGCACCGCCGATAATCCGGTGACTCGAAGGGCAAAAACATCCTCATGCTGGCAGTAGACCTCGCGAGGGACTTTGGTACCGACGGCTATTTTGACATCTTTTGCAGGCTTTGCGTTTATTCGGATGAACATTTTTTGTAAATACTTAGAACGATAGGATCAAATCCGCTGGTCCAGATTCTTGCCTGTTTCCACGTGACTAAAGTCTGGCACGATGCTAGCCACGAGTGAAACCAGTTCCGGCTTGGACACGTTGCTCTTGGGGTCATTCACAAATCTTTCGATTTCGCATAAGAACGCGGTCATATCAGCATCCGACAATTGGGAGTCGTAACGAATCGTAAGACACGACGACAGTCCGATATCCTCAGCGTGTTCGTCTTTACCCACAAACTCCTCGAATGACTTCTCCCCACTCGTATCGAGAGGTGTCAGCAATACCGGATACAGGCCGTGATTAACGTCCTCGACAATGCCTCTTCGGGCGAGAGCCTCATCCTCATAGAACCGTGGCTTAAAACCATGATGCTGCAGCACGGCCACTGCGATGGGCTCAAGCTCCCGCAGGTCATCAGCATTGAATCTGGGAATAAGGAGATGCCGCACCGGAATCACGGTGGCAGCCAGAAGGCAGATCTGACCGGCATCACGCATTGTCAGGAAGTAACGTTTCGTTGAACGCGGAACACCGATGGGCTGACGTTTCTGAATTCGAATCAGGAAACTCTCCAGAAGACTGCCGCTCGAAAAAGCCACATTTGCGAAGCGGGCGGAAGTGCTGTCCACACCAAGTGAATCACGCAGAATCACGTGCTCCATGATTCTCTTGCTTGCGCCCATCAGGTTCACGGGGTTCGCGGCCTTATCGGTTGAAACACTGAAGTAATGCGCCTGTTTCGAAAGTTCGGATAACCAACGTAGAAAGCGCCACTGTTTGACGACATTCGTATCGAACATCTGAGCCAGTGCGTAAACGTCTTTTTCGGAACGAACATGTTTGATGGCCGCGAAGTTCAGGATCTCGTCATAAGGGCCGTTGTCCCGTAGAAATCGATACATCGCGGCTGAACCGAAGTCGATGGGCCACGCGCCAAATGCCTGCTTCGCTTCAAGGATGCCTCCGGTTCGAAAGTCGCGCACCAGTTCCGTCAAGCCATTTTCGTTTTGATCGATGACGTGCAGAACCGAAGGACGAAATCCCGCGAGCAGCCGGGTGGTGGAGGAACCAATGCTTCCGGCGCCTCCGATGACGAGGACGCGTTTGCCCGCGATCGCTTCCCGTATCTTTCGCTCCTGCGAGCGAACGTCTCCATCGAAGCGGTTTATCGTGGAAAGGATATTGTCCGGCGGAACGTCAACAAACATTCAGTTGTTTCTGCGCAGAGTTTCGAGGTGGCGTGCAAGAAGACCGATATTATTTCGACAATCTGCCCGTTCGACGACCTGCCTTCGATTGAATTGTCGAGTGGATTCGTCTATGGGTCCTCTTTTGATGGCGCCGGCAAGCAGACCTGAAAACTCTTCAGGCTGATCGAGAGGGACAAGCGCTCCATTGGCGTCATCGCCGTTAATCCATTCGCGGTTTTGAGGTATGTCGGAAACCACGGGATACAAACCGCACGCGAGCGCCTCGAGCAGAGAGCCAGCCGTTCCGTCGGAACGTGATAGAGAAACGTAAATGTGTGAGCGCTTCAACTCTTCGACAAGCCTCTCAGTGGTCACACCGCCGAGAAACTCGACGCGATTTCTCGTTGCCGGCGGCAGCAGCCGTGAAGCCATCTCTTTCGTTGATTCCAGCAAGGGTCCGGGTGAGACGAACGTCACCTTGAACTCCGGGATGTCCGAAGGCAGATGAGCCAGCGCCTCGATTAAATATCCATTGTTATAGATCGGAAGAAATGCCCGCGTGCAAACAATGCGCAACGGCGAGGGCGGCGGCGATCCCGGCTGGAAAGTGTTCGTATCAATTCCCAACAGCAGCGGAATGATTTGTGCGTCAGGCACAAGTTCATGCGTTTTCTTGGAAAGGTACGACCCGTTCACGAACAGTGCTCGCGCGGCGCCCAGCGACATTTTTGCCAGTTCGCGTTTGACAGTGCTCAACGCCAGCACATCGCTTCCGACGACATACACGGCATAGGGCCGGAACCGGCTGAGGTATGAAATCAGAGCGTAACCGCCTCCGTACAGAGGCAGCAGAACGTCGGGCTTGCACTTGCTGAGCAATTTCGAGAGCTGGGGCGCCAGAGTTAAGTAGCGCCACTTCGACGTAAAGCGCGACTTGAGCAAGTGAACGCCCGCAACTTTATCGACAAAGTCGCGAACGCTTGCGGCGAAAAAGGGACTCCCAGGATCCAGCCATCCTCCGTGATCTTCCTTTGCGAAATCGATCACATGAACTTCGATACCCTGATCGAGCAGATGCAGCGCGGTACGGCGGGACCAGGGGCAAGCCAGGGGCATCATGACAGCGACGCGCATCGTTAATTCCTCATCGCGTGATCCCACGCTCCCCGCAAGGCGGCGTCCAACTCCGTGCGCGGAGCGAATCCAAACGCCCTTCTGGCCTTCTCGAAACTTCCATAAACGATTTCAACGTCCGTCGAACGAACGAATGCGGGATCGACTTCAAGACGAACAGGACACGGCGCAAACGACAAGAGCCGCTCGACGATAGATCCAACGGATTCGGGGCGTCCCGAACATAAATTGAATACCTGTCCCCAATGCTCGCCTCCAAGCATCCGGACATAGGCGTCTACGAGATCTTCGACTGCGATGAAATCTCTTCTGGTGTGGACATTCCCTACGCGCACAACCGGGTCGGGTTGATCGAGCGCTTTCTTGAGGCGGTCGAGAACCGCGCCAACCACCAGCGAAGGTGGTATTCCGGGCCCTACAACATTAAAAGGACGGGCGACGACAATCTTCAATCCCGCTGACCGGACGTAATCCTGGCCCAGTAATGTACCGACGTGTTTCGTTACCCCGTATGGGCCGCAGGGCCTGCAACAATACTCTTCGGTGACCGGAAGCGCAGCCGAATCGATTCGGCCGTATTCCGCCGCAGATCCAACCAGAAGGATCCTGCAGTCGGGAGATTCGAGGCGCAGCGCTTCAAGCAGATTGAGCGTCCCGCCAACATTCGTTTGATAAACGCCATCACCGGTAGTCTGGCCGGCGAGATGAAAAGCCCAGTCCGGCTGGATCTCGCGGACGAGGGAACTCATCTGTTCGCTGCTGCAAACGTCGGCCTTGAAGTAACCATCGAGCACGGTGCCGGATTGCTGCGGCAATCGATCCACGCCGATCAGCCTCAGACCATTCTCCATCTTCAAACGACTCGCGAGATGCAGGCCGCAGTAACCCTGAGATCCCGTAATCAGAACCGTTTTCATCTATCGTTCTTCATCAACAGAAATCGGTCGGGATCTTCGACGAAATCGCGTCCGGCTTTTTGATAATCATCGAAACGGCCGATATCCTGCCAATAACAGGCAGTGCCGTAACAGATCGCCGGTTTTCCGGCAGCCTTAATCGCAAGCATCAAGTCCGGCATATCGAATTTCCTGCCTTCAGGAATGAACTCCAGGGCTTTCTTCGAAAGCACATTGATGCCCATGCTGACGTTGTAAGGAATAACAGGTTTCTCCTGGTATTCCGCGAGCGCTCCATCGGCATCGGCCTTCACAACTCCAAAATCAATCTGCAACTCACGGCGATTCATCGCGAGCGTCGCCCACGCCGACCGGTCCCTGTGGCTTTTGAAGAGTTCGCCGTAAGAAAGCGTCGTCAAAACATCGCCATTCATAACGATGAAATCATCGGCAAGATCCTTTACAAGCCGCAGCGAACCGGCGGTACCCAAGGGTTCTTCTTCGAATGTATATTCAATCGGCACGCCCCATCTTTCACCGTCTCCGATGAATGAAGTGAAGAACGGAACCATATGGCCGAGCGTCAATACGATTCGCGTGACGCCGGAACGGACCAGTTGCCTCACGATGATTTCGAGGATCGGCATGTCCCCAAGAGGCATGAGCGGCTTGGGAATGGTCATCGTGTAAGGCTTCAGGCGCGTGCCCTTGCCACCGGCAAGGATGATTGCCATCATTTCGGATGCGCCGTGCGGCATGCGGATCGGCTCTATCTCAGCGGTTTGAAGTAATACAAGGTGGCGTCGGATTCTGAAGTAATCTTCCAGCCGTTCTTTTCATAGAGCTGCCGTGCTGCAGTATTCGAACTGTAGACGGACAGCTTCAACCAGTCCGCATTACGCCTGACGGCCTCGTTTTCGAACGCCCGCATCAAGTTTGAAGCGACCGAAGCGCCGCGCGCGCGCGTCGAAACGCCGATGCCGATGAGTGAGATTCCAAGGCCGGATTCATCGGATGTTTTGGGGGGAATACGGCTGATCACTGCTGCGAGTTTTGCGCGAATCATGCGGAGGCAGCCGGAACGAAACACCACCCATGGATGCGTCGCAATCGCGAAACCCACCGTCAGCATCAGGTCGCGATTGAGTTTTGCCTGATACCCGATGGGCGCTCCAACAACATATCCCGCGACATCGTTGTCCTTAACAGCGACAAGCCGGATCGCGTCAGGATAGTTCACAAACCACTCGAAGAAACGACGGACGTAATGCCTGCCCATCGACGTATTGAGGTATCCCTGGAATGCTTCAAAGTGAACGTTGGTCACAGGCCCGATATCGCTGGAAGTCATGTGACGGACCTGCAAAGGTGACATTTCGTCTGCAGCGGCTACAGTTAATCAACAAACGCGAGATGGAACCAACGCGAGAAACAAAACACTCTGAAGAAGTCCCAGGCATGAAGGCTGGAAGCGGGGTATCTGTCAAACTCCTTGCCGAGCTTCGCCATGTCGATGTAAGGATTATCGAGTTTCTGAAACTGACTGCTGAAGTAAGGTTTCAACGACTTCGCCATCCAGACCGGCAGCGGTGTTGCAAAGCCGAGTTTTGTCGTTCTCTTTCGAACCGCGTCCGGCAGGACGCCATTGAGACCGTCCCGCAGCACCGATTTGGTATACCCGCCGCGGATGATGTACTGAGGCGGCAGCGTGCAGCCCAATTCCACGAGCCGGTAATCGAGAAACGGCGTCCGGGATTCGATCGAAAACGCCATCGAGTTGCGGTCTTCAAACCGCAACAACGCCGGCAGACTGTAATGCTCGAGGTCGAGCCGGCTTCGCTCCGCCAGTGTATTCGAGCCGGCCAGGCCAATCTTCACTGTTGCCGGAAGCGAGTGAGCGCGCGGAGTGAGGTAGTCGCACACACGAGCGCGGCCGGAATAACGCCGGACACCTTCCACGGTAAGCTGGCCAAGATAATTGTTCGCAACCAGATGGTAGGCGCCGCTGGCTGCAGTTCCCCACCGGCCGCGAAGCAGCATATCTTTCAGGAAGAAGAAGTAGAATTTGCGATAACCGGCGAGATATTCATCGGCTCCCTGACCGTCCAGCAAAACGGTCACGCCGTTGTTTCGCGCCAACCGCATCACCGACCATTGAGCCAGAATGCCGAGGTTTCCGAATGGCTCGTCCTGGTGAAAAAGGAGCTTGTCGATATGCTCCGGACAATCCGACGGCCGCACGGAAAACTTCGCGTTTTGCACGCGCGGATACTTTTCGCGCAGAGCCGCGACATAGGAGGATTCATCGTATTCTTTTTCATCGAACACCGATGAAAACGTGCGAACATCGCCACCCAATACTCCGGCTGATGCGGATACAATGCTCGATGAATCCAATCCGCCGCTCAAACAAACGCCCACCGGCACATCGCTGCGGTATCGGAGCTTGATTGCGTCGATGAACAATTCCCGGAATTCCTGCGCGGCGTCTCGATAACTTCCCGAATAGACGGTGTCGCACTTGAGTTTCCAGTAAGGGAGGATTCGATATTTCAGATCGGACGGCGTCTGGCCGAATTCAATAGTGATACTGCTTCCAGGTTGAAGACTGTGAATATCCTCAAACCACGTTTCGGTCGTGTGGTCCGTAATCGACGACTCGAGGAAATCGCGAAGGACTCTTTCATTCAGCCGCTTCGGAGCGCCACACTTCAGAATCTGCTTGATCTCAGATGCGAAAATGAATCGATGCGATGCTTCATCGAAGTGGTAAAAGAACGGTTTGACTCCAAAGCGGTCCCGCGAACAGAAAACTCTTCCTGTTTTTTCATCGAGAATGGCGAACGCCCACATCCCGTTAAAGTGTGTCGTGCAGGCTTCACCCCATTCTCGATAGGCACCCAACAGCACTTCGGTGTCTGATTTAGTCCGAAACTCGTATCCTTTCGATTCGAGTTCCTGCCTCAGTTCGATGTAGTTGTAGATCTCGCCGTTGTAAACGACGGACAACCCCTCGCTCGGAATCGTGAACGGCTGGTTGGCCAGGGAAGACAGATCAATGATGGACAGTCGCCGGAATCCGAAGCAAACCCGATAGCACTGCGCCGGCAGCAGCGCCTCCTCATCAAACACACTTTTTCCGCTGCAGATGTCGTATCTGAGAAAGCCCGCTGAATCCGGGCCGCGGTATGAAATCAGGTCGGTGACCGCTCTTAAGTCGACTTTACCGTCGCCCAGATAACCGAATATTCCGCACATTACTAAATCAACTCGGAGCCCATCCCATCTGCCGCGCGAAATTGAGCATCGATCGCAGCTTGCAGATCAAGGCATAGTTCGACCCGTAATCGTGATGGGTTTTTATGGGTGCATTCATGATTTCCGTAAAGGCTTCTTCAGTCAACTGCATTTTTTTGAGGAAATACTCATGATCTTCGTCAAGTTGCTGCTGAGATGCAGCCGGTTTGTTGAGCTCTTCAAGAGCGCATTCGCGCGTCATCTGGTTTCTCAGTATCAAAGAGGAGTAATACGCTTTCCTCACATCGATATTAAATTTTCGCGGCAGCAGATACGTCTGCATGAATCGCGTGTAAATGGATTCGTAATGCTTTCCACCGTAGGGACGCCAGCCCAGTTCTTTTTGAATGATCTCGGAAACCTGCGCTTTGTTGAAGGGAACATAGTTCAGAATCGAAATCACACGAATTCGCTTCACGGCCACGTAATAAAGAAGGGCCGCCATACTCATGTGAGGGAAAGTTGTGAGACGCCGCGATCCAAACTTCCGATGAATCCTTTTCACGTATTTCCAGTCGAGATGACCGTACGCCCAGGATTCCGGGAAGGCACCTTCGTCATTGTAGTTGCTCCCGCTCACGACATACGGCACTCCCTGCCTGTGTGCGACGTGATACAACACGGCGTTGATCGCCAGATCCGTGGGAATTTCAACATCTGACGTGGATGCCCGCAGAAACGAAATCTGAAGCTCCCGAAACTCATGCCAATCGATGACATGCGTAATCAAATCGAAATCCAGCGCCTTGACGACCTTCTCGATGTTGCTGACGGCAAGTTCCGAATCCCAGCCGTTGTCGAGATGCACCGCCAGCGGCCGAAGGCCCAACTGCTTTACGAGATACGCAACATACGTGCTGTCCGTGCCGCCGCTTAATCCGATGATGCAGTCGTATTTCCTGCTCCGTCCTTCTTTCTTCATTTGCCGCACCATCGCCTTCAGCAGGTCCTCTCGTTTGCTTTCATCGACGAGCCGGACAGGAGCCTTTTGCAGGAAAGACGTGCAGTTGTTGCAGTAGCCGTTTTCATCAAATCGGATTTCCGGATCGGTAGTGTCCATCACACACCGCCGGCAGATTTTCACTTGTTGAATCATTAGCCCAGATAGGAACGGATTTCCTGCTGCGTTGGGTACTGAATGAGAACGGCGCGATGCACGCCTTGAAAAACAAACATACTGCCTGCCGCCAGCGCCGAGACACGCGTCTTCTGCACGGCTTCCTGCAGATCCTGAAGCTTTCCAGCACCACCACATCCGATGACGGGGACGGATGCCGCGGAACTGACGGCCTTCAGTAACTCGGTGTCGTACCCTTTCATCGTGCCGTCACGATCAACCGAATTCACGAGTATTTCCCCAGCCCCGAGTTCCTGAACGCGCCGCACGTAATCGAGCAGACTGAACTGGCACTTTTTAGTAGCGCTGCGAGTCTTGACTTCATATGTACCCCACCAGTTCTTCTGCACGTCAACGGATGCCACAATGCTTTGGCTTCCGTATAGCGTCGCCGCCTCCTGAACCAGGCCGGGATGAGTAACCAGCGCGGTGTTCAACACAACTTTCTCGATACCGAGCCCAAAGATGGTTTTGATGTCGTCGAGTGTATTGAGTCCGCCGCCGTACGCGAGGGGCATAAAACATTCGCTTGCGATCTGGCCGATCAGGTCGAAGTGCGGCTTCCGCTTTTCCATCGTCGCAGTGATATCGAGAAGAGCAAGTTCATCAACTTCTTTTGTATTGAAAATGCGGACGGCGTTAATGGGATCCCCGACGTAGGTGGGATTCCTGAACTGGACGGTCTTGACGAGACCTCGATCTCTTAAGAGCAGAACAGGGATAACACGATAACGAAGCATGGGACAGCGTTTCAGGCGTGCGAAAAATTGCGCAGGATCTGCATGCCGAACTTGTGGCTCTTCTCCGGATGAAACTGAACGCCGGAGATATTGCGGGAGTGCAGCATGGCGCAGAAGTTATATCCGTATGTGGTCTCTCCTGTCACGAGGCCGGGGTCGTTGCACACGAGATGATAGGAATGCACAAAGTAAAACCTCATATCGTCATCGAGTGCTTCGAAGAGAGGCACGCTCTGAACTTTCCTGACATTATTCCAGCCGATGTGCGGCACCTTCAAACCACTATCGCCTCCGAACTTGAATCGAACAACTTGAGCGTCAATCCAGCCGAGGCCGGGCAATTGACCTTCTTCACTTGCCTTCGCCAGCAACTGCATACCCAGGCAAATGCCCAGTGTTGGAATGCCGGAACCGATAACCTTATCGTTGAGAACGTTCCACAGGTCCTTCTGTTTGATGTTCTCCACGGCTTTATCGAACGCTCCCACTCCAGGCAGAATGAGTTTATCTGCCTTCGAAACCTCTGCCGGGTCGGAGGTCACCAGCGACTTCACTCCCAGAAATCGCAGCATGTTCACGATTGAACCGAGGTTTCCCATTCCATAGTCAACGATGGTGATCATGCGAGTCCCATCCGATACGCGTAATTCAGAATGCGTTTTCGCAACATTGTTCCGATGATTTGAACAAAGAGCTTTCGTCCCGAGGCTTCGGCGGAAATGAGGACTTCCACACTCTTGCGCAACGCCAGTCCCCATTTCCTTCGGGCGACAAAACTGAAAAAGTCGTGAGTTCGTCTTGCGAGGTCGACTGTTTTCCCGTCGTACCAATCCGTAAGCTGGATCTGATCCAGAACGGCGTGCATAAACTGAATTCGATCTTTGAGGCCGGACTTCCGAAGAATCGTTGTTGAAGAATTCTTATCGTGAACCCGGTAGTACACCAAAGGAGTGCCGATATAGTAAATGCTGGCATCATGATTGATGGTAAGCCACAAAAGATAATCCTCAGCCGTAATGTTACGCGGCTCTTCGTTGAACCTGCGATCTCTCAGAAGCGACCTGCGGAGGACGACAGTGGAGCACCCGAGATAGTTATTAAGCAGAAGCAACGGATCCGCCGGATGAAACGTTGAGCTTCCGATTTTGCGCGGGAGATCGAATCCCACGATTCTTCCCGACGAATCGATGACAAAAGAGTTCGAACACACGCAATCGACGTTCAGGCGCCCCATCGTTTGGATGGCGATTTTCAATTTGTCCGGAGTCCACAGATCGTCGGAATCGAGAAAGGCAATGAATTCGCCGGACGAGATGTCGATCCCGCGATTCCTCGAGTTCGCAATGACGCCCCCATTCTGGACTTTTTCGTAGCGGATCCGCTTATCGTTCGAGGCCAGGCGCGCAACGATATTCGGCGTGTCGTCGCTTGAACAGTTATCGATGACAATGAGTTCCAGAGCGGAATGGGTCTGTGCCAGAACGGATTCGATCGCCAGCCCGATGTATGCTGCATGATTGTACGTCGGCATGATCACTGAAACGAGGCTGGGGGTGCCGATGCGGTCCACCATAACTCACCCACGCCCTGTGGGAGAGGGTAAGGTGAGAGTGGAAGATTCGCCGAAAACTCGGCCCTCGCGGGCATCACGACAGAACTGGATCGTCCGAAGAATCTCGTCATCCATATTTCCAGCCAGATTAAAGCCTGTGGCCTGGATTTTTTCGATGCTATAGATGAACGGCCTGGCGCCGCGCGAATCCTGCGCCGCGGCATTGACCTCGACCGGAGTGGGAACCGCAGAAAAGTTTTTCGTATAGATCTCAGCGACCCGAGACGCCGCATCAAGAATCGTCATTGTGCAATTTCCACCGAGATTGAAAACTCCGTCGTCCTGCTGATCCAGGTTCTCCCCGCAGAAATGGACGACCGCTCGGGAAACATCCGTAAGAGTGATGAAATCACGATACTGGCGCCCGGACGAGCGCAGAACAATCTTTCCATTGGTGACAACCTGCCGGCAAAGGTCGTTAAACAGAAGCGTCCAGCGATCCACGTATGGATCCATTGGATAACCAAACCCGTTGGACAACCGGAGCACGATGGCGTTCATTCCGTGATACCGGCGGAAATACCGGAGGCAATCTTCGGCTCCCAGATGGGTAAAAGCATATGGATGGACCGGCTTCACATTCGTCTGCTCGGTAATAATGCTTTCGGTCTGCTCGCCGTAAACATGAAACGTCGAAAAATAGATAATGCGTTTCACTCCCGCTTTAACAGCGGAGTGAAACACGCGATACGATCCCTTTGTATTGATTTCGATCGCGCGTTCGGGATTCTCCATTGCTTCAATTTCATTAGCCGCCGCAAGGTGAACCACAACATTCGCCCGGCTGTCCCTGACGACATTTTGAATGGAGTCGAAATCCGTCAGGGGCATCTCGGCGATCTGGAAATCCTTTGTCCAGCTTCCGCGGGGACGTTTACCTCGCGTCGTCAGCGTGATGCGGCCTTCCGGGATCGCGCTCTTCAACGCGGTTGCCACCCGGCCTCCGATATAACCGGCTCCGCCTGTAATGAGAACGTTCACCGGTTCTGCAGCGACCAGTCGTAAGGAATATGACTTTGCAATGCAGGTAGGCGCTTGATTTCATCCGGCCGGTGCGGAATGGTCGAAAGATTGGCGACGATCGCAGCCGACGTCCCCATTCCCTTGAATCCGTTCCAGACCAGCGGCGGAATCGTGACGAGCGAATAGTTATCGGTCCCGAGGAAAATCTCCTGCAGTTCGCCGCGCGTTGACGAAGTCTCCCGGTCGTCATACAGAACAAGCTTGATCATCCCCGACACAACGGCGTAGTTGAGCGCCATCTCTGTATGAAGATGCCAGCCCTTGATGACGCCCGGATAGACTGTTGAAAAGTAAATCTCACCGAAGCGCTCGAAATGCGGGTCGTCACAGCGCATCATGTGCATGATGGTTCCGCGCTCGTCGGGTATCCGCTTCAACAGCCGGACGGCCACACCCGAAATCATCGAAAGAACTCCTGATACCAGGGCACGGTTCTCAAAAGCCCGTTTTCAATCCCGTATTCGGCGCGCCATTCGAGCCATTCACGGGCCTTATTCGCCGACAGATACTGATGCATGATTTCGCCTGTCGCCGTGTTGGCGATGGTCGGTTGCAAATCGGGACGCTCCATGATTTTCAGAATGCGATCGACCAGCTCAATCGCAGTAAGTTGAATCTCATTGCTGAAATTGAATGCCTCTCCGTGGAATTTCGAATCGGTCATGCGTTCAGAAAGAAGCAAAAGCGCATTCACGGCGTCTTCAACGTAGATGTAGTCGCGAATAAATTTGCCGTCGCTGCGAATCACCGGCCGCTCGTTGAAGATAACGGACCGGATAGTACCGGGAATCAGCCTGTTGAAATTGAGATCGCCGCCTCCAAACAAATTTCCGCAGCGGCTTACGCACACCGGAAGGCCATAGGTCTCGTGATACGCCTGCGAAATGAGGTCGGCGCAACTCTTCGAAACATCGTAGGGGTGCGTTCCTTTGAGCGGGGCGTTCTCCATATACGGCAATTGCTCGTGAGCGCCATACGCCTTATCGCTCGACGCAACAATGACGCCTTTCACTCCATTCCGCCTGCACGCCTCCAGCAGATTCCATGTGCCCTTGACATTCGTTTCAAAAGTTGAAAGCGGATTGTTGTTGGCGATCCCCACAATCGTCTGCGCAGCCAGATGAAAAACGTGTCCGACTTCGTATTCGTTGACGACTCTTTCCAGAAGACTGTAGTCTTCAACAGCTCCACGAACGACTCGCATCTTCGATAGCGTTCCGGCGCGAATCAACTCGGCTTCCGGCAGCCAGTCGCGGATCAACCCGACAACGTTGGCTCCGGCATCACACAAGCGGCGCGTCAGATGCGATCCAAGCAGACCTGTACAGCCGGTAATGAAAACGTTTTTATTTTGCCAGGGACTGTCGGTTACCAAGTTTTCCAGGGAGCTTTGTTCTTGTCCCAGAGCTCGTTCAGGTAGCGGTAATCGCGGTAAGTATCCATGCACTGCCAAAAACCATCGTGGTGGTAGACCTTCAGTTCGTTATCGGCAGCCAGCCGTTCGAGCGGCTCTTTTTCAAGAACACAATCGTCATCGTCACTCAGATACCCGAAAATGTTGCGATTGAAGATGAAGTAACCTCCACTGATCACGTTGTCATGAGGGTTCACGGGCTTTTCATCGAACGCTGTGACCTCATCCCCGTGAATAGAGAGCTCTCCGTATCGTGATGGGGGCCGAACGCCGGTGACGGTGCCGATCTTTCCATGTTCACGGTGAAAGTCGAGCACTCGCGAGACATCGAGATCCGTGACGCCGTCCCCGTACGTCAGGAGAAACGTTTCATCGTTAATGTATTTTTCGATCCGCTTCACGCGCGCGCCCGTCATGGAGTTCGGGCCCGTATCTGCCAAAGTGATTTTCCAACCGGATTCCGTGTGACGAGGAATGATTTCGATGTTGCGGGGTCCCAGCTCGATTGTGAAATCGTTGGCGAGCATTTCATAGTGATAAAAAAAATCCTTGATCACCTCGCCTTTGTAACCGAGACACAGCACAAACTCTCTGAAGCCATGCCGGCTGTACGTTTTCATGATGTGCCAGAGGATCGGCATGCCGCCGATTTCGAGCATCGGCTTCGGCCGCAATTCGGTCTCTTCGCGAAGCCGCGTGCCCATTCCGCCGCACAGGATGACGACTTTCATCGTTGCTCGATCAAATAAGCCGGATCGGCAGAGACTGCAACCGGCACAGGCACTGGACGGAAGACAGGCCCGCGAGACATTTCCCACTCATTCCGCGCGACGAGGTATTCGGCTCGCGTCAAAAGCAGAGCCAGCATCATGATTCCGCTGAAAGTTGTCCAGCCATAGTCGGAAAAGCAGAGTACCTGAATCATGATTCCGTACACGAGCGACATGGCGATTCGAGTGATTCCGGAACTCCCGAGAACCGCTGCCGTCAATACACGAAACATTCTGTAGGACAGGATGAGACAGACAATGACTCCCAGAAAACCGCCGTCAAATCCGGCTGTCAGGAGCAAGCCGCCGATTCGCCCGATGCTGAATGGGACTCCGAGCGGATACTCGAGGACGAGATCCAGAGTATCCCTGATCGAGCCAATACGTATGATCCCCGAACTATATTTTTCCGACGGGTCCGAGTGAATCTCCGAAAAGGACTGGAAAAATGTATCAAAGTCGGCCATGAATTGCCGGCTGTCCACGTTAATCACAAAAAAGAGAAACAGCGCAATAGCAATGTACGGAAGGAAATGAAGAAAGCGGGGTCTGTTTTTGAAGAGATAGAAGAACGGAAACACCGCCATCCCTACCGCGAGGGACAACCAGGCCGTGCCGGCTGCAGCGAGAACGACGGCAAAGAACAGAATCGGAATACTCAGGAGCCGGACGAGATGGTTTTTGAAAGTCAGAGCAAGTATGCCAGGCACAAGGAATGAATAAATGAGAACCGAGGGTTCGGAAGCAAAGCTATTGAAACGGACGAAGTCTCGCCCGAGCACACGTATGTAGTCTCCTGTCGTAAATCCCAGATACTCAATGGGGTGCTGGAGTTGAATGAGATCGTCGGAAGACATCGAGGAGTACGGACGGTAGTTGACAAACGCAATCAACGAAGGATTGAACCAGATAATGACCGCCTGAACAATCACCATCGTGGAGAATACGGCCGAGAACAAGATGACCATCCTTAAGATGGCCTCGCTCTTTCTCATGTCGATTCCGAAAATCACGATAATGATCCCTATGGATGTCAGCGAATCGAAAATATCGATAATCGTCCAGTCCCGCAAAAATAGCCGCGCCATAAAGAAAACAAGAGTCAGGTACAACAACGGCTCGCGTCGGACTCTGCCAACACCGGACAACCTCGGAAGCAGCAGGATCAACAGCACAAACAACACCGCTTGCGCTTCGCGGCGAATTCCGAAAATGTTCAAGAATCCGAAATTGCCGACCGCGTAGAACAATGCACCCGCGATGACGGCGTGCACACGTTGAGTCGCGTTCAGGATGTGCGGCACACCACCGCCGGCGGAGCCGATGCCGCCTACTGTCTTGAAAGGAGAAGCCCATTTACCCATTGTCGATCTTTCCTCAGTTAGCCGCGTGAACCAGATTCACACTGGAACTCCCGGCATCCGTCATCGCATGATTCCCGAGCATGCGGCAAAACAGTTTTTCATCTTCGTTGCGTAACTCGACAAAGTGAGTTTTCAAAATCTCCCGCGCTACCTCAAGCCTTTCTTTGGACGGCATGGCATCTGCCGACATCCACCTCTGCACTGCCCGGACTGCTTGCTCCTGATCGTAGACGAGACTCCAAAGCCTCTTGTCCGCAGCTTCCAGAGGATTCAGATCCAACCCGGCGACGAACCCGACGACCAGCGCCGGGACACCGCATGCAACGGCTTCCAGCGCAGCGGAACTCCCGCCGGTCAGAACCAAATCCGTATCGACGAGGAGTTGCTCGACCGGCAGATCCACCCACTTCATCGCCCCATCAAGCCTCACTCCGTTCGAATTCGCACTTTGTTGAATGTCATGCATCGTGACAATAGGATGCGTTTTGATTCGGACTTCACCGCCGTGCTCCTGCACGTGAGTTATAGCGGCGGCGGCGCACCACAGCATGTAAATCGAATCCGGCACAGAATGCGGAAGCAAAATCGTCATTGTGAATTTTCCTCCGCTGTTCTGATGCTGCCGCTTTCTCGCGGTTTCAAATATCTGTTGATAGCGCAGTGCCGGCATCGGACGATACTTCGAAATCGCTTCTCCATCATAAGCGGCGTGAATCTTCATCGTCGCAGCGCCGGGAATCCAAATCTGATCGGGCGCGATGCCGGCAGCTCGCTCTTCCCGTGTAATCGGCAAACTGAGGTAATTGCCGCAAATGCAGTAACTCTGCGCTGCGATGCTGATAGCGTTTGGGTAACACCGGCGAAAATTCAGCAGCACATACTTGTCCTTCGGCTGATTCTCGTACCATTGAATCATCGCTTCCAGCTTCATGCCCCGTTTTGCAGCGAACCGGGGAACCTGGCCACTGACGAGAAATGGAAAGGCGATGAGCGTATTCCTGAGCGCCAGATCCCGAACAGTCCCGTACAGATCCTCATTCCGGATAAATCTCGAAGGACCGCCGGGAATCAACGTTCGCCATACCAGAGCCAACCACGACAGCAGAGCGGCGATCTGGCCTCGGACCGGAACGAATTGTTCGGCAACGATAAACTTCGTTTTCGAACGTGCCATGAAGGTGTAGATTCGTGGAAAATGCTTCAACGGAATGTCATAAAACGTGGGCGCTACGATGACATCGAATCCATTGCGTTCGTAAAGTTCCAGCAACCCCGGCAGGTAACGATCCCTGAAGACACCGTTGGAATCAATGCAACCGTTACCCAGAAAATATGTCGTAATCAGAATCGCAGGCTTTGAAGATAGCGTTGGCGCTCGCAGTATTGTTTTTGCAAGAACACTTCGGTAAATCCATTCGACGAGCCGAAAACCCGAAACAGCGAGGACCCTCATCAGCCGTTTCACACAATCGAAAACAAGATCACCGTAATCGGTTACGAGATCGATTTGATTCCTTCGAGAAAGCCTGGCCACAGCCGCCGCCATCGCGCAATCGTCGACGACAACAATGAGGCGGCTGGAATGATTCGCCAACCATTCCTGAATCCATGCCAGCCAGCAGAAATAAAGAAAGAGATTGTTCTCGGGATTTCTATCGAAGGGATCACTAAGCCAGTTCTGTGCAGAGAAGGCCGATACGTGCCGGTTGGACCAGCGAACAAAATCGGCGCGCTGCCTTGTGACGAACGTCTGGAAATCTCCCGGCTCGATCGCACACTTCACGTTCCTGAACACGCCATTCGAAACTTTCCAATAGAAAAGGCAATCGGTCCCCGCGTAAATCCACACGGTGTCCTTTGAATCAGGATTGAGACGGCCGCACCGGGAACGCGAAACGATGCTGATGGAACTCATAGAGCGGAATTACCAACGATGGAAGCGGCGGGCCGGCGGTTTCTTATCAACCTCGCGGGAACACCGCCTACAATGGTCCACGGTTCTACATTTTGAGTAACAACCGCACCGGCGCCCACAACGGCGTGCGCGCCAATGGTCACGCCGGGAACAATAGTGGCGTTTGCGCCAATCCACACATCTTCTTCGATGATGATCCGGCCGCCGGTATGGCCTTGCCGATTCATGGGAACGTTCACGGCATCGAAAGCATGATTGCTCGCGCGAATCACAACGTTGGGTCCAATCAAGGCATCGTTGTGAATGGTGATATTTCCCCCGGCCGATGCGTCAACAACACTGCCCGAATTGATGGAGACGCGATCGCCGATCGTCAATTTTCCATCACACGCGCCCAGAATCGATCCGCGTAACAACGTGAAGGACTCGCCAAGCGAAATATTGTTACCGCATCGAAAAAACGTTCCGGTTTCGATCGTCGCTCCGGCGCCGAGTTTCGCGACGCGTTTCGCTACCCAGATTCGCCGCAGGATAATTCCGGCATTGCCCGGCAGTTGTGCGGCGATTCCATCGATCCACAAATAGAATTCTTTTCGGATTCGTGAAAAAAATCGGAACAAGGCTGTTGAAACGAAAGACAGGCAGAGTTACGAGTTGGCGCTCATCGAGTGAATCTTATCGGCGTTCTCGCGGTAAATCTCGTTAATCAGGCTGAGCATGCCCTGTCCCAGATCGAGATAAGAACTGCGCACGAGTTTCCTGGCGATATTCGGGCGGAATGAATATGGCGTAATTTGATAATGCAAACTGCCGCCTCCCGAACAATTCTCATTTTCGGGCACACGATACTCCACCGAGACCCGGTGCCCAAGCATCTCGCTGATCATGGTGAGCATGTCGCGAATCCTCAGCGATTGCTGGCCGCTGATGATGATGTGGGAGTTCTTGTATTCATCGGCAAGAACTTCGACGCTGCTTCGTGCCGCATCCGAAACATGGATATACTCGCGGATCTCTTCTCCGTCGCCGTATCTCACAATCTTTCCTTCGATCAAAGCCTGCTTCAAAGTGCGGTGTATCCAGTTCGAATCGTCGGCGCGCGGCCCGTATAAGGATCCGTAGCGAAGAATCGTATAGGGCAGACTAAACGCTCGCCAGTATTCCTCAATGACCAGTTCGCACGATTGCTTACTGACGCGGTAGAACGAACCGGATTCACTGTAAACATAAAGCGTGCTCGCGAATACAAACCGCTTCACATTTCTCTGACGCGCGCTCTCCAGGAGCACCGTGTTACCCATGACATTGACGTACAGCGTATCGGCGGGATTTTCAGATGCCGTGGCAATGTCCGCCACACCCGCAAAGTTGTAGACAACATCGCACCCATCGAGCACATTCAGAACGTCCTGCTTGTTCAGGACATCACCAATCACACCGGTCTGGCCGTCCTTCAGGTACGGCGACGGCCGCTTGTCGAAAATAATGACTTCGTGGCCTTGCTCCGTGAGAGCATCCGCGACAAAGCTGCCCAGGAAGCCCGCTCCGCCAAAAACGATTACCTTCATACGCTGGATTTAATTCGTGATGTCTTCGGTAACTTGTTTGCGCACCGGACCATCATAGACGCGCGTCGAAATGCACGCCTTTTTGGTCCATTTAAAATCGTGATCGAAGAACCTCTCGTAATAACGCGCTGAGAGTTCTTCGAACTTGCGGTTTCCTTCGGGAGTAAATTTTTCGGCCTTGCGAATGTCGGGCCATTCTTCCTTCGGAAACTTCACATAAAGGCTGAATGTGCGAACAAGACCCAGAATTTCGTCTTTGCTGATGGTCGGCATGTCGAGAATCGATCCCGTGATAATGGAATTCGTCTCGGCGTCCGGATCAACATAACCTTTCGTCACCGCGTCGTTGTACATGGCGGTCCCCCGATACGGCGTGAATACGTATGCATTGACGCTGTCGGTGCCGAGCTGCCGGTTCAGCTCGATCGTGTCGAAGACAAGATCTCGAGTCTCGCCCGGAAATCCAAGAATGTTGTTGATCGTGATCGGAATCGAATACTGGTCCATGATCTGAAACACGGAAACGATCTGACTGTTTGCAAAACCTTTCCCGACGATCTTCTTCCGGAATTCTTCATTGCCGTGTTCCAGGCCGAATGAAATGCGATTGCAATTCACCCGTTCCAATTCCTTCACTCTGGATTCCGTGATCGTCTCGATACGAGTCTGCATCCAGAAAGGAAGGCGGACATTCTCATACACACGAATGAATTCCTTGAACTCTTCCTCGCTCATCGCCAGGAAAGTTTCGGCATTGAAATAGATGTACTCCGCATTGTATTTCCGCCGGTACAAATCGATTTCCTCCCGGACCTTCGTCCAGCTCTTCCGCCGGAAATAATATTGACCCGTTTGTTCCCGATACAGGCCCACCAGCGACGGAGCTTCACAGAACCGGCATTTGTAGGGACAGCCGCGATCGGTTTCGATGGGAGCCATTCGAACGACCTTTCCCTGCATCGGACGATAAAAGCGTTCGACTTCGAAAAGATCGAAATCGCCGAACGGTACTTCGTCCATGCTGATGGGCGGCCGCATCGGATTCTTGCGGATCTCGCCGTCTTTCTTGACCCAGAGATTCTGGATCGTCGAGCAGTCTTCGTTATTCATCAGGCGTGTTGCGACTTCGATGAGGGCATACTCGCCTTCGCCGACACAGATCATGTCGACATCGGGATGTTCAATGACGCACTCGGGAGCCAGCGACGGAAACACTCCGCCGACGATCACCGGCGCGGGATAATCGCGGACGGCTTCGATAAGTTTTTTTCCTTGCGGCCACGTGTCTTCGACGGTCGTCACACCGATGAGATCGGGCTTGAAGGCTGCGACTTTCTTTTTGAAATCGTCGACGTAGTTGGTCGTCTTGAATCGTACGCCGGCTTCTTCAAGATTGAACTTGCGGACCTGGAGATTCTCGACGCGAATCTCATCGAGCGTTCGCTCGGATGTTCGATAAAACGTCGTGTCAAATAAATCCACCGTAAAACCGTTCTGCTTCAAACAGGCGGTAAGAATGCCGATGTTGGTGGGCAGCAGGTTCACCATCGAGTAATTCGGGTAAACCAGAAGCACCTTGAAATTCTTCGGAGTGGGGTCCTTCGGCAAAGGCGGCAGAACCGCTTTTGTGGTTACTTCGAAGAACGTTGTGTCTCGATTCGCATCGATCATCAAAACCTCCGCTAAATTCTAGTTACCGGCGCGCATTGCATATTCGCAATCCGGCACGGGGCATTGCACGCTGCCTGCAGTCAAAAAACGAACGACTTCCTGTGTGGCCTCGAGTTCCATGCGCGCCCGGCAATCCAGCGACATCGAACCCATGTGGGCGGTCAAAATGCATCGCTCGACGGCCGCCAGTTCGCCCGAATAAGGCTCACAGTCGAATACATCCAATGCCGCGCCGGCAATGCGCTCGGAACGAAGCGCGCGCAACAGATCCATTTCATCGATCACGTTGCCGCGCGACGTGTTGATCAGAAACACTTCGCGCTTCATGTGTTCGATTTCGCGAGCCGTGATCATGCGGTGCGTTTCATGTGTAAGGGGCACGTGGAATGAAATTATGTCCGATTCCTCAAACAGTTTCACCTTTGAAACCCACTCGATACCGCACGATTGACCGAATTCCTGATCGGGACAGAGATCGTTGCCGAGCAATACCGTATTGGGAAATCCCCCTCTGAGGATGCGCGCCACACGCTTTCCGACGCGGCCGAGTCCGATGAGGCCCACGGTGAGGCCGTCGAGCCGCCTGCCCATGAGGCGTTGCCAATCCGCGCGGCGGATGTGGCGGTCCGCAAGCGGGATCGACCGCACGAGACTCAACATCAATCCAACGGTGAGTTCGGCTACCGCTGGAGATGGAGCATCCGGAGTGTACGAAACCGTAATGCCCTTCTTTCGCGCGGAAATCAAATCGACATTGTCGAGTCCGATTCCCACTCTGGCAACCAATTGCAAATCCGGGGCTGCTTCAAAAACGCGTTCCGTGATGGGCTCCGTACCCGCAATGAGAACTCCGCATCCGGCCAGCATCTCCGCGAGTTCATGTTCCTTCAGCCGCCGGCCCAGGGGATTGATTCGATACTCAATCCCGGCAGTTTCCAGGAGATCCAGCGGCTCCCGGTACGGATTGCCGAATGGAACGGTTGAAATGAAAGTCCGGGTGTTCAATCGCCTCCGCTCACTGCAAAAATCTGGCCGGTGATGAAGTCACCGGCAGGCGAGAGCAGGTATTTAATCATCTCGGCTACCTCTTCAGGCTGGCCTGCGCGTTTCAACGGAATCATCGCAACTCGTTTTTCCATCTGCTCGGCTGAGGTTTCACTATGAAACGCGGTATCGATGATTCCGGGTCGAATCGCATTCACCAGAATACCGAAAGGAGCGCCGAACTTTGCCAGGCTCCCTGTAATCGCTTCCAACGCCGCCTTGGCCGCCGAATAGTGAAGGCTTGTCGGCGAGCCTCCATATTTCACGCCGATCGAACTGATGTTCACAATCCTTCCACCGCCGTTAGCACGCATGTGTTCGATGGCCCGCTGGGAAAGGAAAAAGGGCGCTTCAACGTTCAAGGCAAACGCGTCGTGCCATTCCATGTGAGTCAATTCCATCACGGGCCGTACCTTCATACCACCCGCATTGTTGACGAGACTGTCGAGACCGCCCAGTTGTCGAATCGCCTCATCGATGAGAATTCGGGCTGATGCGGGATCGGTTAGATCCGCCTGCAGCGGGATCGCTCGCCTTCCGCTTCGCTCCATTTCATTGCAGATCTGCTCGGCTTCTTTCTTTCGCCGGTTGTAGTGAACGGCGACGTGGGCGCCGCCGCATGCCAGCAATCGCGCGGTGGCTGCGCCGATGCCGGAACTGCCGCCGGTGATCAGGACCCGTTTGTCCGTGTGCGGCACCCTGTCAGTCATACGGCGTTGAGGTTTCGGTGAAACCGTGAGCGCGCAGCCAGAATTCCGCTTGAGGAAGCTGCCACTCATAGTCGATGTCCAGGCCGCCCCACTGTTTGATGGGCAGTATCTTTTGTCCCATCCATCGCTGAGGCAGGAGACCCGCTTTCAACTTCTCCAAACAATGCGGACGCACGATGGATGTACTCATATCGGCAAAGAATACGTCCCCCTGCGAATCGCGGTCGCAGTTCAGTGTCTTGGGATCTCCAAACACTTCGAACGGAACGAATGGCTGGAGGTAACCGGCATTGTCGAGTTTTCTCGCGCGGAGCGGACTCCACATGTTGTAAACGGAAACGGTAACGGCGGAATCCGCATCAGGATTCGAGCGGAGGGCGTCGATACCCTGTCCCAGCAGCGCGGGATCGATCGTCGGAGCATTACAAAAAAGCAGGACCATCAACTCGACGGTCTGGCCTTCCTTGCGCAATTCATCGCGAATGACCTGATATCCGTGAACGTAAGCGTCTTCGCCCAACGCTTCCTTCGTTGCCAGATACGCCGGACGATCGATGACGATTGCATTGTGCGCGCGCGAAATCTCTTTGATGCGCGCCGAATCCGTTGAAACGTAGACGCGGTCGATTTTTTTCGTGTGCAGTGCCGCAAGCAACGGGTACGTCATCAGCGGCCGACCGAGGACAGGCAGAACATTCTTGCCCGGAAATCCGGCGCTTCCTTCACGTCCAAGCAGGAGTGAGCAAATCATGGCTTCAGATCAAATGACCGTACAGCGATTGCATGGCGACGACGCTTGGCGCCGCTGCTCCAGGTGAGCGTTTCTCAATTCAGAGTATTTCCCGCCCGTCCACATATCCTGAAGAGATTCCGTAGCTACATTGCCGACTTTCAAAGTCGACTTGTAATCCACATCGCAGGGATTCACCGTGCCGTCGAACCAGACAAACGTGCGTCTCCAGAGATCCGAGCACGGTTTGGCGATCTCATTCACAGGACTGATATAGGTATTCTCCCAGGGGTTGTAATCGACAAACGCAACCTGATCGACAAAGCCGGCCCAGAAGCCTTCCATTTCATCGATATTCTGCGACTCCGTGTATCGCACGCCCGAAACTCGTGTAATCAACTTCGTTTTCGGATATTCCCGTTCCCGAAGGTTATGAAACGCTTCGATGTTCGTTAGAACGCGCTTCAAATTACCTCGAACCCGCAACTGGCTGTAAAGGGGTTCGGCCGCAGCATCCGCCGAGAAGACGACCGTATTCGGATCTGCCTGAAGAATGGCGTGCGCATTGGCCTCATCGAGGTACCAAGCATTGGTATTGATTTTGAGCGCGAGGAATTTCCCGGCGGCATAGCTCAGCATCTTCTTGATATCGCGGCACAGCAGCGGCTCGCCGCGCGATGCCAGGGTGAGGGCTTCGCAATTTCCCTGGGCCTGATCGACGATGCTCTTGAACATGTCAAGCGTCATCGAGCCCATGAACCCATTCTTGCGGTCGGTGAACTCCGTGTCGGTTTGATAACAGAATACGCATCGATAATTGCAGATCGACGTCGGCTCCACCTGAAGACACGGCGGGAAAGTGTCCAATTGTTTCGTCACCGGATAGACGTCATAGCGATAGCGATAAAAAAGGTATCGCGGCAGTTGTTCCTCATCGAGACGCTTCAGTTCTTCGATGACATGTTCGCGAAGTGTGAAGGCCGTCCCGGCGCTGCCGGTTTCCTCGCCCAGCGCTTCACGGCAAGCGCGAAGAATGACGCTCGATCGGTAATCGGAGGCGTCCGCCGGAATCCTCTCGCGCAACCGGCGTATTCGTTCGTAGCAGTCGGCGGCCTCCGAGTCGTGATGCCGAATCGCTACAAAACTGTTGGCCTTGTCGAACGTTGTTTTCTGTTGAGACATGTTTTTCAGGCCTGCGACGGCATGAGGGCGCTCCCAACCCGGCTGATCGCGATTCGTAGCTGATCACGGCTCATTCCCAGAAGACCCGGGGCCACCGCGATGCCCGACAATGAAATGGCGATGTACGCGAGACCGCCGGCAGCCGCGATTCCCAATGTCGGCGCTCCGGGCCAAACAAGCTTGAAGAGGAAATCCACTCCGGCCTTGCACAAAGCGCTCAGACCGAGCAAGAGCAGGAGCACAAAGAACTGATAGGAAATGTGCGACTGCGTCCGGTCTTTTCTTGCGATAAAGAACATTTGTACATTGACCGCCAGAAGCTGAAGCACAACCAGCTTCAGGGCAAGGCCGGTCGCCCCGAGCGAGAATCCCGGAATGCGAGCGTTCGGAGGCGCCAACAGAAAGTATGTGACGGGTACACCAACCAGCATTGTTGCAATTCCAACGCGGGCGTACATGCCGGTATCCGCGCTGGCCCAAAGAAATGAACCGGTCACTTGCCCAATCGACTGATGAATCGGGTAAATCAGCATGATGCTGAATGCCAGCCAGGCGGGCTCGAACGAAGGTCCCAAAAACGTACGCAGGAGTTCTCTGCTGTAGGGAATAAGCAGGCAACTCAACCATGCGGATGCAAAGTAAAGGCCCCTCAAAACGTTGTCATACAATGCCGTCACTCGCGAGTGATTCTCCAAATGGCGCGCCTCCGCAACTTCTTTCCAGAAGACTCTGGACATCGAAGTGGTGGCAATGAGACTCACACTCGATATTTGTTGAGAGAGCGAAAAGAATCCCTGCTGCTGTGAACCACCGTACAACTGGAGAAACCAGCGATCCGCAAACGCGTAGAGAAAACCTGCGCCTGCATAAACAACCAATGGCGTGCAATAAGTAACAAATTCTTTCAAAATCGCTGTACTGTCCTGGCGAATCGCCGACGGATTGATGTTTCCGAGAATCAGCCGTGGCCCCAGAATTAATGCGATAACCGCGTATTCCAGAACAAGAAGCAACAGTACGGTCCAGACCGACAACGCTTTGAGGTAAATGAGGGCGGCAATAAGCAACAGGTGTGCAGCGGCCTGAACGACAGACACCGTCTGGATCAGCACCGTTTTTCGCAACGCTTCACTAAGCTGGCTGATCAAGGCCCATATCTGTGTTGAAAAGAACGTTGCAGCCAGGGCCATCAAAACAATACCTCTCTGATGATCGAACCACACCCGGCCGAACAGTTGCGAAGGGAGAAAAAGCACTAGAGCCGCAATGATCACGAACTGTATTGAAACCCACACGACATAAACGCCGAAGAAGGTGCGCTCCCGCGGTCTTCGGGAAATCAGCGTATAAAAGGCCGACGCACTTCCCATTTCAACCAATTGAGAGATCGCCGCAAAGCTCGCCAGAAGAAAATTCAGGTCGCCGAAACGCTCGACTCCCAGACCTCGTGCGACGACGAGTCCCGTGAAAACGGATATTCCCATCCGGCAGAAGTTGGCAACAAAACTCGCGAGGAACCGATGGATGACGCCATTCCTCATATCGATTCCCGCCTGTATTTGGCTGTTGCCGGAGGTTGGTCAGAAACGCAGCCGCGAATACTCTGAAGCCAAAGACCGGCCCAACCGTCGCTTTCAAGCGCGTACTGTTTCACGAACCGGCGCCGGGCTTCCTGAACCGCCGGGGTCAGCCACCAAGAACCGATATTCGAGGAGATCTCTGCGAGCGCGGAGGCTGCCGATTCCGGCGTAAAGTGGAGGATGCCTGCCTGATGGAGCAGTTCAAAATAAGGCACGGCCTCACCCCGAAGTTCCCATCGCTCGGGATCCCAAAAAATCAGAGTGGGAACATTCGCGGCCAGGGACTCCAGGAACCCTGTTCCGCAGTGATCGAACACGACCAGTTCGCAATTCGCAACGCTCGCATAGAACGAGGACTGCTGGTCCCATTTCAAATCAGGAAATTTGTTTCCGATGTATTCACGAACAGCATTTCCAAAATCACCGGGATACTTCCTGAAAACAATACGCGAAAGGACTGTGGCGGGCATGGATTTCAGAAACCGGATTTCCAGATCCGCAAGTTCGGAGGCCTGGGGCCCAACCGGCGCGGAGTGAAACCGGAACAGATAACGAGGCTCATCGTGTGCCGCAAAGAGAATCTTGCCACTCGACGCGGCGTCCGTTCGTGCCCGGCGAACGATCGCAAGCTTCGGATTTGGAAGCGGCACGTATTTGGAAGAACCGTCAACACCCCATCCCCACGTGGCATAGAAGTCCGTCAATTTGTTCTCGTGAATTTCGTACGGAGCAAAACGAAACACGCCATAGCCGCCGCCGTGCTGCACACCGATAAGCTGCGTCCCATGTTGTGACGCCTCTGCTGCCCAAAACTTGAATTCCTCGTTGTAGGACCAGCCCACGGCCGACATCGCGAATTTTGGAAATTGCTGGGAATACGCCTGCATGCCTTGCTCCCGGCCTTCTTTGAACCCCTCCAGATAGAGCGTAGGAAAATTCTGGGGAAGCAGGTTAACGCACAGACGCTCCAGAGTGGTCTCGGCGCTCAAGTTTCGGAGTCCCTCACGTTTGTTGTCGAAAGTTGCAGCGGGAATCTTCCATTGGGCCGTGCGTTTCTCCAGCGAGAGAATATTGAAACGGCTCTGACGAACCAGTTCGCCGACATCTCGTGTTGGCCAATCCAAATCGCAAACGACTCCCCGCTTTTTCCAGGAAAGGCTTCTTGTGAGCGTCGAATTCGCAGCCCTAACAGCGTTGCGAAGATGCGCTCGTAATGTCGGCTGTTGAGTTTCCGCGTTTGGCTCAGCGAGTTTCGCCGAGAACCGTTTTGTGGGAAAGCGATACCCCATTTCTTCTATGAGTTGTGAACAGACTTGAAGGTTATAAGGGTCTTCGCACAAAGAGAGTATTGCTTCATGAGTTTTTGCAGGGGTCTTGAAATCGCGTTTGTCCAGAACGATCGTTTCGAGTTCAGGAAAGAGTGAAAAGGCCTGCGACAGGTGGACGTATCGATCGTAGATGCAGTGCACGTAATGAATCAGCCACGCGCCAATCAGAATATTCCAGTATCGGATATTGTTATCGAGACCGTGGACAACGTTGAGATATCTGGCGAGCCGTTCCAGTATTCGCTCGCAACAACTTGTGACGTAAGCTGCTGCTTCATAGTAACGAACACGATCGTTCCAGATGCATTGCAACGTCGTATAGTTCAACCCGTCCCAATCGGCGCGTCGGTCCCGGCGCTTACACCATTCCCCAAGAAAAACTCCGCTGCTCTCTTTATCCCAGAAGTCGGTAAGGGCTGTTGTTGCAAGAAACACGGGAAAGCTTTTATTCGCGAACTTTCAGGCGCCGTGCTGGAACGCCGCCCCAGATTTCATAAGGGGGAACATCTTTCGTGACAATCGAGCCTGCTCCGATAATTGCCCCGTCGCCGATCGTCACACCCTTGAGCACCCGGACGCCGGAACCAAACCAGCAATCGCGGCCAATGGTAACGGGCTCGATGATCGCTCTCTGATTCATGATCAGATCGTCTCTGGAAGCGCCATGATCCTGATCGTTGATCTGACAATATGGACCCATCTGTGTGTAGTCTCCGATGACAATGCTTCGCTTCGCGGCGATCACCGAATGCCGACCAATTCCGACGTAGTTGCCAAGAATGACTGTAGGTTCAGGCTTGGTCAGTTGCAAATAGGCGTAGGAATCAATCGTGACGTGATCTCCCACAATCAGCCTGGCGTTGTCGGTCAAACGCAATTCAACGTGCGGCTTGATAATGACGCCTTGTCCAATAGTGACACCCGGATGTCGCCGAGCCTGCCACAGTCTGAACCGGTCTCTTAAAGTGGCGTGAGTTACGCTTGCTTTGTCGGCTAATGGCGGCTTGGCGTTCACGAAACCCTCTCCCTACTGCCCGTTTTACTATCGCGTAACCTTTTTTCAAGGACTTGTTCGGCCAGCCAAAAATCGAATTCATCATCGATGTCGATGTTTTGTTCTTTGTCGATCATCACGCGTTCGATTTTCTTTCCGTACGCGTCGCCTTTGGCGATCAGGTCCGCCCGGATCACATAGACGTTGCCGTCATCGTAGAAGAAGCCTTTAATGTCCTGGCGGCGCAGGTCATTCGTTCCGTACTCGGTATACGTACAGTGCCAGCCAGTCGCGAGGGAATCCGCGCGCGTCTTCTGAAATCTTTCGATGCAGGAATCGATCAAGCCCTTATCGCGAACCGGAGATGTGGCCTGCAGAACGACGACGGTGTCGGCCGGCACTTCGGATAAAACATGCTGAAGGACGCTCAGTGTCGTCGCATCATCCGTCGCCAATTCTGCTGGACGCTTCACAACCTCGGCCCCGTGGGCTTTCGCAACCGATGCGATTTCATCGTCTTCGGTCGAAACAACGTAACGATCGACAAGCCGGGATTCTTTTGCGGCCCGGATCGTCCACGCGAGCAGAGGAAGGCCCGCAACCAATCGGAGATTTTTCCGCGGCACACCTTTGCTACCGCCGCGTGCGGGTGTGATTCCGAGAATCAACCGAACGTTCTCCGAGAAAATGTAAAGTGGGCCCATCGCCGGCAAATTCGTGATTGCGAAGCCGGGCGCTGAAAACAGGACGGTACTCGGGGAAAAACGATAACAACGCATCGGGATCGGGAATCACATCCTTCCCCGTGAAGTTGCTTTCCAGCGCCGGAAAGGACTGACCGATATAAAGGAAGCCGCCCGGACGGATACATTTGGAAATATTTTCAGTCACCGTCTTCATCTCGGGAAACACATACCAGAACACATCCCGGATCACGACCAGCGCGTATTTTCGCTTCGGCTCAAATGTCTCGCGGCGTATATCTGCCGTATAGAAATGAATTCCTTCGTGAGTCGCGCGAGCGACGCGAATGGCCTCTTTGCTGACGTCGAACGCGTCAATCCGCGATGTCATCTTCTTGAGACGCGCTGAGATGTATCCAAGACCGCATCCGGCCTCGAGAATGCTGTCGTAAGGCGCGCGCTCCTTGATCATCGCGAGTCCTACGGTGGTGTACCAGTGTTTGCAGCGCTCGTCCTGATGCCAGGGTACCTCCGCTGAGTACC
The DNA here is from genome assembly GCA_964633285.1 of uncultured Solibacteraceae bacterium. GTDB lineage: Bacteria > Acidobacteriota > Terriglobia > 20CM-2-55-15 > 20CM-2-55-15 > 20CM-2-55-15. The sequence continues at coordinate 108,023 of CAZWGA010000001.1, read as the reverse complement.
TGTACATGTTGTCGAAATCGCCGATCAACCTGCCGTCCTTGATCACATAATCGTGATAGTCGGCTGAAAATTGCTCTTTCGATTTTGCCGTTTTTGCCTTTGCCGGCATTCCTATTCCCATTGGTCGCGGACGACCACAAACGCTTCCGCCGCTTCAAAGGAGATTTCCATGCCGCGTTTCCAGGCGAGCGTTTGAATTCCTTTGGCCGAACGTGGATGGGGAAACTTTTTCAACTCGCGCATGTAAGCAGTCATCGCTTTCACTTTCAGGTCGAGATAGGGAGCAACATTCACATAATAGTTGGGTTGAAATGAGTACTCCGGAAAAGGAGGTGCAATGTCGGTGGAAGACGGAACTTCATACGCGAGAATACGCGGGACTTTGGGTTCGGCAAGACTGCGGCACGCAACCATCGAAGCCTGAAAAACAGCGCGGTGATCCTGATTTGAATCTCCTCGATGGTGTGTATACACAACGTCCGGCCGGACATCCTGGACGCATTCTTCGACAGGAACAATCACATCGAGCAACCGCTCATCGAGGAGTTCGTCCCGCAAATCAAGAAAACGCACATCGCTGTAGCCGATCACTTCCGATGCCCGAATGCAGGCGTCTTTTTCCTCCTGAACGACTACAGGATTGAACTGGTGGTTGTACGCTCGCTTGCACACAACACAAACGGTGACGGAGTCTCCGGAGGCAACGTGCTTGGCAATGGTGCCGCCCATGCCGAGAATCTCGTCGTCCATATGCGCTGAGATGACGAGAACCTTCATCTATTTGCGCGGCCGTTTTCCCACTGGAGTGATCTTCGCTTGAATACCCTTGTAGGCGGATATTTCCCTCTCGTGCCCGTCGATTTGCAACTTCACTTTTTCCGTCACGGCTCCGTCGGAACAGATCCGGCATGCGGCATTCTCGAGATATCGGAATTGATTGAAGGACTTTCTCAGTTCGCGGAAAGGCTTATCGTGCCAGATTTTGTAAAGGGACTTCTGATTCACATCTCCCAGAATGTTCATCCCCGCGTAATCCGAAATGCACTGATGGACCTTTCCATCATGAGCGACAGCGATCCGTTGCCACGGAGTTGGACATTGATAAAAAGGATTGTGGTTGATCTGGCCTTCTTCGAACGATCGAATCTGATCGGTAATGAAGTTCGTGCTGTCGGAAACTCCGTGGAACAGCTTTCGAAAACCATCCGGGTCATGCTTGATCACGCTGAATATCGACTGCACCCGAATCAAAGGCTTGCTCAATCCGCGCGCATCACGTTTTTCGCGCAACACGCGGATGCGTTCGATCGTTTCCTCGAACTTGGCAGGTGCGCGAATCGCATCGTAGGTTTCCTTGAAACCATCGAAGCTGAAGCTGATCCAGTCCAGGCCGGCATCGATCAATTCATCGGACAATTCCGGAGTAAGGCGCTCGCCGTTCGAAAGAAATGCGACATCCGGAATGCCTTTGTCCTTCGCATACTTCACCATTCGAACGATGTTCTTGTTCAGCAAAGCCTCGCCACGCCAGGAAAGTTTGATGGAATAAACACCGCGCGCAGCGCATTCGTCCACGACCCTGGTGTAAAGGTCCCATTTCATGACGCCCTTGAGCCCGTCATCCATGTAGGTGGTGTAGCACATGGGGCAACGCATCTGGCAGGCGCTGGCAGTCTCGACTTCGACGTGAGTCGGAAAGGGCGGAACGATTTTGACCTTCGGGAAAATCCGAAAATACAAACGGTCCTTCAAATGACGAAAGAAGTGGCCGCGCCTGACGAAATATCGAATCTGCTCGAACGTCTGGTTCAGCGAAAAGTAGTCGTGCTCAAACGACATCCAGTGCTGTTTCATCGCATCCATAAGGAGGATGCGCTCGCGGCGATCCATCATTGCTTTTAGAAAGCGTGTCATCAGTTTGTCGCGTTAAGGAGGTTCGCAAAAGTATGGCATACGAATTTCTGTTCGGCTTCACTGAGATCCGGAAACAACGGCAGGGAAATGACCCGCTCAAATGCCGTGGAGGAGTTTACGAGCCGGTCTGACCAGAAATGCGAGGATCTCAGATCCCACACCGGTTGGTCCGCAAACACTTCGTATTCGTGCATTCTGCAAGAAAGCAAATGCGACTGATGATGAACCAGCCGAACTGCGTATCGGTACCAGATTCGGCCGGTGATATTGCGCGGCAATTTGATCAGTCCTTGTTTCTCAAGAGGCTCCAGGAATACCGCGTATCGTTGAGCGGTTTGATCACGGCGGCGGAGAATCTCAGGCAATCTTGCTAACTGGCTTTCAACCAGAGATGCCTCCATGTCCGTCATCTTGTCGTTGAGATACCGGCCATCCGGAAGTTGATCCGCATAGCCGCGGGCGTTTCTAACAAAAGCGATCAGGCCGGGATCTCTGGAACCGACGATACCGCCTTCGCCACCACCCAGCATTTTTGTTGCGTAAAACGATGCCACATTCAGCGTGGCTGCGCTTCCAAACGGACGCTTGTCATACATTCCACCGATACCGTGGGCACAATCCTCGATGACCGGAACGCCCAGTTCCGTGATCCCGGGAACCGGAGCCGGATATCCGAAGAGATGAACGGCAATGACGGCCTTCGTGCGCATGGTAGAAACAGCGGCTACGGTCTCGCGGGAAAGGACCCATGTATCCAGTTCAACGTCGGCAAGCACAGGCTGTGCCCCCACAGCCAGAACGGCGTTGAGCAGCGCAACGCAGCTATACGCCGGAACGACGACTTCATCGCCCTTCCCAACTCCAAGCGCAAGCAACGATAAACGGAGGGCAGCAACTCCGGAACCGACACAGACCGCTGCCGTGGAAGCCGTATGCCGGCACCATTCCTGTTCCAGCCGTTCGGTGACTTGCCCTTGTGCGATGTGAAGTGAACGCACCACGGACGCAACTTTCTCTACGTCCGCTTCGAGGATGTTGGGTTTGGAGTGCGGAATCAAACGGCCGCCATCATTCGTTCACGAATGGCATCGACAACTCGATGCGCTCCCTTGCCGTCGATCAATCTTCGCCCAGCACGAGCCATGGAATCCAACAGGCCCGGCGTCCGGAGCGCGCGATCGATTTCCTCTCTGACTTTATCAGGCTGCAAAGCGATCCCTTGCCCGAGAACAAGGGCCCCGCCTGCTTCTTCAAGAGCGGTGCCGGCGGCGCGTTCGTGAGGATCTTCCCATGCGACAAGTGCCGGAGTGCCGGAAGCCGCGGCTTCACAGAGCGTGTTTCCGCCGGCCGAAATCACAATTCGATGGCAGATCAGAAGCGGCCTCAACCCCGAAGGCTTTTCCTCCACATTGATTCTTAATGCACTCGCAAGCCGCCTGACTTCCTGATCGTGATTGAAACCCGGACCGATGACCACTGTTGCGGAGAGTCCCTCCAACGCACGAAGGACGCGAAGCGTTGCGTGCGATCGGTCCGCTCCTCCCAGACTGAGTAACACATCGCGGGTACGGCCATGGATTGGCTCAGGCTCGGCTTCAAAAACCGGATCGAGCGTCATATAGCTGGGACCCAGCAAGGCACTCTTTGCTTCATGCGGATGCCGCTGCCATTCCTTCACCAGAGTGGGCATGATGAACAAATCCACATGGGGAATCCGTTCGGGCATGTCCGCCAGCCACACCTTGAATGCGCACGAAGTCTCGAGGGCCTCCCATACACCCGGAGCCAGTGGCCGCCGAAAGCTCCACACTGTGGCGTCAGCTTCGATCGAGTTCATGACCTGGATGACGCCCGTGGAATCCGTAAGCCAGTCGCAAGCCATATCGCTGCCGGTGTCGCACGGAGTTCCAACGGCGAAAACGCGCGTCCGAATATCGTCTCGCGCGGTCAGCGCCCGGCTGATGGCGCGAATCTCGCCGAGGTGGCCAAATCCGATTTCTGAATCTGCCTCGGCAAAAAGAAGAATCGTTCGCATGTAAAATCAGCTTGCCTGATGAAAACGTTCGCGCAGGAAGGTGCGCAATTTTTTTTCGCCCGCCGATCGTTCCCAGACTTTGTTGCCGAGCATTCTCTCGACTTTGCGGATCGAACGGACCATTTCTTTAAGCTCATCCGGTTCCAGGGAAAGCACATGATCCGTGCCCATATAAGCTCCGCCGTTTTTGAAATTCTGTACGGGAGTGCGGCGGTCAAGAGTGATGTGCTTCTCGATCACTTTTGCGCCGGCGGCAACCGCGACCAGGGGCGCTGTGAGACCGGAGGTGTGATCCGAATATCCCACCCTGGCATGCGGGTAGCGTTCGGCCAGAACGCGCATCATAGAAATGTGAACTTCCTCGTCATCCAGGGCAACCAATCCGCGTTCTTCCAACAGAGGACCTGTCGGGTACTCCGCAATGCAATGCAGCAAAAACAGATTGGCAACGCGGGAAAGCCCTGCCACAGCCGCATCCACTTCATCAAGCGTGGCGAGCCCTGTCGATAAAAAGACCGTTGAGAACAGGGTCGCGCGTTCGATCAATTCGCGATCGATGAGGCAGGACGAAGCGATTTTGATTTCATCACAACCGATGGCTTTCAAGATATCCGCGTTGTGCGCCTTTTCCGGCGTCGCCAGAAACTGAATGCCTGCATCAGCGGCGCGCCGGCGCAGACGCTGGAGTTGCGGTTCGTCCAGAGCGATCTTCAGGAACCATTCACGCTCCGGATCGTCTTCAGCTATACCTTCCCTGTCGAGTGTCTGAAACTTCACATAATCGCAACCGGCTGAAGCGGCCACATCTATCAACCTTTCGGCCGATGAAAAGTCGCCATTCCAGCATTCGCCGACTTCGGCGATGACCACCACGTGTTCAGCCGTCATTTGAACACCTCGTCGATGGTTTCAACACCGATTCCATTAATGATGTCGCCCGATGCAGGACCGTGGTTCAGAAGCAGGTCAAGAACAGACAAGCACGGAACGAAGGGCGAATAGCATTGCTTATAGATGGGATGATGAAACTCCTGAAACTGGATTCCGACACCGGCATTTTCAAACGCTTTCAGATTCAAGTATTCCTGCCCGGAAATCCCCGACAGATATTCCGTCGCGTCCAGCTTTTTGCATACATCCAGCAGCAATTCGGATTTGGTCCCGCTGACCGCGAGTTCCGAAGATCTGACAACAGCCGTCTCGATGCTCAGGCACTTCAAGAGATAGGAAACGATGTGAACGTTCAGTTCGGATAAGAGCGCCCACTCACGCTCATAGAGCTGCGCTATAAAGTCCTCGTGGCTTCTCCAGAACTCCGCCCGACCGTAGTTTTGTCGTAGTGCAACGAAGTGTTTCTTCCGCCAATGCGGCTCCCCGGCATTGTTGATGACAACCTCGTTGATCAACTGCCCCGTGTGACCGCTGATGAGGACTGGGACGGTGAGCCACTGAGCGCCGGCGGCCGAACGAATTCGATTTCGATTCTGAAAGTAGTTCTTGCGAAATGGGACGTTGTCCAGAATGACCAGAACGTCCGCCCGCTGAGCCTTGTCAAAAAACCCCAACCATGGCCAATGCTCCGGTTGGTGGATGGTGACTCTCATTAATCGCGGAAACGGGACTTAACCGGCCGACCGGGCTTTACCGTCCGTCTCGCGATTGCCGCGCAGATTCTGATCCAGTTGCTCCCATTCCGCAGTTCTCCGATCTTCGCGATCTTTGTACCACTTCAGATATTTTCGTACGCCGTCTTTGAAACTCACTTTGGGCTGCCACTCCAACTCTCGCCGCGCCAAATCGCTCGATATCTCCTTACCTGAAAAATCACCCGGCCGCCCGACCACATATTGAATCTCGACGTTTCCGACGATCTCTTTGATGGTCTCCGCAATTTGCCGAATCGTGACTTTTTCACTTCCGTCGAGGTTATAAGTCTTGTTCGCGGCGATTTGTTTCAGTGCCAGAACGTTGCCTTCCGCAAGATCTTCCACATAGACGAACTTGCGAAACTGCGAGCCATCGCCGGCAATCGTGAGAGGTTCACCGTTTAGCGCTTTTCGAATAAAAATGGGAACCACGGCGCCGTCTCGAGCCCGGGGACCGTATGGAATGCCGTAGCGAAGAATCGTCACCGGCAGCGAATAGAGTTTGCTGTAAGAAAGACAGTAGTATTCCGAAGCCACCTTTGTTGCCGTGTAGAGATGAGACGGCGGTCGAAGCGCTGTGGTCTCGTTCACCAGTTCTTCCGTACATTCGCTGTAGACCCAGGTTGTGCTTCCGTAGACCAACCGCTGAATCTTGGCTTTTCGAGCAGCTTCAAGAACATTGATTGTTCCCCGCACATTGATGCTTTCGGCATAGTGTGGATCTTCAAAAACATCCTTAACGTCTGCTACGGCGGCGAGATGATAAATGATATCGATGCCGCTCAACGCCATCCTCAGATGCTCCAGGCTGAGCAAACTGCCTTGATAGAACTCAATATCGGTGCGGAATGTCGGCATGACCATGTCGAACACTCGGACTTGAACACCTCGGTCGCGAAGTTTGTCGACGACGTGTGATCCGATAAAGCCGGAACCTCCTGTTACGAGGGCTTTCATGATATCGAAATCTCCTTTTTAGTTAGCTGGAATGAAAACTTATGACGGGTTGTAATACAAAGGAACACACCAGTGATTTTGCGCGACCCATTCCGAGTTGGGGAACGATCCGGGGGCGCCGAGAATCGAATGACACAGGGTGTCGTAAACCTTGCCCGTGGATTTTTCAATGGGTTCAAAGACAATGTACTTGTAGAAACCTGAAGTCATGCCGTCCGGAAGAATGACTCTGCGTTTGTATTTCGGATCCAGGTATTCCCGGGCAATCATGTTTTTCCAGGCTGTAATTTCTTCCATCCGGTCAATCTGAACAACACCGAGGGCGGCAGTGAATTCCGACATCCGATAGTTCAGCCCTTCGACTTTGTAATCCATCTTCCCGTAGTTCCTGTATCGCTGAGCGTACTCAATCAGGGCAGGATTGTTGGATACCAGCATTCCACCCTCGCCGGTCGAAATGGATTTCGTGGCGTAGAACGAGTACACGCCGCAGTCACCCCAGGTTCCTGCTTTTCGTCCCTGCCATTTCGCGCCATGCGCGTGGGCGCAATCCTCCAGGAGGATCACTCCTTTTTGCCGGCAGAAATCGGCGATCTTCGGAGTATCGAACGCGATGTGGCCGCCGATATGAACCAGCCAGACCGCCGCCACGCCTTGATCCTCAACCGCCCTTCTTACGGAGTCCAAACTGAGGCACAAATCTTCTTTGTTGCAGTCGCCGAAAACGACCTCCCCACCCACTTTTAGAACTGAAAATGGTGTGGCCATGAACGTATTCGTAGGACACAAAACTTTCTTTCCACGAAGGTTGAAGAATTCGAGGGCGGTCAATGCACCACCGGCCCAACTGGACATCGCAACTCCAGGAGCCCCGTTCCATTCCGACCACTTTTCTTCAAACAGCCTGGTGAACTTACCTTCCGTCCATTTCTGTGTTGAAAAGATCTCGTCCCAATAACGCTGGACCGTTTGACGGTCTCTCGTATCAAAGCCGATCTTGAACTGATCAAAAGTTTTCACACGAATGCCCTCATACTCACAAGACGAAACTGCGTATTTCGCTGATAAATCAGCGAGTTATTAGAATCCACTGCACGAAATAATGCTCCACAATCGGAATGCGACAAAGAAAAAAGGAGAGAATTACGTCATTTCGCACAACTGGCTGTTTGCAGACAAGAGAACCCAAGAAGATTACGAAGGGAGCCGATATGGTGTCAATGAAGAAACTCCCTTCCGATGGCCATAAATGCTCGCAACATCATCGGATTACGTTTCGTTTAGGCACGTCTCAGGGGGGTAGAATTCGTGGAAGGTCTGTTGAAATCAGGACCGAGAGGTTTGCTGAAAATGAAAAAAGCACATTGGGGACGAACTCTGGCCGTACTGATCACCCTTACCGAGTTGCTATCTCCCATACGAACTCAAGCTCAACAGAACGACATGGTGGGGCGTTGCGACGAATTTGCGGGAACGGATGCGGGAGCGAAAATCGTTGCCTGCATTGCGGCTTTGCCCCCCTCCGGCGGAATCGCGGACGCCAGAGGCTTCAGGGAATCGGAGGCCATCGCGTCCGATCCTTTTAAGGAAGTCACAAAATCGGTGACGGTCTTGCTGGGCGCCACGACTTATGTTTTCTCGGCTGATGCCACCGTACCCTCGAACGTCAAGCTGGATTTCAGTGGAGGAGCCCGCCTGTCGATTAACTCCGGACTGACATTCACTTCAAGATCAGAACCGATCGCGTTACCTACTCAACAGTTATTCACAGGCTCCGGCATAGCCACATTGGGACGCGAGTTCAGCGGCTGGGTGTATCCCCAATGGTGGGGGATCACCGCAGACGATCCAACGACCGACAATACCTCCTCAATGCAAGCCGCCATCAACACCAGACATTCCGTCGCATGGCCATGTGGCCATACTTATTACTTCGCATCGCAACTTGACCTCAACGGGGGTGCCGTCTATGACTTCTGCGGCGGAAACGCAGTACTGAAATACACCGGTTCAGGCACAGCGATTCGCATTTACCGGTCGCAGGCAAACGTCATCCGGGGAATGAGTCTGGTGAAAAGTGGCACCCTCTTGTCGGAGCCCTCGACGGGAGTGCAAATCGAAGCATGCACCAGGTCAACGATGGAAATCGCGGCGAACGGTTTCGCATCGGGAATCAAGCTGATTTCCACTTCCGGCTCCAGTCCGATTACCTTATGCCGATTCGCGTTCAATATTCCAATAGCCAAAACGCCGCTGGCGATAGCTGTGAATGGAACCGGTTCATTTGTTACGTCGAATGAGTTTGACAACCTTGAAGCGATTTGTGACGGTCCGCGCGCGGGCCGTGTGGGAATCAGCATCAGCTCGGCAGGCTGGAACGGAGCCATTTCCAGCAACGTTTTCGTGAAACCTACAATCGAATCGTGCGACGTGGGAGTCTATATAGATCCGAATCCGCAAAGCTCCGGCGGCTATGACTTCCTTTTCCCTCATATGGAAGGCAATACAACAAATTTCAAGATCAGTGACGCAAACGCTGCGCAATTGACGGTTCTGGGCGGCGCGTTTATCACGAACACCGTTCCCGTTTCGCCTACTGAGATTGGCGGCACCGCGGCCGCAACCGTACTCGATCCGCTTCGAGGCCAGTTCGTGCATTATGGCGGTAAGAAAGACCCGCAGTTGACTCCGACTCCTGATGCCTCGAGCTGTGGTGATAAGGCCGTCGTTGAGACCGGGTCCACAGATTTCTCAGGTCAAATCCACGGTGAAAATGATGACTGCATCGTCAGATTCGCAACGACGTTTTCACAAGTCCCCCACGTCATCATCCAGGACCAAACGAACAGTATCGCCACCAGAGCGACTTCCGTTACACAAAACTCCTTCACAATCACAGGAATCAAAGCAAATGACACCGTAACGTGGATTGTCATGGCGCCTAAATAACAATTAGGAAAGACATAGAGTCCGCCCGGCCGGCAGACGCGTATACACATTCGCCGGATTCCTGCCGATACGTAGCCGGAAGGCAACTGACGTTGGGAATCTTGGCGCCTGTACGGCCCGACTGCCAATGAATTCCCGATTCCAACCAGCCTGATAATCACTGCCCTTGCGGGCTGGACGCCTTCTGGGTACGATGTAGCGCGATTTTTTCGCCGGAGTAATTCATGAAAGTAAGAATTGCGTTTTTCATGCTTGTCCTGGCATTACCCAGGCTGGCGTGGAGCCAGGCGGCAACTCGCTCCTATTCCCTCACCGATCGCAGCGCGAATTCCCTGTCTACGGATGGCGCGGGCGATTTGAATGTGGGATATGCGAGGATTGTCGCCGACAGCGGGTCCACCACTCCTTCGGGGGTCGCCATTTTCGGTTTTCGAACGAACAATGTGCTTGTCGCGGAAGCGGGTGTTCCTGCCTCGCCGCTGTTGCGCACGGGCCGCATTTATGCGGAAGTCAACGGCGGGCTGGATATCGGCCTGGCGATCGCCAACCCCAATTCCACGGCGGCAACCGTGACGTTTTCGTTTACGAAATTCGATGGAACCGATTTCGGGTCGGGGTCGCGTACGATCCCCGCTGGAGGCCAGGTAGCAGAGTTTCTGGACCAGGCTCCATACAACGGTGGAACGGGCATTCAGGGCACGTTTTCGTTCAGCAGCAATGTACCGATTTCGGTGGTGGCGCTGCAGGGCTTCACTAACGAACGCGGCGATTTCCTGATCACAACGCTGCCGGTCATCGACACGTCCGTTGCCGCAGGCACTTCTTCAGTTCTCCTGCCGCATTTTGCCGACGGGGGCGGATGGACGACTTCGGTGATTCTTGTGAATCCGACCGACACGGCAATGACGGGAACCATCCAGTTCCGCAATGGCGCCGGCGCGGCATCCCCACTCACTGCGAACGGACAAAGCAGCGCCAGTTTCAGTTATTCGCTCCCGCGAAGAGGATCGTTCAAACTCACGACCAGCGGCGCGGGCGCGAACACAAGCAGCGGATCCGTTTCCATCGCTCCCTCATCCGGGAGCAGCACTCCCGTACCGCTCGTTGTGTTTTCCTACAAGCCGGGGAGCGTCACTGTAACGCAGGCGGGCGTGCCCACGAATCTCGGAACGGCTTTCCGCGTTTATGCGGAGGGTTCGTCATCCATTCAAACCGGAATCGCCGTGGCGAATGGATCGAGTTCGCAGGCGACGGTCACGTTCGAAGCGTTCAATGCCAGTGGAGCTTCAACGGGACTCACGAACTCCATCACCGTTGCAGGCCAGGGCCAGACGGCAAAGTTTCTGAATGAGTTGTTTCCGAACCTGACTCTGCCTTTCACGGGGCTGGTTCGAATTACGACCACGTCTTCCGGCATTTCCGTTGTCGGATTGCGCACGCGCACGAACGAACGCGGTGATTTTCTGATTACCACCACACCGCCGTCCAATGAAGCGACGGCAGCGTCAACCGCGGAGTTCGATTTTCCCCACATTGTCAACGGCGGCGGTTATACAACGCAGTTCGTGCTTTACAGCGGCAGTTCGGGACAGAGCGCAAGCGGCAGTCTGCGATTCTTCAAACAGAATGCAAGCACGCTGTCGCTGACGTTGACGTCGAATGTCGCGGTTCAGCCGCTGGTGTTGACTTCCGTTTCGCCGTCAAGCCAGAACCGTGGTTCCGCGATCACGCTGGCGGGCTCGGGGTTCGATTCGACTTTCGCGAACAACACCGTGGTCTTTACCAGCGCCAACGGCACAGTAAACGCAACACCATCCGCCGGATCGTCAACATCATTGACCGTTACTGTTCCTTCCGCCGCAATTTCCGGACCCGTGTTCGTGCAGACCGGAGGACAAAGTTCAAGTTCGAAGATTCTTCAGGTGACGTCAACCGGCGCGCTCGTACAGAGCACGGTAACGGTGACCGGCGGAGCAACGACGGCCAACGCCGACATCTACGTTGCACCAGCCGTTGCGGGATTGAGCGTGACGAGAATCGGAATTGTCGAGCTGGCCGCAACGGAAATTGCGTTTAACGTTTCCAGCGGTGATCTTCCGCGAGGAACATCCAAATTAATGGGAATTGTCGGTACGGGTTTGGGCTCAGCAGCCGGGACGACGGTTTCCGTGAGCGGCGGCGGCGTAACGGTGAGTAACTACGTCTTCCAGGACAACTTCGTTCTTGTGAAAGTCACCGTGGACGCAACTGCGGCGCTCGGGCCAAGAAATGTCATCGTGACGAATTCCAATCTGGATACGTCCATATTGACGGGAGGAGTATTCATCCGATGAGCACACTAATACGTAATCGAAGCTTCATGATTCTGACGGCGCTTGTCCTTGCCGTGCCGGCGCTCGCATCGAGCGTGAGAAAGATGGAATTGCCTGAGATGGTCTCCAAGTCAGACTCGGTAGTGCAAGGCACTGTCGAGTCCGTCGAAGCGCGCTGGGAGAGTGACCTCATCTTTACTTATGCGTCGATTCGCGTGGATGAATCTTTCAAGGGAGCGCCACGGCGGGCGCTGCTCATCAGACAGCCTGGCGGGAAACTAGGCGCGCTGAATTTGACTGTCTCCGGAACGCCACAGTTCAAGGCGGGCGACCGCGTCATTGTCTTCCTCCAGAATCAATCAAACGGAACGTTCGATATCGTGGGCCTCGGCCAGGGAAAGTACGATCTCGTCGACAACCTTGCGATCTCGAATTCAGCGGGAGCGACCATCGTCGATCCGAAAACGGGACGCATGTCCGAGACGCCGAGCGTTCAGAAGGTACCGCTCGATGCATTTAAAGCAAGAATCAGGGAGCTAGCGAAATGAAGAAGATTTGTGTTTCAGCAGTTCTTATGGTGTGCGCCATTCTGGTCTCAATCCCGATTCGCGCTTATGACACTTTCAAGACGCTTACAAATGGACAGATTCTGACAGTGAAGTGGAAATCGTTTCCGGTGACATGGCAACTGAATCCATCCCAGGGATCGAACGTAACGGGATCGAGAACGCAGGCCGAAATCATCGTTCAGAGCTTTCAGGCTTGGCAATCGGCAAGTACAGCGTCGGTTTCCCTGACTCAGGGCGCCGACGTCGACAAATCGCTCGGTGTCAAAATCGATGGATTCAATGTGATAACCACCGTACCCGGCAACTCGGCGCTTCAAACGTTGCCCACCGGCGTTCTTGCAAAAACGTTTGTGAGCTTCCTCGACAACGGCACGATCACGGAAGCGGACATGTTCTTTAACCCCACGGAACAATTCAGTACGAATGCCACGGGTATTGGGAACAACGCGGATCTTCAATCGGTCGCTACTCATGAAGCCGGGCATTTCCTGGGAATGGATCACGCCACAAACATGTCATCAACCATGTTCTGGGTTGTGGATCGCGGTTTCACGTATCCGCGAACCTTGTCCGCGGATGACATCGCCGGAATCTCCACGGTGTATCCTGCGGCATCTTTTGCGGCGAAAGGAAAAATCTCAGGAACCGTGCGCACAACAGCCAACGCCGGCGTGTTTGGCGCCATCGTTGTAGCGGTGAATGCGAGTGGCGTGCCGGTCGCAAGCGTGATAACTGATCCGAGCGGAGCGTACACGATTGAAGGATTGGATGCAGGCGCGTACACGGTTTACGCGGAGCCTCTATCCGGGCGCACCGGCGTCGAGAACCAGGGCAACATCAATCCGGGGCCGGCAAACATCTATCCCGATAATGTTGTGAACACCAGTTTCACGACAAGATACAGGTAGGTTGAAAACAGCTCTCATCACCGGCATTACCGGCCAGGACGGATCGTACCTGGCCGAGCTTCTTCTATCGAAGGGCTACGAAGTCTACGGCGTGATCCGGCGATCGAGTTCGTTTAATACCGGCCGCATCGATCACATCTATCAGGATCCACACGACCCCGATCCCAGGCTGAAACTCGTCTATGGCGACTTGAACGATGCGAGTTCGCTGAACCGGCTGATCCGCACAACGAGGCCCGAGGAAATCTATCATCTTGGAGCGCAGAGCCACGTACGCGTGAGTTTCGACATTCCGGAATACACAGGCGATATTACGGGGCTTGGCACCGTGCGCCTGCTGGAAGCGATTCGCGAGATGGGAATTCAAACCAAATTCTATAACGCGTCCAGCAGCGAGATGTTCGGTTCGGCGCCGCCGCCGCAGGACGAACATTCGTCTTTTCTGCCCCGGAGCCCTTACGCGGCTGCGAAGGTGTACGCGCATTGGATGACCGCGAACTACCGCGAAGCTTACGGCCTGTTCGCATGCAACGGAATTCTCTTCAATCATGAATCGCCGCGCCGCGGTGAGACGTTTGTTTCGCGGAAAATAACCAAGGCTGCCGCCCGCATTCGCCTTGGAAAACAGGAAAAAATTTTTCTTGGCAATCTCGATGCGATGCGCGACTGGGGATACGCAGGCGATTATGTCGAAGCGATGTGGATGATGATGCAGCATTCCCACGCCGATGACTACGTCATCGCAACCGGCGAAACGCATTCCGTCCGTGATCTCCTCGCCGAGGCATTCGGCTATCTCGAACTCGACTGGCGGAAATACGTCGAGATCGATCCCCGCTATTACCGCCCGACTGAAGTCGATGTACTTCAAGGTGACCCATCGAAGGCCCGGCGGATTCTGGGCTGGAACCCAAAAGTCCGTTTTCCCGAACTGGTTCGCATGATGGTGGATTCAGATTTGTCTGCCGAGCGTCACCGGCCATGAATTTCTGGGCGGGCAAGAGAGTCCTCGTCACGGGAGGCGCCGGTTTTCTTGGCTCGCATGTCGTCGAGAAACTGAAAAGCTGCGAGTGCGCGGACATCTTCGTTCCCCGGCGCGATCAATACGATCTCGTCCGGCACGGCGATGTCGTCCGACTTGTCAACGACACACAACCGAATGTCATCATCCATCTCGCCGCGCGTGTGGGCGGCATCGGCGCAAACCAGGTGAATGCCGGAACCTTTTTATTCGACAATCTGATGATGGGCGCGCAGTTGATGGACGTGAGCCGCTTGAACGGCGTCGATAAGTTCGTCGCTGTCGGAACCGTTTGCGCATATCCGAAATTCACGCCGGTCCCGTTCAGGGAAGATGATTTATGGAATGGATATCCGGAAGAGACCAATGCGCCATACGGGCTCGCGAAGAAAATGCTTCTCGTGCAGGCTCAGACCTACCGGCAGCAGTACGGCTTCAATGCGATTTATCTGCTTCCAGCCAACCTGTATGGCCCTCGCGACAATTTTGATCTCGAGTCCTCTCATGTGATTCCTGCAATTATCCGCAAATGTGTTGAAGCCGCCGGCCGCGGGGCAAACGAAATTGTGTTGTGGGGATCCGGCAACGCAACGCGGGAGTTTTTATACGTCGCGGACGCGGCAGAGGGGATCGTGCTTGCCGCAGAACGTTACGATGGCAGCGAACCCGTGAACCTCGGAACGTCGAAGGAAATCTCCATCAAAGATCTGGGCGCTCTCATTGCCCGATTGACCGGCTTCAACGGCCGGATTGTCTGGGATCCCGCCAGGCCGGACGGCCAGCCTCGCCGCGTTCTTGACACTTCGAAAGCGCTTCAACTTTTCGGGTTTCATGCGGACACACCGCTCGAGGAAGGATTGGCGAAAACCATCGACTGGTGGCTTGGACAAACTTTACCTGAAGAATCTCGATAAGAAAGACGGCCTACTCTTCTGCATCGCTCCGAAAGGAATCGCCGGCCCGGCGTGAACGGGCTTCCCTTCGATCACTGCCCGCGGATTGTTTTCGACAAGCGCCCTGGCCTGATCCACGCCGATAATTGCAGCGGCAGCATCCCTCCCCTTGCTGAGTATCGGCGGCCGCTGTTTGGGACGATGCGCATCCGTCGCGAGAAAGTGAACACAGTTATGCCGAAGCAGGGACTCCGCGCAGTTTCGAGCCGCGGATCCAAATTCTCCGGTAACGCTCATGGCGGTCACCTGAATCAGGACGCCTCTTCCGACATAGTCGGCGATAACGGAAGGGCGCATCTGAATTTGAGAGTTACGTTCGGGATGAACCAGGATGGGAGTGATTCCGTGAAGTTGCAATTTGTAGAACACTTCGTCCGCGCCGATCGGAACAAGCAATTGCGGAAATTCGACAAGCATGTAATTGGCGTTGTTGATTTTTGTCACACGATTCGTTTTCGCCTGCTCGGCGATCTCGTGCGATACGTGGACTTCGTTTCCAGGAAGAATTCGAATGCGTGGATCGCGTATGGCTTCGTTCAAGGCGGCCACTCTCTCGAAGATTTCCGAAGGTTCGGGATTCGATGAAATGCCGTTGAACATGTGCGGAGTCGAAACCATCTGCTCGATGCCGTCGTCGGCCGCAATGCGCGCCATTTCCACCGCTTCTTCAACCGTACGAGCGCCGTCATCGATCTCGGGCATGATGTGAGAATGAATGTCAATCATGCGGGTTCAATGCAATCTGCGTCGACTTCAGCGCTGACCGATTGTTGAAGAAGATTGACACTCAGCACGAGGCGCGCCAGTCCTTTCTTTCGAGTCAGGATGCCTTCGCATCCGGCAAGAGGCCCTGAACGAACGCGAACGCGCCGTCCAATTTTCAGGTACGGATGCGGATTGTAGGGCAACTCCGATGTAATCAATCGCCGGATCGAATCGATCTCGTGTTCGGGAATCTGTGCGGGCTTGCCGTCGAACATTACAAAAGCCACAGCGCCATAAGGACGAAGCGTATCGCGATAACGGCCGTCGTAGTCGACGTTGACAAAGATGTAGTTTTTGAAGAGGGGCTCTTCGATCACCTTGTACCGGTCGCTCCACCGGCGGCGGACCTTGTATGTCGGGAGAAATGCCGAAATGCTTTTGCTCGACAGTTCGTGAAAAACCTGTCTTTCGTGGCGCGGGCGTGTGTACAGAGCGTACCAATCCGACATATAACTTCGTGGCATCCAGCCGGCTTTTAGCGTACAGCAGTGACGTTGAACCCGTCCAGCCAGACTTTCCCCTTCAGCAGGTTGTCGAACTTTTTCGAGGGAATGCGTTTGAGACGGATGGTCGCCAGATCGGATGCTGCCTTAAACCGGATTTTCAATTGTTGCCAATACGTACTGCCGATCTGCTTTTCGGAAGACTGGCCATCGACATCGATAAATACTCCTTCAGTGCTGGAGATGGCCTCTGTTTTCATCCAGAAACTGAGTTCGTAACTTTGCCCCTTCGTCACGGGTATCCAATGCCAGAAATCGGCGTAATTGAGATTCTCCTTGCCGTCGAAGGTCACAAGAAAAGAGGCCAGCCCGTCTTTCGCCGTTGAGACATCGCGGTGAAGTTCCGCGTGATCGTTTGGCGTGATACGCCAGTCGAAGCCCCCATTGGAGGGCTCTGTTTCAAAGCTCGGGTTATAAATAAGGTTGTCCGCGGCTACGCCGGCAGGACTGGCGTCCCCGATCGCGGGATGTGAGAAAACGCTCCACGCTTCGTGAGGTTTTCCAATCTCAACCAGATAATCCGTGTAATTGAAACGCTCGAGCCGCTTTGTTTCAAATGTTTTAAGCTTCGCCCACGCGAGAGCGGTTCCACGCTCGCTCTTTCTTCCGACAAAATAATCCAGCGCCGCCAGGTCGCAGTCCTTTGTATTCGGAACATGAGTGGACATGATGCGATCCGGATCTTCATAAAAACGCCAGACCAGATCCAGAACCTCAGCCACATAGTTAATGTCCAGGTCGGCAGTTCGCCGCAATTCAAAATCTGCAGCCTTGAGATCGTTCAGCCGGATATAAAGATTCGCGGCTGCCCAATGCGTCTGGGCAAAATTCGGATCCTTCTCCAGCGCCGTCCTCATGGCATTCTTGCTGCCTTCCACATCCCTTAATTGTTCGTAATACTTCGACAACTCCAGCCAATGCTGCGAACGGTCGGGATTCAAGCGCACGGCGGCGTTGTATTCTTCCCCGGCGCGCGGGATGTTCAAATACTGAGTCGAGTAGTTGTAAATTTGAGCCAGTGCGAAATGGTAGTCGGCGTTCTGAGGATCGTATTTGATCGCCTGTTCATAGATGGCCGGATTGGTAATAGGTGGATTGCGAGTGATCCAGGCCCCCATGAACAACCACCACGTCCTGTAGACCAATACTCCCGACGCCGACAGCACAATCAGGATCACAATCAGTTTTCGGGCCCAGGTATCGACGCGAATTTCCCACCGGCGGGTTTCGGGGTTGGGGGAATCCTGCACGGTGGGCCGTTCGCCCTTGACCAAAGAAAAATTCCTTACCTTTGCTGAATCGGTACCCATTTCAAGTTTGGCTCGGGACCAATGTATTCGGCGCGCGGACGTATCAGGCGATTATTGGAATATTGTTCCAGAATATGGGCGGTCCAGCCCGACATACGGCTGATGGCAAAGAACGGTGTAAACAAATCGATGGGCATCCCGATCACGTGATATGTGCTCGCCGAATAGAAATCGACATTGGGGTTCAGTTTCTTCTCTGCCTTCACGAGTTCTTCAATCCGTATCGACATTTCGTACCACTTCGATTGGCCGGCGCGCTCGCAGGCTTCCTTCGACATACGGCGCAGGTGAGTGGCCCGCGGGTCTTCCGTGTGATAAACGCGATGTCCGAAACCGGGAATCTTTTTCTTGGCGGCGAACACGTCGTGCACGTAGGTGTCGACTTTGGATACATCGCCGATCTGCTGAAGCATTCTCATCACAGCTTCGTTTGCGCCGCCATGGAGCGGGCCTTTCAACGCGCCGATGGCGGACGTGACCGCGGAATAGATATCGGAGAGCGTAGCCGCAGTAACGCGTCCCGCAAATGTGGAAGCGTTGAGTTCGTGGTCGGCATGAAGGATCAAGGCGATATCCAAAGCGCGGATCATGGTGTCGTTCGGCTCTGTGCCATTCAGCATGTATGAATAATTTGCCGCATGACTGAGGTCGGCTCGCGGTGACACGGGCTCCTTTCCGTTCCGAATCCGATCGAAAGCCGTCACAATGACCGGAATCTGAGCGGTCAGCCGGATTGCCTTTCTGAGGTTGGCTTCCGGAGACATGTCCTCCGCCTCTGCATCGTACATGGACAACATGGACAGGGCCGTGCGCAATGCCTCCATCGGCAACGCTTTCTTCGGCAATGCCTTCAACGCATCGATGACCTGGTGAGGGATCGTTCGCGCCGCAACCAGTTTCTTCAATGTATCGTCAAGCTCTGCCTGTTTAGGCAACCTTCCGAACCATAAAAGATGACAGGTTTCTTCGAATGTACAGTTCGTGGCAAGCTCGTGAATGCTGTATCCGCGATAGGCGAGGATTCCTTTGTCACCATCGATGTAACAAATTCCAGATTCGCCTGCTATAACGTCTTCCAGTCCCGCTTTCATTCTTTGTCGTTATCCTCGTCTTCCGTAGCTTTGTGAAACGCAAATGCGCATTTTATTGATTTGCGGAATCACTTTCTACCTCGATTTCGTTGCCAAGACCGACATTCAAGCGCTCTGCCGCCGATCCCTGATTTAAAGCAAGCTCAATGTAGCCCGCGCTTCCCTCGATCGCGAAGAACTCACCCGGTTCTGCTTCGGAAAAACTGTCACAGAGCCGCGTTATGGAGAGACCGGCAATGCGGATCGTGAAATCCTTTCGAAGGTGCTCGCGCCTGAAGTTCGTAATGATGTTGCCGAATTTGTCGATTCGGAGAACGATTCCAACGAGTTTGTCCCCTTGTGGCCGAGGTCTCGGGAAAGCTCTGATTGCGAAATCAAGAATGCGCGGCCCGACAGATTCGATGGGAGTACCTCTTGCCAGGTGCGCGGCGACAGGCGCAAATATGTCACGCCCATGAAATGTGCGGCTGACCGAATCCAGAAAAAGGCTTTCGTTCGTGATGCGATAAACCTGGGGAACGGCCGCGGACCGATCTGTATGCAAAACAGGAGAGAGAACCCCATTGTCGGGCGCGACAAAGAACTGTCCCTCTGCGGCTGCAGCCATGGGACGCCGCGCCGATCCCACCCCAGGATCGACCACCACGACGTGTACGGTCCCTGGCGGAAAGTACCGATAGATAGAATCCACCACGAAGGCCGCTTCAAGAATGTCGTATGAATGGATTTCATGCGTGATGTCTACGAGTTGAGCTTCGGGAGCGATGCCGAGAATCACTCCTTTCATGATTCCAACGAAGGGATCTTCAAGGCCAAAGTCTGTGGTGAGCGTTATAATCATTCCGTTCGCGCGGCGACCATAAGCATATGCAGCGTGTGTATCTCGATAGTAACGCAACGACTCCGATGCGGCCAGAGGTTGTGGCCGCGATGATACCGGTGTTTACGGATCATTTCGGAAATGCTTCGTCCATTCACTGGTTTGGGCAACATGCGAAAACATTGATTGATGACGCCCGAAAGCACGTCGCCGGGCTGATCAACGCAGAAACTTCCGAAATTGTGTTTCTGAGCGGGGGAACGGAAGCGGACAACTTTGCGGTTCGAGGCATTGCCGAATCTCAAAAGGAAAAGGGCCGGCACATCATCACATCTCGAATCGAACATCATGCTGTCATGCACACCTGCAGGGACCTCGAGAAACAGGGATTTGAAATCACGTGGCTCCCGGTATCGCGCGAAGGCCTCGTCGATCCCGAACAAGTGCGCAACGCGCTGCGGCCAGGCACGATTCTGATTTCAATCATGCATGCGAACAACGAGATCGGAACCGTGCAGCCTGTTGAGGAAATCGGCAGGATCGCCGCGGAGGCGGATGTGTATTTCCATTCCGATGGCGTCCAGGCAACCGGAAAGATCCCTGTCGATGTCAAAGCTCTGGGAGTGGATCTCTATTCGATTTCGGCGCACAAAATTCATGGCCCGAAGGGCGTTGGGGCTTTGTTCGTCAGGAAAGGAACAATGCTGAAACCCCTGATGACTGGAGGCGGCCACGAGAGGAACCGCCGATCGGGCACCGAGAATGTGGCCGGCATTGTGGGTTTCGGCGAAGCGGCCCGGTTGGCACGCGAAGGTTTAGCGGCTGAAATGCCCCGAGTGCGTGAGTTGCGCGACAGGCTGGAGTCCGGCTTGAAATCTCGAATCGAACGGATTCATGTCAATTCGGAAAACGCGCCACGATTGCCCAACACATCGAACGTCATGGTGGATTTCGCGGAAGGCGAAGGCCTCGTGATCTCGCTCGATCTGAAGGGCGTCGCCGTATCCACCGGTTCGGCTTGTTCCTCCGGATCGCTTGAACCTTCTCACGTATTGACCGCCATTGGAAAAACTCCGGACGAAGCGCACGGCAGCTTGCGATTCAGCCTGAGTTCAATGACAACCGACGCAGACGTGGATTATGTGTTGAGTGTGTTGCCGGGAATCGTGGAACGTTTGCGTGAGATCTCTCCGCACTACAAGAAAGTTTGACCGGCGCATGGCATATTCCGAAAAGCTGCTCGATTACTTCCAGAACCCGAGATGCGTTGGCGAACTTCCGGACGCGGATGCCGTGGCAGAAGTCTCGAACCCGGTGTGCGGCGACGTCATGAAACTCTGGGTCAAAGTCGGTGAGGGACGCATTCTCGACGCGAAGTTCAAGGCGCAGGGCTGCAGCGCCGCGATTGCCAACAGTTCATACGCAACCGAACTGCTGATTGGCATGAGCGTCAATGATGCGCGTCAAATTCAGAAGGAACAGATTGCGGAAGCGCTCGGCGGACTGCCGGCATCGAAGATCCATTGCAGTGTTCTGGCATCGGACGCCATTAAGAAAGTTTTGAAAGGATTTTAGGAGACGTGGGGGAACCGGCCATTGCCTCTCAAGAAGGCCCGCGCAGCGGGTGTACCAACTACGGCTGGCCGGTGGGCCCGGCGTTAAAGAAATGATAGCTGTTGCCATGAGCGGTGGCGTTGATTCATCGGCTGCCGCCGTTTTATTAAAGGAGTCGGGCGAAGAAATCGTTGGTCTCTCGATGCAACTCTGGAGAGACAACGGACGATGTTGTTCGCTTGACGATCTCTTGGATGCACGCCGCGTTGCAACGCAGCTCGCGATTCCCTACTACGTTCTGAATCTCGAGAAGGACTTTGAAAATACGGTCGTGGCGCCGTTCGTTGAGACGTATCTTCGAGGCGAAACTCCCAGTCCATGCATCCTGTGCAACAACTACGTCAAGTTTCATCACCTGGTCGAGAAAGCCGCTGGCATTGGCGCGGATCGTGTCGCGACGGGACATTACGCGCGCGTCAAGTACGATGATGCGCTCGGCCGATGGGTTCTCCTTCGCGGCAAGGACCGAAACAAGGACCAGTCTTATTTTCTTTTCGGCCTGACTCAGGAACAGCTCTCGAAAACGGTATTCCCTCTTGGAGATTTGACGAAGCCTGAAGTTCGCGAGATCGCCCGGCGCTACGGTTTGCCGACATCGGAGAAGGCCGAATCACAGGAAATCTGTTTTGTGGAAGGCCATTCGTACGCGGACTTCGTGGAACGATATGCAGGCAGCCTGACCCCAAGCGCAGGCGAAATCGTCAATGAAAGCGGCGAGGTTGTGGGCACTCATTCCGGCATTCACAAGTACACAGTAGGCCAGCGAAAGGGCCTGGTTGCAGCAGGCAAGCCCCAATATGTGGTTCGCATCGAGCCACAGCTCAATCGCATCGTTATCGGCGAAGATCCCAGGCGGACTTCATTCGCGATTCGCGATCACAATTGGATTGCCATCGAAAACATCACCCAACCCGTCCGCTGCGAAGTTCAAATTCGAAATCGTTTCGAGCCAAAGCCGGCTACTGTTTCCTCCATCGACGATCAAATCATGGTGGAATTCGACGAACCACAGAGAGCCATCACTCCCGGACAGGCCGCAGTGTTTTATTGGAGTGACGTCGTGATCGGCGGCGGATGGATCATGTAAATGCCGGCATGGAACACTATTCGAACTACTTCACGGAAATCGAAAGCTTCTACCAGACAAAGCGCAAAAGCTGGACGCTGATCACCTGCCTGGATTGGATCCTTATTGAAAACTGGCAGGAGCGTGGTGTACCCCTCGAACTCGTTCTCAAGGGCATTGACCGCGCATTCTCTCGCGCAAAGCGCGATATCACGCACCTTGCTTATTGCGTCAAGGCAGTTGAGGAAGTTTGCGAGGAACAAAAGGAACCGGCGGGACAGGCGCCGATGCCGGATTTCCAGCAGGACGAGGTGGCGGCTTATGTTCAGAAGCTCGCAGCTCATGTTGAGAAACTGGATGCGGGAATCGCCGCATCGATTCGAGCTGCGGATTTGACGGAACTTCGCAGCGCCGAGCAGACTCTCGGCGCGCTCGAAGAGAAACTGATCGCAAAGCTGAAATTCACAGCCGATGACAAGACGATGATCGAAGTGAAAAAGGAAGTCGATGGCGAATTGAATCCATTCCGATCCACCATGACCGCTGCCCAGCTCTCCATGTTCGAGCAGCAGATGTGGCGCAGAAAATTGCTCGAGCGATTTGGAATCCCCCGCTTGAGTTTCTTTTATCTGATTTGATGCGGCTCACCATTGAAAAACTCGTTTATGGAGGCGCAGGTCTCGCGCGGACGGATCAGGGTGTCGTCTTTGTGCCGAGGACAGCGCCCGGCGACGTCATCGAAGCGGAAATTGTTCAACAAAGAAAAGACTACGCCGTGGGGCGCGTCATTCAGATCTTCGAGCCGTCAACCGATCGCCAGCAACCCTATTGTCCGAATTACGAATCTGCGGGATGCTGCCACTGGCAACACATCCGCTATGAACGCCAGCTCGATCATAAGGAAACCATCACACGCGAAAGCCTGAAGCGTTTGGGACATCTCGAATGGGACGGGCCCATTCAACGCATCACAAGCCCGGATCGAAACTATCGGCTTCGCGCAACATTCCACGTGACGAACGGCCGCCTGGGTTTCATGCGTGAAGACACGCACATCGTCGTGCCTGTTCGCGAATGCGCATCGCTGGTGCCCGAGCTGAATCAATTTATCGAATCCACGGACGCGACGGGCGCGCGTGAGGTTCATGCGATCAGCACGCCGGAAGTCGCAGCAACTTTTGTTTTGCCGGACGGCAGCGTCAAGCGAACAGCGCGCGCGATGATTCAAGCCGCCGGCTTTCGATACCGGGTTACGGCGGATGCGTTTTTCCAGGCTAATCGATTTCTGCTCGCGCCATTCATCAATGAGGTTCTCGATCAGGCTCGTACCTCAGGCGCGAACGTCCTGGAACTCTATTCGGGCACGGGTTTCTTTTCGATTCCCCTGGCGAAAGCAGCCCGCGAGGTCATCGCCGTCGAATCCAACCGGACCGCCGTTCGACTGGCTCAGGAAAACGCCCGCCTGAACGAGACCTGGCAACTGAGGTCCGTGGAAGGGCAGGTGGATACCACTTTGCGTAACTCGGAGTTGAAACCCGACGTGGTGGTCCTGGATCCTCCCCGTACCGGCTGCGGCGCCAGGACGGCTGCCGAGATTGCGGCGGCGGGTCCGAATCGTATCGTTTACGTTTCCTGCAATCCGGCCACGTTCGCCCGTGAGGCGGCGGTTCTTTCGAGCAGGAATTATTCGTTACGGCGGCTCACGCTCATTGATCAGTTTCCCAACACGTATCACATCGAGTTGGTTGCTCTGTTTGAGGTAAGATAAGGACGCCCTTTGCAGTCGATCGGACTGCAGCGTGTTTCTTCCCCTTATTGCACTACTCGCTGGAATTCTGCTGTCTCCATGTCTCGATGCGGGATACGTGTGGCTGTGTCTGCCTTTCTCAATTCTCCTGTCCTTCGCGCGCCGTTGGTGCGGACTTCTTGCCGTCTTTCTAGGCGGCGCCGCCGTCGCATCCTTTCAAGCTCTTCCCCCTACGGATCCGCCGGATGCCACCGTTCGGCTCATCGGCCGGCTTGCCCGCGCTCCCGAGTGGCGTGGATTGGGAACGTATTTGGATGTGGAATTGCAAATGATGGATGCGCAGCCCTACCGCGGACGGGCACGTCTCACGGA
Organism: uncultured Solibacteraceae bacterium; assembly: GCA_964633285.1. Classification (GTDB taxonomy): domain Bacteria; phylum Acidobacteriota; class Terriglobia; order 20CM-2-55-15; family 20CM-2-55-15; genus 20CM-2-55-15. The sequence continues at coordinate 83,471 of CAZWGA010000001.1, read as the reverse complement.
GTTTCTGGACGATCCGGAACAGCGGCGCTTGTTTGACGCGCTGGCTCTTGGATCCGGAGATCGGCTGGAGATCGTGGCGAAATTGCACCGGCCGGTGGTCTATCAAGACCCCGGCGTGTTTGATTACCGGCGCCACCTGGAGCGACAAGGTATCTATTGGACCGGCACGATCCGGAACCCCCGCCTCATCACGGTTCTGGACCGAGGGTGGCACGGACACGATCGCATCAAGACCTGGATTCAACGACGAGTGGAAGCACCATTTGCGAACGCTCCCGAAATTCAAGGGATCGTCATGGGAATGGTGCTTGGCCGGAAGTATGGATTGAGCGCCTCCGTCGAACACCGGTTTCAGGCAGGCGGGCTTTATCACCTCGTCGTTGTTTCCGGATTCAATCTGGCTGTCGTAGCAGGCGCGGCGTTTTGGATTTGTGGATTTCTTCCATGGAAAAGAAGGACGCGACTGATTGCCGTTCTGGCATCCGCTCTGGCGTACACGGCCATGATCGACGGCCAAACACCGGTTTATCGGGCAGTGCTCATGACCGCGTTCATGGTCATTGGACGGTTGCTGGACCGCGGATACTCCGCCTTGAACGCCGTTGCCGGTTCAGCATTCATCATTCTGCTGATCGATCCTACCTCGCTCGAAGATCCCAGTTTTCAAATGACGTTTGCAGCCGTCCTCGCAGTGATCGGAATCGGGATGCCCGCAAGCCTGTGGGCGTTCGGCTGGCTGCGGGAAGCTTTGACCGACTTCAACGATGCGGCCAAAGACGGCAGGCTCAGCGTCCGCGCATCGGACTGGCGTGTCTCACGGCGGATCTGGTGCGAACATCGCCGATTCCCGAGCTGGATGGTCACGATTCCCTGGCGAATTGCGCTTGTCACGTGCGAAGCGCTTATGGTGTCGATCGTCGTCGAACTGGTTCTGGTGATTTTCATGGTGGAGTCCTTCCATCGAATTTCACCGGTCTCGCCGCTGATCAACGTCCCCGCTGGAATCATCGCCGGCCTGGTCACTCCACTCGGTTTGCTGCTCATCATCCTGCCGGGAATGCCGGCGCGTGCGACAGCGTGGATCATCGAAAGCCTCCTTGCAGGGCTGCTGAAGATTCTGGATACGGCGCTGGCTTTGCCGGGCTCAACGTTGCGTGTTCCGTCGCCGCCTGCATGGATTTGGTTCTTTTATGCGGCGGTGATGATTGTCTTCATTCTGGCCATCCGAAAAAGGTGGACGGGTGTCTGCCTTGGAAGCGTTGGAACTCTGCTGGCGATCCAGAGCGCGATTGCTTTGAAAGACTGGTCACCGAAGCCGCCGGACGCGACAACTCTGACGTTTCTGGATGTCGGCCAGGGCGATTCGGCGTTGATCGAATTTCCGAGCGGCTATCGAATGCTGATCGATGGCGGAGGAGTCGCCTCCGGACGATTTCTCGATCTCCGCGACGAGAGCACGTTCTCCATTGGCGAAAGTGTCCTCTCTCCTTACTTGTTTTCGCGCGGAATCCGGCGGCTCGACGCGGTGGTCCTGACTCACGCGCATCACGATCACATGGATGGGTTATTCAGCGTGATCGAGAATTTCAAAGTAGGCGAATTCTGGCTGGGACGTAATCCAATGATTCCGAGATACAGGGAATTCATCGAACAAATCCAGGAGAAGCAGATCCCCATCCGATGGGTTGCTGCCGGCGACACCATCGGTCCCTTCACGGTTCTCCATCCACCGGCGGATTGGATCCCTCGAAGGAACGATCAGAATGACGATTCCGTGGTTCTGTTGCTGAATTCGGGAGGAAAAACGGCGTTGCTGACTGGAGATATCGAACGAAGGATCGCCGTTCCGGATCAGGTCGATGTCCTGAAGGTTCCCCATCACGGCAGCAAAGGCGTCCGGATCCGCCCTCAGGCTGCCGTGCGGGTTATCTCCGTCGGAGCCAATAACCCGTTCGGCCACCCGAATGAGTCGGCCCTGCCGGCCTTGCGGACGGATCAATTGGGGGCCATTACCGTAACGTTAACCGGCCGGCAGCCACAGGTAGCGTCAACGTTGACGGATTCGCGCTGCTCGTGTAAGCTGGCACTTCTTTTCGAGAGCCACTATTCACAAAGACCTTAAAAATCTGCGGATTAGTGGCTTTTGATTTTATAGGGGGGTTTATTGAAACCTTTATTTAAGGGTCTGGCCGTCCTCGGTCTTCTGGCTGGGTGCACAGCGCCACCACCCAAACTGGTGAAAGTTGCTCCCCCACCGCTGCCCCGAATCGAAGCCCATCCCGAGCCTCTGCCGATGCCACTTCCGACGCAACTTCAGCAGGTCAACTGGAATGATCCCGTGGAACTGGCGATCGTCGAAGCCCAAATGCGGTTTGAGCACGGCGAAGATCTTTATAAGCAGGGTTACCTGAAACAATCCAAACAGGAATTCGACGGCGCCATCGATCTCCTTTTGGAAACATCCGGCACTTATACGAAAGAAGCCCGTCTTCAGCGGGAACTGAACGATCTGGTCGTCAAGGTCCATGCGCTGGAACTGGCCGCGCTTCGGGAAGGTGATGGCTTTACCGACGACCCCGGCCAGGAACACGCCGCCATCGATGATCTGGAGCACGTTGAAACTTTTCCGGCTCTGATCGATCCCAAACTCAAGAAGGCTGTGGAAGAGGAAGTCAAAGAACTGGCTCATGACCTTCCCATCGAAATCAATGATCGTGTCCTCGGATTTCTGGATTATTACCAGAATGGCCGCGGCCGAGGCGCCATGGAAACAGGACTGGAGCGTGCCGGGCGCTACCAACCCATGATTGAGCGAATCCTCAAGGAAGAAGGTGTGCCGCTGGATCTGATCTTCCTTTGCCAGGCGGAAAGCGCGTTTGAACCGAAGGCCCTGTCGCGAGCGCAGGCTAAGGGAATGTGGCAATTCATCTCGTCGCGCGGCAAGGAGTACGGACTTCGCCAGACCTGGTGGATTGATGAACGGTCCGATCCCGAAAAATCGACGCGTGCCGCAGCTCGCCATCTCAAAGATCTTTACCAGCAGTTTGGGGATTGGTATCTGGCGATGGCGGCATACAACAGCGGCCCGTTCCGCGTCGAGCGCGCTCTGGCCAAAACGGGCGCCGATAACTTCTGGACGCTGGCCGAAAAGAAAGCCCTCCCGAAGGAAACGATCAACTACGTTCCGAATATCCTCGCCCTGACGATCATCGGGAAAAATCCTGAAAAATACGGCTTCACCGTCGTTGCTGCGAAGCCCGTCGAAACTGAACGTGTGCCTGTTGAAAAAGCGACGGACCTCCGGGTGATTGCGGAAGCGATCAATGTGCCGGTCGAAGAGCTTCGGGATCTCAATGCACAAGTCCTGCGGTGGACAACGCCTCCCGACGATCCTGAATTTCAACTGGTGCTGCCCAGGGGCTACGCTGAAAAATTCAACGAGCAAATCGCTTCATTGCCGGAGAGCAAGCGCGTCCTTTTCAGAGAACATGTCGTACGTAAGGGCGACACGTTGGGGGCTATCGCGAAGAAATACGGAACGACGGTCTCTCAGTTGACGCAGGCGAACAATCTGGGCAAAAACCCGGTCCTTCAAACAGGACGATCGCTGATCATACCGATGAGCGGTGTGACCCCGCCTCCGCAGCTCACCGCGCGGAATTCGGCTCCGGTTCGACGGGTGTCCGGCAGCACTTCGGCGGGTGCGACCCCACGGGCAACAACCACGTCCTACACGGTGAGATCGGGCGACACCCTTTCCAAAATTGCCGCCCGCTTTAATACGACAGTCGACAAGCTCAAGACGTGGAATCACCTGTCTTCGACCCGCCTTGCGGTCGGCAAGAGACTGGTGGTTGCGGAGCTGCCTCAGGCCCGCAAAGTCGTCCACAAGGTCCAGCCCGGTGAAACTCTGGACAAGATCGCGACGGCCTATAAGACAAGTGTGAATGCTATACTCTCCTGGAACGACACCGAAGATCTCTCCGTCATCCACCCGGGAGACCGCATCACCATATTCCTGGGCGACGAGAATTAACCTCCAAGACCTTTTGGGTTTACGGGCGTCTAAATTGCTCGTGACCATGGAAACAGTATTGAAAAGGACCGCACAACGAGTTCATGAATCAGAAGATGAGAAGCTTCTGATTGAGCAAGCTCAAAGTGGTGATCGTGAAGCATTTGAGCAGTTGGTCCGAAGGCATGACCGGGACATTCTCCGTTTAGCGTTCCACATGCTGGGAAATCGCGAAGAGGCGCGAGAAGTTTTCCAGGAGACTTTCCTCAAAGCTTACCGTTCACTGGGGCGATTTCGCTTCGAGTCCAGCTTTTACACCTGGATTTATAGAATCGCCACGAATGTCAGCCTCGATCACCTCCGCAAACGCCAGACGTTGAAAGAGGAGATCTCTTACGAATCCGATACCGAGAGTCATCCCGACCGCCCGGCACTGAAAGATACGCTGGCGGCAACAACCTACTACAGCAATCCCGAACGGCGGCTTTACGGAAGAGAAGTCGGCGAAAAGATCAAAGAGGCTCTAAAAACCCTTTCCGAAAAAGAGCGTCTTGTATTTGAATTAAGGCACTATCAGGGACTACGGCTCAAGATGATAGGCGAGATCATGGGCAGTACCGAAGAAACTGCCAAGAACTATCTCTTTCGAGCAACTCAAAAACTGAGAGCGTATTTAACGAACGTATGAACTGTCGAGATTATCAACATCAAATTACTCTGTTGCTTTACGAAGAGTTGGCCGAGGACACACGCGTCGAACTGGAAACGCACCTTCGCGAATGCGCGAACTGCCACGACGCTTATGAGTCGGAAAAGACCATGCACGGTGTCCTGGCGGAAGATGCGTCACACTGGGATACACCGGCCGACCTGCTTGTTGAATCCCGCAAAGCATTGGCTGATGAACTGGACCGCATCGAGAAGAAACGGTCCTGGTGGCGAGTCCCCGCCTTTTCGGTTGTCTTTACGCCCATGCGCTTGCTGGAGTCGGCTGCACTGATCGCGATGGGACTGGCCCTGGGCGTGTATGTCAGTAACCAGCATCAGTTAACGGCAAGAGTTGCAAGCAATGCCGGCGCCGAGAGCGCGCTTTCGGCGATTCCGCGCGATGGAACAATTTCCAATCTGCAAGTGGTACAAGCAGACGCCGCAACAGGCCAGGTTGAATTGGCTGCTGAAGTTTCCCGGCCCATGCGGTTCCAGGGAAAAATCGACGACGATATGGTTCGCAGCGTTTTGTTCAATGCCCTTCGCGATGCGGATAATCCCGGTTCGAGGCTGAAAGCCGTCGAGGTTTTGTCCCAGAAACCGAGGGACGAATCATTCGAGGAAGCTTTGATTAATGCGCTGATCTACGATCCCGATGCCGGTGTTCGCATGCGCGCTCTCGAAGCATTGAAGAAATTTGCAGATGAGCAGCATGTTCGCGCAGCCTTCATGAACACTCTCGAAAATGATGAGAATTCCGGAATCCGGATCGAAGCGATCAATGCGCTGATGCAGCACAATGCAAACGATCGCGAACTGGCCAAAGGCCTTCAGGAAGCGACAAAGAAAGACGACAATCCATACATTAGAACGAAGGTTCTGCAGTTTGTGGGGAACGCAAAATGATTCCAGCCGCCCGCGGGATCTGCGTCGCTCTGGCCGTTGTCCTTCTTTCTTTTAATATTCCCGGTGCTTTTGCGAAGTGTCCCGTAACCGATGGAGCTACGGTTGTCGTTCGAGCTCCTCTCGGTGATTTGCAGGTGGATACGACTTCGCGTGAGTCATTCATCGACGTCCTGGTCGACAGCAACCTGATTCAACTTCAGGAAACCTGCTTGAAGGATCATGCCGAATACACAAGCAATACTCCGGATCCTGCTCAGATTCGCGGATCGATCGTATGGAAAATCGTGACACCGAAGACCGTGGATCTCGATCTGGTAACGCTTTCCGGCGGAATCACAACCGGTGACGTCAATGGAACTGTTGTCGCGCGGACGGCAGGAGGATCGATCACAACCGGCCAGATCAAAGGCGATGCCTCGATCAGCACACAGGGCGGCGTGATCAAGGCGGGAAACATCGGCGGCAACGCCGAACTCCGCAGTCAGGGTGGAACTCTCGAAGTCGGCGATGTCGGCGGCAAAGCGGAATTCCATACGACCGCCGGACAGATTCGAGCAGGCATTGTCGGCGGCTCAGTCATAGCCGTCGGAGGCCGAACCATCACGATCACGAGGGCCGGCGAAGTTCAGGCAACAACGAATGCCGGAGATATTTCAATCGGCGATGCTGCCCGGATCAACGCCAAAACCTCCGGCGGTAATATCACGAGCCGGCGGGTACGCGGTCCCTTCCAGGGCCATACCGAATCCGGCGATATCCTTCTCGACAGCGCTGCCGCCTGGGTCGAAGCATCGACGGGTAACGGCAAAATTGTTGTTCATCTTGTCCCGGAGAACATTGATGGCGACCTGCACATGGATCTTCAGGCCGGCATCGGCGACATTACCGTTTATGTTCCTCAACGCATGAAAGCAACAATCGATGCCAGTATTCAGCGTCCGGCATTGCAGCAACAAATCGTTTCAGATTTTCCGATGAATGGTCTCGCGGCGGTAGCCCGGCCCCCTCAAGGACTCATACCGAATCGGTTCTATGCGCCGACTCACTCCCAATCTTTATTGAACGGCGGCGGAAACAGCATCACGCTGCACACCTCATTAGGCAAGATCGTCATCCGCAGACAGTAGAACGCGGATATAAAACCCACAACTGCATAATTGATGGAAGGGTCATCCTGAGTGTGTACTCGCGGGTCTTATACCCGCGTTACTTCTTCGCGCCACGAACAATCGCGATTCGGAGCAGCTTCGGATCCAGATAAGTCTGCGCTGCTTTCCTGACCTGATCCGGCGTCACGCCGCGGATGAATCGGCTGTAGTTGGAAACCCCGCTCACGCCCTCACCGCTGTACACGGCCCGGGCATATTCAAGGACAGTACCTGTGCGGGTCTGGAGACCGATTTCGTGTTCACCAATCGAATAGGCAACGGCCTTCTTCACTTCGTCGGCGGTGACGCCATCTTTCCGGAGCCGGTCCATCTCTTTCTCCAGCGATTCCTTCACTTGAGTTTCGTTCTCCGGTGAGAAAGCGGCGTAAGTAAAAATCGCACCCCCCTTGGATAGAAATGTATTCGTTGTTCGAACAGTGTACGCAAGTCCCTGCTTCTCGCGAATCGCATCGAAGAAACGCCCACCAAGGCCGGAAACAATGTTCCGCAGGACAATCAAAGGGTATCGATCGTTGCCGGATCGAGTCACACCGGGAAATCCGTAAACCAAAGCCGTCTGCTGTCGCGAAACAATCTCGATCGTCTCCCTGCTTTCCGCCTTGAGTGCCGGCGCAGGCAACGATGCAATCTCACGTTCATGGAGGTCCTCGTTCGTCAGGACATCGGCAAGAGGAGCGATAAGGCCGGTGCCATGAGTGTCACCGGCGATGACGATTGTTGGAATCAACTGGCGCTCATTCGTCTTGAACCAGGCCTGAAGATCCTCTTTCGTAACCGCCTGCAACGATGCGTCCGCCCCGATTGACGGCCTTGCGTAGGAGTGTTCGCCGAACAGCATCCCCATGAAGAGACTTACCGGGTACGAATAATTGTTTTCGCGCAGCTTCTTGAGGCGGGCCAGTTGGAGGACTTTTTCTTTCTGAATATCGTCGTCCTGAAACGCGGGCTGTTGAAGGACATCCATCAGAACTTCGAGCGCCTGATCCATCTTTCCGCTCAGGCCGTCCAGCACGTAACCGAAGAAGTCGGCTTCGTTCACCACGTGGATCCGGGCGCCGGCGTTTTCAAGGCGCCGCGAAATATCTTCCGAGTTGAATCGCTTTGTTCCCCTGATGGCGGAACGCAACATCAATTCGGTGATGCCGGCATTCTTTGCGGATTCGTACAGGCGGCCGCCCGGATAAAAGATCCCGAACGAAACCAGCGGGAGCCGGTTGTCTTCCAGGATGTAGACGTCAGGCCCGCGCAGGATCGATCTCTTCTCAATCGGCTTCACAAGATCATGCGCAATTTCGTCATCGCCGGGCGGTATTTCCGCGACGACCGGCAGTTCCTGAACCGATCGTTGTTCTGTCGCAGCAGCAACCTTCTCGAGCACTCCCTGACGATAGTCGGCGCCGTTCAGGCTTCGCGCCACGGATTCGGGCGAGTATTCAAACGACGAGAGATTCTCGAATGTCAGATACTTCTTCGCGACGCGGGCGATATCGTCCGATGTGACTTTCTGCACGGAGCTCAGATAGGAAAGCGATCTCTTCCAATCACCGAGAGACTCGTAGTAGGCCACTTCCTGCGCAAGGCCGTCCACCGTCTCGAGATGATGATAGCGATTCTGGGCCATCAGCGCTTTTGCGCGGGCAAGCTGTTCTTTCGTGACTCCGTATTTCTTGATGTTTTCCAATTCGGCGATCACCGCAATCTGTGCTTCAATCGGCTTCGCGGTTTCGATATCGATTTCGAAGTAACCGAGATCGCGAAACTCCTGAACACCGGCCGAACCCGACGTCATCAGACCCTTCTCGTCGCGCACACGCTGATTCAGAACCGACGCTCGTCCCTCGCTGAGAATGGCGGCCAAAACTTCCAAAGCGCGTGCATCCTCGCCGAGCGCACCCGGCGTGTGGAATCCGATCGCTACGTGACTCTGTTCGATCGGTCCATGCTGTGAACCGTACCGGACACTGGTCTGCGCAGGCTCAGCGGCTCCCTTGTCTCTCTCCAGCGGCTGTGCGTCATCGTCAGGAACGGCGCCATACACTTTCGCAACTTCCGAGATCGTGTCTTCAATGTTGATGCGGCCTGCAATTGAAAGAATGATGTTGGACGGCCGATAGTATTTCTTGAAGTACCCGACTACATCATCGCGGGTCAGCGCACGCAGCCCTTCGGGCGCGCCGATGCGCCAACGCCGCATACGATGCTGCTGGAATGCCGTCGCATAGAGTTTTTCGGAAGCCACAGCAGGCGGATTGTCGAGTTTCCGATTGTTTTCCTGTAGGACAACTTCGATTTCTTTCTTCAGCTCCGCCGCATCAAATGAAGAATTCCACAACGCATCCGCCTGAATCTCGAGTGCCTGTTTGAAATTCTCAAAAGGAACTTCCGTGTGATACACCGTGCGATCGTAATAGGTATACGCATTCAGGTATCCGCCGAGCGCCTGTGTGTCGCGGGCGATGGCGCCGACAGGCCGTTTCATCGTTCCTTTGAAGAACATGTGTTCGATGACGTGGGAAATGCCGGAAATCCTGTCGTCTTCGTCGAAATATCCTGCTTTGACAAAAGTATTGATGCTTACCAGCGGTACAGCCTGTTGCTCCCGGACAATCACCGTCAGTCCATTTTTCAAAATGACCTTCGTCGTCTGTCCGTGGTCCTCTCGAAAAGTGTACGGTTCCACGATTTGATTCACCTGAAGGAAGAGAATTAACGCCATCAACATACGTCTATTTTACGGGAATGATCATCGACGTAAGACAGAAATACCCGCACGGCGCCGGGCGTTTCAAATCGTCCGAGCCGCTCGGCCCATTCCACAATGACCGCGGCGCCCGGATCATCGAATACTTCTTCCAAACCCAACCCGTCGAGCGCGCCGGTCTCTATCCGGTACAGATCGATGTGGTAGATTCGGCTCTGTCCGGCGTATTGATTGATCAAGGTAAACGTCGGGCTCGATACTTCATCCACATCGTTGACACCGAAGCCATCCGCCAATCCCCTGGCAAACACGGTCTTGCCTGCACCCAGATCTCCATAAAGCAGAATGTGTGCCGGGAATTGGAGTCCCTCGGCAAGAGTCCTGGCGAAATCGAAGGTCTGCTGTTCGGAAGTGGAAATCATGACGAAAACCTACTCCCTGAGATTCTCCCACGCCTTGTGCAGGAATCGAAGCAGGTCGGTGGCTACGAGACTCTCTTCTCCGAGTTCTTCGGCTGCCAGGTCACCTGCAAGGCCGTGGAGATATACCGCGAGGCAAAGACGATCGATGAAGGCGCCGAGATGTTCCTGAGCAAGAAGAGCGGCGATGATGCCGGTAAGAATATCTCCGGTGCCTCCTGTGGCCATCCCCGGATTGCCGGTCGGGTTGATATAGACCATCCCATTCGGACACGCGACCACGGTTCGATGACCTTTCAGGACGACATACGCGTTCCGAGTGCGTGCAAACTCCTCAGCAACGCCGATCCGGTTTGCGATCACATCATCGACTGTCTTTCCGATCAGCCGCGACATTTCGCCGGGATGAGGAGTCAGCACAGCACCTCCGAGATCACCGTCGAAACCGGCAAGCGCGTTTAAGCCATCGGCATCGATCACCATTTGGGAGCGGCATTCGGCGCCGACACGGCGGACGAATGCGCTTGTCTCAATGTTCGTCGTCAAACCGGGCCCGATCGCAACAACGTCCTTGTCCTTGAGCAAATGTGCGATCGGTTGATTCGCAATCGTTCCATCTGATGTTTCGGCCAGCGCCTCCGTCATCAACTCGGGCATGGAAACAGCCACAAGCGGCAAGACGCTCCCTGCTGTAGCGACGGTCACAAGACCGGCGCCCGCCCGGAGCGCGGCCTGACCCGCCATCGCCGCAGCACCCGTCTTTCCGCGCGAACCACCCAGAATGAGAACGCGGCCATAGTTGCCTTTGTTGCTGTCCGCGACCCGCGCCGGCAACTCTTGAGGCTCAATGAGTTGAAGTTTATAGTTCTCATTTTCGAAAAGTTGGGCAGGATTACCGATGTCGGAGAGAATCACATCGCCGGCGTCCTCGCATTCAGGATAGAGAACGAGCGCTGGCTTCAACGCGGAAAATGTCACCGTGATGCCGGCTTGAATACCCGGCGAAGGAACATCGACGGCAACGATGGTGGCTCTGGGAAAACCTTCCCCCAGACTCTCAATGACCGCCCGGTACAGGCCCTGTATCGGCTTGCGGGCGCCGGTTCCCAGCAATGCGTCGACAACAATATCCGCATCGATCAGTTCGAGTCTTTCTTCATTCCAATCGTGTTCGTCGTCAATCACGGTCGGCGGGTACCCGAGAGCTTTCAGGATATTGAGGTTGGTTTTAGCATCGCCTTTGACGTCGTCCTCAGCGGCGAAGAGAAACACGAATGGGAAGCAGCCTTTCTGAATAAGCTGCCGCGCAACGGCAAATCCGTCGCCGCCGTTGTTTCCCTTGCCGCACAGAATCGCGATCGTGAGGCTTTCCAGATTCTCGAACTGGTTATCGAGAACCTCCGCGACACGCATGCCCGCGTTCTCCATCAACAAGAGACTCGGTATCCCGTACTTTTCAGTGGAAAGACGATCGACTTCCCGCAGTTGTTCCGGCGTCAGTATTTTCATGAAACGTGCTATTCCGGTAATTCGGTGTCAGAGGCCTAAATCACCCAAATTATGAACCACGTGGCCGCTAACAAATAATTTGGGTGATTTAGGCCTCTGACACCGAATTACCTCTGAGTTAGCGCGCTATTTTTTCACAACCTCTGCCAGATCGGAAACCAGCTTCTCGACCGGGATGAGCTGATTGTTAACGCTCTTCCAGATGAGTTTTCCGTTTTCGTCGATCAGGAAGTAATAACGGCTTGAGATTTTCGCGGCGTTCAACGCTCCGTATGCGGCAATGACTTTCGCTTCAGGATCGCTGAGGAAGGTATTCTTCGCGTTGACGGTCTCCTTGAACTTCTGTTGTGACGCGGCCAGGTCTCTCGAGATGCCGATCACTTCAATATTCATTTCATCGAACTTTTGTTGGTTATTACCGAACTCGGTAAATTCACGCGTTCAACCGGCGGTGAATGCCGCGGGGAAAAAGGCGAGAAGCACCTTTTTCTTGCCGGCAAAATCCTTCATTCCGAGTGTGCCTGCCTGCGGCCCAAGGCCCTTCGGCAACTCGAAATCCGGCGGTTTTTCTCCCAGTTTTGGTGTGTTGTCGGCGCCGGGAACCTGAAGCTGAGCGTAGCCCGAAATTGCGATCGACAGCACCGCCAGAGGGAGAAGCAAAACCAAAGTTTTCTTCATTTCTGTACTCCCGTTGATGGTTTTCAAACCAAATGCGCACGCCGATCTTATGCTAAGCTTTTCGCCTTATGCAACTTGCGAACGTCAAGGAATTGGAAAAGAAGTATTTGCTTGGAGCGTACGCGCGTTACGAACTTCTGGCAGACCGCGGAAGCGGCGCTTATCTCATCGATAAATCAAACAAGCGATATCTCGATTTGCTTGCAGGTATTGGCGTCAATACGCTCGGCTATAACCATCCGCGCGTGAAGCAGGTTCTTCGCAAACAAATCAAACGGCCGATACACGTTTCGAATCTGATTTACCACGAATATCAGGGGCGGCTTGCGCAAAAGCTGTGTCAGGTCTCGGGTCTGGATCGGGCTTTCTTTACAAACAGCGGAACCGAATCGATTGAGGGATGTCTGAAGTTTGCCAGGGCGTTTGCAAAACCGAAGTTTCGAGTGCTCTCGCTCGATCAATCCTTTCACGGACGCACATTCGGCGCTCTTTCGGCAACCGGACAGAAACAATACCGCGAACAATTTGAACCCCTCGTTCCCGGTTTTGATTTCGTCAAGTTCGACGATACCGCGGATCTCGAGCGTAAGTTGACCGATGACGTCTGCGCCGTCCTTGTCGAAACGATTCAGGGTGAAGGCGGCATCAATCCGATATCCGAAAAGTTCTATCTCGCTGCCCGCGAATTGACTGCGAAGCGAGGCGCTCTTTTGATTGCGGATGAGATTCAATGCGGCCTTGGCCGCACCGGACAGTGGCTTGCATTTCACCGTTTTGCGCCACCATCCAAAAAAGAACTGTTCCCCGACATGGTCGCGCTCGCAAAGCCTCTCGGGCTGGGAATTCCGCTTGGTGCGATCGTTCTGAATGAAAAAGTAGCTGCTGCGATTCAGGCAGGCCAGCACGGGACGACGTTCGGCGGCGGACCTTTGGCCTGCCGCGCCAGTCTCGAATACTTCAGTATTCTCGAAGATGAAAAAATGCTCGCGCGCATACGCGCGCTTGGCGCGTATTTCAAAAAGCGGCTCGAAGAGTTGAAGTCCCTGCCTGTCGTCAAAGACGTTCGCGGCGAGGGCCTGATGCTTGCAGTCGAGCTGAAGATTTCGGGAAAAGAAATCGTGAAACAGCTTCTGCACGAGGGGTTCATTTTGAACTGCACTCACGAAACCGTGCTGCGGATGCTGCCCCCCTTCATCATTACCGAAAAACAGATCGATAAATTCATACGCGCGCTGCAGCCGATCCTGGAAGCTCAGAAAGTATGAGCGAGGCGAAGATCCTCCAGCAGGAGATTGTTTACAACGGCTACATTCAGGTGCGGAAAGATCGCGTGATCGAACCGGCCGGACACGAAACGTCGCGCGAACTTGTGGTTCACCCCGGCGCGGTGTGCATCGTGGCAAGGCCGGCTCCGGATCAGGTCATCCTGATTCGGCAATATCGGCATGCCATCGGCCGCGAGTTGCTTGAGATTCCCGCCGGCACCCTGCACAAAGGCGAAGATCCGCGGGAATGCGCCATCCGGGAACTCGAAGAAGAAACCGGATATCTCGCTTCAACCATGACCGAGATTTCAAAATTCTGGACCACCCCAGGATTCACCTCCGAGTTCATGTATCTTTACGAGGCTTCCGGCCTTACAAAAACACAGATCAATCCCGACGAAGATGAAGTCATCGAAGTGGACATCATCAGCCGTTCGCAGGCGCTTCAAATGGTGGACGACGGCCGCATTCAGGATGCGAAGTCTATTCTCGGTCTCCTCCGAATCCTCCGATAGCTGATGGCTCAGCCACAGTGGCGAAAAAACCAAATCGCCGTCACGATTTCGGGCGCGTTCATGAATTTCGGATACACGCTCGTCATGTCGTTTCTCCCGATTTACGTTCGCGAGCTTGGCGTTGAATCCACCGGAGGGATCGCTTTCTGGAGCGGATTGATCCTGAGCGCCAGTCCGTTGATGGCCGCTCTGATGGGACCCTTGTGGGGACGAATCGGCGACCGCCGCGGCATGAAAATCATCGCCACGCGCGCGACGCTCGCCAACAGCGTGTTCTGGTTTCTGATGGGCTTCGTGCACAATGTCTGGCAGCTCTTTATTCTTCGGATTCTCCTTGGCCTGCTCGGCGGTTTCACCAACGTCGCGGTCGCGCTTGTCACTCAACTGGCGCCGAAGGAGAAGGTTCCGTCGATCATCGGAACGCTGCAGTCAGTCCAGATTCTCAGCGCCGCTCTCGGACCTTTTTTCGGCGGATATCTCGCACACTACATCGGCATCCGGAATACGTTTCTGATTACCGGGATCATCAACTTCGGATCGTTTCTCAGCATCCTTCTTCTTTATCGCGATGAGCGGTTGCCCCATTCGGCGGAACGCGACGAACAGCACGCAGCGACAGCCGGCTTCTGGAAACGCCCTGAATATTTCACAACGCTGATGATTCTCTTTTTCGTGAACATGGCGGATCGCACGTTCGGGCCGATTATTCCGCTGTTCCTCGAGGAACTGGGTACTCCGCGATTCCGTCTTGAGCTGATCTCGGGCGCACTAATTTCGATTGCCGCATTTGGCGAAGCGCTTTCGTCATGGATGTCGGGAAAACTCGCTGCGCGCGTATCGCTGCGCCGGCTGATTACAGTCCGGCTTGTGCTGAGTATCCTGGTTCTGGTGCCGATGGTCGCCGTCCGGTCAACCGGGGAATTCTCGATTCTGCGGGTCGCTCTGGCTTTGCTGGCAGGAGGCACGCTGACATTGGCATTGAGCGCGGCACATCATGTGATTCCCGGAGAACACCGGGGAACCGGGTTCGCCATGCTGTCAGGAACAAGCATGCTGGGAGGCGCAGCCGGACCGATCATCGCAGGATCCATCGCGGGCCTCAGCATCCGGGCAATCTTTATCTTCAATGCTGTGGTCTATTTACTGATGATTGCCTTTGTTTATCGAAACGTCAGGCATTGACCGCCGTCCAAAACAGGTGTAGCTGCAGCCGGTAGCCGCGATTCAGTCGCCAAAGCAGATCCCGATTTCGCGCGCGGATTCAATGATGTCGTTATCGATTGGAACGGTTTTCATCTTTCCGATGGCTTCCCGGATGGGGACCGATTCGACATCCGGAGGCATCAGCGCGACCATGCGGCCAAAAGCGCCTTTGCGAATCAATCGGGCGGCAGCAGCTCCGAAACGAGTACCCAGGACGCGATCGAACGTTGTCGGCGGTCCCCCTCTTTGAAGGTGACCGAGGACAACGACCCGAGTTTCTTTCCCCGTCAATTCGGTGATAAAGGAACCCACACGGTCACCGACGCCTCCAAGACGCTGTTCGCGGCCGGCGTGTTTTCCTTCGGCGTGAGTCAGCGATCCGCCGCGGGGAAATGCGCCTTCGGCGACAACAACAATACTGAAATGTTTACCCAATCGTTCACGATGCATAATGCTCTCGGCAACCTTCTCGGCATCATAAGGAATCTCGGGAATCAGAATTATGTCGGCTCCGCCGGCAATTCCCGAATGCATTGCAATCCATCCCGCATGCCGGCCCATCACTTCGACGACCATTACGCGGCGATGACTCTCCGCGGTCGTATGAAGTTTATCGAGAGCATCGCGTGCGGTATTGACCGCGGTATCGAAACCAAATGTGATGACCGTGCCGCCGATATCGTTGTCGATCGTCTTCGGAACTCCAACAAGAGGGATTCCCTTCTCGTAGAATTTGTCGGCGATCCCCAGCGTTCCGTCGCCACCGATGACAATCAAAGCATCCAGGCCAAGCTTCGTGAAATTGGCGACAACCGTATCCGAAATATCCCGCTCGACGGTCTTGCCCCCTTCGCCGGGCATGGGATACGAAAAAGGATTTGCCGCATTCGTTGTCCCCAGGATGGTGCCGCCCAGATGAAGAATTCCGGAAACGCTCGACGTGGTCATCGTTCGTGTCCGGCAGTGCACGAGTCCGTCGAAGCCCTCCTCGATACCGAGAACCTCCCATCCGAAACCCACGCTGGTTTTAACCGCAGCACGGATCACGGCGTTCAGGGCAGGGCAATCTCCACCGCCCGTCAATATCCCTATGCGCATAAACCCTCTCCTCCTTTTGGGTCTGGACGAAGAGATTCTTCTTGAAGAATGAGCATTTTTAAAGTTATTTCATTAGGCTTGATAAACCGGAGGTAGTTGTAAATGAGACGAAATATTCTGGCCGTAGCGTTGATCGTGGTTCTGGCGGCCACATCCATGGCAGTTCTGGCTCAAACTCAGGGAAAGAAAGCTCCAGAAAAAGCCAAAGATCCCGTCTGCGGAATCATGGTTGATAAGGATCCGAATCTTTCCACCAGCTACAAGGGCGAGACGTACTACTTCTGCTCCAAAGCAGACATGGAAAAATTCAAGAAAGAACCCGACAAATACGCCAAGAAGAAATAATTCGAGGGCACTGAATTACTTCCTCAGCAGGCGGCAGGCGCGGGCTGGATTGAAGACTCCGCAACTGCAGAAGCGGGCCATGGCGGCGGAAGCTTCTTCGGGTGTCCGGCGGCCCTGTTTGACCCATTCAACCAGCTTCCGGACAAAATTGAATGACAGCATGCCGTGACCGCACATTGTGGCGAGTTCCAGGGTCTGCCGTTCCGCCATACGATCCGTTTGACCGAAAAATCCCAGCGAATACTCCACACTGTGCCGCTCAATACCCGCGCGGCGGGCGCACTCCTGAGCTTTGTCGAGTGCGGCGCTGATATTGATGGACAGGCCCAGATCCGCCTGTCGCAGTTCCCTGATGAAGGCGACAACGTTTTCCTGCGAATCAAAGACGGCTGCGACTGTCGATGGGCATGATACGCACTGCACTACGCCCTCGATGTCAGGCGCGGTTTCGCGCTGCCAATGGACAAGCGGATTTAATTCCTTTGAAGGATGAAAGATCGCGCCATGACTGGCATCGCCCATATTGACGGGCTTGTGCTTTCGTGCGATTTCGAGAAACCGGCGCTGTTGTTCGACCGCATTTCCGTCGTTGATGCCTCGCGCCGGAATCGCGAATACGATGAAGTCGTCGTCAAAGCTTTCCGCCGTTCCGTACCGGTGAAGCGTATTCGTCATGCGCGCCCCAGCCCCAGGTTGGTTTTACCCCGGGAGAACGAAAATCCTTCTTCAGCCAGAACAGCGTCCAGCGCGCTGTCTCCGCGCTCATCGCAGCGCGTCGCTACACCGACGGATACAACGGTGTTCAGCGTCTTCGAAACTTCATCAACGCGCCTCAAAACCGCCGGCACGTTTTCGATTTTCGTTTTGAATTCGACAATGGCCGACAGAATCTTTTCGTCGAGAATATCGTCGCGCAGCTTGCCGATCCTTTTGTCGGTCATCATATGAGTCACCGGATTCTTCGGCTCGAATTCGATACCCAGCGCCGCGAGCGCCTTCGTCATTTTTTCGATATCCCGGAAGCGAACTCCGACAGTCGGCCGGCCGAATTCGACGACGTATCCGACTTCCCCCCTTCCCACCCGGTTCGTGACATCATTTGTCTTCACTTCTTCGGTTCCGCGTCCATGGACACCCGTACTTTCATGCGTCACGATCGGATCACTGAAGGCGCGCCGCACAATGCGCGGCCAGGCCAGTTCTTCAGGCGTGATGGCTGACGTGGGACAGACATCCGGCTCAGGATCAAAGCGCAATCGAAGCGTCTTCAGAACCCGCCGGATCCCGCGAACCAGGGTCGGATTGAGCTTCTCCATGCTCATACCGCGAAAACACGAGTAGCATTCAACGCATTCATCGGCGTTGACGAATGCCCTGTTCTTTTCCGGGTCGATCGAAATGGCGCCCATCGGGCAGACCGGCACGCAGTTGCCGCAGGCGACACATTTTTGTGGGTCGATGCGCATGGCAGGGTAAGTCAAACACAAAAACTGTTCATATCACAAAAGTTTTCTCCCTGCAGAAACCCTTGGACATGCTAGTATTTCCGTCTTTGTGCTTGAGGAGGAATCTGCGAATGAGTAGATCGGCATTAGCCGAAAAACATCCCTGGACACTCCCGTGGTGGAAAGCCGACGGCGAAAACTTCTGGGTCATGATCTTCCTGGTTTCAATCCATATTTTAGGTGTTATCGGCTTAATTCTTTATCCGCTTCCCGGCTGGAGGATTTTTCTCTCTGCTCTTGCAATAGCGTCAGCCGGCGGTCTTGGAACCACGCTGGCTTATCATCGCGGCCTCGCGCACCGGGCCGTGAAAGTGAATCCCGTTGTCGAGCAGATCCTGATTTTCTTCGCGGTATTCAATGCCTCCGGGGCGCCAAGCACGTGGATCGCAAATCACCGAAACCATCACGCCAACTCGGATACCGTGGACGATGTCTCCAGTCCACGTCATGGCGGTTTCTGGTGGGCACACCTCCGATGGCTCTATCAATGGGAACCATCCAGTATGTCGAAGTGGTGCCCGGACATGATGAAGCCTCGATACATGTTCTGGGCCAAACTGCAAATTCCCCTCGTCGCGATTTCCCTTTGCTTCGGATATTTCGTTTTCGGATGGGCAGGTTTCTTCTGGCTCGGAACTCTACGGCTTCTTTATTGCCTGCACATGCAATGCTTCGTGAACAGTCTGCTTCACCTTAAGCCCGGTTTGCCTGAAGGCGTCGACTCCAGCCAGAACATCTGGTGGCTTGGCCCTCTGCAAATGACGGCCTGGGGCGAAAACTGGCACGGCAATCATCATTCGCGCCCAGTATCCGCCCGCTTCAGCCGGCATTGGTGGCAGGTCGATATCGGATGGTATGTCATTCGAGGCCTGGAGGCCGTCGGACTCGCGACCAACGTCAGAAGGTAGCAACACCGGCACCACGATAGTAGTGTCCGAGAATTTCTCTGTAATTCTTTCCCTGTGTTGCCATGACTGCCGCTCCGATCTGGCAGAGACCTACTCCATGTCCCCAACCCGCGCCACGAAGAATAAACTTACCGGCTTCTCTGTCGACCACGAATGCCGAACTGTAAAGATGCGATGGCGATAACGCGCGACGTATCTCCAGTTCCTTTCCGATAACGAGATCGCCGCGTTCACCGGTAATTTTCAATCGGTGAATTCGCCCCGAAGGACCACGGGAGAGCGGCTGCAATCCGGTTATCGGGCCGAGATCCACGTTCAGCTTCGATTGGATCAACCGCTGAGTTTCTTCCGGAGTGTATTCCACACACCATCGATAGAAATCCTGAGTCTCCTGATCAAAACCGGGAAGGATGATGCTGAGCAGCTTTGAATCCCGAGTATTGCAGTACGCCCGGACATTTGATCGAATGAGTGTTTCGGAATCAAGGGAAGGGGATGGGCCCGGGCCGTCGTACAACGAAGTCAGATAGGGAATATCCTGATCATCCCATGCGGTCGAGTACACCTCCGTCATTGCGCCACAGGATTTCGAAAATCGCGCATCGCAGATGGATCCGTCATAAAAGAGGAACTCACCGGCTGTAGCCCGAACGGCATCCGAGACGGACGGCGAAAACGCTTTCGTGATTCCCTGGTAACGCTGGCAGTGATCGTCGGCGCAGACGTCAAAGCCCGGATGCGCCTCGCGGCCGTACCAGCGAATGATTTCCCGGCTTTCACCCGCCGTGCCAAGCTGCGACTGACCCGCCGCTCTCTCCTGGAGAGCGTGGGATTGTTCCTTCGGAAACCACATCCAGCTTCGCGAAATCACGGCATGCGCTTTCAGCAACTCCATTGGACAAGACGCGCTCATCTCCGATGAAATGACACTCGCTACATATTCCTCAAGTGAAACGTCGTTAATGGCGGTGAGTCCTCTTTCCGTTCTTACGATCCTCAGCGAGCCCCGAAAAACCTGCCTCTCTTTTCGCTCCCAATGAAACCCAATCCCAATCGTGATGTCGTCGATGGCAAACGCGCACGATGAAACCTCAACCGGATAGAGAGCCGTTTCGCGCATGAATGTCTGCCGGCCCGGACCGAACGTGTTCCCGGCATCATCCCTGAACGATCCAATCAGTTCCGTCTCGATGACGTTGAGGCCTTCGGCCAGACCTACGGCCACATTCATCGCCTCGCCTCCAGTTTCTGGACGATCTCGGCAAACATTTCATCCGGCAGTGTGACTTCACGGAATATCGAATCGATATCGTTCCCGCTGATACGCTCAAAGTCCCTTTCAAATGGCGCGACGAAGATCCCGCACAAATCAATGGATGCCGGGCTCACCGTCAATTCACCCGTGTGAAAAACTTCCGGCCGGTGCTTGCCGCGGGGAAACAAAAACACGGTCCATTGTTCAGCATCATAAAACGTAACGATGTTGATCAAAGGCTCGGCCTGCTTGCCGGCCACCGGCAACAAACTGATGGCGAAGCCGACTCGAGTCTCCAGGCTTTTTTTGTCGCCGCCGCGAAATACAAACACATTCCTCGAGTAATGCGGGATGGTGATGCCGTCGAGGTGGGTCATATCGTTTTCAATCGGAAACAATTGCCGCGAACCTGCCTGAAAGTGCATGTGATCGGGCGCAGACGCCCCGCATTCAGGACCGTTGTAGATCACAAAATATCCAGGCAACGCACGCGCTAAATCGAGCATGCCGTCGAATTGTCCGGCAATCTGCTGAAGCCCGTGATCGCGATGAACAATTGTGAGATGACGATCGACGATCGGAAAAGGATTGCAATAAATGGTGGAGTCCCGGCTGAACGCAATTCCCTCCTGCTCAGGATCAAGATTGCCTGCGCACAGGAAACACGGCCGCTTCGAAATCGATTCCGGATCGACCGCCGCCGTTGTACTGCCGGCACGATGCGGAATGTGCCGCACAAACACATCGAACCAACCCGCGCGTACACGCCGGGTCTGCGCGCGCGCAAGACCTTCAAGGCCTTTCGTCAGTCGTGGCCAGGCTTTAGCCTGCCGCGCAAATAGATTTTCAATTTCATCCAGCATAAGAAGTTGAAATTCGCGCTTGAAGCTCGACGGTTCGCAACCAGTCTTTGTATGCATCGTAACGATTCGCGGTCTCATGCGGTAACGCGCTGTCGGTGTTACCTTCCCAGCGGCGGCAAAGATAGATCGAGTCGTAGATCCGGCCGATCTCATATTCGCGGCTGATGCGCAGCGCAACTGCGTAGTCCTCTCCGTAACTCACATCGGGAAAGCCGATCCCTCTCAAGATAGATGTGTCGAACGCGCGCGGCGCCCCCATTCCGTTAACGCGCAGCAGATTGTTCCTTCCGTTTTCGCGGGTCCACTCCCGATGATCGATCAGACCGGGCGGGATCGATTGCAGCGAAAAATCAACCATCGTGTACGAGCCGACAACCATTGCGTAAGGGCCGGCCTCAAGCTGAGCGACAAGCCTGCCGAGGACCGAGTCATCGGAATACAGATCATCGGAATCCAGTTGAACCGCGTAACGCCCGCAGTGCATTGAATACACCGCTTCATTCCAGCAGCCGCCGATCCCGAGGCCGGTCTGATCCGGAATAAGATGCACCAACCTCGCGTCGCCGGCGCTTCGCAAAATCTCCGAGGTCTTATCCGTTGAATGGTTATCAACAACAATAACGTTGTATTCGAAATTCACACGCTGGCGGAGCGCGCTGTGCACGGCATCCCAAATCGTTCGTTCGCGATTTCGAACAGGAATGACAACGCTCGCCTTCACAGCAAACTGTTCCTTCGGAGGTGGAACATTCTTGAATTTCGGCTCGAGCCAGGCGCCGGCTCGCTTCAAATGCGATGTCGCAATTTGCTCCATTTCGATTTGATAATCGCGATTGCGCGGATCGACGTAATCGAATTGTTTTTCACCGGTAGGACGCGAATCATGCAACGAAGCGGCGTAAAGTGGTTCGGGAATTCTGATGATGGAATGCGTTTCCGAAATCCTCAGACGCAGATCGTAAAGGCCGCCCCATTTCCAATCGCTCTCGAGATTGGCCGCCCGCGCCGCTGCCACCGATACCCCCACAACGGGACCGAAGTCGAAGGTGTCGCGAATACTGCCCGATTGATAATCCACTCGGGGCCGGTCTGCCGCATCCGAGTAGACCCAGCCCGCATCATCCTCCCGGATCGATTCCATCATGCGATCGAACATGTCCGGAACCGGTTCGATGCGAACGCGCGGATCGCCGATGAAAATCGCTTCGCCATCGGCGCTGCCGATCAGTTCTCGAATCGCACTGGACGAATGATCCTTCGGGAAAACGATTTTCAACTTCGTGCCCTGGTTCCGCGCGCTGTCTCGGCCGGGCGAACAACGATCACGCCCGCCATGCGGTTGGCTTTCAAAAACTCGCTCAATTCCTGTTCGACGACGGCTGCGCGGCTCCGCGAAGCGTGACGCAGGAGCACTCGATCGCCGCTCCGTACGATGACGCCGCAGTGATAAACATCCAGATGCCTGCGTGTGGACGCGAAGAAGATCAGGTCTCCGGTCTTCAAATACGGCTTGAACTCACGAAAGTGTGATTTCGGCACGCACTCAAACTGCGTCCGCTTTGGGCGAAGCCCCGGCACAACATTTAATGTCCGGTCTTTTCTAATCGTTGATATGCCGCGCGGGAAAACCCGGCGCACAATGCCTTCGCCGGTATTACTCCGAATCCAGCCCGTCATATAGTGGTTCCGGCGTTCCCATTCGATCTTGCCCGCCTCATAACGAATCCGTCGTAGTGTGTCGATGAAACCTGGAGCCGATGATGCTTGAGTCAGCGCGAGTACTGTTTCGATATACGTGACACAGTCGAAGTCATTCAGGGAGGCTGTAAATATTTCCGGCCTCTCAACAGAACCGACCAGGGGATTCGATTTGTATGGATGCGCGAGAAAAAGCCGGGAGAAAACTTCCATTCTGGCGCCGGCGGAACTTTGCGTTTTCGTCCTGGAAAGGATCTTCTCGATACGCCGCCGGCTCAGACCTCGTGGTTCGGCGTGCTTCATCAAACTCAAATTCTAGCACGCTGCAAATAAGGTGTTCAGGCGTGGCCGATCTCGGCCTGATCCAGGTCGATAAACTGGGTATCGTTATTGGAATCCTGCGGAAAAAAATCCACGACCAAGAGGCAGGTATCACCATCATCGAACATCCCAGCCATCTTAGGGTCCGTCAACCGGAACTGTTGGTTATCCGCATCCCAGGCTACTTTCACGATAAACATTGGCCGCCTCCTTTTTACCGCCCTCATCGAATACAGACGCAATTTGCTTGCCGTTTTGCATGCACGTTCGGGGTGAAGCGCTCTCAGAGCCGGCGCGCGAGGAGGATGGTCGTGTCGTCCTGGTTATCGAGATCGTACGCCCAGTCTTTTATCGCACTCGTAATGACCTGCACGATCTCATCAAGGGGCTTTTCAGAAGATCGAATGAGCAGTTCCGTGAGCCGCGTTTCCCCAAATTGATCGCCGGCAGCATTCTCTGATTCGGTGATTCCATCCGTAAAGGCCATCAGCAAATCTCCGGGCTGAAGCTCGATTGCGCTTTGTTCGTAGGGAAAGTCGGGAAACAGTCCGACCGCCATGCCGTTGGACTCCAGGCGAATGACGTTGTTGCGGCGTACAAGAAGCGGCGCAAGATGGCCCGCGTTCGTATAAGACAGGCGTCCGTTCTGCTCGTCGTACACACCGCAGTAGAACGTTGCGTATTTTTCCGGCGGCGTATTCTCATAAAGCTGGCGATTCAACCGCGATACGAGAACCGCCGGTGAAACACTGCCGTTGGCTCCGGCCGTGAGTTGCGCATGCAGCGACGATTGCACGCTGGCCATCAGCAGCGCCGCCGAAATTCCCTTGCCGGAGATGTCACCTATAATCAGCGCCATCGAGCGCGAATCGATGGGAATGAAATCATAGTAATCGCCGCTGACAACGCGCGCGGGATTGCAGAGACCGGTCAATTCCAGCGTCTTCAACTTCGGAACTTCCCTTGGAAAAAGCTGTGATTGAACCTGCCTCGCGATTTCGAGTTCCGATTCCAGTTTTTCTTTTTCCTTCACTTCCACGATCAACTGCTCGATTCGCCCGGTCATGGAGTTGAACGAAACCGCGAGTTCGCCGAGCTGATCTTTCTTTCGAATTGGAATACGGTGTGAAAAATCGCCGGCTTCCACTTTCTTCGTTCCCGCGTAGAGATCGTGAACAGAGCGCGTCAACGTTCGAGTGAGTTGCACGCTGAATATAAGCGCTATGACTTCCACAAACAGAAACACCAACGCAATGACGAGCATCGCGAACGAAATAACCCGCGCGATACTTCCAAGCGTGCTGAAGAGCAGTCCCAGAACGGCCGAAGGGCGGGACGAAATCGCCATAACCTCGGGTTCCGTCTTGCCGTCTTCACGCAAATGTATTTCAAGCGGCAACGCGGTACCGAGATCGAGGTCCCACCAACTTCGCTGCGCAGGGCCCGGCATGACGTCTGAAGAATCCATGAGCAATCGGATTTTCGGATTCCCTCCCCGCGGTCCGATGGTAATTCGAATATTCTCGCCTCCAATGACCTCCACCGAAGCAACGCCGGGAAGTAACTGCGCCAGCCACTTGTTATCCATTCTTTGAAACGCAAACGCCTCGACCCGGCGTTCGCCGGATCCGGCTTCGGCGTGGGCCGCGATAAATTGAGTATCGCCGTCTCTGATGATTCCTTTGAAACCGGGCATGCTCCAGTTCGGAAACTCCTTCGACCGCTGATTCCGCATCCGGATGATCACTTCCTCTCCATCAGCCGGGGCCGGGCGTTCACGCCCCGCCGCCGCGGACTGCGCCGAACGCTCTGCCGAGCTGTAGATTTCCGCGAGGCGCCGGTCGAGTTCAACCCGGAGAAGGTAGCCCGCCGTCTGTCCCAGGACGAGGTAGAAACCGAGAAAGACGAAGAACACAATCAGGAAAATGGGAAGCACACCAACAAGGAAGTACGTCACCAGCAATCGATGCCGAACCCGCCACAGGATTTTCCGGAGAAGCGGCCGAATACATGCGATGACAAAGACGATCAGAAATCCGATAAAAAACAGAACAAAAAGATCCCCACCCAGCAGCGAATAACCTGTTGCGGCCGACATCGCCAGATTCACCACAACGATGCCAAGCAGAATCAGGGTGATTCGCTGCAGCCGGTTAAGTTGAAAAAGCTTTTTCACGGCGACGAGAACTTATCACAACCACCTTTGGTTTAACCTCAATCGGAACTGTCATACAATCTGCCGGACAAACAGTAAAGAAGACAAGCTGAACGGAGGCACGATCATGGGCAAATCCTCTAAATTCTCAGCCGATCGCCGCAAATTCCTGAGGGGCGCTGCTGTCGCCGGTGCTGCAACGTTTGCAGCGCCTGGCAAATCCACGGCAGAACCTCGTTCCGGCCGGCCGGCCCGCAAACCGCCGATCCAGAACCCAAGAGCGGAAACGGCGACGCCGCCTGAAGTCGAAGTCATGACCGCGGATCGATGCGGCTCGGATTTCATGGTCGATATATTCAAAGCTCTCGATATTGAATACGTCTGCGCGAATCCGGGATCCAGTTTTCGCGCGCTTCACGAATCCGTCATCAACTACGGCGGCAACAGCAAGCCGGAATTCATCACATGCTGCCATGAGGAATCTTCGGTCGGAATGGCGCACGGATATTCGAAGGTCGAAGGAAAACCTCTCGGCGTGCTGGCGCACGGCACTGTCGGGTTGCAGCACGCCACAATGGGCATTTACAACGCGTACTGCGATCGCGTGCCGATGTTCATCGTCGTCGGAAACTCGATTGACGCGACGCAGCGCCGGCCCGGCGTGGAGTGGGAACATTCCGTTCAGGACGCCGCATCGATCGTGCGCGACTTCACGAAATGGGACGATCTTCCGGTCTCGCTCGGGCACTTCGCCGAGTCCGCCGCTCGCGCCTACAAAATCACGATGACTCCCCCGATGGAGCCCGTAGTGATCGTGGCGGACAGCGATCTTCAGGAACGTCCGATCACCGATAAAGACAAACTGCGCGTGCCGAAGATCACTCGAACCGCGCCGCCTCAAGGCGACTCCGGCGCCGTTGCAGAAACGGCAAGGCTCCTCGTGAACGCGCAGAGTCCGGTGATCATCGCGGATCGCGCCGCAAGAACCCAGGCAGGCATGAAGTCGCTGATCGAACTGGCCGAGACATTGCAGGCGCCGGTTATCGATCAAGGTGGACGAATGAACTTTCCATCAAGGCATCCTTTGAATCAATCCAGTCGAGGACGCGCACTCGTCGCGGATGCCGATGTCATTGTCGGCCTCGAGCTCACCGACTTCTGGGGAACGGTCAACTCCTATCGGGATCAGCTCGAAAGGAGTTCGCGCCGAATTACGAAGACCGGCGCGAAACTCGTGAGCATCACAGCGGGTGATCTGTTCATTCGATCGAATTACCAGGACTTCGAACGTTATCCTGAAATCGATATCGCCATGGCGGCGGATGCCGAGGCCACTCTGCCTGCGCTTTTGGAAGCCGTGAAGAAACTGATCACGCCCGACCGCAAAAACGCATTCCAGGCTCGCGGCGCCAAGCTCGCCGCGGCGCACGATGCCGCGCTTCAACAGGCGCGCACGGACGCGACGTATGGCTGGGATGCCAGTCCGATTACAACGGCGCGCTTGTCTGCCGAATTGTGGGGACAGATCAAAAATGAAGACTGGGCGATGGTTTCATCGGGACCCAGCGGCTGGCCGCAACGCCTTTGGAATTTCGACAAATACTATCAACACATCGGCGGCTCGGGCGGAGCCGGTGTCGGATATGGCGCTCCCGCTGCAGTCGGAGCGGCGCTCGCGCATAAAAAGTACGGCCGCCTTGCGGTGAACGTTCAGAACGATGGCGATCTGATGTACGCGCCCGGTGTTCTTTGGACCGCTGCCCATCATCGCATTCCGCTGCTGAGCGTGATGCACAACAATCGCGCGTACCATCAGGAAGTGATGCACCTGCAACGGATGTCGAACCGTCACAATCGAGGCATCGAACGCGCCTCGATCGGAACCACGATCGAAGATCCCAACATCGATTTTTCGAAACTTGCGCAGAGCATGGGCCTGTACGCAGAAGGCCCGATCACGGATCCTAAAAATCTCGGCCCCGCCATCAAACGCGCTATTGCCGCCGTGAAACGCGGCGAACCCGCGCTGGTGGATGTCGTCACACAACCGCGGTAAAGGGAGTCAACGATGAATCTGCTGATGATGTTCATTGCCCTGTTCGCCGCGCCTCAAAATGCCGCGGCGCCCCGTGGGAATGCGGAAAACGGGAAAGCGCTCTTCGCAAAGATCGGATGCTACCAGTGCCATGGCCGCGAAGGACAAGGCTCGACCGCGACCGGCCCGAGATTGAATCAGAATCCCATTACCTACACGAGGTTCATTGCCTACATTCGAAAACCAACGGGCGAGATGCCGCCCTACACGGCGAAAGTGGTGAGCGACCAGCAGGCGGCCGATCTCTATGCGTTCCTGCAATCGTTGCCGAAACCGCCAGCCGTCGACAGCATTCCGCTTCTCAAGCAGTAACGCGGTCTTAGTACCGCGTTACTTCCCTTTTGCTTCGATCAACAATTTGAAATGCGCGGGCTGGACGTGACCTTCGCGTGGCGCGCTCATGAGATCATCGAAGACAGACGTGAGTTCGAGAATCTCGAAGCCGCGATCTCCAAGATCGCGATAGCCGCGAATGTAGCCGTCGCGAAATCCGAGGACGTGACCAAATTCGTGCGCGAGGGTCCGCGTCGAAAGATCTCCCGGAGCCAGCGCGACGTAACGGCCCACAAGGCTGTGCGTGGTCTGAGCGCCTGTCGTCAGGACGGCGCCGTCAGAGGGGAACCGCGCGGCGTGCGTGCGCACATTCAAATGCTCGCCCTGCTGAGGAACACTCTCCTCGCGATACAAATCCGGTAAAGAAACATTGCGAAACTGAACTTCCACAACGTACGCCGTTTCACCGTCGTGGGCCTGCCACATTTCTTCGATGGCCTGCTTCGCGCGCGACAGGAAACCGGAATCCTGAATGTCTGTATAAACCGGAACGCGAATCACAACATGATTTACGTCCTTTTCCGCTTCAATGAATGCCGGCGTTTCGGGTTTGCCAAGGACGTCCCGAATGGCCTGAGCGACGTCGGGATCGCTTCCGGTCATGAGTTCGTACGCTTTGGTCAACTGATCGAAGCGGGGCCGGTCATCGGCAATGGTGCGCTGCCAGAATCGATTGTATTGAACGTACTGGTCCACCGTCCGCTGGTTTGCCACCAGCTTCCTGTATTCCGTTACAAGATTCGCCACGCGCGTTTCTTTCAAGTCGGCCGGCGAACCCATGGCTTCATTCAATTCCGATTGGACCTGCTCGAGCTTGATCTCCTCGTTCCGGATGTAACCCTCAGTGACAACCCAACTGTAGGAAAAAGTCGAAACCGATCCACCGTTCGCCGATGGAGCGTCCACAATTCTCGGCAACACTCCATAGCCATAAACAGCCGGAGGCGGCGGTGGATCCTGCGGACGCGGCAACTGAACGCTGACCGCCGGCGGTTGGTCCATGGCGCGGCGAAGCGTGTTGAAGAACTCGGCGAGCTTGTCGCGGTACACACGGAATTCCTGCTCCACGCGATCGCCTTCGCGCGCGTATGCGGGTTGACTTCCTTCGGACTGCGCGGGCCCGAAGGCCAGCAGCAAACTGATGGTGACGCTCAGAAGCATGAAAAGAGATTCTATAGGACGCCCGGCCCCGGCGATGACATAATGTGGCCACTTTTTTAAGGAAATCCGACACCCTGCGAGGTTTCACCGAATGACACGACGCCTTCTTGCTTTCGCCTGTTTGTTATTGGCCGTTCAATCCAGCCTTCTTTTCGTTCCCGTTATTCATGCCTCGGAATCCCTTCCCGCACAATTGAGTGACCAGGAATTCTGGAAAATATCTTCCGAGTCATCGGAACCCGACGGAAACTTCCGGTCCGACAATCTGCTTTCGAACGAATACTACTTTCAATATGTGATTCCGAAACTCAACGAGCTTGCAAAGACGAACCGCGTTTATATGGGAGTTGGTCCTGAGCAGAACTTCACCTACATTGCCGCTCTCAAGCCGAAGATGGTCTTCATCGTGGATATCCGCCGCGGCAATCTGGATCTCCAGTTGATGTACAAAGCGATTTTTGAAATGTCGAGTAACCGCGCCGAGTTTGTATCCCGGCTGTTCTCGAGAAAACTTCCGGAAGGATTGGGGCCGAAATCCACCGCGATTGAGATCTTCAGCGCCGCTGCGTCGGCCCCATCCAGCGATGAACTGTATGCCGAAAACCTCAAGGCCATCGAAGAACATCTCAGCAAGAAACACAATTTTCCGCTCTCCGCGAAGGACCTGGATGGAATCGAATGGGTCTATTCCAACTTCCGGCGCTGGGGCCCTTCGATCAATTACGGATCGAGCGGACAAGGCGGATTCGGCAGCGGAGTCACTTACGCAGATCTGATGACGGCGGCGGACGCGGACGGCGTATCGCGCAGCTATCTCGCGAATGAAGAGAATTTCAATGTTTTGAAAACGCTTGAAGCGAAGAATCTGATTGTTCCGGTGGTCGGCAACTTCGCCGGTCCCAAGGCCATTCGTGCCGTCGGCGCGTACTTGAAGGGAAAAGATGCGATGGTTTCGGCATTCTATTTGTCGAACGTCGAACAGTATCTCGAACAGGATGGAATCTGGGATAACTTCTGCCGGAATTTCCTGACCCTGCCTATGGATGAATCGAGCACGTTCATTCGTTCGAGCCGGGGAGGCGGCGGTTTCGGCGGCGGTGGTGGGCTGAATTCCGAACTGCTCAACATGCAAGCCAGGGGGAAGTTATGCGCTCCGGAAAAATAGTCCGTTGTCTTGAAATTGCGGCGTTCACTTTTGCGGCTGCGGCGAGTGCGGCCGCTCAAGACGTCACGTTCACGAAAGACGTGGCGCCGATTTTGCAGCGATCATGCCAGGTTTGCCACCGGCCCGGAGCGATCGCGCCGATGCCGCTTCTCACTTACGAAGATGCGCGGCCGTGGGCGCGCGCGATCAAAGAGAAAGTCGTCAAGCGCCAGATGCCGCCCTGGTACATCGACAAGAACATCGGTATCACGCAATTCAAGGACGATCCATCGTTGAGCGACGCCGACATCGCCACCATCACGAAGTGGGTCGATGCGGGCGCTCCGATGGGCAAGCCCGCCGATATGCCTCCGCAGCGGCAGTTCAACGATGTCGATCAATGGCACATCGGAAAACCCGACGTCATCGTAACGATGAAGAAACCGTACATCCTGCCGGCACATGGTCCCGACAACATCGTTAACGTTCTTGTGGACCCGGGCTTCAAGGAAGACATGTACGTGATGGCCGTCGAAAGCAAGCCCGCCGACGCGCGCAGTTACAAAGTCGTACATCACTTCACGACGAACCTCGTGGAAGATCCCGAAGATGATCCGATCGGTCTGTTCTTCAACGAATATGCTCTCGGAAAAAACGGCGATATCTTTCCGCCGAACTCCGGACGGCTCATCAAAGCGGGCTCGAAGATCAACTTCAATCTTCATTTGAATACACGCGGCGAAGAGACGCCGGTCATGGTTCAGCTTGGATTCAAAGTCTTCCCGAAAGGGGCGGTCCCCCGGTACGTCGCGTTTACCCAACACATGGGCGACACCAACGACCTCGATATTCCTGCCGGCGAAATCGCGCGGCACGATGGGTACTTCCGGCTGCCAAGACCGGCGCTGGTCGCATCGTTTCAGCCACACATGCACAATCGGGGAAAAGCCATGTGCATGGAAGCGATCTATCCGGATGTACGCGCCGACTCCGCCCGTCCCGGGCCCGCGCGAACGGAGACTTTGAGCTGCGTCAGCGATTATCAGTTCGGCTGGCACATCACGTACCCGTACGCCGACAATGTTGCGCCGCTGCTGCCCGCGGGCACGATCATTCACATCACGTCCTGGCATGACAACACAGCGAACAATAAATGGAATCCCAATCCCAGAAACTGGGTCGGCTACGGCCAGCGCTCGATCGACGAAATGAGTTTTGCCTGGGTGACATTGACGTACCTGGAAGACGCCGACTTCCAGCAGCGCGCGCAGGCACGGGGCAAAAAATGAGACCCCGATTCCTTGTGCCGTTGTGCCTCTGTGCCTTCGGTTTTTTTCCCGTCTCATTGGGGGCCCAGGTTTCTCCACTTCCGACTGAGCTTTCGCAGATCCGCTTCAATTCCGGCCAGGACATCGTGCCTTATTTTGAAGGCTGGATCCGCAATCCCGACGGCACATTCGATCTGGTTTTCGGTTACTTCAATCGCAACTGGAAAGAAGAGATCACCATTCCCGCCGGACCCGACAACAGGGTCGAACCCGGCAACATCGATGCAGGACAACCGACGTACTTCCTTCCTCGCCGCCAGCGATGGATTTTTCGCCTGCGTGTCCCTGCGGACTTTGGAAGCAAAGAAGTCACATGGACGATCACAGCCCATGGACGCACCGAGAAGGCTTATGGAAGCCTTATCGCCGCTGAAGAGATCAACGATCGCGTGGTCATGACGAATGGCAATTATGATCCGGGCGAGGACGATCCCAACGAACCGCCATCCATTACGATTGGTCCCGTTTCCGGAGCGACTACCGCAAATCCCGTCACATTGAAGGCATCCGTTGTTGATGACGGCTTGCCGAAGCCGCGAGTTCCTCGAACGCCTCGCGCAGCGGCCCCGTCAGGCTTCGGCGCTCAGGTCAACAGCAATGCGGAGCGCCCCTCGCGAGGCCTGACATTGAGCTGGATTCAGTATGGCGGCCCCGGGAAAGTTGTGTTTGAGAACAGCGGACCCCTTCCTGTGAACAACGGTCAGACTGCAACAACGGCGCGTTTCACCGCGCCGGGAACCTATCATCTGCGCGCAATGGCGAACGACGGCGCGTTATCCACCGTCAAGGACATCATCGTCACAGTCAAATAGGAGGCTTCATGAAAAACCGGGGATTCGTTGCGGCAATTATTTTCTTATTTGCCCAGCTTGCCAGCGCCCAAAACACGCCGCTTCGTGTAATGGCCTCTAATGGCGTCAAAGGCGTCATGGATGAGGTCCGCGCACAGTGCGAGAAAGCCATCGGCCGGCCGCTGAACATCGACTTCAATACGTCGGCTTTGGTGAAACAGAAGATTCAATCCGGCGAGTCATTCGATGTCGCGAT
The DNA here is from genome assembly GCA_964633285.1 of uncultured Solibacteraceae bacterium. GTDB lineage: Bacteria > Acidobacteriota > Terriglobia > 20CM-2-55-15 > 20CM-2-55-15 > 20CM-2-55-15. Next base: position 51,127 of record CAZWGA010000001.1, on the reverse strand, counting down.
TCTTACATCCGAAGTTATCGACGATTTGATCAAGGGCGGCAAGCTCGCGCCGGCCGGGCGCATGGATATTGCGCGTTCCGGAATTGGCTTCGGAATCAAAGCCGGCGGCAGGAAAGCAGACATAAGCTCGCCTGAGGCGGTCAAGAAATCGATGCTCGCCGCGAAATCGATAACGTATGTTCCGGAAGGCGCCAGCCGGCCGCATATCGTGAAGATGTTCGACGATCTCGGCATATCGAACGACATGAAGCCGAAGACTGTTCCTGCCAAAGGCGCAGATGAATCGATGGAAATCGTCGCGAACGGAAAAGTCGAGTATGTCCTCACACTCATCAGTGAAATCAAACCGGCCCATGGCGTGGATCTGGTCGGCCCATTTCCCGCGAAGTATCAGAACTACGTCAGCTTCGCTGTCGCACTCAGCCCGAATTCGAAAAACGCGGAGGCGGGAAAAGCACTGATCAAATTCCTCACCAGTTCGGCGGTAGATCCCGTACTGAAGGCGAAGGGAATGGAGAGGAAATAACCGTGTTCCTCATGGCTAACCGCGCAACACATGCGGTTGCGATTTTCGGGGCAGCGGCAATCGCGGCTGCTCTTTTCTTTTTCCTGGAGCCGGCTGCCGCCGGGCAGGCGGCCACGACGTTTCCAGCATACCGGCCGGCGCGCATGGCGGACGGTCATCCGGATTTGAATGGAATCTGGCAGGCGTTTGTGACGGCAAACTGGGATTTGCAGGATCACGAAGCCCAACCCGGCCCGCATCCCGAGATCATGGGCGCATACGGCGCCGGGCCGGCCGGACAAAGCATTGTCGAAGGCGGCGAGATTCCATACCGGCCGGAGGCACTGGCCCGGAAGAAGGAAAACTTCAGCAAACGCGCGACAGCCGATGTCAGCAGCGACAAGAAGTGGCATGAGACCGGCGATCCTGAATTCAAGTGTTACATGCCGGGAGTTCCGCGCGCGACCTACATGCCCTTTCCATTCCAGATCGTTCAGGGCTCGAGTCCGTACATTCTCATGGCCTACGAATTCACGAGTTCCACCCGGATTATTCGCATGAACACCAAACAGGAAGCTCCAACGGATTCGTGGATGGGCTGGTCGCGCGGAAGCTGGCAGGGCGATACGCTCGTGGTGGACGTCACCGGGCAGCGGCCGGAGGGCTGGCTCGATCGAGCCGGCGATTATCACAGCGACATGTTTCATGTGGTCGAACGATACACCCCGCTGAGTCCGTATCACATGATGTATGAAGCCACGATCGAGGATCCGAAAGTCTACACGCGGCCCTGGAAGATCAGCTTTCCCTTGTACCGGCGCATGGAAAAGAATGTTCAACTGCTGGAATTCAAGTGCGTGCCTTTCACCGAAGATATGCTGTACGAACGCTTCAGTAAGAAAACCCCCGGAGGTGGCCGATGAGGCATCGGATATTTCTCGCGCTTTGGATTTCACTCTTCCTTTCGTCACCGGCTTCGGCGCGGCAGGCGGCGGCTCCGAAGGCTCCACCCAGGGTGTGGACCGCGCCGAAAACGCCGTGGGGCGATCCGGATCTGCAGGGAGTCTGGAACGATGCCACAAGCACGCCTTTGCAGCGGCCGACCGGTGTGAAGGGCAAGGATGTTCTCAGCGACGAAGAGGCCCAGGAATTTCAGGAGCAGCTTGCGAACGATTTAAGCCGCGACCGGCGCGATGGCGGCGCCGATGCCGATGTCAATCGCGCGTACAACGAGCATTGGATGGATTCGCGGCGTTTGAAAATCACCGCGGACAAGCGCACTTCGCTCATCGTCGATCCGCCGGATGGACGAATTCCACCCGTGGTTCCGCTGTCGCCTGAACGTGAACGATTGAGAGCCGCGCGCGCCGGCGCAAACAATCGTTTCAATGCGGGCCTGCCGGATACGTATAAAGACATGTCGCTACCGGTCCGCTGTATCATTCGAACCGATTCGCCCCCGTATCTGCCGACCATCTACAACAACGATTTTCAGATCTTCCAGAGTCCCGGATACGTTGTGATTGGTCCGGAGATGATTCACAGCGCCCGCATCATTCCGCTCGACAAGCGTCCCCACGCCGGGAAGAACCTGAAACAATGGCTGGGAGACACACGGGGACACTTTGAGGGAAACACGCTGGTCATCGAGACAACCAATTTCCGAAGCGATGACGGTGTGACGTTCCAGGGATCCAATCCGGAAACATTCAAGATCACGGAGCGTTTCACGCGGGTCGCTACCGACACGATCAATTACGAATTCACGGTCGAAGATCCGCAAACCTGGACAAGGCCCTGGACTGCCGTGATTCCGTGGACCCGAATCGATCCGAAAGAACAGATGTACGAGTATGCGTGCCACGAAGACAACTACGACATTGTCCACTTCCTGTCGGGAGCCCGGGAAAGAGAGAGAAAAGGAGAGACGAAATGAAGCCGGCACTCATCGCTTTGTTGTTGTTCATTACTGCCGCGCCCGCGATCGGTCATCATGCCTTCGCCGCAGAGTTTGATGCGAAGAAGCCGGTCAAACTGCGCGGCACGGTGACGAAGATGGAATGGATCAACCCTCACGCCTGGATTCACATCGACGTGAAGAAAGCTGACGGCACGGTCGAAGAATGGATGATCGAAGCCGGAACACCCAACACTCTTCTGCGCCGCGGGTTCACGAAAGATTCGCTGAAAGCAGGAACCGAAGTTCTCGTGGATGGCTACCAATCCAAAGACGGATCGCTCCGAGCCAACGGCCGTGACCTCACGCTTCCGAATGGACAGACCTTGTTCCTCGGTTCCTCGGCGCCCGACAGTAAATAAAAAACTATTTCTGTTCAGCCACGCGTAACGGTTGATCCAGTTTAAATGTCAGTTTTGTCTCAACTGGAATCTTGATCGAACCGCCCTTCGTCAGGACTTCGGCCAATGCTCCTCCGCCGGCGCCTGAAGCTGCGCCGATGGCTGCCCCTTTTCCTGATCCCGCGATCGCACCGATAATGGCTCCAACGGCCGCGCCGCCACCCACGTATTCGGCAGTCCGTTTGTTCTTACCCAGACCGTCTTTTCCGGTTTCAGCGAGGTCGGCGGTACTCAGCTTGTACTGAAGCCCACCCACCGAAACCGATTGCAGGTCGAGTACGAGATCCGAAGCGCCTTTGAATTTGCCGCCTTTGGCCGCGGACTTGATAACGATCTGGGCATTCGATCCATGGGGAATGACGACGGCTTTGTCCGCATCCCGCACATCGTCTGTTACCTCGCCGGCAAAAGTCTGACCTTCAACCGCCGTGGCCGAGTCGATCATCTCCTCGGTCCTTACCGATACTTCAGTGCCTGAAGGCACCACGTGAGTTTTTGTCTGAACGAGAGTTCGCTCGGGATGATAGTGGTTTTCGTGCGTATCGGTTTCCGCAGTCCTGACGGGCGCGGCTCCCGGAGCGGGCGCTTCATCGTAGCTGATCGACTTGACCTGTTTCATCGATATCGTTTTCGTGCCGCCGCCATCGACGTTCAGCGTGATGTCGGACGGAGTGCTCGTCACGACCGTGCCGCTCACTTTCGTCCCATCGCGCATGGCAACGGTCGCATGCAATTGATCCGTAGACGCCGGAACCGATTCCTGTTTGGTACAAGACACCAGAACGACTAACAGCGCGCAGCAGACAATCAAAAGCTTTGACACAGTTTTCCTCCTCGAGAAAAGCGACACTTTCAGAACTTCAGATATATATCGATTTATGCACGCAGCCTAAAGCAAAAAGCGTAGGAACGCACTCCCGGACAATTTCAGCGGCGGGCGCGCAGAAGGGTGCGAAGCGCCTCGATCCGTTCCTCGGATCCGTGAAACAACGTATTCGGAAATTTTCTGTAGCTCATCACATCCGCGAATACTTTCTGAAACGCCATCGAATTCACGCCCAGGCCGGCCAGATACTGCAATCGCAGATTCAAATCATTGTTGATGTCCGCGCCGTCGAAATAAGGTTTCAGGTCCTCTGCGCGTCCGGCATATGTCGCGAGAATCTCCGATGCGGAGTGGAAACCGACATCGCTTATCGACTGCAGCACCCTGGAATAATCCGGCCTGTCGAGGCGCTGCTGGATGGAATCCACATCGATTGCCTCGCCATTTCCGCCGATGAGAACGAGGTCGTATCCCCCTTCCTTCTGCGTATAGTTGCTCCACACGGTGCCGTTTGGGAAAACGTCGAAGAACGTCGCGAACTCGCTTTTGACGGTTGCCGGATCGCTGTCGTAAATCGGCAACCATTGCGCCACGATGCCGTTTGTGTTCAGGTGTGCCTTGACGAGTTCGTAATATTCCTTCGAATAAAGCGTCGATGTTCCCTTGACCCATGGATGAATCGGATCCGTGGTGATGACATCGAACTTTTGATCTGTCGTAAAGATGAAGTGCCGCGCATCATCGTAAACAATCTTCGTCCGCGGATCGTGCATGACTGAATAATTCTGCGCGCCGAAAAACTCCGTCGACGCGGGCGGAATGAGCGGTTCCAATTCACAAATGACGAGACTCTGAACATCCGGGTAGGGGACGAATGAGCCGGCTGTGACTCCGGCTCCGAACCCGACAGTGAGCACCCTGCGCGGGTTGGGATGAAGGAGCGCTGGAACATGTCCCATCATGCGTTCCAGACGCATGTCGGCGGGAGCGCTCGAAGCTTCGGCCTTTCCGCTGACGTAAAATTGCCGCAGACCTCCTCTTTCCAGAATGACGACGGATGAATTGATCCCTTCGCCTCTGAAGAGCACTTTCGTCGCGTTGGCGTCGGGATACAAATCGGCGGCGCGCATGGTGGGTGCGATGCGCCGCCCGTATGCGATTACTTCCCAGGGCGCATCACTCACTGTTGATATGAGTACCGCAGGGAGCACGACGGCGATCAGGCTGACGGCAATCAGCAGATTCGAAGCAACGGTCCTGTTCGGGTAGCGCTTGATGCCGAGCACAGCGATTACGGCTGCAATGGATGCCACGCCCGACAAAGCGATCAGGATTTGCTGGGAGACTTTTGTGCCAAAGCCGGGTATGAAAAAGAGGCTGAACGTCAAGGCTCCAGCGATCGAACCCGCGGTATTTGCAGCGTAAACTTCCCCGGAAAATTTCGCCGGATCTTCCCCGGGGCCGGCAGCAGCCGCCAGCGCGAGCGGGAAACTGGCTCCCCAGAAAAATGTGGCAGGAAGGATTGCCCAGACACAGCGCACGAGATCAAGCTGAAAGTTGAATGAAGGATTCAACGAGAGCCAGGGATCGACAGGCCAGTAAGGAAGTGAGCGCGACAACGCATAAGAAGCCCATCCAATCGATATGACGAGCAGAATCTGACATACCGCCAGGGCGAAACCGGGCGAGGCAACTCTCCGTGCGACGCGCGCGCCTGCGCTGCTGCCCCACCATAACCCGACCAGGAAAACCGCAAGGATAATGGAAAATGTATAAACAGTTCCGCCGAGAAGAAGCGACAACAGGCGAGTCCAGACGACCTCCGCACCAAGTGCGGCCATGCCCGAAATCGCGATGGCAATGTAGATCCATCTCTTCGCCTCTCCCCTTGGGAGAGGCCGTTGAACCGGCCGCGAGGCCGGTTCAACGGGTGAGGGTTGAATTCGGGCACTCACCGCGAAACTCACCGCCGCCACCACAAGATTGATCCCAACCGCGGCATATGTCGCCACTGCCATGTCATAAATGCGCAGCAGGTAGAATCCCGATATAAAGCATCCCGCTACCGCGCCCGCAATGTTGCTGCTGTACAGCAGGCCAAGCCAGGACACGCCTTCCGCCGTGGCTTCAAACTGCCGCGCAATCGCAGGCAGCGACGCACCCATCAGCACTGTCGGAGGAAGCAGACACACGCCGGCAACGATTCCTCTCAACACCAGGCCGAACAATCCCTGCGTGGCTCCTGCCACGTACACACGGCCGGCGATTGGAACGGCAAACAATACGATCACGCCGAGAACGCCGATTCCCGTTTCCAAAGCGGCGTAGACCTTCAAGGGATGAATCCGGCGCGGAACGAATCGCGCGAATAGAAGGCTGCCCACACACAGTCCTCCCATGTAGGCCGCCAGAAGTAATCCCAGTGAAACACCTGAGGATCCGATCACCAGTTGCAGCAACTGGAACCAGACAATTTCATAGATGAGAGCAGCACACCCGCTGCCGGCGAGTAAGAGGATCAGCAATGGACGATATCGCATGGCGCGCGTTAACCACAGAGACACGAAGGCACAAAGAAAGCCGGCATCAGATCACTCAGCTTGCCGGCTTTCTTTGTGCCTTCGTGTCTGTACGTTTTCCTGTTGTCAGAAAATCAGCTTCAACGCGAATTGGATGATGCGATAGTCACCCGACTGCAATCCGCTGTTTCCGCTGATGTCGCTCGTGATCTGCCCGAAGTTTGAAGTATTGTAGGCAAGAGCACGACCGATACCTCCCACGCCTCCCACTCCCGGCGTCGCAAGATTGACGTGGTTCGGAAGGTTAAAGGCTTCCGCGCGGAACTGAACCGACTGGCGCTCCCGAATCGCGAAGGTCCGCGACAGAGCCATGTTGAGTTGAACCGTGCCCGGTCCTCTCAAAGTGTTGTACCCGAGATTGCCATAAGTCCCTGGATCCGCCGGAAGGAACGCGGCCTTGTTGATCCACTGATCGGCCGTCTGATGACTGGGATAAATGCCGTTGGCATCCACCAGATTGGGCGTCTGATTTGCAACCGTCGTCAGCGCGCGGTCCGTGCCTGAGAAGACTGCGAATATCTGAGCGGAAGCAATATTTAAAATTGGCGCCGCCTGCCAGTCGCTTGCCAGGAGCCGCAGCGTTCGATTGGAAAACTTCGGTGTGGTTGCCACGACGCTCAAACCAAATACCTGACGGCGATCGATGCCAAGACAATTGCCGCGGAACTGACGCCGATTGCCTGGAACGGACACGCCGCCCGCAGTCGGGTTGTCCGCGTAAACATCACTGATGCAATGCGACAAGGTGTAGTGCGCCTGACCCGAAAGGTTGTGGCTCACCCGCTTCTGAACCGAAAGGTTCATCGCTTCATAGCTGGCCGTGCCTCCATCATCGATCAATCCGACGCCGGCGTAGTATTTGCCTTCGTTCGGATTGATGAGATTCAGCAGGCGCCGGGTCTGCTGGTTTCCCGTCGTCGAGCACTGGCCTGCGGCGCCCGTGATGGTGACACCGTTCGGCATCGTACAGGTGTTGGTGCCGTTGTAGAAATATTGGGCGGGGTTGATGTTCTCAGTCGTAATCATGTGAATCGTGTTGTTCCCCGCGTAGGTCGCCGACAACAGCCAGTCCTGCCCTATTTGCCTCTGGATGCTGAGATTCCACTGGTTCATGTACACCGGATTGAAGTCATCCATTTTCGTCGTGACATACGTGCCGCCGTTCGGAAATGGAATGTTGTGGTCGTAGACACCAATGCCCTGAAGTGCCGCCAGAACAGGCATGGGATTCCCTGTCGGGAATTGAGCGTTCGCCCATGGATCGGAAAGAATCGGACCGGCATTGCTGCTCACAGTGTTTCCGAACGGCGCCGAGAAATACATCTGAGTACCGGCCAGCATCATCGCCCGGTCTCCGTACATTCCGTACGCCGCGCGGATCGTCGTGCGCCCCTTGCCCTCAGGGTCCCATGCGAGTCCAAACCGGGGATAAAACTTCGCCCACCGCGGACCATTGAAATACTTTCCACTCGTGTATTGCGAGTCTCCCGGGAAAACCAGGCCCGCCGGGGCTTTGGTAAATACCTGGCTGTGGACGTTCTGCTTGAAAAGGTTCAGATCAAAGTGCTCATTTTCACCACGATTGTTGTAGGGCGAGAGATACGGTTCCCATCGCACACCGTAGTTCAGCGTTAATCGCGGGTGAACCTTCCAACTATCCTGCATATAGAGCGAATTGTAGAACTGGCGTGTGTAGAAGCCGTAGGCCGTCCCCTGGTTGAATGTCGTGGGGTGCCCCATCAGAAAATCAACCAATGGATGTCCTGTTGCGGTTCCATCGAAACTTGCAGTACCGACGGCGTTCACACCCGACCAGTAATTCAGGCGCTGCTGATAAATGGCGCCGCCAAATGCAAGCTGATGAGCTCCCTTGATCCAGTTAATGTCATCGATCACCGAAGGCATGGGGCCGTTGTGCTGGGCCCCGGGCGAAGCCGCGCCGCCGCCGAGGACAAAATAACCGGGGATGGAAACTGAAATGACTTTTCCGCCCAGCGGTGTGATGTTGGCTCCAAAGTCGCTCCAGTTTTTATAGTCGTCGTTCAGCTTCACGATGTTCGTCCGATTTGCGGCGAGACGCAGCGAATTGACGAGGTTGGTGCCGAACGTATAGGTGTCTCCGACGTTCACTCCATAATCGAAGTCCTGATACCCATAGGTATTGATTGAAAGAGGATTCTTTCCGTCGTACGTGGAGCCCGTGTTCAGCCTTCCCAACATGTAGCGCGCGAAGACGGAATGCTTCGAACTGAATGTGTAATCAAGTTTCGCGACAACCTGATCTTCATCCTGATTCGCAACCAGTCCATACAATGTCCGGCCGCAGGGATCGTTCGTTACGGGAAATGTCTTCATGATGTTCACGGCGACAGGATTCAGAAGCTTGGGATCGATCTTGTTGCCTGAAAATCCTGTCGGAGAACCATCCGGAAATGCCGACTTCAGCGTGATGCCGTTGCACGCCGCCAGCGCGGTGAAATCACCTTGAAGCGTGGCGGGAGTTGGAATGAAGGCGGTGTTTTGCTGACCGTCGGATCGCAGCGACGTGCGCTGATAGCCGCCGAAGAAAAACATTTTGTCTTTCATGATCGGGCCGCCGATAACACCTCCAAATTGATTCCGCTTGTAGGTGTCCCGGGCTTTGGCGAAGGCATCGCGGGAATTGAAAAGGTAGTTCCGCACAAACTCAAAGAGATTGCCGTGAATCTGGTTGCCGCCCGATCGAGTGACGGCATTGACCGTCGCCGTCGCGTGGAACCCGTACTGCGCCTGCATTGCGCTCGTTTCTACTTTGAATTCCTGGAGAGCATCGGGAAATGGCAATGGCATGCTGAGACTGTTGTACGGATCCTGCCACATTGAACCATCCAGCAAATAAGCCACGCCGTCGCCATTGCCGCCTGCAACAGAGACAACCACCGTCGGATAGTTGCGAATGGAATTCATGGACCCCACGCCGGGAGTAACGGCCATTCCGGCGAGAAAGATGAGCTCATGAGGATCGCGGCCGTTGAGAGGCAATTCTGCAACTTCCTGGTTGCTGATGACCTGTCCGATGCCGGTGCTGCGCGTCTCAACAAGGCCGGCGTTCGCGACGACTTCCACCTGTTCGGAAGCCTGACCGACCTGGAGAACAACGTTGATCGTCGGGCTCGCATCGACCTGAAGAACAATTCCACTCTGAACGTATTCCTTGAAGCCCGGCAGGTTCGCTGCAAGAACATAAGGACCCAGCGGCAGGCTGACCAGCGCATAGTTGCCGGTTTCATTCGTTACCGTCGATCTTTTTGCGCCGGTCGCGGTTTGCGTCACTGTAATCTCGACGCCGGGCAAGACAGCGCCACTGGGATCTTTGACGGTACCGCTGATTTGAGCAGTCGTGGACTGCGCCCATCCGATGCCGCTCAGCAACGCCAGGGACACAACTCCAACCAATACACGTAGAGCTATGCGGTTCATTTCTCCCTCCATTTCGAAAAACGAAGCAGACGTGTTCCTCTCAAGTTCGCTTGCGATCGTGGTTTTGCTGCGGGCTACAATAACAGGCGCTTCGCACACCGGTCAACATTGCCGAGCGAACAAAAATTCGTCAAATAGCTAAAACGAGAGCCGCAGACCGAACTGAATCTGGCGTGGATCGCCGGCCGCCGTCGCGCGGCCGAATGCAGGCAGGGGCGTGGCGCCGGTCCCGAACGTCGCGTTCGGGAACTGCAGATTGGTTCGATTCATGATGTTGAAACTCTCGGCAATCACCTCGGCCTGATATCGATCCGAAACTCGGAAGCTTCGGCTCAATCGGACTTCCAGGGATTCAAAATCAAAACTCCTGCCCACATTTCGTCCGAGGCCAGCGGGCCGGGCCGCGGTCGTCTGAAGAGTCTGAGCACCTGTAACCAGGTTGAAGGGATAAGCGGAAGCGTACGTAAAAATTGGATTCACTTTGAGTTTCAGCCGCGGCACATCGACCTGGCCACTGAGGGACAGCCTGTAACGTTGATCGTTGTCCGAGAGTCCGCGATCGTCGCGAATATTGAAATTGTTCTGCGGCGAACTGAAAAAGAAATTCCCCGTATCATCGATGGCTTTGGACAACGTGTACGACACGCGGCCTCGGACCCATCGTGATGCATGATGATCGAGCGAAAGCGTCATGCCGCTGTAGTAGGAGTCGCCCTGGCCACTGTATTGAGTAATGTTGCCGAAGTTCGGATTCGGCCGCCCGAGATTGATCGGATCCTGGGCGGCGGTCAGCGCCGGCACATTCAGATTTCTTTGCATGATGATGTGAAGACCACGCACATAAAGATAGCCGGCGGATAAAGATGTATCGCGCGCGATCTCACGCTGGATTTCGACGTTAGCCTGCAGCGACGACGCATCCTTGATGTGCGGATCGATTGTCGCAAGGTTGAGCAGGATTCCCGAAGGCACTCCAGTCAGCTTCGCCGGAAATGCCGGCGCCCCGGATTGAGTGCGCTGGAGACTGACAGATTTGTAATCGACTCCGGCGCCACGCAGCGCATTGGCGACGGCTCGAAGCGGAATTCGATCGTAATAAAGGCCGAAGCCGCTCCGTACAATGGTTTTGCGATCGCGCGGAGCGAATGCCACACCCAGCCGCGGAGCAAAATTCAGACTGCGCGGTTCGATACCCGCAGCAAGCCATTGCACATCGTTGCGGATACCTGCATTGATAGTGAGTTCTCGACGCGGTCTCCATTCATCCTGAACAAACCATCCGAGGTTTGGATTAGTTTGGAACCAGTCCGTTTTCCCGAATGCCTGAGTGAAGGTGGTGTAGGTTCCGGATAGAAAGCTCGCGAGTGAAGAAAAACTGTACGAACCATAGATGCTCGCTGGAAAGACAATATTCACCCGGTTGTTCAGAACGTCCACGCCGGCCTTCAGGAAGTGCGCCCCTCGTTGGCTCGAATAGCTGTCGGAGAACTCCAGTAAGTCAATGTTGCGTTGAGTGGGCGACGATGTCGAGGCTCCGAAATTCGCGACCCCGGAAATGTTCACAGCAGGCCCAATCAGATCATTGCCTGGAGCAGTGAAGCGGCTTCGCGTGTACTGAAATCTGAACTCGTTCAGAGAATAGGCGGACATGGAAATGACATCATTCAGCGCGAACGTCTGGTCGCGGTCGGCCACCCGCGTGCCTCTGCTGACTGCACTAAGGGCCCCGACATTGCGCGCATTCGGACTGTCGATGTCGTACAGGCTGTATCGAAGAGAAAGGTGATCGCTATCACTAACGACAGAGTCTGATCTCGCGAAGAGACTGGTTCGCCTGTCGCCCGTCGGATACTCTCCTGTCGCAATGCGCGGTGGCGCATAGGCAACACGATCCAGCATGGAGTTGATCGTTGCGACAGTGTCGGGAGATATCGAAATGAATCCGGATCGGTGCAGGTCTTCGCGCTCGAAATTGGTGAACACAAATGCGCGATTGCGGCGCAGCGGGCCACCGGCACTCGCGCCAAAATGAGCTTGCGTCAATGGGCTGTTGATCCTTTTGCCGGTAACGGGATTGATCGCAGCGAAGATGTTCGTCGCGTCGAATCTCTGGTTGCGCAGGAATCCATAGACCTTCGCGCGCCAGTCGTTCGTGCCGGACCGGGTAATCACGTTGACAACGCCGCTGTACGCCCTGCCGAATTCTGCTATACCGCCGGACCGGACCACCTGAAATTCCTGAATCGCTTCCTGACTGACGAATGTCCCCGGCAAATCGGCCGCATCATCGTTCGCCGAAAGGCCATCGATCATGAAACTGTTGCCGAGATTGCGCTGTCCCGCGATCGAAATACCGGTACCGGGAACGGCGGACGTTTCGGCAAAGCGTTCGTTGTTTCCAGTGTTCGTCTTCGAAACTCCGGGAACGAGCAAAGCGAGATCGACAAAATTCCGCCCATTCAAAGGAAGCGCGTCGATTTGCTCGGGGAAAATCGTGTCCGCCACCTGCGTGCGTTGAAAATCGAGCAACGGAATGGGATCTATGATTTCAACAGTTGTTGTGATCGTCGATAGTGAAAGCGTGATTGCCAAATCGACAGTCTGTCCAACGGATAATGAAACTTTTCTAGACACCCCTTGAAATCCCGCTTGCTCGATATGGATTTCATAATCGCGGACGGGAAGATTGCTGAATCGAAAACGGCCGCGCTCATCCGTTCGAGCAACGGACGATTGGCCGCGTTCGACATGTACAATCCTTACCAGTGCATCCGGTATGGGAGCATGACTGGTATCTTCGATTTCACCGCTGATTGCCGCGAAGTTGATGGACTGCTGGGCAGCCAACTCGCGCGAAAAACCAAAAAGCACGCAAAGAATGCAGACGAATCTCGACACAATCCCTCCTTAAGCTGAACGCGGTTATGAAACCCGCGACTAAATAAGCTTTTTGTTCAGAGGAATGCGCGGAGGGGGTGTTGTCAGTTGAATAGATGCGTTTTCGGGAACATGAGATGGCGGCAAGGAAACGGTAGTAGATACAAGTTCGACAGACAGAAAGGATCCGTTTTCGACGATGCCTGGCTCGGACGAAAACAGGGCAATCGGATTCTGCGAAGGAGCCGGTTCAAGACAGGCACAGTCATGGTCCTGCTGGTGGGCATGCATTGGACAGTAGGCGCCCGTTTCATCGCTCGAGTGATGCATGGGACACATGTTTTCCGTGCAGCCTTGCAAAACCGCAGCGCCGCCGGTAACGGAGAACCACATTCCGCTGGCGGAAAGAACAAGAGCGATCATCGAGGCTGCAAGTCGCCGAACCATGCGGAGTCTATTATAAACAAGAATCAACGGATTAAGATCACGCATGTTTCCTATGTGGGACGAGATGAGGCGTCGAGGGCGATGGCGTTCTTCAGATGCTGCTGTGGCTCGATCGCACTCCCGAAAGTCCCTAATGCTGATGCATCATCTGCATATGCGCTCCGATGTTGCTTCGCGGCCGAACGTGCAAGAACACTTCAAACGCTGCGGGATGATTTCCGTACATAGGTTGAAGTAGCGCCGGCAATCCGTAAGCCGTCACCTGCGCGCCCAATCCGATGTTTGTGAATGACGGTCCGATCGGCAGGTCCCGTTCGTAACCGAATGTATAGGCCTGAACGCGTCCGACCGGATCTTCCTCGACGGTCAACGCGGCCGGGACTTGCCCAACCGCAAGCGTTCGGTCCCGATCTGCGTTCTCAATCCGGGTCCATACCCAGTTGCGGTCTTTGAACTGGATAGTGGACTCGGCCGTGTACGCCGTGAAGATGCGCGCGCCGCGCCCAGGCAGGTCTTTGTTTCTGCCCCAGATGAGACTCGATGCAATATGGCCGCCGGAAAACCTGGCGTTGTGATGAATAGATGCGGTGGTTCGCAGCGTATCCAGATTCGGTTCCAGCGCCTCGCGGTTGTTGATCCTGCCAATCGAGAATTGTCCCGAGAAACTGGGCGTCACGCCGATGGTCAGCCTCGATGAGAACGAGTCCGGCGCGCCTCCGTCAATGTTCCAGCGATTTTCGTTTGGTTCTCTGCCGTGGAACGTCGAGGCTTCCAACTGGACGCGGCCTTGAACAAAACCGGCCGTGAACACGCTGTTCGAAATGTGAGTCGAATCCTGCTGATGATGGCCCAGTACTGCCACGGGATTCTCAGACGCTGAAGCACGATGCGAAAACGCCGTGGGACCAAGTGCCGGTTCACCAAGCGGACCACCATAAAGAAAGAATCGCGACCGCTCGTTGAGTCGAAAATCGTATCGGCCTGCGATCTCCATCAGCAGATCGTGGGGATGCTGTCCATCCACAACAGGTAAACCGAACGCGGTCTCGCCCGACTGAAAAAGCTCCGGATATTGACGATGCGTCACCGTCGCAGGTTCCAGGCTGAGCATGGTGCGAAACGTCAGCGTATGCCGGCCAAATTCTCGGGACACCATCGGCATCAGCCAGTTGATCGAGAAAAGCTTGTCAGCCCCGCGCGGCCCGGACTGCTGGACGTCGGCCAGGAAAGCGTTTGCGTGAAACATCAAGGTCCAGTCTCCGAATGACCGGTGAAATATCGGCGCGGACTCCGATGTTGTTTTCGGCTCCACGCTTGACCCCGAAGACAGGAATCCAACCGAGTTCTCCATCGCCGCCATGCCCCGCATCTGCGCGAAGGCCGGCTGAACAATGACCACGAGAATACCGGCACACACGAGGCTCAAGGAAACATTGCTTCTCGACATGACACTCCACACTCCTGCGTTGTATGAACGCTGTTTGCGGCAAGAATTCGATTAGGAGTAAGGGTTTGGACTAGATGCGCAGAACGGAAATGAGGTCACCGCGCATCGGTAAATGCGGCGGTGTTTCAAAGTTGAATCCAGCGATGACGGAAGGCCTCGCCGGCAGATTCACAATGGTGGTGGGCAAAATTGCTGCGGCTGTCAAAACCACTCTACAGCCGGCCAGCAATTTCGACACTGCAACCGGTCCCTGACTACACGGACTGTTGCCATCGTGGCCAGGAGCCTGCGCCGGAGCGTGGCTGCTGGATGGAGCCTGCGCGTGCTGGTGGCACGGAGGCTCGCTATCGGGTTGGTTGACGGAAGCGGCAGGTTTTGCGGCGTCCGCAAGACAGGAGCCTCCACATTGGAGGTGTCCAACCAAACTGAGAGTGACAAACAAGACGATGCTTTTCATACGATCTCAATCGAGAATGACGAGAATAACACAGCCGGCTTTCACCGCCGATTGACCATCCTGAAGACTTTCTGAACTTTCTGTCACGATTGAAACGATCGAAGCCTCGTAAGCTATCCTCTCGCTCGCAATGCAGTCTTTTTGCCGGACTCTTTGTTTGTGGGTGATCGCTCTCGGCATGTCGATGCTGGGCGCACTGGAGGCGGGCGCGCACCATGAGGCGATGTTCGGACCGCAGTCGTCCGCCGTGCTGAGTCCGGGAATGTTTGTCTCAGCTCAGATCTTCGATCGCGAGAATGGCCTGGGAGGGACAAGACATCGGGAGACAACAACCGTCTTCAGCGCCGGCATTCGCCCATTCAGAGAAAATCCGCTGTCGTTTGCGCTCGTGGCCCCGATCACTCGGGAAAGTTTCACCGGAGTCCTCACCACCACACGGTTCGAGGACCCGCTGATCAGCGCCAGATACCGGTTGAACGCCGACGGTATCGCGAAGGCGCTGGGTGTCGAGGAAAGTTATGTCATGGGGGTCGGCGGTGTTGAGGTGCCGTTGGGCAACAAGGATCACCCATCCGGCCATGGACCGGTCGGCGAGATCGCCGCGGGGTTGTTCAGCGTGGAGAAACGCCCGATCGCCGGTATCGCGTATGCGTACTACCATCACACCGGACAATACGACAACGGCACGAGACAGAGCGGAAATGCATTTTTCGGTACAGGTATCGCGTATACCCCGATCGATGACGACCACAAGGGGCACTTGTTCAGCCTGCAACTCGGCTTGTCACATGAACGAACATTCGCTGTAGAAGAACTGGGAAAGCCTCTCCCGAATAGCGGATCGTCCGGGTTGTTTCTCCATCCCGGCCTTGTGTTTTCCACGAACCCGCGAATGCAGTTCTTCACCCTCGTTTCACTGCCGATGAGTCAGAACTACAATTCCATAAATGACCGGCAATTGTTTCGAATCGGAGCGGGCACGATCATCATCCTTGGCCATCTCGGCTCACCTTGATCGCGGAATTCTTCCTTACCGTTCGCGCTATCTGGTTTCCGTACTCGTTGCTTCGTACGCAAGGACATCCTGATTCAGATTCAGGAAGACCCGTTTGGGCCGGGTCTGCAGCGGCACTTCGAAATCCCTCGTCTGATTCCCGGCGATCGGCAACTGGCCCAGCCGCGCATTGCCATTCGCGACCTCGATATACAGCGGCACGATCATCTTGAATTGATCCGACACACCGCTTTGCGTGAGCTTTCCCTTAACGATCGTTCTGCCGTTGTCTCCCTGCGCGAAGGAATATTCGAGGCGATAGTGAGGAACATCGGATCCGTAAACCCACTCTCGAAAGAACCAGTCCATATGATGGTTGCGCTCGAGATCCATGACCGGCGTCATGTGCTTTTCGACAACAGCTTTGAAACTTTCCGTCGAGGCGTTTTTGTTTTCGTGGGTCTTGACGAAATCTTTCATCATGGCGATGAAGTTTTCGTCGTGAGTAGCGCCGTCCCACATCATGTAACGAAGCATGTGAAGGACGTATGCTCCTTTGGGATAGACCAGACCGTTATAGCCGTTGGGATTCTTTGGGGTACTGAGCCGGATTCCCAGCCAAAGAGGGCCCGCATCGTTCGGGGACTGGCCGTATCGATTCTTGTTCAGGATCTCTTCCCTTGAGTGTTCCCAGAATTTAACGAAGTCGCTGGAATTCTTCCGCGTTGCTTGCAGGAACAGGCTGGCGGAAAAATCCGCGAATCCTTCAGATAACCATTGATCGTGATATGACATCCATCCCACGAGGTGTCCCCACCATTGATGCGCGACTTCGTGAGGCGTGACTTCCTGGATGAAATCATTCAACTTGAACGTGAAGTCCTGGAAGAGCGCATAACGCTGTGTCGAATCGAGAAACGCAATGACCGGCAGGTACACGAGCGAAGGCCATGACTGGCCGAAGTTGAAAGCGGGTTGCTGCGTGATCGCGATTCGCTTGTAGGGAATCGGACCAAAAAACTGATTGTAGATTTGAACGGATGCCGCCGTTTCTGAAATCGCACGATCCATCAACGCGGACGGTGTCCACGTTGCGCCTCCCACACCAAACTTTTCAAGCTCAGTAAAATTGGAAAAATCTCGCAGGTCGTTCGTCATCGTTTCATTCGCGAGCGCCTCGATCACGAATCCTGTTGCAGGATCCTTCTGGCTCTTGCGCTTGAACTCGCCGTAATTGAATCCCGCGACGGCCAAAGGAATATCCGACTTCCATTGCGCTACGGTCTCGTCTTTCTCCGATGTTTCCTTGATCAAGTCACCAACGCTCACCAGGGTGTAACGCTTCGGATAATGGAATGTGATATCGAAGGAAGCGCGATCGTTGAACGCACTGACGCTGGGATACCAGCTCTCGCGCGCGCCGACAAAGAAATTGCCGCTGCCCTCTTTGAAGATAACGTGGTCGCCCGCATAGGTAATGGTGACGGTGTGTTGGGTTCCCTTCAGGAGCCCGCTAGGCAGAATCACATAGAGTCCGGCGTCCTCCTCCTTCTTCTCCTGGATGAACGGAATCGTTCCCGGTCCGTCGTACGTCACTCCCTTCACACGCAACGTCGGGACGAGATCGAACTTCAGGACCCGATCGCCCGCCCTGAGCGCGGTGAACTTCACCGCGGCGGTCGCGTTGAGGTTTGTGTTCGCTGCGATATTCGCATCGATGGTGTAGTGATCGACATCGATTGCCGCTTTCTGCTCGGCCGACGTGGCTTTCTGCTGTTGCCACTCCGACACTCGATGCGAGAGATACCAGATGCCACCCCTCTCGTTTGAGTCCGATTCCAGGATGAGCGCGACTTCTTCAGGCGGGAAGCCCGACAGGGCTCCATAAGGCCGCACGAAAAATCTCAAATCGTCCGCGCCGCGGCCGTTCATAAAAGCCATGAAAGATGGTTCGCGATTCGGATTGTAGAGATCCATCAGCAGTTCGGCTTCGATGTTGTCGTTACCATCCGAATTCTTTCGGATCTTTTTTCGAAAGTCCGCAAGCACGCCGGCCGCTTCCGAATCGAGCGCGGTGGATTTGGCGGTCTTGGTGATTTCATCGTAAGTGGAATCGGAGAAAGCGAGCAGCATGCGCTGAACAGTGACCGTCGCTTTTTCCTGCCCGGTAAGTTTTTTCAGAGAATCCCGATCCAGGCCGGTCGCCGGGGAAAGGTCAAACGTCGCATCGCCGCGAAAAACCGCAAGCATATGCTTGTTCTGAACAGGCGTCAGAAAAGTCACGGTCCCTGTGCGTAACGTGAACTCCGCCACATCGCGGACTATCTTGAAGTTCTCCACGGAGAAACTCTCCGCCGGGACCGCTTCGCGCAATCCGCGGTGCGTGGAGTCGACGGTTTGTGCGGCAAGGAATGAAAGAGCCAGAGCTATGACGGCGAGTGCTGACAACCAACGCATAACGGTTCACCCAGGTTGAACATCACGGATGTTAACACGTTCTGTAGTACGATGCGGCAATGGCAGAACGGACCAGGCTGGAAGTGTTCACCGACTTCGTCTGACCCTGGTGTTATCTCAGTACCGGGCGTATTGAAAAACTCAGGCAGAACTTCCCCATCGATGTGCAGTGGGTCTACTTCCCTCTTCATCCCGACACGCCGCAGGAAGGACTCAGGCTTGAAGATTTGTTTGCCGGACGCGGCCTTGACATCGAGGCAATGTACACGCGCATGAAGAGCCTGATGGACGCTGAAGGCCTTCCCTACGGGCGGCGCACACACACCTATAACAGCCGGCTGGCGCAGGAACTCGCGAAATGGGCGGATTCGCAGCCGGCATTCGAAGCCATTCATGGCGCCCTGTACAAGGCCTATTTTGTCGAGGGACGCAATCTCGCCGATGTCGATGTGCTGCTCGAAATAGCGCGCAACGCCGGCCTTCCCTTGGATGCGGCGCGCGATGTCTTAACGAAGCGGACGTTCAAGACCGCCGTGGATTCCGATTGGGAAAAAGCCCGCCAATACCGGATTACAGGTGTTCCCAGCTTTGCAGCCGGCGGAAGAAAAGTCGCCGGCGCACAACCGTATGAGGTGTTGTCGGAACTGGTTCGGCTTGCCCTGGCCGATTCGTGAATTCCTTTCCCAAATGCAAGATCGTCTCCCCATTTACGAAATCGAATCCGGCATTATTTCTGCGCTGAAGACATCCCGCCGCCTGATTCTTCAGGCCCCAACCGGATCCGGAAAATCCACACAGGTTCCTCAGATGCTGCTCAAACACAGCTTGCTCGATAACGGCCGTGTTGTGACGCTTCAGCCGCGGCGGCTCGCTGCGCGACTGCTGGCAGCGCGGGTTTCGCGCGAGTTGGGAGTGGAACTTGGAAGCGAAGTCGGATACCAGATCCGATTTGAAAACGTATCCACCAGGGAAACGCGGATCAAATTCGAAACCGAGGGAATACTTCTCCGGCAGTTGGTACAGAATCCGGAGCTCGGTGAAATCCAGGCGCTGATCTTCGACGAATTCCACGAACGTCATCTTTACGGCGATATCACTTTGGCCCGCGCGCTGGACATTCAGGAACAGAAGCGGCCGGACCTGTTGATCGTCGTGATGTCCGCCACACTCGATGCGGGCGCGCTCGAAACGTATCTTGCGCCATGTACGGTTCTGCGATCCGAAGGACGCGTGTTTCCCGTAAGCATCGAATATCTCCCGAAACGGCTCGGCACGAATGCTCCTCCGGTCTGGGAAATCGCTGCAGAAACATTTTCGGGACATGCCCGCCGCGATGCGGGAGGCGATGTCCTGATCTTCATGCCCGGCAGCTATGAAATTCATCGGACGATCGAAGCGATCCGGCAGAAGCCGGAATCGCGCGGATACATTCTTCTTCCACTTCACGGCGAATTGCAGCCACGCGATCAGGATGCCGCAGTTGCTCGATATGATCAGCCCAAGGTCGTCGTCGCAACCAATGTAGCGGAGACCTCCATCACGATCGACGGCGTGCGATTGGTTATCGACAGCGGTCTCGCGCGCATCCCGCGGTACGATCCGAATCGCGGCATCAACACGCTTCTGGTCGAAAAAATAAGCCGCGCGGCTGCCGAACAGCGCGCGGGGCGCGCCGGACGAACGGCGCCGGGACGATGCATCCGGCTCTGGTCGGCCGCGGAGCATGCGGAACGTCAGCCACAGGAGTTGCCTGAGGTTCAGCGGCTGGATCTTTCGGAGGTTGTCCTCGCACTGAAAGCGGCCGGCATTGAAAACCTTCGAACGCTTCGCTGGTTCGAGGCGCCGGCGGAGGCGTCGCTGCATCAGGCTGAAGAGTTGCTGGCAGATCTCGGCGCCCTCGATAAGAGAAACGGGGACACCGCAATAACGGAGTTGGGCCGGAGGATGCTCGCCTTCCCGGCGCATCCGCGATATGCGCGCATGCTGATCGCCGCGGAAGAATATGGCTGTGTTCCTGAAGCGTGCCTCATTGCAGCGCTGACACAGGGGCGCGATCTGCTCCTGCGGAATGTCAGCTCCGATGTTGCCGCCGCACGCGACGAACTATTCGGCGGCCAGGACTCATCGGACTTCTGGATTCTGATCCGCGCGTGGGAGTACGCCGTAAAGAGTCAGTTTCGCGTCGACATCCTGAATAAGGTTGGCATTCACGGCATCGCCGCGCGGCAGGTCGGTCCGCTTTACGAACAGTTTCTCCAAATCGCCGATGGGAATTTCAGGGACAGACACCAAATTCCGAAGAACAGGAATTTGGTGTCTGTCCCTGAAATTCCCGCGTTATTGTCAAAATGCATTCTCATCGGATTCAGCGATCGTGTGGGACGCCTCGATTCGGGTTCGTTGCGCTGCGAACTGGTCCATGGCCGGCGCGGCAGCTTGTCAAAAGAGAGTATGGTTCGTGATGCGGAACTATTCGTCGCGGCGGAAATCCGCGAGATCGGCGGAAGGAAGGGCGAGGTCAATACCCTTGTCTCGCTGGTCACGGCCATCGATGCCCGATGGCTTGAGGAACTCTTTCCGCACGATATTCGGTCCGACATCCGCATAACCTTCGACAGCACAACCCGGCGAGTGCAAGCCGACGACGTCCGGTTCTTCCGCGATCTCGTTCTCGAATCCAGGCGGCTGGAATCACCGCCTGCCGAATCAGCGGCGAAGTTACTCGCGGAAGAAATCATGTCGGAAAGGCTGCAATTGGCTAAGTGGGATCACGGAATCTCTCAATGGATTCTCCGCGTCAACCGGCTTGCCGAATGGTGCCCTGATTTGCAGCTTCCGCAGATTGATGACGAAGGCCGGCGTCACATTCTCGAACAGATCTGCCTCGGCGCATCGAGTTACAAAGAGATCAAGGATCGGGAAGTCCGGCCCGCGGTACAATCGTGGCTTTCCGTCAACCAGCGTGAACTGGTTGACAAGTTCGCACCGGAGCGAGTTCAACTTTCCAATGGCAAGACACCCAGAGTGACGTACGAAGTTTCTTCTCCACCGTACATTTCTTTGCGCATCCAGGAATTGTTTGGCGTGACCGAGACGCCGAAGATTGCAATGGGCCGTGTTCCGGTCAGTATTCATATTCTCGCGCCGAGCATGCGTCCGGTTCAGGTGACGCAGGATCTCGCAAATTTCTGGCGCGAGCACTATCCGCGTATCAAATCGGAGTTGCAGCGGAAATATCCGAAACACGAATGGCGATAGATTCATGACACTGCTCTCCTCGATTTTCACCAACGACCTCCTTCCTGTTTTTTTGATCGCGGGCGCGGGATTCCTTCTGGCCCGGCGGCTTTCTGCAAACGTAAAGACACTGGCGCATGTGGCCTTCTATGCGCTCGTGCCGTGCCTTGCGTTCAAGATGCTGGTCACATCGAAGATCAGCGGGCCGCAAGCCGGGCGCATGGCGCTCCTCGCCGTGCTTGTAACAGCCTGCATGGGAGTGATCGCGCGGCTGGCAGCAATACCATTCAAGCTCAGCCGGTCGGACTTGAGCGCGTTTCTCCTTGTTGTGATGTTTTCGAATGGCGGAAATTACGGATTGCCGGTCGTGCTGTTTGCCTTCGGAAACGATGCCTTGTCTCAGGGAACGATCTACTTCGTCGCAAGTTCGATCATGACTTACACCGTGGGTGTATCTCTTGCTGCCGCCGGTCGCCGAAAGATTCGAGACGCCGTCCTCGGAATTACGCGAATACCTTCGCTATACGGCCTCGCGGCGGCGGCGATAGTTCTTGCCGCGGGATACAGCGTTCCTGCGGTGTTGATGCGCCCCGTAGGCCTGCTCAGCGATGCAGCGTTGCCGACCATGATCCTCGTGCTCGGAATGCAACTGGAGCGGGCCACCATTCCGGAGCGGCCATGGACTGTCGCTGCCGCCGTCGCCTTGTCGCTTGTGGCGGCGCCGCTGGTTGCGCTTGGACTGGCGTGGTTGCTCGGCTTGTCCGGAACCGCGCGGCAGGCGGGAGTAATTCTCGCATCCATGCCGGTCGCCGTCGTGACAACGATTCTGGCTCTTGAATTCGATGTTGCTCCGGCCTTCGTTACCAGCGCCGTGTTCGTTTCCACGCTGCTCAGTCCGTTGACGCTCACACCATTGATCGCGTACCTAAGCAGATAACGCCCGCGTAACGCCGCTCCAAATACTTGCACAGCGATAAATCCGGAGATAGGCTCCCCCAATGCGAATTCGAATTCTATCCGTGGTGTTGATTACGATTGTTGCATTTCTCGTTATCGCAGGCGCTCAAAACAACGCGCCGGCGCTGAACGGCCGGATCACATCGTCAGATGAAGGGCCGATGGAAGGCGTTCTTGTCAGCGCAAAGAAAGACGGCTCGACAATCACAGTCACCGTTGTCAGCGATGAGAAAGGGCAATTCCGGTTTCCATCGTCGAGGCTCGATGCCGGCCGCTATTCCCTCCGCGTTCGCGCGGCCGGTTATGACCTCAGTGACGCGAAGACCGTGGAGATCGCTGCAGGCAAGCCCACAACTGCCGATTTGAAACTCGTGAAGACAGCGGATCTCGCATCGCAGCTTTCGAATACAGAATGGCTCAACAGCTTTCCGGGCACGGATCAGGAAAAGGCATCCATTCGCGTTTGCAATCACTGCCACACGTTCGAGCGAATTGCGCGATCGCATCATGATGCGGAAAAGTTCATGGCGGTCATTGAAAGAATGTCCACGTATCCGCAGCTCTCTTTCCCGATGATGATTCAGAAACTCGTGGCGGCACGCATCGGCGGCGGCGAGGAACCGATCGAGCAGCGCATGGAAGCACGGCGGCGGCAGGCAAAGTATCTGAGTTCGATTAATCTCAGCGCCGCGCCGCAGTGGAGCTATGACCTGAAAACGTTGCCGCGGCCAAAGGGAAAGGCAACCCGGGTTATCTACACGGAATACGATCTTCCACAGCGCACGCGCCAACCGCACGATGTCGTGGTCGATTCGCACGGCATGGCGTGGTACGCAAGTTTCGGCGAGCAGATTCTAGGCAAGCTCGATCCGCGAACCGGCAGGATCAATGAATATGAGTTGCCGCGCCTGAAGGCCACACTCCCGACCGGAAGTCTCGCATTGCGGCTTGATGAAGACGACAATCTGTGGCTGGGCATGCAATTTCAGGGTGGCGTTGCGAAATTCAATCAGAAGACTGAGAAATTCCAGACGTGGAGTCTGCCGCCGGAGATTAACGGCGATCACGTCCAGATCAATCAGGTGAGCCCGGAACATCATCATGTCGACGGCAAAGTCTGGCTTCAGGATGCCGGTACCTACACGGTTCTTCGCCTCGATGAAAAGTCCGGCAAGTTTGAAGTCTTCGAGCCGTTCAAGATTCCACGGCCAAACATCTACGACGTGATCTCCGATGCTCAAAACAATGTGTACTTCACCGTTTTCGGCGGCCAGCAGATTGGAAAGATCGACGCGAAGACGGGAAAAATCGCGCTTTATACAACGCCGTCACGCAACTCGGCGCCACGCCGCGGGATGCTGGACGCTCTCGGACGTTTCTGGTTCGGTGAAAATCGCGCGGATCGCATCGGCATGTTCGATACACACACCCAGAGTTTTCAGGAATGGCAGGCGCCGACGAAGGAATCCTGGCCCTACGATGCGACTGCGGACAGGAACGGCGAAGTCTGGTCCGGCGGCGAGTACAGCGATCGGATCCAGCGTCTGGATCCCAAAACAGGAACGATGGTCGAATATCTTTTACCGAAGTTCACCAACGTCCGCCGTGTCTTCGTCGACAATTCCACAACACCGGTGACATTCTGGGTCGGCAATAACCATGGCGCATCGATCGTTAAACTCGAACCGATGGATTAAAGATCGTTTTTACCGCGTCAACAGGTCCAGTTCGGGTTCGGGAACGCCGGACTGACCCATCATATCGATGTGGGCCTTGATCACAGCCGCATCTTCGGCCATCGGAACCAACTGCAGATAACGCTGCATGTGTTGTTTCGCTCCGGCCGGATCCCCTTTCGCTTCGAGAATGCGGCCCAGCACGTATTCTCCGCGAGCTGCGGGTTGCTTTGCTTTGGGATTCAGGGCCTGTGTGGCACTGGCTTCCGCCGCTGCCAGATCTTTCATGTAGTAATGCGCGACGGCCTGATGCACGTAGATTTCAGCGAAGATACCGGATTTGTCGATCGGAATCACGGCAGCGGCGATTTTATTGACGCCGGCCCAATCTTTTTCGCTCACCATCAATCGAACCAGCGCAATATAGGAAACGAGCATTTTCGGATCGGCTTCGATGGCCTTTTCATATGCAGCGTGCGCCTGCGCGGATGTATGTTCAAAATCGTAAAGGATACCGAGGTTGTGCCAGGCCAGTGCGAACCTGGGATTCGCCGCTGTTGCCGCTTTCAACAGTTCGATAGCCTGCGCGCGGTTATTGGCGGTCGCAGCTTTCATGGCGGCATTCCATTCCGCTCTTCCCTTTGTGGGAACGGCGCTGCTGCCATCTTCCCCCAATAGGTATGGGTCGCCGCCCTTCAGCGTGATGACGATGGGAGCGAGATCGTAAGTCAGGCTGCGGGCCGGATCCAGGTTTGATATTTCCACCTGAGACGATCGATAACCCTCGAGCGTGGCTTCGATGTAACAACGCCGGGAATTGAAGCGGTCGTTTTGCATCGTCCAAACGAAGGCGCCGAGTTTGTCGGTCAACGGGCCCGGAGCCGTGCCGAGGTTATCGGTACAATTGCGCACGGTACCGACAATCTTCGGCGGGGGTGATCCGTCCGGCATCATAACTTTGCCTCGCAGGATAAGGGACTGACCATTCGCCGGAATCAGCGAGCCTGCAATGAGCGAAAAGCAGATAATAGCAGCCATGCGACGTGTCGACATATCTACCTACCGAGATGGAATTTGACTCACAGTACAACAACATCATGACGAAAACAATCGATGCGCCAGCCGGTCTTCTGCCCTGGCTGCTGCTGCCGCTGGTCGCAGCGAGCGGATGCGCGGCGTTGATCTACGAGATCATCTGGTTTC
This sequence comes from uncultured Solibacteraceae bacterium, assembly GCA_964633285.1. Taxonomy (GTDB): domain Bacteria; phylum Acidobacteriota; class Terriglobia; order 20CM-2-55-15; family 20CM-2-55-15; genus 20CM-2-55-15. The sequence goes on along the minus strand of CAZWGA010000001.1, from coordinate 25,648 downwards.
AATTGCTGCAACTCGTCATTGGATCGTCGGCGATTTCACTGGGATTACTCCTGGCGGCGTACATGGGCGGGTTGTGTCTCGGCAGCATGGCCTTCAGCCGGGTGGTTTCAGCGCGGCGGCATCCTTTGAAAGTGTATGCGGTGATCGAAGCCGGAATTGGAGTTCTCGGCATCGCTGTTCTTTTTGCGTTGCCGTGGATTGGAAGAATCTATATCGCAGGGGCCGTGAACGGTATAGCCGGGCTGGTGTTCCGGGGTGTCATTGCCGCTGTCTGCCTGCTTCCACCGACAATTCTGATGGGTGCGTCGTTTCCCGCGATCTCGCGGTTCCTCGAAACTTCCCCCAGGGGAGTCTCGTGGCTGGGCTTGCTTTACAGCGGAAACATCGCCGGCGCCGTCCTGGGATGTGTGCTGGCGGGGTTTTATCTGCTGCGTGTTCACGATATGGCGTTCGGAACGTATGCCGGCGCGGCCATCAATGCGGGAGCCGCGCTGTTCGCGTTCGTGCTTGCCTGGTCTGGCGGGCGGACCACCTTTGGTGCAAACCTCCGGAAGCAAGGCTGGGCTGTGCCCTCCTCAGTTGAGGAGGGCGAGCCGAGGCCGTTAAGCGCGAGCCCGACAGGGCGAGCATCAGGAAAAAGTCCTCGACTGGATGGTGCTGTTCAAGAGAATCAATCGCTCGATCAACACCACCTCGGCGCTTCGCGCCACTCCTCCTCATCTCCTAAGGAACTCGGTATTTTTTCCCCGAGTTCCTTCACTGAAACAAGGGCGTCAACGCCCTCACGGGCTGAGGAGGAGAGTTTTGCTTCCGCGCAGCATTTTTTGTCCAAAACCAAAGGGAGAGGCATCGTTTATCTGGCTATCGCAATCTCCGGACTCACGGCGCTTGGCGCGGAGGTCGTATGGACGCGATTGCTTTCGCTGTTGCTCGGAGCCACGGTCTATACGTTCTCGATCATTCTCGCGGTCTTTCTTCTTGGACTCGGGGCGGGCAGCGGTATCGGCTCGTTAGCGGCGCGGCGGGCGCGCGATCCGCGAATGGCGCTGGCGGGCTGCCAGGTCCTGCTATCGGCTGCAATTGCAGCCGCGGCATACACGCTGGCGTATTCGTTGCCTTACTGGCCCGTCGACCCATGGCTTTCAACGAATCCCTTGTTTACTTTCGATCTCGATTTGACACGTTGTCTCCGTACGATCCTGCCGGCGACGTTATTGTGGGGCGCCAGTTTTCCGCTCGCGCTGGCTGCCGCGGCAGCACCGGGTGAGGATCCGGCGCGCTTATCCGGCGCGGTGTACGCGGCGAATACAGCAGGATCCATCGCCGGCGCGCTGGTTTTCAGTTTGTGGCTTGTTCCCGCCATCGGCACGCGGGCGTGCCAGCAATTACTGATCTGGCTCGCGGCGATTGCCGCCATCGCGTTGATGGTCTCGCTTGTTCGCGTATCAACGATAAAAGCGCTTGTTACGATAGCCGCCGCGATCGTTGTTGCCGCAGCGTTGTCCGCAAACCTTGCCGCAGTTCCCTGGCAGGCGATCGCCTATGGACGCCGAGTGGCGCCGATCCTGCGCGGAACAGACATATCTGCCGAGGCCGAAACCGTGTTTCTTGGTGAAGGAATCAACGCCTCGGTTGTCATCACGGAACGCGCAGGACAGCGATTCTTTTACGTCAGCGGCAAGTCGGAAGCTTCTTCAGCGCTCCTCGACATGCGCCTTCAGCGAATGATGGGACACGTGCCTGCATTGCTCCATCGAGGGCCGCGCTCCGTACTTGTTGTGGGGTTTGGCGCCGGCGTTACCGCAGGTTCTTTTGTGACTTATCCCGAAGTGCAGAACATCACGATCTGCGAACTGGAACCGATTGTTCCTCCCGCCTCCAACAAGTTTTTCGGCGAACAGAATTACAGAGTGCTCGACGATTCGCGCACAGAGGTTGTTTACGATGACGCGCGCCATTTTATTTCGATTGCGCGCGGCAAGTTCGATGTCATTACGACAGACCCGATTCATCCATGGGTGAAAGGCACATCCACGCTTTATTCGAAGGAATACTACGACATGGTGCGCGAACATCTGAATCCAGGCGGCGTCGTCGCCCAGTGGCTTCCCATCTATGAAAGCGACGAAGAAACCGTCAATACGGAAATGGCCACTTTCTTTTCGGTGTTTCCCAATGCGACCGTGTGGAGCACGTACTTGAATGGTGATGGATACGATCTCGTATTGATCGGACGGCTGGACGATTCTCCGATTGATGTGCATCAAATGCAGCAGCGTCTGGAGCAGCCTGGATACTCGAAGGTCGCTTCATCATTGGCCGACGTGGAATTCCATTCCGCGACGGAATTGATGTCGAGCTATGCGGGCAGGGCTCAGGATTTGAGCAGCATGACTGCCGATGCCCCGATCAATCGCGATCTGAATATGCGGCTGCAATATCTCGCGGGGCTTGGACTCAACGCCGTGCTCGGCCCGCAGTTGTATCGAAAGATTCTGTCGCACCGGCAGTTCCCCGAAGGCCTTCTGACCGGCACGAGCGAACAGATTGCCACGCTGCGGGAGATCCTGGACCGGCCGCACCGTACGTTCTAAAAGATGATGCATCACAAAAAGACGCGGCTTTACCTTCTGCCTTTGTACGCTTTGTGCCTTTGTGTTTCCCTGCTGTCCGCCGCGCGGGATCAGATCCTTTGCACACTCGATCCCAAAACCACAACGTATAACGCCTATTCCGACCAGCGTCCCTCACCTGACGCCATGCAGCTCGCGGGACCGGTGAATACTTCGCTGGCGGCAATCTGCGCCCCACGATGTCCCAGAATTTCGTTGTTCCGCAATCCGACAGCAGCGAATGCGATGATGGTCGCTTCACCGGAAAGTCTGCGGATCATTTACAAACCCGAATTCTTCACCATGGTCTACGACACGTACGGAGAACCCGGAATCCAGGCGATTCTCGGACACGAAGTGGGCCACGCCATCGATTCCACCACCAAAGCCTCGTGGATGAAGTCCGACTGGTCCGCGGAATTACGCGCGGATGCCTGGGCGGGATGTTCGTTGGGAAAAATCAGTTTGAGTGCAAGAGGACTGAAAGCGGCTTTCGAGGTTCTTTCGAAGTACCCACCAGCTTCAGCACCGGCCTGGGACACACGTGTTCAGGCTCTGCGAGTGGGTTTCGTGCAGTGTGGAGGAGACGGATCAAAGCTGAGGTAAAAGAGAACGAGGGTGTAAAACCCTCGACTGCATATTTGATTCATTATGTAGTCGAGGGTTCTACACCCTCGTTCTTTTTTAGGCCCTTAGAAGATCAACCGAGCCACGATCTGGCCGCTACGCGGTCTGGAACCCTGTCCGAGGCCCGTGTAGGTGACGAAGCCAAAACCGCTTGTCAAACCGCCAACGTTCGGAACCTGAGTACTGGGCGCTCCTGGAATTGCGACAGGATTTGTTGCCGAGGGACTGGCGAGGAAGAGCCGGTTGAACACGTTCTGAGCTTCAGCTCGAACGTTCAATACAACCTTGCTCTCCTTGGCAACACGGAAGTTCCTGCCAAGACTCAACGCCTCGGAGGGCTGGCGCTGCCAACGGTAATCGTTGTAGTAGGGCGCAGTCTGCGAGAACTGGCCCGGCGCCACATCCACCCATGCGTCCTTGTTCAGCACGAAATCCTTTGTCGGATCGATGCAATGGCAGTTCGGATCTTTCAGGAAGAGGGGCTTGCCTGCCACAGGAATAAAGAACGTATTGCCACCGCCCCAAAGTGCGGGATTGTTGGCAAATCCGCGAGCAAGCTGTGTAAGAAGTCCATTGTTAGACGCAGGAACGCGGATCAGATCGCCGCTTTGGTAGCGGAGGACTCCGCCGATCGTCCAGTCATGCAGAACTCCGTTTACGACTTTCATCGCTGCAGAGTTGCCGTCGTTGAAGACCTTCGGAGTGGTGTAGTTAAAGTTGATCACCAACGAGTGCGGATGGCCAAAAGTTGAAAGTTGTTTGGCCTGAGCGCGATTGAAAACGTCGTTGATCAGCGGAGGATTGGGAGTCAGATACGACGTGTCGGAGTTCGCGCCATTGGTCAATTCCTTGGCGAACGTATATGACACGCCGGCCGTCACATTGTGGGAGAAACGCTGCGTTCCCTTAACCTGCAACGAATCGTACCAGGTATCGCCTAGCGGCGGTCCCAGGAAAGGCGGTATGCCGTTCCACTGCGGATATGGACGGAGGATCTGATTGAGCGTCTGAGTTGCGGGGAAACCCGGATACACATTATTGTTTACGAGATTTCCGCCCGCGACCGTCGTCAATTGCCCAACCCATGGATAACGCGCTAAGAACGCAGCGCCACCGGGAGCTGCCGCAATATTTCGAACCTGAGTCGTCAACAAGTTCCGGTCGTTAGCGTTGTTAATATCGAGTCCCCACGCCGCAAGATCCGATGGTTTGAGCGCATTGTACGCTTGATCCTGCAATAGCGGCGCGGACCACCAGACCCCGCGATTGCCTACATACGCAGCCTCAACCAGCAGATTCGGATTCAACTCGCGTTGCAGGCCGAAGCTCCATTGCGCTATACGGGGCGGGCGGCCGGCATGGCGGTCGATGAAAATGAATGGCGATTGCGGCGGACGGAGGCCCGGTGATACTTCAAACGGGAAATGTGGCGTAAAGTCGGGAAAAACGGCGGGCGGATTGCCGAACCGGTTACCCGGCGCGTAAATGTTGCCATCCGACAGTTGACTGAACGTCTCGGAAAAAGGCGCAGAAGGCGTATAGAAGTCATTCACGCTGTACGAAAGATAGGCATTGTTGGGCGCTGATCCATACGCAATGCCCGCTCCGGCCCGAAGCACGGTCTTGGGCGTAATCTGATACGCCAGAGAAAGGCGCGGCCCGAACGCATACGGATAATTCTTGTTGAAGTGGTCGCCACCCGCGCAAGAATTCTTGGAACCACAGTCTCCTTCGTAATCCACTGCGCCGATCCGGCCGTTCAAAAGAGGATTCGGCTTTGTGAAGTTGGCGCTCTGCATGCGGCCGTACTGTTCTCTGAGCAGAGTGACGAAATCCCAGCGCAAGCCGTAATTGAGCGTCAGCTTGCGAGTCACCTTCCAACTGTCCTGTGCATAGAATGCCAGCGAGTGATTGCCCATCCGGAAGTTCGCAAGCGGGGCAATTGTCTCACTGCTCGTGAGTCCCAGCAGGAAACTCGCATAGCCAAATCCTGTTGTGCTGTTCAAACCACGGCCATTCTCCCAGGTGCCGATACCGGTCTGGGAAGACCCAAAGCTGAGGATGCCGTTGGAGCGCGATATGTTTTGTATCTGGATTCCTTCCACAATCAGATCGGCGCCAAACTTCATGCTGTGGTTGCCGCTAACCCAGGTATAAGTGATATTGGCGGTCGGTTTGAGGTCTTTGTTGTACGCGCCGAATGTTCCTCCCATCCCGAGACTGCTGCCGCCTCGGCCATTGGCATCAGCAGTCAAGCCGATATTGGGGAAGTAATTCGTGTAGAAATTCCCCCTCCAACCCAATGTGCTTTGGTCGAAGGTGTACTTCGGAATGCCGGCCGGCTGAAACGTATAGAAGTAGCCGACGCCGATGTGAAGAAGCTTGGTAGGGGATACGGTACGGTCGTAGCCGATGCGGTACGTGTAATTGTTGGTAGCTGTCGGCGCCGCTGTCGTCCATGCTTGTTCGAAACCATTCACCGCAGGCTGCCGCTGCCGATTGAGACTGAAGTAAAAACTCATTCGGTTTTTCGCATCGAAATTGTGGTCGATCTTAAAACTGGGAACCGTCGTATGCGTAAAATTCGAATATGTTGGAATGAGGTAGTTGTTGGTGCACGCCTCGATGGGACAGTTAACGTTCGTCACACCCGTATTTGCCTGGGGCATGAGTCCCTGGACCTTCAAGGCGACGGGATCGAACAAACTGGACGGAATGATATTGACCGGCCGGCCAGCTGCATTGAAACCGCCAAAAGGATCGCGAACTGTTGATCCATCCGGGGCGGTTCGGGTTGTGCGTGGGTCAAAGACCTCATTTTGATAAACAGCGCGGCCCAATGGATCGACTGCCGGCGCGCCCAGTAGCGTGAGCTGCGGGCCAAGCGCCGTGCTGAAGTCTCCATTCCTGTATGCGGAGGTGGGCACGGTCGCGAATGTATTCGCTACGCTTCGCGATTCACGGAACTGATCAAAGTTGAAGAAGAAGAAAGTCTTGTTGTGGCCGTCATACAGCTTACCGAGCATGATCGGCCCGCCAATGTTGAAACCCCATTCATTACGGCGTTGGCGGTTGCGCACGTGCTGACCGGGCCTGGTTGTGTCGCCGGCCGTGCAGACGCCCGAAGCGTTGTAAGCGGTACACCGATCCGTGAACGGTGTTCCACCATTGAACGCCTCGTTCACAAAATAATCGTACGCTGCTCCGTGAAATTGATTCGTACCGGATTTCGGCGTGTAGTTAAAGTACCCTCCGCCGGCCTGACCATACTCCGCATCATAGTTGCCGGTTTGAACCGCGATTTCCTGCAGTGCGTCAATGCTCGGCTGGCTGATCTGATTCTGCTGCCGCCATAGCCCGTTGGTCGCGTCCTGACCGTCAATACGGATGGCCTGAGTGCTGGAAGGCATTCCGTTAACGCGCAGGGTGTTGTCGTTCGAATATGAAGTACCCGGAATGAGATTAATGGCCTGCAACGGATTTCGGAGACCGCCGCCCCCGGCGTTCAACGTAAGCACCGGTAGCGAATCAAGCAGATCCGTATTGATGTTGTGGCTGACCTCGCCGCTTTCCGTTTTGAGAAGTGGCGCGGCCGCTTCGACGGTTACCGATTCCGTGTTGGCGCCGACCTGCAATGATGCGTCAACGCGCACGATCTGAGCGACGCCGACGACGATGGAAGGACGCACAAATTTCTTGAAGCCGGGCAAGTTTACCGTTACTTCATAAGTGCCTACCGGCAACTGAGGCAAGGTGTAATTACCGGTTTCCGAACTTCCTCCGGTATACACGGTACCGCTGCCAAGATTTTTCGCCTCAATGGTGGCTCCAGGAATCACAGCGCCTGTCGCATCTGCGACGGTGCCTGTAATGGTGCCGCGGTCGGATTGGGCAAACGTGGCCGTGGCCAATAGCAAAAGACCAATGACGAACAATAGTGAGCGCACTTTCATGGTGACTTTCTCTCCTTGGTCAATGGAAAACCAAACAACCCATCTTCTTAAACAGTGGAAGAAAACTAAAGAGGCTGGGGGTGATATCTCCTCTCGTCAATTGCTTACCATCGGCACTCTATCGCCGACGGTTTACAGGAAACAATCAAAAAATAATCAAAGTTCCCAAGGGGGCCTGTTTGTAAAAACGAATTAGCGATATGAACTCTATCGCTAATATTGCGGCACAAACAACAACAATCTCCTTCTTTTCCGAGAGTCCCGTCCGTTATCACGCATTACTCCGTCTCGGCTGTCCTCGTTGTATTTGCCCGTCGAACAAGGCGAACCCGCTATAATCGGACCGAACGGAGATTTCTTCATATGAAAGCGATCGAATTAGTCGCCGATATTGATGCTCAACATCATCTGAAGGCACGCGTGCCTGAAGACTTGCCGGTTGGCCCTGTTCGCGTCATCGTTTTAGTACCAGAAGAAGATGAAGCTGGACTGGAATGGACGCGCGGAGTTGCAAAGGAATGGGCTGAGGAATTGGCTGATACACGTGAAGACATCTATACGGCTGAAGATGGACAGCCGATAAATGCGGCAGGGTGAGATCTTTCTCGCACGGTTTCCCTTCGGTGATGTACCCGACAAATCTGAAGACCGTATCGACGCTACGCCTCCATAAATTGGCGACTATTCATGCTTCAAGTCTCGTACGCCATCTCGGGAAAATCGACGCGCCTACGATGAGCATTGTATTAAACGAACTAACTTCTCTTTTGACGCTTTAGCGCCCGCCTCCGTTTGCTAGAGCCCTTAGTACGCGCAGCTTCCCTGCGGGTTTCGTTTTCCTTAATCGGGCTGTTTGTCGCGGAAATGCCGAAGGCGGGACTCGAACCCGCACGCCTCGCGGCGCCACCCCCTCAAGATGGTGTGTCTGCCAATTCCACCACTTCGGCGAAGTGTTATTTCTTTTCAGGCGTAGCCGGCGGCGCAGGCGTTTGCTGCTGTTGCGGCTGCGCGGGAGGCTGCTGGCCGGGCTGCGGCTGAGTCTGCTGTTGTTGCTGTTTCTGTTTGGCGCCTTCCCGGATGACGGAAGAGCCGCCGGAGCGGAGACCAATCATGATCGTCAGCGTCAGCGACGTAATCATGAAGATAATTGCAGCGGCCGTCGTGGCCCGGCTCAAGACCGTGCCGGCGCCGCGCGCACCAAAGGTCGTTTGCGATCCGCCTCCGCCGAAAGCCCCGGCCCAGTCGGCGCCTTTGCCCTGTTGGAGGAGTACAACCATGATCAGAAAAACGCAAACAATCACGTGAAAAATGGTCAGCAACGTAATCAGCATCGAAATTCCGTCGAATCCTTTTCAGTAATTAATGATGGATAAGAATGACGCCGGTTCCAGGCTTGCCCCTCCGACCAATGCGCCATCGATATCCTCTTTTTTCATCAGAGCCGAAATGTTATCGGGCTTGACGCTGCCACCGTACAGAATACGAAGCGCGTCTGCGGCTGCGGCATCGTAGATTTCTGCGAAGGTCTTTCGAATTGCGGCGTGCATTTCGGCGGCAATTTCCGGTGTTGCAGTGCGGCCGGTGCCGATCGCCCATACCGGCTCGTAAGCGACAATGATATGGGAAAGGTTCGGCCCGGTCAACCGGCCCAGGCCGTTCCCGATCTGACGCCGCACCACATCCACGGCCTGCCCTGCGTCGCGTTCGGCCAGCGTTTCTCCGACGCAAACAATGGCTTTCAGGCCGCCGGCAATCGCGGCGCGCGTTTTCTTTTCCACGGTCTCGTCGGTTTCGCCGAAATACTGGCGGCGCTCCGAATGTCCGATGATGGCGTAGGCGCAGCCCGTATCGCGAAGCATCTTCACTGAAACTTCCCCGGTGAACGCGCCCTGATCCTCCCAATGCACATCCTGCGCCGACAGCCCGACTCGCGTGCCGTCGGTAAATTCCGCCGCCGCCGTCAACGCCGTAAATGGCGGAGCCACGACGATCTCGCAGTGCGCAACATCCTGAACCTTCGGGATGAACGCGGCAAAAAAAACGCTGGTTTCCGCGCGAGTCTTGAACATTTTCCAATTGCCGGCAATGACTGGTTTTCTCATATCTGGCTCAAATGGACGAACACGTCAGCACGCTCCCCAACGTTAATTCATTTGTCCGTCAATACTTCAACTCCCGGCAATTTCTCTCCTGAAAGAAACTCGAGCGAAGCGCCTCCGCCGGTTGAAATATGCGTGATCTTCGATTCGACGCCCGATTGCGCCACCGCGGCGGCCGAATCCCCGCCACCGACGATGGAAAATGCATTCGATTCGGCGACCGCGCGGGCAATGGCAAAAGTTCCCTGCGCGAATTTTGGATTCTCAAAAACTCCCATGGGACCGTTCCACACGATGGTCCTGGCCTGTCGAATGATTTCCGAATACCGGCGAACCGTTTCCGGGCCGATGTCCAGGCCCATTTTGGCGGAAGGCGTTTGCTCAACAGGAGTCACTTCGGACTCCGAACTGTCGAGACCCGCGGCGACAACGTGGTCCGCTGGCAGTTCGATCGAGACTTTTTTCTGCGACGCCTTCGACAGGAGTTCCTGTGCGCGATCCACTTTGTCTGCTTCCACCAGCGAGTTCCCGGTCTCGATTCCTTTTGAGCGAAGGAATGTGTACGCCATGGCGCCGCCGATCAGAATCGTGGTGGCGATATTGATGAAGTTCTCGATGAGTTCGATCTTGTCCGAGATTTTCGCTCCTCCCACGATTGCGACATACGGCTTCTCGGCCTTGGTCAGCGCATGATGCAAAGCCTCGATTTCTTTCTGCATCAGGAATCCTGCGGCCGCCTGTTTGACGTAAGCCACCATGCCGGCCGTTGATGCATGCGCCCGGTGCGCAGTCCCGAATGCATCATTGATATACACGTCGCAGAGCGATGCGAGTTGCTTTGCAAAGGCCGGATCGTTCTTTTCTTCTTCGGGGTGGAAGCGCAGATTCTCCAGAAGCAACACCTCACCATTCCTGAGGCCGGCGGCCATTCTCTCGACTTCAGGTCCGGCACAATCCGGCGCAAATTGAACGGGCCCGTCCAGCAATTGACTCAATCGGGAAACGACAGGTTTGAGACTGTATTTCGGTTCGGGTTTCCCCTTGGGCCGGCCGAGATGGGAAGCGAGGATTAAACGGCCTCCGTTCTTCAGGACATGCTGAATCGACGGCAGAGCCGCGCGGATGCGCGTGTCGTCGGTAATGGTCTCGCCCGACAGAGGAACATTGAAATCCACGCGCATGAAAACGCGTTTGCCCGAAACATCCAGATCCGAAATGGAAAGCTTATTCAAGCCCGGCCGCCCCTGCGCCCTACTTCAGGACGAGCTTCATAACGTCGCACATCCTGCAGCTAAAACCCCATTCGTTGTCGTACCAGGAAAACACTTTGATCATGCGATCGCCGGTGGCGTTGGTGAGCGGACCATCCACGATCGACGAATGCGGATTGTGCAGGAAATCGATGGACACAAGTTCTTCACCGCTGAACTGAAGGACACCCTTCATCGGCCCGTTCGCCGCTGCTTTCAACGCGTCATTGGCAGCCTGAACGGAGACCGGCTTCGCGGTCCGGACGGTCAAATCCACAAGCGACACATCGGGAGTCGGAACGCGAATCGCAACGCCGTCGAGTTTGCCTTTCAATTCCGGAAGCACGAGTCCAATGGCTTTTGCGGCTCCCGTGGACGTGGGAATCATCGACAACGCCGCCGCCCGCGCCCGGCGGAGATCCTTGTGAGGCAGATCCAGCAGTTTCTGGTCGTTGGTATAAGAATGGATGGTGGTCATGAGACCACTCTCTATTCCGAACGTGTCGTTCAGAACTTTGGCGACGGGCGAAAGGCAGTTCGTGGTGCAGGAAGCGTTGGAGATAATGTGATGTTTCGCTTTGTCGTAAACCTTGTCGTTCACGCCGAAACACATTGTCAGGTCTTCGCCCTTGGCGGGCGCGGAGATGATGACTTTCTTCACCGTCCCCTGCAGGTGCTTCTTTGCATCTTCGGCATTCGTAAAAAGTCCCGTTGATTCGACGACCACCTCGATGCCAAGCGACGGCCAGTCGATTTTGGCGGGATCTTTTTCCTTAAATACTTTGATGCTCTTTCCATCGACCTTGATGTTGTCTTCGCCGTGGCCGACATCGGCCTTCAGATTTCCCAGAACCGAGTCGTATTTCAAAAGATAGGCAAGCGTCTGTGGATCCGTAATGTCGTTGACGGCAACGATATCGATATCCTTGTCGCCCATTGCAGCACGGTAAATATTGCGTCCGATTCGTCCAAAACCGTTGATGCCGACCTTGATTGCCATGTTCCGCTCCTTAAGATTTCGCAATTCGCAAACCGACAGTATACTCTGCGGCGGGCATGTATTTCATATACACGTTCGTTCTATTGGTGGGGATAACTGTTACTCTCCCATACTACCTCGTTCGGTTTCGACGATATCTCCCGACACTGTCCGATCGTCTGGGTTTTCTGAAAATACCGCAACTTCGCGGCTCGATCTGGGTACACGCCGTTTCCGTCGGCGAAGTCAAAGCGGTTGAACGCCTTCTCGAAAGATTGCGCCACGATTTTCCCGGAAGACCGTTGGTCGTTTCGACCGCAACGCTTGCAGGACAGCAGCTCGCGCGCGAGCGCCGTGACATCATCGATCACACGTTCTATTTCCCGATCGATCTGCCGTGGTGCGTACGGCGCGCCCTCGACCGGATCCATCCCGAAATGGTGATCGTTGCGGAAACGGAAATCTGGCCCAATTTTCTTCGGGCCTGCCGATCACGCGGCGTGCGTGTTGTCATGATCAACGGACGGATTTCGGATCGATCCTTCGGACGATACCGGCTGGTGCGCCACTGGCTGCCGAAGGTTTTTGAGAACTACACCGTTATCGGTGTGCAGTCTGAAATGGATCGGGAAAGAATCGAAGCCATCGGTGCGAATCCGGAACGGGTCACTGTGTTCGGAAATCTCAAGTATGACGTTGCCGCCTCAAACCGGTCTCTGGATCAGGGACTCGTTGCATGGTTCGACGGCGGGGACGACGTCTGGATCGCCGCGAGCACCATGCCTCGCGAAGAAGAATGGATTCTCGATGCCTTCGCGGAATTAACTCGCAATCATCCGAGACTGAAGCTCGTCATCGCTCCGCGGCATGCCGATCGGTTCAATGAGGTGGCGTCTCTCATCAGCAATCGGGGCCTGCGAATGACTCGCCGCTCGGAATTGCCGGGTTCTGAGGCTGCGATCCTGCTCCTCGATACCATCGGAGAACTTGCTTCGGCATTTCAACACGCAACGGTCGTTTTCATGGGAGGATCGCTGGTGCCGGCGGGAGGACACAACATTCTGGAGCCCGCGCGATTCCTTAAGCCGGTCGTGTTTGGTCCACATATGGAAAATTTTCGAGATATTGCCAGATTGTTTCTGGATTCCAGCGCAGCCGTACAAATCGCAAATTCAGCACAACTTGCCCCGGCGATCTCGAAGCTGCTTTCTCAGTCCGACGCCGCCGCGCAAATGGGCCGCAACGCTTTCGCGGTCGTTCAGCAGAACACGGGAGCGACGGACCGTGTCCTGCGTTTCCTTCAGCCGATCGAGGCACGCCGGTGAGCGTGGCATTCCGGTTTCTGATCGAAGCCCGGGAGAAGCTCTACAACTCGGGAATTCTTGGAACGTTCCGGTTGAACCATCCCGTCATCAGCGTCGGAAATCTCACCGTCGGCGGTACGGGAAAGACGCCGCTCGTGATCGCCCTCGCCGAAGCTTTGCGGGAACGCGGTTTTCGTCCGGTTGTTCTTTCGCGCGGTTATGGCCGAACGACGCGAGGGATCGTCGTTGTGGAAGAGAACCTGGAAGATTCCGGCGACGAACCGCTTTTGATGAAACGGCGGTTAAAAGATGTCCCGGTTGTGGTCGGCCCCGACCGGTACCGTTCCGGGCTGCTGGCTGAACAGAAAAACCTGGGAAACATTTTCATCCTGGATGATGGTTTTCAACATCGCCGGATTTACCGCGATGTGGACATCGTCACTATCGATCCTGTCGAATGGGCAGCAGGAGAACTCCTCCTGCCTGCAGGCCGGTGGCGCGAACCCAGGAGTGCCGTGGCTCGAGCGCATATCGGCTGCGTTCAACGCGTGGCCGGAACGGCGGCTCCCGATCTTCCGATCCCATCCTTCGACGTTGAGACGCAGGTGGACGGCTTATACAAGGGCGACGAGGCAATACCGGTGGAGACCACCAGAGGCCGCGTGATTACCGCGTTCGCCGGGATCGCAAAGCCCGAAAAGTTTTTCAATGCGCTCGAATCGATAGGCATACATGCGGCAAAAACGGTTCGGTTTCGGGACCACCATCATTATTCGAGCCGGGACGTGGCGAGGCTTGGCGGCGAACTCCTCATCACAACGGAAAAGGACGCTGTTCGCCTCTCCGCGATCGGCATCACGGATTTCTTGTACCTTCGTATCTCTGTTAAGATTCCCGACTTCGGAAGAATGATGCAGATCATCACCGGCCGGTTGACGATGCCTCTCTCTTTGGGAGGCGATGACAAGTAGAGACCAATATATTGAATCCCCGAAAAATCCTCATTCGCGCACCAAACTGGATCGGAGATGCGGTACTCGCGATACCTTCAATAAAGGTCATCCGCGAAGAATTCCAAAAAGCCGAAATCACGCTGCTGGTGCGTCCGTGGGTTGCCGGTCTTTTCGCTTCGGCTCCATTTGTGGATCGGGTCTGGCGCGAGCCACGGCCACAGGGTCTGAGCGAATGGAGTCGCATCACCCGCGAAATACGGCGAAGGCAATTCGATCTCGCTCTTTTGCTGCCGAATTCCTTTGAGTCGGCGCTCATGATGTTTCTGGGCCGCGTGCCTGAACGCATCGGCTACGCGACTGACGGCAGAAGCTGGATGCTTACCAATGCCGTTTCAGCTTTCGAAGATCGCCACCAGGTCCACTATTACCTCGATCTCGCGAAGACGATCTGCCCGGCTTCGGGCCAGCCTTCTATAGAAATCGAAGCAACGCAGGAAGAAAAAGACAACGCCCGAAAATTGCTCGCAGCCGAGGGAATTGTTCAAGGCCGTCCGTTCCTCGTGTTGAATCCGGGCGCGGCGTACGGGTCTGCCAAGCGCTGGCACGAAGAACGATTTGCAGAAACCGCGGCGATTCTGGCGCGAGAGATGGAACTGCAGATTGCCATTATCGGCTCCGAGGCGGAACGCCCGATTGCGGAACAGATCCGCAACACGATATCGTGCAACGTTGCGGTCCTCAGCGGCAAAACATCCCTGGAAACATTGATCGGGGTTCTCTCGGAATCGTCATTGATGATTACGAACGATTCCGGCCCCATGCACGTCGCGGCAGCGTTGGGCATTCCAACGGTTGCGATCTTCGGCTCGACAGATGAAACGGCGACGAGTCCGGTCGGGCCTCGATCGCGTGTTGTGAAACATCCGGTGGAATGCAGTCCCTGCCTGCTGCGGGAATGCCCGATCGATCATCGATGCATGAACCTCGTCACCGTCGAGGATGTGTGCAGAGCCGCGCGGGAATTGATTCATGCCTAAAGCTGTTTTTCTCGACCGGGACGGGACCGTATCCGAAGAAATCGGATACATGTACGATGCCGGCCGTTTCAAAGTATTCCCGTGGACAGGGCCGGCTGTCCGGCGGATCAATGAAAGCGGTATGAAGGCTGTGTTGATCACGAATCAGTCCGGCGTTGGACGCGGCTACTTCGATGAATCCAGCGTCCAGCGAGTTCACGCCATCCTCGTGAATGAACTCGCCGGGCATTCCGCGAAACTCGATGGGATTTATGTTTGCGTTCATCATCCCGATTCCGGATGCGATTGCCGGAAGCCGAATCCCGGAATGCTGGTTCAGGCGCAACGCGAACTGGACATCGATCTCGCGAATTCTTACGTGATCGGCGACAAACAGATCGATGTCGAAACAGCCCACGCCGTCGGTGCCAAAGGTATCCTCGTCCTGACCGGCTACGGTGCAGAGGAACGGGAAAAGCACAAGGCTACAGGGATTCAACCCCATTTCGTGGCCCGCGACCTCATGGAAGCCGTGGATGCAATCCTGAGCGGAGTTGTGAAGTGAACGGACTCCGTTCAATCATTGAAGACTTCAAAGACAAGCGCGTTGTTGTTTTTGGCGACCTGGTCGCCGATGTCTTCGTGTACGGCGAGATCTCCAGAATATCGAGAGAAGCGCCGGTCCTCATTCTCAATCACCGGGAGACGCAAACGGTCCCGGGCGGCGGAGCCAATGCGATACATAATCTGTGGGCGTTGGGCGCAAAACCAATTCCTGTAGGACTTGTGGGCGACGACGACGAAGGCCGGCAACTCGTACGGTACTTCTCGAAACTTGGAATCGATGTGAGCGGCATTCGCGTTTCGAAATCGTATCGAACGCCGTCGAAAACGCGAATTCTTGCGGGAGCCGTTCACTCGCAGCGGCAGCAAATCGTGCGGATCGATTCCGGAGGCGCCGCTCTCGATCAAAAGCTTCGCAGCGCCATGGAACGGCAACTCGAACGCGCGCTGAAACGCGCGGATGCGCTTTTGATATCGGACTACGGATACGCCCTGGCAACGCCTCAAGTCGTGGCTCGAATCACCAAAAACTCGATTCCCATAACGGTGGACTCGCGGTTCTCGATGATGAGTTTCACAGGCATGAGCGCCGCAACTCCGAACGAACCTGAAGTTGAAACCGCGCTCGGAATTTCGATCGGCAACAACGCCGAGAGACTCGAATGGGCGGGACGAACGCTGCTGCGCAAGCTTCGGCACAGCGCATTGCTGATTACGAGGGGAAAGGATGGAATGGCTTTGTTCGAGCGCGGACGAAAGACCGTTCACATTCCGATTTACGGCTCCGATGAAATCGCCGACGTCACGGGCGCCGGCGATACGGTCATCGCCGTATTCACGCTGGCCCTGGCGGCCGGCGCCAGCTTCCATCAAGCGGCACTTCTGGCGAATTATGCCGGCGGCATCGTTGTCATGAAATACGGAACGCGGCCCGTCTATTACAAGGAATTGGCGGGCGTGGTTTCCGGAGGCGCGAAGTGAAACGCCGAACCTTGGAAGAATTACCGCCGATGCTGAGAGGACGCAAGGTCGTCCTCGCAAATGGATGCTTCGATATTCTGCACGTCGGTCACTTGCGTTATCTCCGCGGAGCGCGGGCTTTGGGAGATGTGTTGGTGGTTGCCGTCAACAGCGACAAGTCCATGAAGCGGATCAAGGATTCGGGCCGTCCGATTCTCGACGAAGTTGAACGAGTCACCCTCGTTTCAGCGCTCGATTGTGTAGACTACGTCGTCGTCTTTGATGAGCCTGATGTCTCACGAGTAATCGACGTGCTTCAGCCCGCCATTCATGCAAAGGGCACCGACTACACCGAGCAGACGGTTCCGGAAAGAAACAAGGTTCTCGCGTACGGCGGTGAAGTCCGGATCACGGGAGATTCGAAGAACCATTCAACGCGCGATATCATCGAAACAATTTTGGATAAAATGAAGGCCAAACCATGAAGTCCAACGCTCTGAAAGGGACGAAGCCTGGCCGTTTGCTTGTAGTGAAGTTTGGATCGCTCGGCGACATCGTTCATTGCCTGCCGTCGGTGGCTCAACTGAAGAATGCTTTTCCGGATGCGGAGATTGATTGGCTGATCGAACGTAAGAACAAAGTCGTTGTCGAACTCAGCGGTCTGGATGTGCGGCTCGTACCCATCGATACCTATCAATGGCGGAACAGTCCGGGCATCGGCAGCGCGAAAGAAATCGCGGAATTTGTCTGGGCGCTGAGCACCGATGGTTATGATTGCACCATCGATTTTCAAGGGCTCCTGAAGTCCGCCTTCTTCGCCTATCTCTCGGGCGCTCCGGCCCGAATCGGCTGGGAACGCGATTTTCTAAAGGAATCCGTCAGCCGATTTTTTTATACCGAAGTGGTGACGCCGAAGAGGATTCACATCATCGATCAACAAATGGAATTGCTCAAGCCCCTCGGTATCGATCCGATCTGGGAGACCGAAGTTCCGCTGCGAGCCACGGCGCCGGCAAAGCGGTCCATTGAACAAAAGCTGCGGGGTTTCGCCGATTTCATTTTGATCAATCCCGGAGGCAACTGGCCAACGAAAGTTTGGGAGCCGGAACGTTACGGAGAACTTGCCCGCCGATTAATAAGTGATGGATTCCCTGTTGCCGTAACGTGGGGTCCCGGCGAAGAAGAACTGGTGCGGCGGCTGGTTGCGGCTGCGGGGCCGGGATTGAGGGAAATTCCGGCAACACTCGATGAGCTTGTCGCGCTGTGTGAGACCGCACGATTGTTCGTCGGCGGCGATACCGGCCCCATGCATTTTGCGGCCTCCGTTGGAACGCCCATCGTTGCCATCTTCGGGCCGACGAGCAGCGACCGCAATGGACCGTTCCGCCGCGAAGACATTGTGGTCGAGAGGCGTCTTCCGTGCCGTCCGTGCTACGAACGCGATCATTGTCCGCTTGAACACTGGCAGTGCATCGTCGACATCACCGTCGATCACGTTTACGAAGCGTGCCGCAAACGGCTCTTGCTTGGAGATTCGCGGCAGTCGCTTCAACCCGCCAGGTAAATGGCCCAAAAACTTCGAGTTCCTCTAGGGTTCGTCATTGCCGCCGCGGTTCTCTATTTCGCGGAGCCTACAGCACGGTCGATTCTTTTCGGGCTGCCCATCGCTGTTCTCGGCGCGGTCATTCGAGCGTTGGCGGCGGGCGTCATCAGGAAGGATTCAGCTCTCGCCACGTCGGGCATTTATGGTCTGACACGAAATCCGCTTTATCTCGGCAGTTCCCTTGTGGCAGCCGGTTTCGCAATCATGAGCTGGAATGAGATTGCCGCCTCACTTCTGCTGCTGCCTTTCGTTGTGATTTATCCGACGGTTATTGTGCGGGAGGAAGAACATCTTGCGAAGTTGTTTCCCGACGACTTCCGGCAGTACAAATCGAAAGTTCCGCGCTTCTTTCCACGGCTGACACTCCATTTCCGGCCGGCGTTTTCCCTTGATCAATATTTCTCAAACCGTGAATACAACACCGCCCTGGGTCTCGTAGGCGCCCTGGCGCTGCTCCTCGCCGAACGTTATTTGAGGTGATGGGGAGGGGGCGCGGGGAAATGGATAATCACGCCAATTTTCGACGAGTCCTCTTCGTACCGGGTTATCGAGAACGTATCCTGCAAGGATGTCGCTGTCATCCGAAATTCCCATGGAATGTCTGCCGCTCATTCAAACAGAGTGTAAAGGCGGCAGAAACTCTGCCTTTGTCCAAACAGAGTGTAAAGGCGGCAGAAACTCTGCCTTTGTCGTGCTCTTGCGGCAGGCGGTGGGGCCTCGCTCCCATGTGTTTTCAACGCGGGTATCAAACCCGCGGCTACATGTTTAAGCAAAGTAAGTTCCCCAAATTAACGGGTTGATTTAGGGGCGGGTGAAACCTATACTCAGAAAGTACTTTTTGAGTGGGCGTTTCGCCCACTTTTTTATTGTTATGAGCAGGGTTATCGAATGGGACCGCGTGCGGCGGCTCATTCAGGATGTTGTCGAAAGCCAGGGATATGAGTTCGTTGATGCGGAATTTAAGGGAGCGGGAAAGAGTTCAATCCTTAGAATTTTCATCGACAAGCCGGCGGGTATTTCCCATAGCGATTGCGGGTTGATCAGCGAACAAGTAGGAACGGTACTCGATGTTGAAGATCTGATTCCGTCTTCTTACACGTTGGAAGTTTCCTCTCCTGGTCTGGATCGGAAACTGGTCAAGGAAAGTGACTACACTCGCTTCGATGGGAAGTTGGCCAGAATCCAGACCCGCATTCCCCTGAACCAGCAAAAAGTTTTTCGAGGGCGCATACGCGGTTTATCCGGCGGGAAGGTCCGGCTGGAACTGCCCAACGGAGAGCTTGAAATTCCGCTGGATGTAATTCGTGAAGCGAGACTCGAAATCGACTGGGCCGCTGAAACGGGCAAAGCGGAAGGCAGGAGTAATCACTAAATGTCGAACGTTCTTTTTCAAACGATAGATCAAATCAGCCGAGAGAAAGGGATCGATCCACAAATCGTGGTCCATGCCATCGAGGACGCGATTGTCGTCGCTTCGCGAAAATACTTCAAGTCGAACGAAGACCTTCGGGGCCGCATCAATCCGGAGACCGGCGAAATCGATGTTTATGCCGTGAGAAAGGTTGTCGACAGCGTCACCAATCCGATTCACGAAATCTCCCTCGATGAAGCGCGGAGCCTCAAGCCGGATGCGCAGCTTGAAGAAGAAATCGAATTCAAGAAACCGACTGTCGGGCTGGGCCGCATTTCGGCTCAGATGGCAAAACAGGTAATCTTTCAAAAAGTTCGTGAAGCGGAACGCGAAAGCGTGTACGCCGAGTACCACAAGCACGTCGGCGAAGTGGTGAATTGCGTCGTCAAGCGGTTTGAAAACGGCGACATCATTGTTGAACTCGGCAAAACCGAGGGCAAACTGCCCAAGCGCGAACAATCACGGCTCGAGAATTTTTCGGTAAGCGATCGCATTCGCGTCATCATCATCAAGGTCGAGAAAACTTCCAAGGGACCGCAGGTCATCGTTTCGCGAACCGATCCAACTCTGGTTCAGCACCTGTTTCAAACCGAAGTTCCGGAAATCTACGACGGCACGGTGCAGATTAAGAGCATCGCCCGCGAAGCGGGCGAACGAACCAAGATTGCGGTCACCTCGCGCGAAAAAGATGTGGATCCCGTTGGAGCCTGTGTGGGAATGAAAGGGACACGGGTCCAATCCATCATCCGTGAACTGCGCGGCGAGAAGATCGACATCATTCAGTGGTCGGATGACGTTGTGACGTTCGCCACGAATGCCATCAGTCCTGCAAAGATCAGCCGTGTTTCGATTGTAGACAGTAACGAAAAAATCATGGAGATGGTCGTCGAAGACAGCCAACTCTCCCTGGCAATCGGAAAAAAGGGCCAGAACGTGCGTCTGGCGTCGAAGCTCATAGGATGGCGAATCGACATCAAGAGCGAAGAGGAAAAACGAGCCGAAGTCGAGAGCCAGATGCAAATGATGCAGGAGGTGGTCCCGACTCCGATCGAGAACATGCCCGGGCTCACTCCAAGCCTGGTTCAGAAACTGAATGCCGCCGGCATTTCGACGGTCGAACAACTCGCGAACCTTTCACCCGAGGATCTTCAGAATATCCAGGGAATCGGCGAAAAGACCGTGGAGAAAATCAGCGACGCATTGTCGGAATACTACACGCAGTCGCCGGAGTATCAGGATCAAATGGAGCGCCTCGCGCAGCAACACATGTTCAGCAAAGACGAGCCCGCGCCGGAGAAGGCGGAAGCCGCCGCGGAGCAGACAGCACCAGTCGAAGAGGCGGGCGAACAGAGCGTGCCTGAAGAGTAAAAGAGATGATATTCTCTTCCGGCTCCGGACGAGTTAAGAGGACTGATTAACGAATGCCAAAGCTTCGAGTACACCAGCTTGCCAAGGAACTGAATCGCGATAACGCCGAGATTATTCGCGAATTACAGCACATGGGCGTGCCGGTGACATCACACTCCAACACGGTTGACGACCGTCACGCGGAAATACTGCGCAAGAAGATCGCGGCGGAAGATGCCGAAATCGCTGGCGGCGGTGTGATCGAAGCTCCGGCGGAGGAAGTTGCCGTCGAAGCGGCGAAAGTCGAAGCTCCTCCGGCGCCGGAACCTGTGCCGGCCGAACCGCAGACGCCGCCTATTGCAGCGAAGGCGGAACCGAAACCCGAACCCGTTGTCGAAGAAAAGCCGCCGGTTCCTGAACCTAAGGTGGCGGCTCCGGT
Organism: uncultured Solibacteraceae bacterium; assembly: GCA_964633285.1. Classification (GTDB taxonomy): domain Bacteria; phylum Acidobacteriota; class Terriglobia; order 20CM-2-55-15; family 20CM-2-55-15; genus 20CM-2-55-15. Next base: position 4,531 of record CAZWGA010000001.1, on the reverse strand, counting down.
TGCGCCTCAACCGCAAGCTCCGCCCCCGCCGCCGCCGGCCCCACCAAAACCGGAACAGCCTGTCGCCGCGGCGCCGGCAACAACGCCTTCGGGAGGCCGAATCATCCCACCGCCGCAGAGAATTGGTCCGGCTGTACCGCCGAAGATCGAGCCTCCGCACGAAGAGCGAAAAACGATGCAACAGATCGTGCAGGAACGGTTGCGGCAGCAACATCGCCTGCCTCCACCGGCTCCTCCTTCGCAACGGCGGCCGTTCGATCGTCCGGGCCAGCGGCCGATACCGCCGGGTGGATCCCCTGCGCAGCCTCGGCATCCGTCCGCGCCAGGATTTCAGAACCGCGGAGCAACCGCTCCTCCGGGCACGCGTCCATGGACGCGGCCGGGAGCGCCTCCATCACCTGCGCCCACGGAACAACGCCGGCCGCCGGTCCATGACCGTCCGGATCGATCGCAGCGTTACGAACGCCAGGCGGAAAAGAAACTTGAAACACCCTATGTCCGCCCTCAACCGAAGCCCGAGGTACCTCGTGAGCATCGCAACGTGACGCTGACGGAAGGCCTGACCGTAAAGGATCTCGCCGAAAAGCTTGGCGTTCTCGCGAAAGATCTGCAGAAAAAACTGCTGGATCGTGGAGTTTTCGCGACTATCAATCAGACCCTCGATAAGGAAATGGCGCGCGAAATCGCCAAGGACTTCAATGCCGAAGCCGATTTCGTCACGTTCGAGGAAAGCGTGATGCTCGATGCGGTTGAAGTCAGCGTCACTGCCAACAATGCGCCGCGCGCGCCGGTCGTGACCATCATGGGCCACGTCGATCATGGAAAGACGTCGCTACTCGATGCCATCCGCAAAACTCGAGTTACCGAACAGGAAGCCGGCGGAATTACACAACACATCGGCGCCTACCAGGTTAAGGCTCAGGACCGGACAATCACTTTTCTGGATACACCGGGGCACGAAGCTTTCACGCTCATGCGCGCCCGCGGAGCGAAGGTCACGGACATTGTGGTGCTTGTTGTGGCGGCCGATGACGGCGTCATGCCTCAGACGATCGAATCGATTTCGCACACGAAAGCCGCAAAAGTCCCCATTGTTGTGGCCATCAACAAAATCGATAAAGCGGGAGTAAACCCGGAACGGGTGAAGCGCGAACTCGCAGAGCATGGCCTTCAGGCGGAAGACTGGGGTGGAGATACGCCGACGGTGGAAGTCTCCGCAAAGACCGGAAAAAACCTCGAACTCCTGCTTGAAATCATCCTGCTTGTTGCGGACCTGCAGAATCTCAAGGCTGACCCGACGCTGCCGGCCATGGGGGCCGTTCTTGAAGCGAAGATCGACAGGGGCCGCGGCAACGTTGCCACCGTCCTTGTGCAAAACGGAACGCTTCGCATCAGCGACAACTTTGTCGCGGGCGCCGTCTATGGAAAAGTTCGCGCGATGTTCGATGAGAACGCGCAGCTTGTCAAAGAAGCGGGACCGTCGGCCCCGGTTGAAGTGCTCGGTCTTGAAGGCCTCCCGCTGGCTGGCGATTCCTTCCAGTGCATCGCTGACGACAAGAAGGCGCGGCAAATCGTTTCCTATCGCCAGGAAAAACTGCGCGACATCGCCCTGGCGAAAACATCGCGGCTGACTCTCGATCAATTGCACAAGCAGTTGACCGAGGGCGAAATCAAGGAAGTGCCGTTGATTCTGAAATGCGACGTCCAGGGCTCCCAGGAAGCGCTCAGTGAAATGCTGAATAAACTCAGCACGGAAAAAGTGAAGGTCCGCATTCTGCATTCCAGCGTCGGGGCGATCACCGAGACAGACGTCCTTCTGGCTGCCGCTTCGAACGCAATCATTATTGGATTCAATGTCAGGCCGGAACGAAAAGCATCCGAACTTGCCACTCGCGAAAAAGTGGATGTCCGGCTGCACACGATCATTTACAACGTTGTCGATGAAATCAAACGCGCGATGCAGGGTGTTCTCGAACCGGTTATCAAAGAAACGTACCTGGGCACAGCGGACGTTCGAGACACGTTCCGGATTCCGAAAGTCGGAACGATCGCAGGATGCTACATCACCGACGGCAAAGTCACGCGGAACGCCGAAATCCGTCTGCTTCGGGACAACGTTGTAGTATTCGAAGGCAAGATCTCTTCGCTCAAACGCTTCAAGGAAGATGCTTCGGAAGTGACGCGCGGTTATGAATGCGGCATCGGCATTCAGAACTTCAACGACGTGAAAGTCGGCGATACCATTGAAGCATTCGTAACTGAGAAAGTGATGGCCGACGTCGGAGCGTAGGTCTCCGAGATCATGGTCGTAATAGCGCTGCTCACGCTCGACATCCACATTCCGCACGCACAATCCCTCAAGGATAAGCGAATGATCGTCCGAAGCCTGAAGGACCGACTGCGAGGGAAATTCAACATATCGGTATCGGAAGTCAATCATCAGGATCTCTGGCAAAGGTCACAACTGAGCGTCGTTACCGTCGGTTCGGATGAAAAGTTTCTGGAGAAAGTCCTGCAGGAAGCCGCGGAAGAAGCCGAGCGGATTGCGCCGGATTGCATGATCCAGAGCCACATTGAGATTGTGTAATTAAGGCGCTGTGGGGGACCGGCATGCAGGGACGAAGAATAGATCGCATCGAAGAACAACTGAAAATCGAGCTCAGCGAAATCATCGAACGCGAAATTCAGGATCCTCGAATCGGCCTGGCAACGCTTACTCACGTGAAGGTCTCACCCGATCTCAGGCATGCCCGCGTTTTCGTTACGGTTCTGGGAGACGAAACACAGCGAAAGAAGACACTCGAAGGACTGCGGTCGGCTGCACACTATGCCCGACGCTCGTTGAGTAAACGGCTTCATCATCTGAAGCGCATTCCGGATCTCATCTTTGATTACGATGAAGCGGTGGAAAAAGGTATTCGGATCGAATATCTGCTCGATCAAATCAAGCGTGAAGAAGAATGAACGGCCTCTTCATCGTCGATAAACCTCAGGGTGTAACCTCACACGACGTGGTTCAGGAAATTCGCAGGCGGTTCGATACATCCAAAGTCGGACATCTTGGAACTCTCGATCCCATGGCAACCGGCGTGTTGCCGGTCTGCGTCGGCAAAGCCACGCGAATGGGGCAATTCCTTGGAGGATCCCCGAAAGAATACGAAGGCGAAATTCGATTCGGGTTTTCCACAGATACGTATGACCGCGAAGGTACGCCAACCACCAGTGAACAGCCGTTCACGGCAAGCGTCGAAGCTGTTCGCGCGGCGATGAATTCGTTGACGGGAACCTTCGATCAGACGCCTCCGCTGTATTCCGCCAAAAAAATCGGCGGTGTTCCATCGCACAAGCTGGCCCGCAGAAGTCAGGCTGTGGAAATCGCTCCGGTTTCCATTGAAGTTCAGCAATTCGAACTTCTGGCATTCGACCCGCCGGCCGTTCGATTTCATGTCTCGTGTTCGCCCGGAACTTATATCCGCAGCCTCGCTCATGACCTCGGCACTAAGGTGGGATGTGGCGCTCATCTTTCGGCTTTACGGCGGACACGGTCCGGAGATTTTTGTATCGAAAACGCGGTTCCTCTAGGGAAGCTCGCCCTGACGGATCTCATCCCGATGGATCGCCTGCTCGAATCCTGGCCGCGGATGGAAGTGTCGATGACGGATGAAGTGCGCGTGCTGCACGGCAATCCAATCACGGGCGATTCCGGAGGGCCTTTTGCCCGCATCTTTAACAAAAAAGGTGAGTTCATTGCACTTGCTTCGGTAGAAAACGGTTGGGTGCGTCCTCGAGTTGTGCTAACCTCAGTAAATTCGGAATAAGGCGATGTACGTCGCTGTATCTTAAGAGAAAGAGATTGAATCGTACCCAATGAGCCTGACCAAGGAACACAAAGGAACCATCATCGATCAATACCGAATCCATACCTCAGATACGGGATCCCCGGAAGTTCAGATCGCGTTGCTCAGCGAACGAATTACGTATCTGACCGAGCATTTCAAGACGCATAAAAAAGATCATGCGTCACGGCGCGGTTTGCTGAAGATTGTAGGCAAGCGCCGGCGTTTGCTGGACTATCTGAGGACGTATAACGTCGAACGCTACCGCGAAGTGATTTCCAAGCTTGGAATCCGAAAATAGACGAGCGGCATGTTGCCGCATAACAATTTTGAAATGAATGAAGAACGACCCGGGGCATCGCTCTTGGGTCGTTTTTGTTTTGGGAGAAAATAACAAATCATGAACGTTCACAAAGTCAGCGCGATGATCGGAGAGCGGGAGCTCTCTATCGAAATCGGAAAGCTGGCAAAACAAGCCCATGGCTCCGCCCTGGTCCGCTACGGCGACACCGTAGTCCTCGTGACCGCGTGCGCAGCAAAAGAACCCCGGGAAGGGTTGGATTTCTTCCCGCTTACAGTCGACTATCGAGAAAACTTTTACGCAGCCGGCAAGATTCCCGGCGGATTTTTCAAACGCGAAGGAAAACCTTCCGAACGCGAAGTTCTGAACAGCCGCATGATCGACAGGCCGATCC